>JAAVHJ010000023.1 GCA_014799805.1 Ruminococcus sp.
ACCTATGCCGAGATAATTTTCTTGATTTTCTATATTATGCAATATAATTTGATTATTTTCTGTTACATAGAGAATACTTCCGTCCGTATTCACATCAAAGCTGGCTTTTTCATGAATATTAGTAATAATTATCTCGTCTGTTTTATCCTGTAAATCAAAACAATGAATGTCATTAGAGCTATTATGCTTTAGTACATAGTAAAGCTTATTGTCTTTGATACACTTGTATGTTATTTCACCATCTTGTGAAAGAATGAAATTCCAATCGTTATTTTTTCTATAGTATTTATTTTCAACTCCATTTTTTTCATCTGTAAAAACTGTCCAATCTGGTTCTTGATTTGTCTTTGCAATGATACAATTTTTTCCTGTTTTTACGCTAGTTGTTGTATAGTAAACAATATTTTCTGATTGTATTGGATATTTTAAGCCAAAATATTCACTATTATCGAGCGAATCAATTGGATAGACTTTTGCTTTTGTTAAAGTATCAATAGCATATTTTGTACGCATGCCAGATATTGTGTAAGCACCGTTGCAATCTCCAGTAGACCAACTAAAAAAAGAACTTTCTTCTTCGCTTTTATGATATTTTTTGATTCCCCAAAAAACCATAAAGCATACTATTATGATTCCAAGAATTACACTTAATATGATAATTGTTTTTCTTTTTGCAAATAATAATTTCAAGAGCCATCACCTGTTTTTTAAATTTAATTAAAAAAATACACCCAACAATTTTAAAAATCGTCGGGTGCTGTCACCATGCCGCTGACCGGACTTGAACCGGTACGGATTTTACTCCGAGGGATTTTAAGTCCCTTGTGTCTGCCTATTCCACCACAGCGGCTTATTTAGTACAGTATTTATTTTAGCATAAAACAACAAATTTGTCAATAAGATTTTTGGTAAAAAATAATGCTAAATTTTATCTAAAATTTATGCAATATGCTGAAATCTCAATTTCAAAAGAATTTTTGTCATATTTTATGTGTGAAAAGTGTTTTATTAGTAGGAACTTATGTAATATAAGTTTAAGATTCAGTTAAGATTTCAAAAGACTATTGACAAATATAAATGCCTGTGCTATTATGAATAGTACAGTAAAAAAATAAAAGATTAAAATTTTTATGAGGTGATGTTATTTGCAAGTTCGTAAAAAAATACTAAACGCTCTAAGCCAATGGGGTTGGCTGATACCTAGCTTAATCGGAGTACTAATATTTTTTATTATCCCATTCTGTGTTGTCATGTATTATTCTGTATTAGATAATCTGGCATTTTCCAATTTTGTAGGGTTAGAAAATTTCAGAAAATTACTTAAAAATGACTCATTTTTGCGAGCGTCCAAAAATACGGCTATTTTTTCAGCAATTGCCGTACCATTATCTGTGATATTATCATTAGTAATGGCATTTGGATTGAATGCAAAAATTCCGTGTAAAAGCTGGATAAAATCTTGTTTTTTATGTCCTTTAATGGTACCGATTGCATCTGTTGTGCTAGTATGGCAAGTTATTTTTCATTATCACGGCACTTTAAATCAAATCACTGGATTATTTGGAGCTGAACCTATTGACTGGCTGAAGTCAAACTGGTCATATTTCATTCTGACAATTATGTTTCTTTGGAAAACATTAGGCTATAATATGATATTATTTATGTCAGCTATTGCTGGAATTCCAACAGATATATTGGAAGTAGCAGAATTAGAGGGAGCAGGGGAATTTTATAAATTCTTGCATATTAAATTAAGATATTTATCGCCTACGATTTTATTTGTGACGATTTTATCTATTATCAGCTCTTTTAAAATGTTCCGTGAAGTATATTTACTAGCAGGTCCTTATCCACATGAAAGCATGTATTTATTGCAACATTTCATGAATAATACATTTCAGTCAACGGACTATCAAAAATTATCCAGTGCGGCAGTATTATTATCTATTGTCATGATAATTATCATTGGCATTTTATATTTAATAGAACGCAAATATGGAGAGGACGTAGAAGAATGAGCAGTAAATTTAAAAAGCATTTTATAACTGGTTTATTATTTTTGATTGCTTTTCTAGCAGCGATATTATTTATTTTGCCAACTGTGCTGACAATTACAAATTCTTTCATGACAGAAAAAGAAATTAACGCCAATTATGGGGCTATGATAGAAAGTGCATCTGCTGATAAAAAAACTTATATTTCAGAGAATTTAAATTTAAAATTTATTCCTGATTCAGTCAGCATTCAGCAATATTTATCTGTATTATTCAAAAGTCCAGATTATTTATTAAAATTCTGGAATTCTGTGATACTTGTTGTGCCAATTACAGTATTTCAGGTATTATTGGCAAGTATTACAGCATATGGTTTTTCAAGATACAGAGGAAAAATTCGGGAAATTATATTTTTTGTTTATATTATTCTCATGTTAATGCCATATCAAGTAACACTTGTCCCGAATCGGTTAGTTTCTGAATTTTTAGGAATTTTCGGTACAAGATGGGCAATTATCTTACCTGCTGTTTTTTCGCCGTTCAGCGTATATTTATTAACAAAAATTATGCGTAGAATTCCGAATGCTTATTTTGAAGCTGCACGGCTTGACGGTGCAGGAGAATTTCAAATTTTCTTATATATCTGCCTGCCATTATGCAGAAGTGCTATGCTTTCTGTTGGATTACTAGTATTTATTGATTATTGGAACATGGTGGAACAGCCTTTAATTTTGCTAGATAATCAAGACCAATATCCATTATCTGTATTTTTATCACAGATTAATACTGGTGATGTAGGACTTGCTTTTGCAGTTGCTGTTGTGTATATGATTCCAGCATTGCTATTATTTCTATATGGTGAAGAATATCTTGTAGAGGGCATTACTTATTCTGGCGGTGTAAAAGGTTAATTATTATCTGGAGGTTTTATATTATTATGGAAGAACAATCAAAAAGTGCAAAACGCAGAGAAAAAATTAAAACTATTTTAATTATTTTCCTGATGATATTATTATTATTGACATTTTTTTCAAGTAGTATTTTAAATTATAGTTTGCCAACTGTTTCAGCACAATATGCAAGTTATGGTGTGATTACAGAGAAAATCAGAGGCACTGGCATTGTGACAGCAAATCAAAATTATGATATTAAAGCCGACAGTACACGTGTTGTGACTTCTGTTTCTGTCAAAGTCGGAGATGAAGTCAAAGCTGGAGATAAATTATTTGTTCTTGATGCATCTGAAAATCAAGAAGAAATAAAAAATGCAGAAAATGCGTTACAAGAAGCAGAACTTGCTTATCAAAAAGCATTATTAACGGCTGTACCAGATTATACAGCAGAAAATCAGGAAATTACGAATGCAAGAGCGGATTTACAATCCGCAATTCAGAAATTAAATCAGGCAAAAAATCAAACGTCTAGTATTTCTGATTCTGCTTATCAGCAAGCTAATTCAAAAGTAAAAGAACTTTCTTCCAGAATAGAGGATTTAAATAATTATTTATTAGCCGTTTCTTCTGGTGAATTAGACAGCGTTCCGTCACAGTATTTAGCCGAATTGCAAACAGCACAGAATAATTTGCAAATTGCTACAAAAAAATTAGAATCTGCACAGGAAAATTTAGAATCTAAAAATATTGCTGTTTCCTCAGGGGAACAAGAACAAACAATATTATCTTTAGAACGTGAAGCCGAAAAAGCACAGATTGCTTATCAAAGAGCCAAAACAGATTATGAAACTGCCAAAGAATCTGGTATCATAAATTCTATACCGTCTACTAAATTCACAGATGATGAAGAAAATGAAGAAAATAATATGCCTGTTATGAATTCTCTGACAGATATGCAACGTGCAATGGAAGATGCAGAACAAACCATGCGTTATGCCAACGAAGACGTAGAGAATGCAAAAAAAATATTAGAATCTATTAAATTACAGGAAACAGATTTACAAAATGCAAAAGATGCTGTCACACAAGCAACAGCAGAACAGGAACAAGCACAAAAAGCTTATCAATCTGCTTCTTCTGGTGTAAATGCCTTAATACAAGCAGATTTAAATACTGTCAATGCAGAGTTGGAATCCGCACAATCTGTGATAACTGCTTATGAAATGCAGGAGTCTCAAAACGCTGGTTCAGATATTACTAGTTTGCAAGAAGCAGTTTCCCAACAAGAACGTAATTTACAGACTTTGATTTTACAGCTTGCTGAAAAAAAGCAAGAAGATGATTTATCCCAGAAAGTAAATGATTTAGAATTAAAAAGTCAACAAAATGCAATTGAACAGCAAAAAACAGAATTAGAAAAATTAAAAAAAGACATTGGAACACAGATAATTACCAGCAAAAATGATGGTATTGTAAGTAGTATCACTTGTGTTGCAGGTGATACTGTCATGGAAGGTGACACACTTGCAAGTCTAAGTTTAACAAATTCTGGTTATACGGTACAATTTTCTGTTACGGCTGAACAAGCCAGAAAAGTTCATGCAGGTATAACTGCTGAAATTATGAATCAATATCATAGTGATATTACAGCAAAATTAACGGCAATTAAGCCTGACACAGAAAATGGAAAGAGTGATAATAAATTATTAATTTTTGATATTACAGGTAGTGAAGTAGATTCTGGTCAGTCGCTTGCGTTGTCAATTGCTTGCTCCAGTGAAAATTATGATTGTGTTGTTCCTACAAGTGCGATTATGGAAGATAATGACGGAAAATTTGTGTTAATCATGAAAGCCAAAAGTACGCCTTTGGGCAATCGCTATTATGCAAGTCGTTGTGATGTCACTGTACTTGCACATGATGAAGTAAATTCTGCCGTACAGGGTGATATGAACAGCTCCGATTTTGTAATTACGAATTCTGAAAAACCTTTGACAGCTGGTACACAAGTACGCATGGAGGATAATTAATTGTGAAAAAAAAATTACAAAAACGACAGATTTTTAGATTTTTTAGTGCTTTACTCTGTTTGATTGTAGTATTTATATTAACTTGTATTAGCAATTATATTTCTAATTTGCTAGATAGTCAAAAGGCAGGCGAACGTTGGCAGGGAAATTCAGACACAAAATTTGCACAAGTTAGCGTATTTTTTAAACAAGATGAAGATTTTAATACAAGTAATATTCAGAGTTTACATGAAAGTATTGAAGAGAGTTTAAAATCCGCATCATTGGAAGCCAGTTCTGATTCTTCCAGACTTTGGTATGATTGCTATAGTACACAGGGCGGAGAAACTGAAATTACTGGTTCACGCAAAAATTCTGCAAAAGCTCTTGTAACAGCTGTCGGAGGGGATTTTTTCACAATGCATATGCCAGAACTTGCAGACGGCAGTTATTTTCAAGATTCTGATATCATGCATGACAGAGTTATCATAGATACAACGCTTGCATGGCAATTATTTGGTTCTTCTCAAGTTGCGGGCATGGAGCTGACAATTCAACAAAAAACTTGTTTCATTGCGGGTGTTGTGAAACCTGAAACAAATTATGCTTCTCAAACTGCTTATGGCGATACGCCTAGAATTTACATGTCTTATTTATTCTATCAGGAATTATCTTCTGATACAAAAATAGACTGTTATGAAGCTGTCTTGCCAAATCCTGTTAAAAATTTTGCAAAAAATACCATTTCTGAATTAATAAATTCTGAAAGCAATATAACTATTTTGCAAAATACAGACAGATATTCGCTTTCTGGAAGATTTGAGAATTTAAAACATATTCGCAATTTTGTTGTTGCAGAAACTGTGACATATCCGTATTGGGAAAATTCTGCAAGAATCATTTGCTTTGATACGGCTATGCTATTATTTTTAATGCTATTATTTTTAATTTATCCTGTTTTCTATTTTATCTGGCTTTGCTGGAAAGCATATTGTTTCATAGATAGCACAATCTGGCAAAAACGGCAAGCTTATAAAAATCGCTATCGTTCGCAAATTTCTTCCTGAAATAATATTTTTCATGCCATTATAAAAAAACAGCTCCCTGCTATTTCTGCAAGGAGCTATTTTTTTAATTATTCGGAATCGCTATCAATGACAACACCGTCTACAGATTCAATTAATTTCGTACCACAATAAGGACAGAATTTTTGATGTTCCATCACATATTTTTTGCAGTTTGGGCAGGCAGACGCATTGTCTAAATTGCTCAATTCTGCTTTTGCAGCTGCAATTTGTGCTTTGACATCTGCAATTTCAACCATGAAATTTACAAATTCCGGAGCATTTTTACTCCCATAAATTTCTTCGTATTTTTTGCCTATAGCAAGATAAATTTCATTTAATTTTGCTTCCGCATGACGAATTGTATTTTGCAATTTTACTTTTTCAGCCATTTTCTTTGAGCTGTCAACTGCATTTCTTTTCAGTTTTTCGGCTTTATCTCTTGCATCAGAACCAAATTGTGCAAGTTTGTCTCTAAAATTTCTTTCATCTGGCATAAAAACAACCTCCTATGTATAAAAAATAATAAAATATTAGAATACTACAAGTTTATCATAATTTCAAATATTTGTCAAGTCTTTTATGTGAAAATTTAATGAAAATTTAATTCACAAAAACTTTGCATTTGCTGTGCCGTTGTTCTGAATACCAGCACAAAATTTTCGTTATATTGACTGGACATTTGTCTTGTGATTTCTTCTGGCGAAAATGCCTGCAAAAATTTCTCTGCACTTTGAATAATTAAATTATTATTATTCTCTTGCAAGATATTATTAATATATAATTTTTGTTGATAACAATTATGTTTCAATTCACAGACAAATTTAATTTTATCATTATTTTTTAAATCTTGCATAAATAACTCGCTTTCTTAGAAATTTTACTAGAAAATATAATATTTGAAAACAAATAAACCCACCAAATGCACCAAATAAATTCAATAGCAAATCATCAATATCACATTTACCAATTAAAGCCAATGCTTGAATCATTTCAACCAAGCTAATCATAATTATCATTGTGAAGAAAAATAAAAAAAGATTCCTTTGTTTTTTCTGAAAATATGGCAGAAAAAATCCCATTGGGAAAAATAATGCTAAATTTCCCATTAAATTCATAATTGCAATGGGGAATAGGGGATTACTTCTATCAAGCCATGATGAAAAATATCGAATTGTTGAAAATGGCTTATACTGAATTGATTTTTTTACGGCTTGCCAATAAGGCATATTATCAAATACCGCTTTATGAAATTTTGAATTTGTACCATGAATGATTCTTTCAAAAAACACTAGATACAAAACACATGCGATATAAAATAAAAATGCAATGATAATCAAAAATTTACAGAAATGAAATTTTTTTCGCTCTGGTGATAATTTATTTTTCTTTTTATTATATGCAGTTCTATCTGAAACGGTTCTGCTTTTCATCATAAATATAGCCTATTGTAGCAAGTTTATTCATAATTTCTTGCATATCACAATCATTTGTTTTGCAAAATTCTTCCAGAGATGGATAAAAATCCCGTAATTGCGTATTTAAATAACTTACTAAAATCGCAGGGTCATTTGGTAAATTCATGCTATTCAGCTCCTAATTAATTTAATAATAATATTAATAATATTATTTTTTCTTTTCTTTTGATTAATCATAACACAGAAACTAATTTTTGTCAAGTGCAAAATCTGTACCATTTGGGTAAAATTTACAAATTTTTTTCAAATCCCTATTGCAAAATATTTTAGAATGTAGTATAATAATATTTGTAAGCTTTGCAGAGGGATTCTCTCTGCATTCAAAACGCTGTAAAACAGCAAATTTATACGAAAGGATGTCATAACAATGGCAGGTTTAAACAAAGTAACTGTAGAAGACATTGACGTAAAGGGCAAAAAGGTCCTTGTCAGAGTGGATTTTAACGTTCCACTCAAAGAAGGCGTTATCACAGATGATAACAGAATTCAAGCTGCACTTCCAACAATTAACAAGCTTGTTGAGAATGAAGCAAAAGTTGTTCTGTGTTCTCATCTGGGTAAACCGAAAAACGGTCCAGAAGACAAATTCTCTCTCGCTCCAGCAGCTGCAAGATTGGCAGAATTAGTATCTGCAAAAGTTGTATTTGCAAAAGATGATACTGTTGTTGGCGAAAATGCAAAAAAAGCTGTTGCTGAAATGAATGACGGTGAAATTGTTGTACTGGAAAATACCAGATTCAGAGGTGCAGAAGAAACCAAGAACGGCGAAGAATTTTCCAAAGAATTGGCTGAATTGGTTGACAATCAGATTTTTGTCATGGACGCTTTTGGTTCTGCACACAGAGCGCATGCTTCTACAGCAGGTGTCACAAAATTTGTAGAACAAACAGCTGTTGGCTATTTAATGCAAAAAGAAATTCAGTATTTAGGTAATGCTGTTGAAGAGCCAGTACGCCCATTTGTTGCAATTCTGGGTGGTGCAAAAGTAGCAGATAAATTAAATGTTATTTCTAATCTGCTTGAAAAATGCGATACCCTGATTATTGGCGGTGGTATGGCATATACGTTTATTAAAGCACAGGGCGGTTCTATTGGTAATTCTTTAGTAGACAACGAAAAACTGGATTACTGTAAAGAAATGCTTGCAAAGGCTGAATCTCTTGGCAAGAAAATATTATTGCCAGTTGATACCACTGTTGCAAGTGAATTTCCAAATCCAATTGATGCAGAAATTGCTGTAGAAGTTGTAAATTCTCATGAAATCCCTGCTGACAAAATGGGCTTAGATATTGGTACAGAAACACAGGCAATCTTTGCAGAAGCTGTAAAAACTGCAAAAACTGTTGTTTGGAATGGACCAATGGGCGTATTTGAAAACCCAACACTTGCAAAAGGTACAATTGCAGTTGCACAAGCACTTGCTGAAACAGATGCAACTACGATTGTAGGCGGTGGCGATTCTGCAGCAGCTGTAAAGAAACTCGGCTTTGCAGATAAAATCAGTCATATTTCCACTGGTGGTGGTGCTTCTCTGGAATATCTCGAAGGAAAAGTATTACCAGGTGTAGCTGTTATCGCTGAAAAGTAAGTTTTTTAAAATTTTTGTCTGAAATTCCTGCTGTTATAATAAATTTTCAGCAGGAAAATCAGCATTATATTTATTATGAAATGAAAGGTTAATTTTATGAATAAATATATTCTTTGTTATACAGAAAGTGAATTTGATACTAGTATCAATGATACTGTTACAAGTTGCTATACAGAAAAATTTGATGCTGATGATTTTACAAAAGCTGTGGAGCGTTATACAGTCATGTGTGGCGCTTACAAACATGCAGTTGTATTAGCAGATGTAGAAACAGGACAAATTCTAAAACAATTCGGTTGTGCACCACAGGGCAAAGCCGTTAGTGTTTAATTAAATTTTAAATTTTGAGGTGATTTTTTTGAATAAAAGCACAAGAAAGGCAATTATTGCTGGAAACTGGAAAATGAATAAAACCAGACCAGAAGCAAAAGCTTTATTAGAAGCAATCAAGCCATTGGTTGCAAATGCAGAGGGCAATGTAGAAGTCATTGCATGTGTACCGTTTACAAATTTAGAAACAGCAATGACTGTAACTGAAAATTCTAATATCAAGATTGGTGCAGAAAATGTGCATTTTGAAAAGTCTGGAGCCTATACAGGTGAAATTTCTGCGGATATGCTCACAGAACTTGGTGTAGCATATGTTGTCATCGGACACAGCGAAAGAAGACAGTATTTCGGTGAAACTGACGAAACTGTAAATAAGAGAACTATTGCTGCATTGTCTGCTGGATTAAAGCCAATTGTTTGTGTTGGTGAGTTAAAATGGGAACGTGAATGCAACATTACAGAGGAAGTCATTGCACGTCAGATTAAACTTGATTTATGGGGTATTTCTAAAGAAGATGTCAAGAATATTGTCATTGCTTATGAACCAGTCTGGGCAATTGGCACAGGTTTGACTGCAACTCCAGAACAAGCTGAGGAAGTTTGTGCATTTATCCGTGCAGAACTTGCAAAGCTTTATGATGCAGAAACTGCTGAGGCAATTACAATTCAATATGGTGGTTCTATGAATGCAGGCAACGCTGCAGAATTATTAGCAAAACCAAATATTGACGGTGGTTTAATTGGTGGTGCATCTCTCAAAGCAGAAGATTTTAATATTATTGTTCAAGCAGCAGTAAACGGCTAATAAAAAAATTTTGGGAGGTTTTAAAAGGCCTCCCTATTATTTAAAATAATTATTAAATTAGAAAGGATTGATATATTATTATGGCAAAAAAACCAGTTGCTTTAATTATTATGGACGGTTTCGGCTATAATCCCGATTCTTACGGCAATGCAATTGCTGCCGCAAAAACACCAAATTTAGATAAATATCTTGCAGAAGAACCTAATACAATTATTGGTGCTTCTGGTCTGTGTGTTGGTCTGCCAGATGGTCAGATGGGCAATTCAGAAGTGGGGCATACGAATATTGGTGCAGGAAGAATTGTATATCAAATGTTAGTAAAAATTTCAAAATCTATTGAAGATGGTGATTTTTTTGAAAATCCGGCACTTGTGCATTCTATGGAAAATGCGAAAAAAAATAACTCTGCGTTACATGTGATGGGCTTATTATCTCCAGGTGGTGTGCATAGCCATATGACGCATTTATACGGCATTGCAGAAATGGCAAAAAAATTCGGTCTTGAAAAAGTGTATATTCATGCATTTTTAGATGGCAGAGATGTTCCACCCTCTTCTGCAAGTGAATTTATGCAAGAAGCTGTAGAAAAATTAAATCAAATCGGCGTTGGTAAAATTGCAACAATCGCAGGTCGTTTCTATGCAATGGACAGAGACAATGCTTGGGACAGAGTAGAAAAAGCATATTCTGCTTTAGTTTATGGCAAAGGTGTCGAAGAAACTTGTCCTGTACAGGCAATTAAAAATAGCTATGCAAACGGTGTTACAGATGAATTTATGCTTCCAACGGTGATTGATAAAAACGGCATGATAAAAGAAAATGATAGTATTATCTTTTTCAATTTCCGTCCTGACCGTGCAAGACAAATTACAAGAGCTTTTGTTGATGAAGAGTTCAAAGGCTTTGACAGAAAAAATGGCTTTTTCAAAACGCATTTTGTTTGCATGGCACAGTATGATGCGACTATGCCAAATGTTGAAGTGACATTCCCTCCAGAAGAATTAACGATGACATTAGGCGAATATTTAGCAAAGCAAAATAAAACACAGCTCAGAATTGCTGAAACACAGAAATATGCACATGTTACATTTTTCTTTAATGGCGGTGAAGAAAAGCAATTTGACGGCGAAGATAGAATTTTAATTAAATCTCCTGATGTAGAAACTTTTGATATGAAGCCAGAAATGAGTGCTTATGAAGTCACAGATGCAGTTTTAGAAGCAATTGATTCTGATAAATATGATGTGATTATTTTAAATTATGCAAACTGCGACATGGTAGGACATACAGGTATTTTTGATGCAGCAGTACAAGCTGTTGAAGCTGTTGACACTTGTGTTGGCAAAATGGTTGATGCAATTCTTGCCAAAGGCGGTTGTGCTTTAATTACAGCAGACCACGGCAACGCTGATAAAATGTATGAAGCAGACGGTTCACCGTTCACAGCACATACAACAAATCCTGTGCCATGTATTTTAGTTGGAGCAGGACAGCATAAACTCCGTGAGGGCGGCGTATTAGCTGATTTATCGCCAACAATTCTACAATTATTAGAATTGCCACAACCTAAAGAAATGACTGGACAAAGTTTAATTGCTGATTAATTTAAATAATAATAGCCGTTTTTCAAGTTCTTACTGAAAAACGGCTGTTTTTTATGATTTTAATTTTTTAGTAAATTTTTCCCACAGCTCCACGCATTTAAATTTGACTTCGTATTGTTGGGGATATTCTAATAATTCTACTGTTTCATCATCAAAATAATTTTCTGGTTCCGCTACAGGTAAACATAACGGCGGATACATCACACACCACCAATTATGTCCCTCTGCGTTGCCAATTAAAATCCTAACAGCGTCATAATCACCTGCTGGCATAGTAAAATTTTCATATTCCCTTGTGTCAAATTCCATGCTCACTAATTGTACTTGTACATCATCATAACAGCCTTGTTTTTCTAATGTTTGTTTTGCAATTTTTTGAATTGTTTCTTGTTGTTCAACGGCTCTTGTTTTCATGTCTTCTAAACTCTCACAGCCTGCAAATAATAATTCAGATTGTTCTAATAAAGCGTCACGTACTTGTAATTTTAAATTCTGGTCTTGTTCAGAATCTGAATTTGCTAAAATATGCAATCTAAGTACATCTTGTTGTAAATTTTTTAATTTCTGGGAGAAATGCACAAAATTTCCAATAAAAATACTTGCGATTAATGCTAATGCCATTGCTGTTTCTAATTTTCTCATATTAGAAAACCTCCTGTAAATTTCGTTATTTACAGAATGGGAAAAATTTCTTATTTTATGCAAAGAGCATTAAAAAAATTTAAAATATTTGCTACAAACTATATTTAAAATCAGGATAGAAAATAATGAATATTATTCTTGACAAATTGCTAAAATTATGCTATAATTTAGAAAAATTTTATCTATTTTTCACAGGAGCTGATACTATGCAAGTTTATGATTTGATTCAAAAAACAGTGAGACAAGAAAAACTTACGAAATCAGAAATACAATTTTTAATTACGAATTTTACAGATAATAAAATCCCAGATTATATGATGTCTGCATGGCTTATGGCAGTGCGTTGTCAAGGGCTTACACCAGAAGAAACCGCAGATATGACACTTGCTATGCGTGATTCAGGAGAATGCTTAGATTTATCGCCAATTGGTGCAATTACAATTGATAAGCACAGCACAGGCGGTATTGGGGATAAAACAACGCTAATGCTTGCACCAATTGTTGCTTCATGTGGAGGCTATGTACCCAAAATGTCAGGTCGTGGACTTGGATTTACAGGCGGTACAATTGATAAATTAGAAAGTATTCCTAATTTTTCGGTGAATTTGTCTAAAAAAGATTTTTTCAAGCAGGTACAAAAAATTGGTTGCTGTATTATTGCACAAAGTGGTAATTTAACACCAGCAGATAAAAAAATTTATGCTTTAAGAAATTTAACGGCAACTGTTGACAGTATTCCGTTAATTTGTGCTAGTATTATGAGTAAAAAATTAGCTTTGGGTGCAGATTGTTTATTATTAGATGTCAAATATGGAAACGGTGCATTTATGAAAACGCCTGAATCTGCAAAAGCATTAGCAAAAAGCATGTTACAAGTTGGTACTGCACATGGCAAGAAATGCAGGGCTTTAATCACAGATATGAATGCACCTTTAGGCTTTGCTGTGGGAAATGCTTTAGAAGTCCGTGAGGCTATTTCTATTTTAAGATTTGAAACACATAATGCTTTAACAGAATTAGTGCTGGAATTAGCAGGACAAATGTTGGAGCTGTCGGGGGCAGGAAATTTACAGGAATGTAAATTTAAAGCATTTCATGCTTTAGAATCAGGAAAAGCATTAGAAAAATTCGCTGAAATGATAACAGCACAAGGTGGAGATGCATCTATTATAGATAATCCAGAACGGTTGCCACATGCCAAATGCAGTAAAATTATGTTTGCCGATAAAAATGGCTATCTTGCATCTATTAATAGCGAAGAAGTCGGACTTGCTTGTTTAACTTTAGGTGCTGGCAGAACAGCTTCTAATCCAAGGATTGATTTTGGTGCAGGTGTTATTTTCTTGCATAAAATCGGCGATGAAATCAGAAAAAATGATATTTTATGTGAAATTCATGCAAGTTCTGAAACACTTTGCGAACAAGCGGAACAAAGATTACGTTCTGCAATGGTGATTTCTGAAATGCCTGTACCTGAACCGCAATTAATTTATGACAAAATTTAAAATCTGGAGGGATAAATTTATGGCAAATCATTATGAAGTAATAGATGAAAAAAATTGGAAACGTGCTATGCATTGCATGATTTTTAGAAATAGTGTTGAACCGTGTTTTTGTGTTACTTTTGAGGCGGATATTACGAATTTTAAATCAAAAATCAAACAACAAGGCTTTTCTTTTACAATAGCTATTGTCTATGCAATTTGTAAATGTGCCAATGAAATTGAAAATTTCAGATATCGATTTCTTGACGGAAAAATTGTTCTTTTTGATAAAATTGATACTGCGTTTACTTATCTTAATCCTGAAACAGAATTATTTAAAGTTATTAATGTTCCAATGACAGATACAATTCAAGACTATGTGAAATTAGCAACTAAAATTGCAACAGAACAAAAAGAATATTTTACTGGTACGTTAAAAAATGATGTATTTCAATGTTCGCCTATGCCTTGGGTTAGTTATACGCATATTTCACATACCAATTCTGGTAAAAAAGATAATGCAACACCTTTATTTGATTGGGGAAAATATTATCTTAAAAATAATCAATATTTTATGCCTATTTCCGTGCAAGCACATCATTCATTTGTAGATGGTATTCATATTGGCTTATTTGTTGATAAGTTGCAAAAATATTTTGATGAGTATTAATTTATAAATTAAAATTGAGGTGAGACAAAATGGAAAAAAATTTTAATGTTGATGATATTAAAAAACTATATTCAGCTTTTATATCGTTATGTGATTATATTGAATATGATATTAGTTGTAATAACTGTCCGCTATGGGAAACTATGTGCGGAGCAGATGACAGAACTTCTGTTGATGAATTTTGTAAAGCTTTAGCAAGGATTCGTTCTATTGCAGATATTCCAGATAATCCTAGACCAACTGCTTATAAATTTCATGATTGTAGTGAAAATAATTTACATATAAGAGTCAATGCATTTAAATTATGGGCAAAATTAAATTATCCTGAAATCACAGAAGAAAATGATAATGGCGAATGGTGTTGTTGTCATGCATATGATGAAATGATTTCATCTGTGTTAAATTTCATCAAAAATAATTCTGTGAAAAAAGCAACGAAACAAGTAATTGATGATTTATTATATGCGATTGCAAGAGATAATGAAGGTAGCTGTATTATGATAGAATTAGAAAAATATAACGAATGGTTTTCTTTATTGTGTCGGCAAAGTTTAAAAACAAATTATACAAATGCAAAATGGCAGTTTGCAGAGCATTTAAGCAATTACAAGGGCAATGATAATTTACAAGAATTAATTTATGATTTTTTGGTAGTAGAAGATGAATATACACAAAGATTAGCATTAAAATCATTAGCTTATATTTACCCCGAACAAGCAGAACAATATGCAATTACATTTTGGGAAAGAAAAAAATTTGAAGCTGGTACATTTGAAGATGAATATCAAAAAATTATGGTTTTACATGTTCTGTATCAAATTCATTCACCGAAGTTAAATGATTATTTAGAGTTAGCAGAACAATCAAATTACAAATATCTTAAAATAAATGCACAAGAAATACGAAAAAATATACAAAAGACTTGACATCTATAAAAAATATGATATAATAAAATCATTAATTTATATATCAGGAGGTATTAAGATGATTATTAGACGATTCAAAAATGAAGATTCTGTAGAGTTGGCTGATGTGATTGCTAAAACTTTGCGAACAACAAATATAAAAGATTATTCAGTTGATTACATCGAAAATGATATTAGCTTTCTAACTGCGGAAAAACTAATTGAACGCTCAAATTGGACAAATTTATATGTGGTTTGTGAAGATAATAGTATCATAGGCTGTGGTGCGATTGGCTCATACTGGGGCAAAGAAGATGAAAGTAGTCTATTCACAATATTTGTTCTTCCTGAATATCAGGGGAAAGGAATAGGACGGAAAATAATTGAAACGCTTGAACAAGATAACTATTTTTTAAGGGCAAAGCGAATTGAAATTCCCTCATCAATTACAGCAGTAGAATTTTACAGGAAAATGGGTTATGATTATAAAAATGGAATAGCAGAATTAGATGACGAACAACTCTATCGTTTGGAAAAATTCAGATAAATTTTGATTTATTATGCTAATTCATAAATCCAATTCCTTGGAAAAATTGTGAATGAAAATTATAAAATTATTTAGTTAATAATAAAAATTCCTGCATTGTAGATTACATAGCAGGAATTTTTATTTTACGGATAAAGAAAATCAAAGTAATTTTTTTATTTATACTATATTTTTAAGCTAAATTAGCAATATAATATATATAATTACCAAAAATAACGGAAGCTATTGACAAATCAAAAAAAATGGTTTATAATATCTATATAACCTATAGTTTAAATAGGCGATATAAATGCGGAGGAATTATTATGGCTTGTTTTGTTGTACCCGTAGCAGAAGCAATCGTGACTTCTGTTGCAACACGTATTTTAGAATCGAAGGAAAATAAATCTGAAAAAATCGCACCTGATAATGTGCGTTTTTCGACAAAACTGAAATGGCTTTCAAAGTTGTTATGGGGAGGTTCATTTCTGCTTGCATTTGAACATGTATGGCATGGAGAAATACAACCATTTTTTCCATTTCTGACGGCTTTAAAAAATCCAGAATCTACACATGCTATGCTGCATGAAATGGCAACAGTTGGTGTTAGTATGTCAATTATTGTTACTGTTGCATGGATTGGTATGCTGATAATAACAGGTATTTTAAAAAATCGCAAAAATTGCAAAAAAGACTTGACAGGTGAAACTACATGACATTAATTATTACAATGATTTCAGCAATTATTTGCACGGCTATCTGGTATAAAAATGCTTCCAATGATAAACTGAAAATTTCAACATTATGTTTTATGTATTGGGGAGCGGCTTTGATGTGGCTTGTGGATATGATTTTTGAGTACATAGAATTACAGGAAGAATTTTTTGTTGTATTTATGCAGAATATTCTAAATGATAGTTTACTAGGAATTTCTGTAATCGCATTTGGATTAGTTGCATGGAGAATATTATTATTTATTCATAATCAAAAAAATATTTTGAAAAATAAAAATTAATAAATAAAAATTAATTAAAGGAGATTTTAGCCATGAGCGAAAATTTACATCATCATAATCATGATAATCATCATGAAAAACCGCATATACATTCGCACCGTGCATTGATTGGATTTGATAAGCATGGAATTCCTACGATTGTAGCGAAAGCAGACCACCAAGACGAATTAGAGAATGACCCTAAGGCATTTATTCGTGATTACATGAATGCTGTTGCGGAATATAAAAAAACGTTTCCATCAAAGCAAGATGTTATCGACCAAACGCCAGACCCAGCTGTAAGAGAAATGCTTTTGCGTGCAGAACAACTTGGCATTGATACAACATTTGACCGTTTTGATAAACAAAAACCGCAGTGCAATTTTGGGCTTGCTGGCATTTGTTGTAAAATTTGCAACATGGGTCCTTGTCGCATTACGGCAAAATCTCCTAAAGGGGTCTGTGGAGCTGATGCAGATTTAATTGTTGCAAGAAATTTATTAAGAGCTGCTGCGGCAGGTGTCGCACAACATGGCATGCATGCAAGAGAAATCATTTTATCTCTGAAATGGGCAGCGGAAGGCAAATTAGATATCCCGATTATGGGAGAACAAAAAATAATTGCAACAGCAAAATCTTTTGGCATTCTTACAGAAAATCGCACTGTAAAAGAAATTGCAGTTGATTTAGCAAATGTTTTGTTAGCAGATTTATCACGAACAGAACCAGAAGAATATCAAACAATTACTGCTTGTGCACCTCCAGAACGTCAAAAAGTTTGGAAAAATCTTGATATTTTGCCAATTAGTGCTTATCATGAAGTATTTGAAGCCTATCATAAAACAGGCTGTGCCATTGACGGAGATTGGAAAAGTATTATGCAACAATTTTTAAGATGTGGCCTTGCATTTACATTTTCGGGCGTTGTCGGTGCAAATATTGCTACAGACAGTTTATTTGGTGTTGGCGATAGAGTTACTTCTAAAGTAAATATTGGGGCATTGAAAAAAGGCTATGTGAATATTGCTGTACATGGACATTTGCCTACTCTAGTTAGCCAGATTGTCAAAACTGGACAGGAAGAAAAATTTATTAATCTTGCGAAATCCAAAGGTGCAAAGGGCATTAGATTCTATGGGATTTGTTGTTCTGGATTAGCAGCAATGTATCGCTATGGCGGTGTGATTCCGTTGTCAAATGCTGTTTCTGCGGAATTAGTTCTCGGTACAGGTGCATTGGATTTATGGGTTGCAGATGTGCAAGATGTTTTCCCATCTATTATGGAAGTAGCAAAATGTTTTAAAACAACTGTTGTGACAACAAGCGATTCTGCCAGATTGCCAAATGCTGAACGCTATGAATATGACCATTATCATTCTAATATTTCCGAAACAAAGGCACTTGCTGAAAAAATTGTCATTCGTGCGATTGAAAGCTTTGCACAGAGAAAAGGCATTCCAGTATATATTCCGCCTTATGAAGTCGAAGCAGAAGTTGGATTTTCTGTTGAATATGTGCATAAAAGATTCGGAAGCATGCAACCTCTTGCAGAAGCAATTCAAACTGGTAAAATTTTAGGCATTGTCAACATGGTAGGTTGTAATAATCCGAAAGTTTTATATGAAAAAGCAATTCTTGATGTAGCAGATGTTTTATTAAAAAATAATGTCTTAATTTTATCTAATGGCTGTGCATCATTCCCGTTAATGAAATTAGGCTATTGTAATATTTCTGCTTTAGATAAAACAGGAGAAAGTTTAAGAGATTTTTTAACACCAGATTTGCCACCAGTATGGCATGTCGGTGAATGTATTGATAATACACGTTCATCAGGAATTTTTGCAGGCATTGCAGGTGTGCTTGGAAAAAATTTATATGAAATGCCGTTTGCGTTTTCTTCTCCAGAATGGGGCAATGAAAAAGGCATTGATGCTGCATTAGGATTCCGTCTTATGGGAATTAATTCTTATCATTGTGTAGAAGCTCAAATTTATGGTTCTCAGAATATAATAGAATTTCTAAAGAACGGTACAAGAGAATTATTAGGTTCTGTTATGCATGTAGATACTGACCCTGTTGCATTGGGCAATAAAATTGTAGATGATATGAAAGCGAAAAGAAAGGCATTAGGTTGGGATTAATTCTTAGCAAAAAATACAAAAAAGAGGTTTTTATATATGAAATTAAAACAGGTTACATCTTTGTTAGTTGCAGGTGCGTTGACGATTTTGTCAACGTCTTGCAATAACAAGGCAACAAATTCTGATAAAATAAAAATTGCATATTTGCCGATTACGCATTCTCTTGCCGTATTAGAAACAGCCGAAGAATTAGGCGAGAATATAGAACTTGTCAAATATGGTTCATGGACGGAGCTTATGGACGCATTGAATTCAGGACGTGTTGACGGTGCATCTGTATTAATTGAACTTGCTATGAAATCCAAAGAACAGGGAATTGGCATTAAAGCTGTTGCCTTAGGACATAAAGACGGCAATGTAATTATTACTTCTAATGATATTTCATCAGCAGAAGATTTGACAGGAAAAACGCTTGCCATTCCACATAGGCAATCTTCACATCATATTTTATTAAATGACGCATTGGCTAGTGTTGGTTTGACAATTGATGATGTGAATATTACGGAACTTGCACCAACAGAAATGCCCTCTGCTTTGGCAAGTGGACAGATTGACGGCTATTGTGTCGCAGAACCATTTGGGGCAAAAGCTGTTTCTCTCAATGCAGGGCAAGTATTATTTTCTTCAGAAGAATTATGGGAAGATTCTTTATGCTGTGGATTAGTTTTAACAGAAAATTTTATTAATACTCGCACAGAAGAAGCAAAATCTTTTGTAGAGAGTTACAAACAAGCAGGTAAAAATTTAACAAAAGAAAAAGCAATGGAAACAGCCAAAAAATATTTAAATCAAGAAGATGATGTTCTGGAGCTGTCATTGCAATGGATTTCTTATGATAATCTTGATATTACAGAAGAAAATTATAATATTCTAACTGAAAAAGTCAAAGCTTATGGCTTGTCAGACAATCCGCCAAGTTATGCGGATTTCGTACAGACTAATTTTGAGTAATAAAGCGTGATATGATAGTATGAAAAAAATTTTATTTATTTTGATAGCAAGTTTGATGCTATTGCTTTGTGCATGTAATAATAATTTAATTAATATGACTAGTTCCGATAATGGCGAAGTGCATTCTATTATCTGGGAAGATAAAATTTATCAGCCATTTTGTGTGGTGTCCAAAAATGATTGTGGCAAAAAAATAGGATATCTTAATCATGAAAAAGATAATGTGATAAGTGTTTATAAAGATTTCCCACAGGAAGAATGGATTGCAAATTATCTCACTGTAGATGGTGGAGCAATGTTATATAAAGAAATAAATGTAACAGATATTCCAGACGGTATGCAATCGGATATGATTGATATTATTTTGAGGAGATGATTTATATGAAGAAATTACTGGATTTGAAAAATATTATGATTTCTATATTGCTAGTATTAATTATTTGGCAGATTGCATTTTCTGTTAGCAATTTTGATAATGCATTGTTTCCGTCACCATTACAGGCATTTCAAGCCTTGTTAGAAATGATTTCTAGTGGTGTATTATTTGTACATATCGGTTCTAGTATGTTTCGGTTTGTAATTGGCTATGTCAGTGCTGTTATCGCAGCCGTTTTATTAGGATTAATTCTAGGCAGATTGCCTAAACTATTTCAATATATTAACCCTGCTGTGCAGTTATTAAGACCAATTTCTCCTATGGCATGGATGCCATTTATTGTGCTTTTGTTCGGCATTGGTGATATTCCAGCAATAGTGATTATTTTTATTGCAGGATTTTTTCCAGTTTTATTATCTACTGTTTCAGCAGTTAATGGAATCGACCCAATTTATTTAAAAGTTGCTAAAAATTTTGGTATTCGTCAGCCACAGGCAATGTGGAAAATTATTTTTCCAGCATCATTTCCACAGATTGCGAATGGCATTCATTTAGCATTGGGAACAGCATGGGTGTTTCTTGTTGCAGGCGAAATGGTCGGCGCACAGTCAGGATTAGGCTATCTGATTATAGACGCAAGAAATAATATTCGTGCGGATATTCTTTTGGCAGATATTATTGTCATTGGTGTAATTGGCTTAATTTTGGATATGTTTCTAAAAATCGCTGAAAAACAAATTTTGAATGCATGGGGAGATATTACATGATATATATCGAAATTCAAAATGCATGCAAGACTTTTTTGCAAAATAATGAAAAATTTACGGCATTTGAAAATGTTTCGCTGTCAATAGAAAAAGGTGAATTTATTTGCTTGTTAGGTCCGTCAGGCTGTGGAAAAAGTACGTTATTAAATGCAATAGCAGGATTTTCGCCTGTCACAGAGGGAAGTATTAAAATCAATGGCAAAGAAGTCAGAGAACCCTCTGTACAGAATGTTACTATTTTTCAGAATTACGGATTATTGCCATGGCGAAGTGTTCAGAAAAATGTAGAGCTTGGACTGGAAGCAAAGAAAATTTCCAAATCAGAACGGCATAAAATTGCTGATAAATATATAGAAATGGTTGGACTTTCTGATTTTAAAAAATCTCATCCAAGACAGCTTTCAGGAGGAATGCAACAGAGAGTTTCAATTGCAAGGGCTTTAGCAGTCAATCCTGATATTATTTTCATGGATGAACCATTCGGAGCGTTGGATGCTATCACACGTATGAAATTACAAGACGATATTCTGACTATCTCCCGACAAGAAAAGAAAACTATTATTTTAGTTACTCATGATATAGAAGAAGCTGTTTTTCTTGCTGACAGAATCGTTATTATGACAGCAAATCCTGGAAAAATCAAAAGCATTCTAACTGTTCCGCTTAGAAGCCACAGAGAACGTACCGCTGGAGATTTTTTGCAGGTTCGTGATAAAGTTTTTGAATTATTCAATATGAAGCATGAGGAAAATATTGAATATATCATATAGCAATTTTTGTTGCAATCAGAAAGTATTTTTTTCTTTTCCGAACGCTCTTGAAGCAGAGCGTTTCTTTTTTGTTCATACTCTTTAATAGTTTGAATTAGTAGTTTAAATTAGTCCATCAATAACGGGTTTATATATCTGTATTTCTAAAATATCTTCTGCATAAATTGACATTTTGACTGTTGCCTTAACAAATTTATCATCTTATTTATAATTTAAAATAAATATCAGGTAAAATAATAGCAGCGTCTTTCCAAGTGCAAATAAATCTTATTTTTGCGTCATAAAGCTTATAACCAGCAGATATAATATCTTTAATTTTTTTATAACAAGCTGATGAAAATTGCAATACTGGTAATTTATTTCCATGAGAACATAAACACAGCGTATTTGCAATGACGCAAAGGTGCATACCACTTCGCAAACCTAGGATAGTTCTTAGTTTGTCCTTAAAAAAATCTAAAAATACATCTTTATGTGATAACTGCATAATTAATTCAGATGGTTTTTGATAAGATTTTAAATCTGTTTTATAAGAACATGCTATATTTTTTAACGAATCTAATAAATTACCTGTATAATGAATATGTAAAAGTGATTTTGCCCTTGTAATGCCTACATAAAGTTTTCTTTTTTGTTCATCAGTCGCAAGATTTATATTATCCAGCATGAGAAATACATTATCAAATTCTCTGCCCTTGGATTTATGCATAGTTGAAATTGTAATAATATCTTGTTCACTTTTATAAAAATCTTCTATTTTAGATTCCTGCAAGAACATCATAAAATCAGTAAAATATTTTTTTTCATTAGTAATTGCAAATGTAGTAAGTGCCTCAAGAATCACAGGCAGACATTCACTTTCAGAATATATTCTTTTCAGCCTATCAATGGCATAATTCCATTTTTCATCACTAATCACAGGTGCTATATTATCTGATTTTAATACTCTTAAAAAATATTGAATTTCTATAATATGATACATATCAAATTCATCACTAGACTGAATTAATTTAGCTGAAATCTTTTTCTGTTTTAGAAGTCCCAGTATCATTAAAGTTTCTCGGTTAGTATTAGTCAAAATACAAGTTGTCCCGACAAGATTTGTTGCCATAATATCATTCACAATAGCTGTTTCTATATGCATTCCAGTATGTTTAATTAATTTCACTTCCCCAGCTTGATGAGAAACAGGTAAAATATTTTCTGTTTTCATTCTGTTGGAAATGCTTTTCACAAATGCATTTGCAAAAGCAATAATATTTTGACAGCTCCGATAATTATCAATCAAGGAATATTGCACAGCATAATAATTAGTAATCAATGATTTTAAATATTTAGAATCTGAGCCACGGAATTGATAAATATTTTGGTCATCATCACCAACTGCAATAATACGCATCGTTTCATTTTTTTCCAGTAAAGCTTCTATTAATTGAAATTCATTTTCATCCATATCTTGTGCTTCATCAATGACTAACACAGTTTTTGTAATTTTTCCTAAATCGGCTTCACCATTGCGAATTAAATTGCCTGCGTCTTTTACAATACTATCGGAATCTTTAATATTTCCAATTTTTCCTAATATATCAAAACAATAAGAATGAAATGTCTTAATTTCGACATAATTAGACGCATTGCCAATTAATCTATGAAGTCTTTGTTTAAATTCCATTACGGCAGCCCTTGAAAATGTTAACATAAGTAGCTGTTCGTGTTTTACATCTTCCAGAAGTAACAAAGACGCTAATTTATGAACTAACACTTTTGTTTTTCCACTTCCTGGGCCTGCAGATACAACAATATGTTGATTTTCGTTATCATGAATAATTTGAAGTTGTCTTTCTGACAAAGTATGAAATAATTCATGATATTTTGCAGGGGTAATATTTATTTCAATTTGCTTTCGCCGTTCATCTGAAAAATAACGAGACAGAAATTTTTTATAATCCATTTGGAAATAATCATTCACAAATTGAATTGCTTTAGAATTATCTTGTATCATGATATTGGCATATTCTCCTACAATATGAATTTGTGCAATTCTCTGTTTATAAAATGCTTCCATTTGTTTATAATCATCTTTTTTATATTGAATTCTATCATTTAGTTCAAGTCTTTTTATGTGCATCGCATTGTATAAAACTAAAAAACCTCCCTCCAGTTTAATAGCATTAATTTTAGAAAGAAATAATAATGCTTCTTCAATTTCATCTGTAGAAATAGTTGTTGCAAATTTTTTTTGATAAGCATTTAAAATCTCAAGAATTGAAAATCCAACAAGTACTTCCTCTTTTGTTTCAAAATCAAAACTACTATAATTATTATGATGAAATAAATAGCGAATAATAAATTCTGCAATTTGATAACTAGCTGTTCTTTTCTTGATAATTATTTCAATTTCAAATTTTGGTTCAATTATCACTCGGTTTGTAAGAGAATCCTGTTGTTTCTGAATATAACTACGAATCGTCCAATAATAAAATAAAGTTTTAATTGCATGAATAGAACTTTTTATACCCTTTGCAAGAGCAGACTCGTTTAATTCTTTATAATTCATGCAAAAATTATCTTTGGAAATATATGCTAATATAAATTCTTCGAGTGCCTGAAACTTATTCAATATCGAAAGTGATTTATTTTCCGTATTTGTTTTAAAAATATATGCTGTTAAATCTTTTTCATCTGCAAGCAAGCCATCTTCTTTCATCATTTGCACAGAACGAATAATATTCCTTTTTTCAATTCCAAGACGGTCAGCAAGATAATCAATTCTGGATTCTGCGTCAGCATTGCTAGCATTGGCAATATTTTTGCTAGAAATAAGTGCGTGAATAATTCGCTTGGCATCTTTTTTTTCTTGTTCATTAGTAATGCGTAAAGACTTATCAATCCATTCAGATGCTTCAGTCATATTTTTTGCAAGAATACTTGTAGCATAAATTCTTGGAACATTTTTTCCCCTTCTAAGATAGCCAGCATTTTCCAATGCTTGCAAAGCAGTTTTCACTCTTGTTTCTATATCTACAACACTTTCATCCCAACCAGCTTTTCTTGCGATTTCTAGCGGAGAGCAACATACTTCCGAACGTTTTCTCGTCAAATTTATTACTGCTCTCCAAACTTGCTGTATTTCATTTTTATTAAGTTTTGTTTGATTTAGTAATATAAAATGCTTGTCCAAATCTTCTTGGTTAAATAATATATAACATTCTGCTTCTAATGTCTCATTACGACCGGCACGCCCAGCTTCTTGGACATAATTTTCAAGAGAATCAGAAATATCATAATGAATCACCAGTTTTACATTAGATTTATCAACACCCATTCCAAAAGCAGATGTTGCAACAATAATCTGAATTTTATCATTCATAAATGCTTCTTGATTTTCTTCTTTTTCGGTACTTTCCATTTTACCATTAAAAGCCCTTGCTTTAAATCCGTCATCAGTTAATTTTTTTGCAAGTTCTCGTGTACGTTTTGTTCTTGAAACATATACAATCGTAGGACAATTTT
This sequence comes from Ruminococcus sp., assembly GCA_014799805.1. GTDB lineage: Bacteria > Bacillota > Clostridia > Oscillospirales > Ruminococcaceae > UBA3855. Next base: position 25,505 of record JAAVHJ010000023.1, read on the forward strand.
TTTGTTCAATCAGGGAACGCATTGTATCATATTTTTGACTATCTTTTTCTTGATATAATACTTCATAGCGAAGATTTGTTCTTGATGCATGAGACACAAATAATGCAAGTTCAATATCTAATTTATTTTTAAAATATGCTTTAATATCTTGAATTACTTTTTGTTTTGCTGTTGCTGTAAAACAAGATACAGGAATTTTACAGCCATCGCCTTTTTTTTCTTGCAATTGTCTGATAAAATCGCCAATATATAAATAATCTACTCTAAAATCTTGTCCCCATGCAGAAAAACAATGTGCTTCATCAATGACAAAACGGGCAATATGCCTTGCTAAAAAAAGTCTTTCTATCGTAACAGAACGCAATGATTCAGGTGAAATATATAAAATAGACGCTATACCAGATTCTACACGTTCAATTGCTTCTGCTCTTTCAACAGGGCTTAATAAGCCATTAATTGTTACGGCTTCGGCAATGCCTTTTTTTTCTAAATTATCAACTTGGTCTTTCATTAAAGATTGCAAGGGCGATATAACTACTGTTAAAGCACGTTCTGTTTCACCAGCCATTAGTGCGGGTATTTGAAATGTAAGGGATTTTCCCCCGCCAGTCGGAAATATTGCAAGCAATGATTCATGATGAATCGCAGAATTAATAGCATTTGCTTGTAAAGGCTTGCCACCATAGTTTCTAAAATCTTGATATCCAAAATATTGATTAAGATATTTTTTCGGATTTAATCTTGATTGGCAGTAATTGCAATTTTCATTGCCACAAGAAGTATTTCTTAATATTCTAAGAATATAATTCACTTTCGGATAATTAATCAGTACCCATTTTGGAATTAAAGAATGTTTTTCTGTTGCAGATAATAATGCAAAACAATATGCAAGTTCTACTGGTGATTCTGTTATTAATGGCATAATAGGCACATTTTCACAAATTTTATTTGAAAATAACTCTAAAATCATTGTTTTTAAATCGCCAGAAGAAAATTTATCTGAAAAATCTAAATTTATATATGAAAAAAATCCAGAAAAATATTTATTTTCTTTTAAAAGCATATAATATATAAATTTTAATCTTTCGTCTAATTCTTGAAAGGCATTGATTTCGTCATAGAATAAATGCATTGCCTTAATCGCATCATTCAAAGGATTATTTAATTCATCACTTTGTAATTTATCATCTTTTAAAAGCGAATGATAAGGCTTATTTGGAAATACCAAGGGTGAAAGATATAATGTATCAATACAAATAATTTCATCAGGTATTTTAATATATTTTATATCATGTGAAATGATATTATGGCCACATAAAAACGTTACATCAGATATAAATTCCTGAAATTCATTTGCAGAACCTGTATGAATTGTTTTATAATTTTCATTAATTGCCCCAAAATCATAGGCTTTATGTTCTTCAGGATTTACTTCAGTATCTATAAATGCTATTTTCATAAATTTACCTCACTTTTATTTATTAAATTCATTATTCTGATTATACTATTTTAAATTTTAAATAATGCCCTTAATCAAACATACATTTTTGATTTGAATTTGTTTGATAATAATAATTAATACTTCTTTCAGATACAATATGATTTATTTTTATTATAGCATAGTATCAGGAATTTTACAAGTATTTGGATTAAAATTATAAAATTACTCAGTCAGATACAAAGCATGACGGAGTGATTTTATTTTAGGATTTTGAAATAATTACTTTCTTAATCTTTCATAAATAATATTACCTACCCGATAACCAATTTTATCATTTCTGAGTCTGAACACATCTTTATAAAAAAATCTTCATTCTGCTCATAATGTGCCTCCACCATTTCAGGAAAATTCTTTTTTTGCTTCTGCCTCAAACTTTGTTTTTTTGTTTTTCCATTCACGTCCGAACATGTGAATTGAAAAAATTTAACAAAAATAGATAAAAAGACGTTTTATGTCATTGTTTAAACATATTAGAATAATAGCGAGGTGATAAAAAATGATATTAAATCAGGCAGATAATATTATGTTAGGCAATCAGGAAGTGCAGAAAGTATATCTTGGCAGTCAACTTGTTTGGGAGAGAACTAAATCTCTTGATATGACAAAAATCGCTATGATAAAACTTGATAACAATTATCAAGAAACAAGCGATATACAATATTTTGATACGATTTTAGATACCAAAAATGCATTAGATTCTGATACCAAAAATCTGTATAAAATCATTATCAGCGAAAATTCTGGTATTACAGAAATTTCAGAAAGTGCATTCTATAGTTGCAGAAATCTTATATCTGTTGTAATTTTAGGCAGTGTGACAAATATAAAAAAATACGCATTTGGTAATTGTACCAATTTAACAGAGATTAGTATCTCAAATAGCGTGACAGCAATTGGAGATTCTAGCTTTTTTGGTTGTAAAAATTTAGTATCTATTACAATTCCTGATACGATTACAAGCATTGGAAACTATGCTTTTCAAAATTGCACAGGTCTAACAAATTTTAATATTCCAAATGGTGTGACAAGCATTCAGCAATCTGTTTTCTCTGGATGTACTGGTCTTACAAATATTGTAATCCCTGATAGTATCACAAGTATTGGCAATAATGCTTTTCAAAATTGCACTGGTTTAATGGCAATTTCCATTCCAGACAATGGGATAACGATTGGAAGTGCTGTATTCAGCAACTGTACCAAACTGACGGAGATTACAATTCCTGACAGTGTGACAAGCATTGGAACAAATCTGTTTCAAAGTTGTACAAGTCTTACCAATGCTACACTTTCAAGTAATCTTACAAGTATTTCAGAACGCATGTTTTATAGCTGTACACGTTTAGCAAGTGTTACCATTCCGGAAAAAGTTACGGTTATTGGCGGATCTGCATTCTCTGGTTGCACAAGTTTGACTAGTGTCACAATTCCAGATACTGTAACAAAGATTGAAGGTTCTGCTTTTTATAATTGTACTAATCTAACAGAAATCGTAATTCCAGATAACGTGACGGATATTGGTGGTTCGGCTTTTTATGGATGTACAAAACTAGTAACTATCAATATTCCAGATAATATTACAATCATTAGAAATTCTATATTCCGAGCTTGTGAAAGTTTAACTAATATTGTAATTCCAAACGGTGTCACATATATTGAAGCTTATGCTTTTTATAACTGTATAAAATTAACATCTGTGAATATTCCAAATAGTTTAAGAGATATGGGGAGTTATGCTTTTGCTGGCTGTATACAACTAAGTGGTGATATTATAATTCCAGAGGGATTACACTATATCCCAGACTACGCTTTCTATAGTTGCAGAATCACAAGCATGGCTCTTACAAGCAGTGACATCATATCCATTGGAAAATATGCTTTCTACCGTTGTCTAATACTGACATCTATTGCACTTCCAGACATTGCAACAGGCAATGCAACAGCAATTGGAGATTATGCTTTCTATGGTTGCAGAATCACTAATATTACTATTCCAAGTGGCATAACCAGCATTGGAGCAAATGCTTTTTATGCTTGCATAAATTTACAAAATATTACTATTCCAAGCAGTGTAACCGGTATTGGAAATGCCGCTTTTGGAAGCTGTAATAGGATGACGAATATTACTATCCAAAAATCAGAAAACAGTATTTCTGGTTCTCCATGGGACGCACCAAATGCAGAAATTATTTGGACAGAATGAGGTGAAATTTTGCAAAAGTATTTAATTATGATATTAATTATTGTAGGATTAGCTGTTTCAGATTGGCTCACTGGCAATATCAAAGCTCATATCAAAAATGATTACAAAAGTTCTGTGATGCGTGCAGGGCTTTTGCATAAAGCAAGTGAATTATTAATTATGATAACGGCTTGCGGTTTTGAATTTGGCATTGAAGAATTAGGAAAGTATTATGAAAATTCAGAAATTGGTGAAATGACTGGATTAATTACAGCAGGGTTTATTTTTATTTATATTGTTTTTATGGAAATTATCAGCATTTTTGAAAATTATGCGGAAATTAATCCACAGGCACAATGGGCAACTAGAATTATTAAAAAATTGAGAAATAATAAAGAAAATGATAATAATGCGTAACACATAAAAATTTAGTTTATACTGTCTTTGGTTGTGTGATGTGTGTATGAACAGCTTGCGGATACTTCTACAACGGCAAAAAAATACCGTCCAGTATTCTTATACTGGGCGGATTTTTTGTATCTCAAATTATGAAAGTGAAATTACTTCAGAAGTATATTCTTTATCGTTCAAAAGTCCTTCGACTTGAATTGTTACATCTGACATATCTGTAACATGATACCCCTTACTCACAGTTATAGTTACACCAGGCTGAATCTCATTCATAGAATTTTCAGAATTAATATCATCGCATCCCAGTACAGTATCATCACATTCAACCCCATTCTGGAAAGCTTTTGCTGAAAAACTCCATATGAATGATTTTGATTCATCTGAACCATTGTAATACTCATAATCTACTACAAGGACATCTTCGTCTTTATAATCCTTGCTCATATGGTGACCTACTACTTTTACATAAGTTTCCTGTAAATTTTCGGCATCTACAACAGCTCCTTCACCACCACCTAAATCAATTGTTTCATCAAGTAATGTTTTATTACCAAATAAGTCTGTGATAACAACATGTGCGTTTGTCATGTCTTGCAATAAATATCCAACTTTCAGATTATAAGTAACTCCAGGCTGTACATCATTAAGCTGCTGCTGGACATCCACTTCATCACATCCAAATATAGTAGAACTGCATTCAATGCCATTTTGAAATACACTATCTTGGCAGGCAAATGAAAAAGAAGTTGCATCATCTTTAACATTAGTATATGCATATTCTATGACAAGAACATCCTTATCTTCATAATCTTTACTTAATGAATGAGAAACAATAGTAATATTACTTTCCTGTTCAGATTCTGTTTCAGATATAGCTTCAACAGTTGTTAGTTCTTCAGTTTCTGCTTGTGTTGTTTCGTTTTCCGTTATCTGCTCAGCTGTTTCATTTTGCATAGAGGCTTCTTGTTCCGCATTTGTTTCTGTAATAACATCTGAAACATTATCCTCCAGTATTGCAGAATCATCTTGTGAAGATTCACCACATGATACAAAAGTTGTTAATATCATTAAGGTACATGCTAATATTACAAGCTTTTTCATTTTAATCTATTTCCTTTCAGTTTTGAATTTTTTAATAACTATATAGTTTCTATTTTGTCAGACTATCCTTCCAATCGTTTTCCTAAGACGCAAATTCAGTGTCATTATTGCTATCGTACTTTACTGTTTCATTTCTTCGTTACAAAACAGTATAGGAATACAACGCTGTATTTATTATAACATATTATTAAAAATTTGTCAACCAGTATTTTCAATTTTTTAACAAACTTAAAGTAACTGTTACTTGCGAATTATCCTTGCCAATTGCTTGAATGAAATTGCTATTTTTATATTTTTTAATAACATCATATTTTAACATAAATATCATCTTCAATTATAATTTATGTTCTTGAATGATTAAACGAATTGATGCATATAGATTCGGTTTCAGTTGTTCCAAATCGCAAGGTTCCTGATATAAGATAGAAGAATAACATGCACCAGAAACTAATTCTACAATTAGAAATAACATAACCTCTGGTTCACGGAATTCATAAGGGGCATCTTCAAGCATTTTGTGATAAACATCCGAAAAATTAATATCATCTACTGCAATAGGATTTGTCAAAGCCGTTTTAAAAACACCCCAGCTTAAATTTTTAGAAATAAATGTCAGAAGTGACTTATTTTTATTGAGTTGATTAATAATATTATCAATAATATAAATAATTTTATCTTCAAAAGTAAGATTTTGCAGTGTTGTGTTTTGATTCAGCTCCTGTACAGCTGTTTGAAAAAGTTGACTTGATTTATGAGAAATCAGTTTATTACGAATGTCATACTTATCTTTGAAATATAAATAAAATGTTCCTTTGGCAACACCTGCATGAGCGACAATATCAGAAATAGAGGTTTTGCTGAAACCTTTCGTTGTAAAAAATTCAAAAGCTGTATTTAGCAAAGAATTTTCTTTGATTTGTTTATTTTTATCTACTTTTCGCATTATTTTTCCCAGCTTTCCTATTACTTTCATATGATAGATGTGAGCGAATTTTTTCAGAAAAATATAAAAATGAATTTATGATATTAATTATACTCTAAAAAAAAGATTCTGTCAAGTATTAAAAATTGACCAATCGTCATAAATTAAAATTTGATTTTTTGTGCATCTGTACAAAATAATGACTGCTAGTCATATTTTTTCAAAAATTCTATTGACTAATGGTCATTTTTGTAATATAATATAGGCATACTAACAACCAGAAAGGATGATACAATATGTTACGGTTCGGAGAAAAGATTGTCAAGCATAAAGTATTAATTTTACTGATTGGCATTATCATGTTAATTCCTTGTGCAATTGGTTACCTGAATACAAGAGTAAATTATGACCTCTTGTCTTACTTGCCAGAAGATATTGAAACCATGATAGGACAGAATATTCTAAAAGATGAATTTGGCAAAGGCGGTTTTTCATTTGTTATCATTGAGGGAATGCCTGACAAAGACGTTGAAAAAGTGAAAGGGCAACTTGAAGATGTTGAACATGTAGCACAAGTACTCTGGTATGATTCTCTTGCAGATATTTCTGTGCCAAAGGAAATTCTTCCTGAAAAATATTATCATTTTTTTAATTCAGAAGATTCTACAATGATGATTGTATTTTTTGATGATACGACTTCAGCAGATGGCACACTGCAAGCAATTGATACGATGCGGGAAATTACATCTGAACAGTGTTTTATCAGTGGTATGTCCGCAGTTACAGCAGATATGAAACATCTGTCTGAAAGTGAAACCCTTATGTATGCAGGCGTTGCGGTCGTTTTAACAAGCCTGATATTAGCCATTACAATGGATACTTTCCTGATACCGTTATTTTTTATGCTGAGTATAGGGCTTGCCATTGCATGGAATTTAGGAACAAATTTCTTTTTCGGAGAAATTTCATTTATGACACAGGCTTTAGCACTGGTATTACAATTAGGTGTTACAATGGACTATTCTATTTTCCTGTGGCATAGTTACAAAGAACAGCAGACATTATATCCAGATAAAATGGAAGCAATGGCACATGCAATTTCTATGACAGTTGGTTCGGTTGTCAGCAGTTCATTCACAACGATTGCAGGATTTTTGTCCATGTGTTTCATGAGCTTTACACTAGGACTTGATTTAGGAATTGTTATGGCAAAAGGTGTTGTATTTGGTGTGATTGCCTGTGTGACTGTATTGCCATCTATGATATTAATTTTTGATAAAGCGATTGAAAAAACATCACATAGAAATTTTATACCAGAATTTCATAAAATTCCTAAATTTATTGTTCAGCATTTTGCATTGTTTCTGACATTAGGATTAGTTATTCTATTTCCGTCATTTTATGGCTATCATCATTATGATGTGTATTATAATCTTGATAGTACAATGCCAGCTTATTTGCAGAGTATGACCGCTAATGAAAAACTTGCTGAAGAATATGGTATGAATAGCACACATATGTTACTTGCAAGTTCTGATTTAGATGCTAAAGCAGTCACAAAAATGCTGAACGAAATGAAAGAAATTGATGGTGTGCAGTTTACATTAAGTTTTAATTCAATTGTCGGCACAGCCATTCCAGATGAAGTAATTCCAGAAAGTGCAAAAGAAAAATTAAAAAGTGATGACTGGCAATTAATGATGATTGGTTCAGAATATAAAGTTGCTTCTGATGAAGTAAATGCACAAGTTGAAAAATTAAGTGCAATTGCCAGAAAATATGATACTGCCAGCATGTTAATCGGTGAAGCACCTGCAACAAAAGATTTGATTGAAATTACAAATCATGATTTTACAGTTGTTAGTATTTTGTCTATCGCAATTATTTTTGTGATTATTGCATTTACATTCCGTTCTGTCACAATTCCAGTTATTTTAGTAGCTGTAATTGAACTTGCTATTATGATTAATCTTGGTTTATCTTATTACTTAGGCGGTTCCTTACCGTTCGTTGCGTCAGTCGTAATCGGAACAATTCAGTTAGGTGCAACTGTGGATTATGCAATTTTAATGACAACCCGTTATCGTGTGGAACGGCATTCTGGCAAGAGTAAGCAAGAAGCTGTTGGTATTGCATTATTCACTTCTATGAAATCCGTTATGGTTTCTGCATTAGGCTTTTTTGCTGCAACAATTGGCGTAGCAATTGTATCAGAAATCGGTATGATTTCTTCTTTATGTATGTTGCTTGCAAGAGGTGCATTAATTTCCATGATAGTTGTATTAACTGTACTGCCCTCACTGTTTTTATTATTGGATAAAATTATTTGCAAAACAAGTGCTGGATTCAAGCCAGAAAATTCTATGCATGAAATGACATATTCGCATGTATCTGAAAGGAGTATATTATAATGAAAAATTATCAAAAAATAGTAGCCTGTGTTTTGGCTGTTACGATTTCCGCAGGTGCAACTGGATTTTATGCTTATCATCAAAAAAAAGATTCTGCATTTATTAATACATCTGCAGTTGTAACAGAAGTAATTAACACAGAATCTGTTGCAAGAGTTGCGACAAATGGCAATATGTTTAAAGATGAAACAGTTTATGTGCTTTGTAACAATGATGCAAGTATTCGTGATATTATTGTCAGCGATTGGTTAAAAAATCCTATGGCAGAATCAAATATTTCAGACATTTCTAATTTATCTGCTATTGAGAATGTCAAAGGTGATGAAATATTTAGTACTAACGGTTCTGTCTTAAATTGGAATGCGAATGGTAATGATATTTATTACAAAGGTCATGCGACAGATACATTGCCTGTTACTGTGAATATTAAATACTTTCTGGATGATATAGAATATAGCTTAGATGATATGAAAGGCAAAAGCGGGCATCTGGTCATTAAATGGGAGTATTATAATAATCAGGTAATTACAAGAAATGTCAATGGTGAAGATATGGCACTGTATGTGCCATTCATGACAGCAAGTACTGCAATTTTAAATACAGATATTTTCCATAATGTGGAAGTGACTAATGGTAAAATAATTTCAGATGGTGAAAAATTAATTGTTGCTGGCATGGCATTCCCTGGATTATCTCAAAGTTTAGGCTTAGATGAAAAAGAAGATTTAGATATTGAAATTCCAGAAAGCTTTATGATTGAAGCAGATGTTGTTAATTTTTCTATGGATAATTCTATTACCGTTGTATCTAATGAAATTTTCAATGACTTGGATTTGAGTCAAACAGATTCTCTTGATGAAATTGAACAGAAACTGAATGATTTAAATCAGGCTGCAAGTGATTTGTGTGATGGTACAACAAAGCTTTATGATGGCGTAAAAGAATTAGATAACGGCACAAGTGATTTCATAGACGGTGTGAATCAACTTTTTGATGGAGCAGGCGAACTTCGTGACGGTGCAAAAGAATTAAATGACGGTTCAGATAAATTGTCTAATGGTGCAAAAACACTTGCCGATTCTACAAAAACGCTTTCTGATGGTATTGCAAGTGCGAAATCTGGTTCTGGTGTGCTGTTAGATGGGTTCTCACAGGTTACTGCTGGTTCAGAATCTCTGAAAAATGGTTTAATTTCTGCAAAAGAGGGTGCAGAACCATTAATTAATGGTATTACACAAGTAACAGATGGTTCAGAAAGTCTTGTCAATGGATTTGCACAGATAACAGATGGTACAGATAGATTAAACAAGGGAGCAGAAGATTTGACACAGGGAATAGATACTTTGAAAAATGGCAGTGCAGAATTAAAAAATGGTTCTTTAGAATTGGCAAATGGTGCTGATATGCTTAGTGCAGGAGCTGAACAAATTTATATTTCTGCGAATAATCTTTCAACAGGGATTAGTTCTGTGAAATCTGGTGCAGATAGTTTGAATCAGGGTTCAGCTGCACTTGAAAATGGTCTTGAACAAGTATCTGCTGGTTTAGATACTGCAAGTGCTTCACTGGATACAACAATTACAGCCAATGAACAAGTTTTAAATGCCTTACAGATAGCTTATGAAACAGCTCCCTCTGAACAACTTGCTGTTGCAATTGGTACTCTGGAGCAGACAATTGCGGGACAGAAACAAGTTTCTGCATCTATGAAAACAGGTGGTTCTCTTAAAAATGGCGTGATTGCATTACAAGATGGTGCAGATAATTTGAATCAGGGTTTATATTCACTTTCAGAGGGATTAACACAGGTTGACCAAGGTAGTAAGGCTCTTTCTGCTGGAACAGAGCAATTATATCAGTCTACACAAAATCTTGCTGACGGTGCCGAACAGGTTTCTGCTGGTGCAAATGCATTAGATGAAGGTATGACTTCTTTAAATTCTGGAAGTAAGCAGTTAATTGGTGGTCTGGATTCTTTGGTAACTGGTATTTCCGCACTTTCCACAGGTGCAAATGATTTAAATACTGGTCTTATGCAGTTAAAAGATGGTTCACTGGTGCTTACAGATGGTTTGACACAACTTTCAGACGGCAGTGTAACGCTTTGTGATGGAATTTTAAAGCTCTCTGATGGTGCAGATTCTCTTGACAGCGGTTTGACACAGCTTGCTGATGGCAGTACAAAACTTTTTGATGGTACACAAACACTTTATGATTCTACATTGCAGTTATCTGATGGTGCAAAAAAAATTGCTGACGGTGGGCAGACATTATATGATGGTGTTGGTGAATTGAAAGATGGAAGTAATGAACTTGCAGACGGTGTGAAGAAACTTAAAGACGGTGCAAAGGAATTAGATGACGGAATGCATGAATTTAAAACAGAAGGTATTGATAAAATAAATGATTTGTATCATGATGAAGTCAATGATTTCATAGAACGTCTGAAAGCAGTTAGCAATATTTCTAAAGAATACCAATCTTATTCTGGTATTTCAGATAGCATGCATGGCAGTGTAAAATTTATTTATACAATAGATGGCACAAGTGATAATTGATTTTATTTTCTGATATCTGATAAGATATTATTAAAATTGAAAGTCTGTCAGGAGTTGCTTGTAATAATAATCTTCAAAATTTAAAACAGATTCTGATTTTTTCATGTAGTTGCCCTGTTTTGTAAATTGTCTAATCACATAATTACAAAATTTTGATTTGACAAGAGCTGGATTTTATGCTAGAATAAATATATTATGCAATTTTACCAGAATAGGAGAGTATGATATATGGCTAAAAGACAGGATTATGGCAATGAAAGCATTACTATGCTAAAAGGTGCTGACAAAGTACGCAAAAGACCTGGTGTTATTTTCGGGTCAGATGGTTTAGATGGTTGCGCACACTCTGTTTTTGAAATTATTTCAAATTCCATTGATGAAGCAAGAGCTGGATTTGGTGATAAAATTTTAATTACTCGTTGGAATAATGGCGAAATTGAGGTAGAAGATTTCGGGCGTGGTTGTCCTGTTGATTTTAATAAAACAGAACAGCGTTATAATTGGGAATTGGTTTATTGTGAATTATATGCAGGTGGCAAATATGAAGAAAATTCTTATGATTTTTCATTAGGCTTGAATGGCTTAGGCTTATGTGCCACGCAGTACGCATCAGAATTTATGGACGTGACGGTACATAGAGATAATACAGAATATAACCTGCATTTTGAGAAAGGCGAAAATGTCGGCGGTTTGCAGAAAAAAAAATATTCTGGAAAAATCACTGGGACTAAAACAAGATGGAAACCAGACTTAGATGTATTTACAGATATTCATGTACCAGACGAATTTTTTCATGATATACTCAGAAGACAAGCGGTTGTAAATGCGGGTTTATTATTTATTTATCGTTCGCAACAGGAAGATGGCAGTTTTTTAGAAAAGCAATATTTTTATCAAAATGGTATTTCTGATTATATACAGGAAATTGTCAGTGATAAAGCAATGACTTCTATTAAATTCTGGACAGCGGAACGTGTCGGACGTGACAGAGCTGATAAACCTGATTATAAAGTAAAATTATCTGTTGCATTGGCATTTTCTAATAAAATAAATTTACTGGAATATTATCATAATTCAAGTTTTTTACAACATGGCGGGTCACCTGATAAAGCTGTCAGAAGTGCATTTTTATCACAAATTAATAGCTATCTGAAAGCCAATAATAAATTTCAAAAAAATGAATCGGTTGCATCTTTTGATGATATCAAAGACTGTTTGGCATTAGTTTCTTCGTCATTTTCAACGCAGACTTCTTATGAAAATCAAACCAAAAAAGCAATTACAAATAAATTTATTCAGGAAGCAATGACAGATTTTTTAAAACATCAATTAGAAGTTTATTTTATTGAGAATCCAGAAGAAGCAAATAAAATTGCAGAACAAGTGCTAATTAATAAGCGAAGCCGTGAAAATGCGGAAAAAACAAGATTAAATATCAAGAAAAAATTAGCAGGTAATATTGACTTAGCAAATATGGTTGAAAAATTTGTTGACTGTCGCACAAAAGATATTTCTCGCAGAGAATTATATATTGTAGAGGGTGATTCTGCTTTAGGAGCTGTTAAATTAGCCAGAGACGCTGAATTTCAAGCAGTTATTCCAGTAAGAGGAAAAATTTTAAATTGTCTCAAAGCTGATTATCCTAGAATTTTCAAGAGCGATATTATTACGGATTTATTAAAAGTCTTAGGCTGTGGCGTGGAAGTTAATTTGAAAAATACAGGCAATATTGCAAAATTCAGTTTACAAAATCTGCGTTGGAATAAAATTATTATTTGCACTGATGCTGATGTAGATGGCTTTCAAATCAGAACTTTGATTTTAACGATGCTTTACAGATTAACACCAACACTGATACAAAAAGGTTATGTTTATATTGCAGAATCGCCTTTATATGAAATTAATACAAAAGCAAAGACTTATTTTGCCTATACAGAAAAAGAACGAATTGCGATTCAGAAAAAAATTGGCAATGCCAAATATACAATTCAGCGTTCTAAAGGTCTTGGCGAAAATGAACCTGAAATGATGAGTTTAACAACTATGAATCCAGATACCAGAAGATTAATTAAAGTCATGCCCTCAGACGCTGAACAAATGCAACAAGTATTTGAATTATTACTTGGTGATAATTTACAAGGCAGAAAAGAACATATTGCTTTGCATGGTGCAGATTATATTGATTTTATAGACGTGTCTTAATAAAATATAAAATAATAATTTAATAATCAGACGGGAGCTGTCCTGTCTGATTTTTTTTGAAAATTTTTAAAAAAAATTGACTTTTTTGAATATTCATGCGTATTACTAGTGAAAGCTTTCAGATTTTCAAAAAGGGGGGATAAACATGCAGGCATTTGAACTTGTGAATCAATATGGCGATATGCTATATCGAATTTGTTTGCTGTCACTGAAAAATCATGCAGATGCAGAAGATGCTGTACAGGAAGTATTTTTAAAATATTTCACTCGTGCACCAGAATTTGATTCTGAAAATCATAGAAAAGCATGGTTAATTACTGTTGCATTAAACCAGTGTAAAACGATACATAGACAAAAAAAGCGTTCTATTCCAACAGAGCCAGAATTATTAAAAATTTCTGAAACTATTTCACAGGAAAATCATGCGATTTTAGATGCACTTGTGCAAGTACCTGAAAAATTCAGAATTGTATTAATTTTGTATTATGTAGAGGGTTATAAAATTCAAGAAATTGCGAATCTGATTGGCAAAAGCTCTAGTGCTGTGAAAATGCGTTTATCAAAAGGAAGAAAATTATTAGAAACTATCTACAGAAAGGAGTATTTATCATGAGTGAAAAAAAATTAAAACATGCTGTCAAGCAAATTAAATTACCAGAAAATTCTAAACAAAGAATGATTCAGAAATTAGATTTAATTTCACAAGAAGAAAACGTTTTCCAAGCGGAACAGGCAAAATTGCCTATTTTTAGATATTTGCTGACGGGTGTGGCAACATGTGCATTCGTAGCGATAAGTGCAGGAGGGTTATTTCATCTTGCATCTATGCGTACAGAAACTAGTAATCAGGAATTTTCGACTGGTAGCATTGTTCTTGATAATGCAATATCAGATTTTTCTAATCAAGAAGCCTATTTTGTCACAAAAGAATCCGAAACGCAATATTTTAATCTTAGCGAATCAGAAACGCAAGATTATTTAGAAAATTTGCAGGTATTTTTAACAAATCATATTGATGATTTGCAAACAGATTATTTAGCTAGTTACACTGATTATTTTATTTTATATTTAAAAAGCAGAGATTATTTTGAATTTTTTAATGATGGCAATTATGCGTATATTATAATAAAAAATTTAGAAGAACAAAATTATTGTCTTGAAATCACAGTTGAAGATTATGAAAATTTTAAAGCAATGCTTGCAAATCCAGAGAGTTATTTTGATTTGCCTTATGAAAATGCAGATACTATTTTATATGGTAATGTCGAACAAGATATTATGAATGCTATGTTTCCTGAAACACCATTTGGCGATATTTCAGAAATGCAAGCTAGAATTATATTAGAAGATTTTTCACAAGAATCAGAAAATTCAGGAAAATATTATATTATCCCGACAGAAGAAGAATATCAAAAACTTGAAGATTTTCTAAATCAAGTAACATGGAAAAAATCTGAAAAAAATATTGAGGAAATCGCAAAATTAGAAAATAATTGGTTAGAAGTTATCATGTATTTCATTTCACCTGACGGCGAAAAATTCACAGTTCATATGTCAAATTATGTGATAGTGACAAGTAATGATAATCAAACAGTTTATGGAATTGATGATTTAAGTTATTTAGAAACAATTTATGATATGTTTGCCTCTAGCAATCTAAAGCATAAATTAACTTCTGGTATTGATATTTATGAACAGATGTTTTCTGAAAAAATTACGCCGTTTGGTGATGTGTCACAATTGCAAGAAAGAATAACAGTTTCAGAATATCCAGAAAAACTTATGATTATTCCAACAGAAGAACAACATCAAAAATTTGCATATTTGCTAAATAACTCTGAATGGAATGAAATCACAGATATTGATGAAAATTTTATAAACGAATTACGTTCTCAAAATCCAATTTTTACAATTTATTTTAATACAAACTTTATTCTTGATGTTTATGATGATATTTTATGTTACTATGACCCAATGAAAAGCTCTTTGCCACAATGCTATGAAATGAATTATCTTGTTTCAGAACTTTATCATATATTTACCCCTGCGGATAATGCGCTTTATGACATAAATCCTGATATTGATATATTTGAACAAATGTTTCATCAAAAATCAATAAAATCTATGGAATCTGTTCCAGATTGTATTGTACGGATACCAGATACATCAATTTTAATTCATGATGAAAGTTTTTTAAGAAATTCTGCTGGCGAATATGAGCTGGAATCAGATATTACTTATTTGATTTCACAGGAGCAAAAAATAAAATTATCTGATTTTGTTGCAACACAGGAATTACAGGCAATTATCGGTTATCCAGAATTTCAGCGAGCAGATAATTATCAAAAATTTGTTGTAGAATTAACAGAAGAAAATGCATTTTTCACAGTCGAATATGATACAGAACATCATCAATATTATTTTGTTTTATGTTCTCAAATGGAACTCCCTGGAGAACCTGTAGAGACAGGAAAGTATTGCTATTTTCCTGTGACAGAAGAATTCTATCAGACTTGGAATGCACTGCTTGCAAATCCTGAGATATAATTAATTTAATAAATAAAAAACTCCCATGTATTCGGGAGTTTTTTATAATTATTCCAATTCAAATGCACCTGTGTATAATTGATAATAATGTCCTTTTTGTGCAATTAATTCGTCATGATTGCCTTTTTCAATTACTTTGCCATGTTCTAACACCATAATTAAATCTGCATTTCTGACTGTGGATAATCTATGTGCAATGACAAATACAGTTCTGCCATGCATAAGCTTATCCATACCAGCAGAAACAATTGCTTCTGTTCTGGTATCAATGGAAGAAGTCGCTTCATCAAGAATCATAACAGGCGGATTTGCAACAGCAGCTCTTGCAATTGCAATTAATTGCCGTTGTCCCTGTGATAAATTAGAGCCGTTACCTGTCAGCATTGTTTCATAGCCGTTTGGCAATCTTGTAATAAAATCATCAGCTCCAGCAAGTTTAGAAGCTTCTATGCATTCTTCGTCCGTTGCGTCTAATTTACCATAACGAATATTATCCATAACTGTTCCAGTAAATAAATTTGTTTCTTGTAAAACTAGTCCAAGAGATTGGCGTAAATCTGATTTTTTGATTTTATTAATATTAATGCCATCATATCTGATTTTGCCGTCTGCAATGTCATAAAAGCGATTAATTAAATTTGTAATCGTTGTTTTTCCTGCACCAGTAGACCCAACAAAGGCAATTTTCTGACCAGGTTTCGCATACACAGAAACATCATGTAATACTGTTTTGCCCTCTTCATAGGCGAAATCAACATTGAACATTCTGACATCGCCTTCTAATTTCGTGTAAGTAACACTGCCATCAGCTTGATGTGGATGTTTCCAAGCCCATTGACCAGTATAATTTTTAGTTTCTGTAATCGTGCCATCTTGAGAAATTTCTGCATTGACAAGCTTTACATAGCCTTCATCAGTTTCTGGTTCTTCGTCCATTAATGCAAAAATTCTTTCTGCACCAGCTAATGCCATAACAATTGCATTAATTTGCTGTGTCACTTGATTTAAATTACCTGTAAATTGTTTTGTCATGTTTAAAAATGCAACAACGACACTGACATCAAGAGCTAAACCAGATAAGCTATAATTTTTAAAATGATTCAGAACCATGACACCGCCAAGCACGGCAATTAATACATATAAAATATTACCAATATTCATAATAACAGGACCCAATGTATTTGCATAAGCATTTGCCCTGTAGCTATCTTGATATAATTGTTCATTAATTTCATCAAAATCAGCTTGTGCTTCGGATTCATGACAGAATACTTTAACAACTTTTTGACCGTTCATCATTTCTTGAATATAGCCCTCAGCATCACCAAGAGATTTTTGTTGTTTCAAGAAATATTTTGCACTGCCACCGCCCATGAATTTAGTAACTAGTATCATGAAAATCACGCCAATGATAGTAATTAACGTCAGCCAAAAGCTATAATATAACATAATACAAAATACAGCAATCACAATAGTTCCAGCTCTTAAAAGATTAGGCAGACCTTGTGAAATTAACTGTCTTAAAGCGTCAATATCATTTGTATAATAACTCATAATATCGCCGTGTTTATGAGTATCAAAATAACGGATTGGCAAATTTTGCATACCTTTGAACATAGATTGACGCATTTTATTTAGTGTACCCTGTGTAATAATTGCCATAAACTGTGAATAAACAGTAATTGCTGTTGTAGAAATTAAATACAAAACAACTAAGAACAACATCATAGGAATAATTTCTTCACTGGCAGATTGCCAACTTGCACCTGTTTCCAGAGAGTTTGTAATAATTTTAATCACTTTCTGAATATACATATCTGGAATCGAAGACGCAATCGAAGAAAATAAAATACATATAATCGTAATTGGCAAAAGCTTTGGATAAAATTGAAACATCATTTTCATGAGACGTTTAAAAACATCTTTTTTAATTTTAGGTTTGCCCCCAGAATTATGATTGCTCATCTTCATCACCTCCGTTTGTCTGCTGTTCGTAAACTTCACGGTAAATATGACTTGATTTTAATAATTCTTCATGTGTACCAATCGCACTAATAGAGCCATTATCTAATACAATAATCATATCAGCATCTTGCACGGAAGAAATTCTTTGTGCAATAATAATTTTAGTCGTTTCAGGAATAAAATTCTTAAATCCTTGTCTGATAAACGCATCTGTTTTGGTATCAACGGCACTGGTAGAATCGTCTAAAATTAAAATTTTCGGCTTTTTTAATAAAGCTCTTGCAATACATAATCTTTGTTTCTGACCGCCTGAAACGTTTGTACCACCTTGTTCTATATAAGTATCATAGCCATCAGGAAAAGTCTGTACAAATTCATCAGCTTGTGCCAATTGACAGGCTTCTATAATTTCTTCATCTGTTGCATTCGGATTGCCCCAACGCAAATTTTCTTTAATTGTTCCAGAAAATAATACATTTTTTTGTAATACCATAGCAACAGCATTTCTAAGTACGTCAATATCATAATTTCTGACATCGACACCGCCAATTTTTACGGAACCCTCTGTTACATCATAAAGTCTTGGAATTAATTGCACAAGGGTTGATTTACTAGACCCTGTACCGCCAATAATTCCAACTGTCTGACCTGACGCAATATGCAAATTAATATTTGCCAGAGCATATTTTTTTGCCTGTGCAGAATATTTGAAATTCACATTTTCAAATTCTATATCGCCGTCAGTGATAATTTTTAAGGCTTGTTCTGGATTTTGCAAAGATGGTTCTTCTACTAAAACTTCATAAATACGCTTTGTAGATTCGGCTGACATGGTAACCATAACATAGATAACAGATAAAAACATCAAAGCCATTAAAATTTGCACGCCATAAGTAATCATAGCAGAAATCTGTCCGATATCAACAGCATTATCAATAATTGCCATTTTAGAACCAACAAATAAAATAAATACCATGTCAAAATACAGGCAAATTTGCATTAAAGGTGTATTTAATGCGACAATTCTTTCTGCTTTTGTAAAATCTTTGCAAATATCATCTGCTGAAATGCCAAATTTTTTCTTTTCATGTTCTTCACGGGAAAAGCCTTTGACAACACGCATTGCCCTAACATTTTCTTCAATCGATTCATTCAGTCTGTCATATTTTTTAAATACACTTCTGAATGCAGGCATTGCATATTTACTTACTAGAAATAAACCGATTACAAGCACTGGAATCACAATCACGAATGCCATTGCAAGTTTACCGCCCATAACAAATGCCATAATGACGGAAAAAACAAACATCAATGGACTTCGCAAACCCATTCTGATTATCATCATGAATGCCATTTGCAAATTTGTAATATCAGTTGTCATTCTGGTTACCAATGACGAAGAAGAAAATTTATCAATATTTTCAAATGCATATGTCTGTATTTTTTCAAACATATCATGACGTAAATTTTTTGACAATCCAGTAGAGGCTTTGGACGCTGTAAAACCAGCAGTTGCACCACACATCATGGAGATAATTGCTAAAATTGTCAAAATAATACCAATTCGCAAAATATCATTCATTGGTGCACTTTCCTGAACATCTTTGACAAGTTTTGCTGTAATAAACGGCAATAACGCTTCAATTCCTGCTTCTGCCAGAATAAAAATTAACGTCAGAACTGTTGGTAATTTATACTCTCGCAAGCAGGAAAGAATTTTTTTGAGCATAAGCATCAATCCTTTCTAGTTATAAAAATTAATAAAATAAAATTTTAATTACATGTACCCAGTGCTTGCCGTACATGTAATTAAATTAATTTTACTATAATTTCACGCATTTGTCAATACTTGCACAAATTTTTTGTATAATTAATAGAATTTATAATTTTTTTCGGAAAACTATTGACAAGCATTTTTTCTCAATAAATAAATGCCAATTATAAAACTCAAACACTCTGTCACAGGATATGCTAACCAAAGTCCTTTTACCTGAAATAAACTAGCAAATAAAAACGCACAAGGAATGATTAAAATAAAACCTCTTAATAAAGAAATGCTATTACTCTGCAAAGGCTTTTCTATTACAGCAAATAACATAATTATTACGATATTTAAGCCTGCAAAAACAGCACCTGAAAAATAATATTTTAAACCCTGTACAGCATAATTCTGCAATAAAATATTTTGTTCCTGATTAAATATTTCTGCAATTGGATTCGCAAATAGAAAAATAAAACTATAAATTAAAATAAATAAGCCAATGACGACAAAACATGCAGACTTCAAAAATAATGCTAACGATTTTTTTTGTCCATAAGCTTCACTTAATAAGGGCTGAACACCTTGTGCAATTCCTGTCCATATAGAAGTGATTACCAGTGAAATATTTGCGATAATTCCATAACTGGCAACACCTGTATTTCCTGCAAGTTTCAGCATTAATAAATTAAATATCAAAATCACTATGCCATTTGAAAATTCTGTTACAAAAGATGCACCGCCTAAAGATAATATATAACAACTTTGTTGCAATTGGAATCTAGTTTTTACAAATTTAAAATGATTTTGTTTTTTTAAGAAAAATGGTAATAAAATTATCATGCTAATAACTGGCGAACAACAAGTTGCCAATACTGCCCCAAACATGCCCATATTAAACCGATAAATAAACAGATAATCTAGTAAAATATTAGAAAAACTGCCAATTAGCATAGCTTTCATAGCAAGTCCAGGGGCATTATCATTTCGGATAAAACATAATAAAATTTGATTTAACATAAACAACGGTGAACAAATCAGTAACATTTTTAAATAAATCAGACTCATTTTAAAAGTTTGTTCATCTGCACCAAGTAAAATTACGATGTTATCTGAAAAAAATACCCCTGTTAAAACTAATAATATTCCCAAAAATAACCATAAATATAATACCTGTGTAAAAATTTGATTGGCTTGTTTTTCTTGCTGACAGCTCCTGTGAAGCATATATCTTGTACAGCCTCCCATACCTAACATTAAAGCCAAGCCGTTTATAAAATTATAAACAGGTATCACAAGATTCAATGCTGTAATGCCATCAGCTCCAAGCCATTGGGCAATAAAATAAGTATCTGCCAAAATATAACATGAGATGCCTAACATGCCTAAAATATTAAAACTAACATATTTTGCAAATTGTTTCATAATGCATTTCCTTTCTAATAGATAAAATAAAAATAGATAAAAAATACGCTGACTCTGTTCCTGCTAAGACCTATAGGAACAAGAGTACAGCGTATACTGCTTCCATCCGGTGACAGAAACAGGCTGTTTAATTCATAACTGCCGATATACATATCTTTGCTGGAAACAGTGCGAATCTGTTTCCAATATTTATTTTTAATTTATTAATTTATGGGCTGTAATAATAGACCTCTTGCGAAAATAATAAAAAAGTGATAAAATAGAAATATGAAATACGAAATAATAAAAGAGTATAATGATGAGAAATTCCGGAGAATAACAGGAGTAAAGAAGACAACATTTGAGAAGATGATAGAAATATTACAAAAAAGCTATGCAGAAAAGCACAGGAGACGAGGGAGGAAGCCGAAGCTGAGCATAGAAAATCAATTGTTAGCGACACTGGAATATCTCCGTGAATATCGAACATATGCACATATTGCAGCAAGCTATGGAATAGATGAAAGCAATATATACCGTGCAATAAAATGGGTGGAAGATGTTCTGATAAAAGACGGAACATTTTCATTGCCTGGACGAAAGGAATTATTAAAAAGTGACGCAGAATATGAAGTGATTCTTATAGATGCCACAGAAACACCGATAGAACGTCCTCAAAAAAACAGAGGAAATATTATTCCGGAAAGAAAAAAAGACACACACTGAAAACACAGTTGGTTACGGACAGAAAAACTTCTGAAATAATCTGCCTTAATTTCAGTAATGGAAAAAAGCACGATTTCAGACTGTTCAAAGAATCACGTATTCACACTTCCCAAAACGTCAGAATAGAAACTGATACGGGATATATTGGCATAAAATCCATACACAATAATTCATGTCATCCTAAAAAACGTTCAAAAAACAATCCCCTGACAAAAGATGATAAAACAAATAACCATCAGATTTCAAAAGACAGAATTTATGTTGAACATTCCATCAGATATATTAAGCGTTTTCGTATTGTTTCTGAACGTTATCGCAATAGAAGAAAACGCTTTGCTTTGCGTTTCTCTTTAATCGCTGGTATTTGTAATTTTGAATTGTTCAATTAATTTCGCAAGAGGTCTAATCGTATAGCTATGCATATTTACTGTAATTTTACAATGATGATTCTCCGAAACCGCATACCAGTTCTTGCCTTTTTGATAGATATTTGTATGATTATCTAAAATAATTGCTTTGCAAAATGCAACGACATCATTTGTTTCTAGCTCTAAATTTTTTTTAATGCGTTCTATGCCAAGTTCTGTTGTATGTAATTTAGAAATATTTTGAATCAAATCATTCATGCCACTAATATTGGATACTGTGCCAGAACTTGTACACCCTTTTGTGCCAAAGTTTTGACAGCTGTTTCAAGTTCCATGCGATTTAATGCATGTTCTGTTACAAATACTAATTCTTCTTCGTCTGTAGAAATTGTCTGACTTGCAATTTCGCCAAAAACTTCTGATAATAAATTGACATCTGCTGAAGTTGTTCGGAAATAATATTTTGCTGTAAATTTTGAAACATCTTCTATAAAATCCGTATTTCCAACATTTTCCCAAGTTTGCGCTGGAATGGTATCACTAAGCTGAACTTCTTCTATCATATCGCCTAATACTGCACTGGCTGTTGGGAATTTTCCTGCACCACGTCCATAGAACATTGCTTTGCCGATTCCGTCACCACGTACCATAACAGCATTATATACACCATTGACATCTGATAATAAATTATCATTTTCAACAGCCATTGGCATAACTGTTGGCAAAATTTTATGATTATCCAGCATTTGTACTCTGGCAATTAATTTAATTGCATAGCCTAATTTTTCACAAAGCTTTGTATCTTTTAATTCTACTTCACGAATGCCTTTTGTATACACAGATTCGGGATACACATGCTTGCCAAATGCCAATGATGACAAAATACAAATTTTTCTGCATGCATCATGTCCTTCTACATCGGCAGTTGGGTCTTTTTCTGCATAGCCTTTTTCTTGTGCCAGAGCCAAAGCTGTTGCAAAATCCATATCTGCTGTAATCATTTTATTTAAAATAAAATTTGTCGTGCCATTTAAAATACCTGCAATTGCAGAAAATTCATTTGCAATTAAGCATTTATGCAATGGTCTGATAATTGGAATCGCACCGCCAACACTTGCTTCAAAAAAGAAATTACAATGATTTTCTTTTGCAGTTTGTAATAAAATATCGCCTTTGGAAGCAACTAATTCTTTATTGGAAGTCGCAACGCTTTTTCCATGTTCTAAACAAGATTTCACAAATGTAAATGCTGGTTCTACACCGCCCATACATTCTGCAACAACGGTTACTTCTGGGTCATTTAAAATTATTTCAATATTTTTCACAAGCTTATTTGCATAGGGCTTATCTGGAAAATCTCTTAAATCTAAAATATATCCCATTTCAAGCGTTTTTCCACAACGTTTTTCAATTAAATTTTTATTTTTTTCAAATAATTCAACCACACCTGAGCCAACAACACCACAGCCCAACACTGCTAATTTTTCCATAATAAATAAATTCCTTTCAGATTAAAAATAATTTTAAATTTTTTATTCGCCTGATAATATTTTAATATCTACAACACCATCAATTTGCATTAACTGCTGTTTTAATAAAACAGGCGATTGCAACTCGCCACAAAGCCGAATTGAAAAATTCACTGTTGCCACACTGTCAACAGGGATATTCTGATTGACTGTTAAAATATTCGCATCTAAGTCATAAAGTGCTAAAAGAACATTGGATAATACACCAACTTTGTCCTGTAGCACAGCATGTAAATTCATAATACGCTGTGTTAATTTATCTTCATAAGAAAATACACAGTCTTTGTATTTATAATATGCACTGCGGGAAATCCCAACACGCTTACAAGCCGAAGCAGAACTTTTTTCTTCTTTATTTGCAATTAATTCTTTAACTTTTAAGACTTTGCTAATGACATCCGGCAAAACGGACGCATCTACCACAATCAGCCGATTTTCCATGTAAAAAACCTCCCTCAAGTTTGAAATCGTCCGTGTACAGCAAACACTTGTACTTGCATATTTTACTATAACATAATTTCATGTTTTTGTCAAGCGTTTTTGCAGAATTACTTGATTGTAAACTAAATTTTTAAAACTAGTTGACAAATGAAAATTTTTCTGCTATAATTAATTAAAATTAATTTACAGGAGGTTTTTTTATGACAAATGCATTTACAACAAGAGAACTTGCTTTCACTGGTATTTGTTCCGCATTATTAGCTGTTTGCTCTTGGATTTCAGTGCCAACACTTGTACCGTTTACATTTCAGACATTCGGCATATTCTGTACACTGGAATTGTTAGGAGGAAAAAAAGGATTTTTTGCAATCTTGGTTTATTTATTACTAGGTGCAATTGGTATGCCAGTTTTTGCAGAATTTTCCAGTGGTTTGAGTGTAATTTTAGGCACAACAGGCGGTTATTTAATTGGATTTTTATTTATGGCAATGATTTATTATTTTTCGGAAAAAATAATATTACATGAAAAACTTTGGTTCAGAATTTTAATATTAATTTCAGGCATTGCTTTCATGTATCTATTTGGGTCAGTTTGGTTTATGCTAGTATATACTAGACAAGTAGAAGCGATCAGTTTCGCAAAAGTTCTTAGCATATGTGTCACACCGTTTTTAATTCCCGATATTGCAAAGCTTGCACTTGCGATAGTATTAACAGGTAGAATAAAAAACTATGTTAAAATTTAATCTTCGTCCACATCATGGGCTATGTATTGCATTTTTTGAGGGCAGGGGCTATGATGATAATTTCACACAGCATATGAAAAAAATGATTTCTATTTTGCAGGAACAAAATCCAAAGATTCAACTTGTATCAGAATCAGATATCATTTGCTCGCATTGCCCACATCAAAAAAACAAGCTTTGTGACAGCGATTGTAAAGTACAACGCTATGACAAAGCTGTTTTAAAAGTTTGTAATTTGCAAGAAAATCAAGTTCTTCACTGGTCTGAATTTTGTGAGATTATTTATAAGAAAATTTTAAGTAGCAAGCCGATTTATGAAATTTGTGTGAATTGCCAATGGTTAGCTATTTGCCAAAAAAAGAAAATTGAAAATTATAAATTTTTTAAATAATATTTTTTTGTCAGCACCAAATCAAATATAGTAATCATCTCATCATGATTGAAATCTACGGCTTGCCAGTTGGGCAAATTGCCTGAACCTAGTAACCATTTTTGCAATACAATAATATCTAATATATTAAAATCACCGTCTTTGTTGGCATCTCCTGTGCAAATTTCTGTAATTGGCTTTTCAGGAGCTGTTCCAAGAGAAACAAAATTTCTGTGATATGTTTCAGCATAGGCTTGTGCTGTGGAATTATCATATCCATAGATAGTAGCCGTATCAGAAATTGTGTATTCATTATCATAAATTTCACATTCTGGATTCTCAATTGTGACAGATATTAAAGCATCACAACCATAAAAAGCATGAGAGTCAATTGATGTCACACTATCTGAGATTATAACAGATTCTAAAGCAAAACAATAGGAAAAAGCATAATTTCTAATTTTTTTCACACTGTCTGGAAGTATAATAGATTTTAAAGCATAGCAACTACCAAAAGCACTATCTTCAATTGTTATCATACTATCTGGAATGACAACAGATGTTAAACCAGTATAGGAAAAAGCCAATCTTTCAATTGTTGTGACGCTATTTGGAATGACAACCGATTCTAAAGCTGAACAATAAGAAAAAGCATGATTTTCAATTATTGTGACACTGGCTGGAATTGTGACAGATGTTAAAGATTCGCAACCATAAAAAGTATTCTCTTTGATTATTGTCACACTATTTGGAATAACAATTGCTTCTAAAGCAGAACAATAAGAAAAAGCAAGATTTTCAATTGTTGTGACACTGGCTGGAATTGTGACAGATATTAAAGAAGTACAACCATGAAAAGCAGAATTTCCGATTGCTGTCACACTATCTGGAATAATAATTTCTTTCTGTTCACATGTTGTTCCATCAATTAAAATTCCATTAATAATTACAAGCGGATTTTCATTTCTTTTTATTTCCAACCATGAAGTTCCACTAAAAGCATCCACTCCGATTGTTGTCACACTATCTGGAATGATAATAGATTCTAAAGCATAACATCCCAAAAAAGCACTTTCTCCGATTGCTATCACACTATCTGAAATTGTGACAGATGTTAGGGATTCACAATGAAAAAAAGCACTATCCCCAATTGTTATTACACTATCTGGAATTGTAACAGATGTTAAAGTGCTACAAGAACTAAAAGCATAATTTCCAATTGTTGTTACACCATCTTCAAGTATAATTTTTTTTATATTTTCATGTAAATGATACCAACAAGATTCTGCATAATCCCAGTTTTTCATTGCACCAGTCCCACTAATTGTTAGCGTTTCTGTAGATTCTTCAAAGTTCCAAGTTAAATTTTCTCCACATGTCCCCGAAGTAACGACTTCTAAATTTTCTGCGCTTGCAAAAATAAAATGCATTGACGGAATCTGTTCAGCTATCGGCAAACCATTTACACACAAACATAATAATGCTGTCATACTGGCAAGCAAAGCTTTTAATTTTCTCATGTTTAAAAACCTCCTGTTATATAAATACTCCAGTCTATTATATCATGAAGCAAACAATAAAACAAGAGATTTCTTATAGTTTTATACAAAATTCTTTTGTATATGATAAAAAAATTATTTTATCATAAAAAAAAGCAATCTGTCAAAAGGCTGCTTATATTTTTCTAATCATGATAAGAGTAAATCCAGTAAGGCAGACGGTTCAGAAATAATCGTTTCAGCTCCGTTTGCTTTTAAAAATGCTTCGTCACGAAATCCCCATGCAACACTAATACAAGGTAAGCCTGCATTTTTTGCCGTTTGCAAATCTACTTCCGAATCGCCAATATAAATTGCCTGTTCTGGTGTATCATTTAAAGTCTGTAACACAGCATACACGGCATCTGGAGCAGGTTTTCTTGGTCTGCCTTGTATTTCACCAGTCACAATATCAAATAAATTTGGGAAATACTCTTGACAAAGCAATTTTACAGCAGAATCAATTTTATTAGAAATCACAGCCGTTTTGATTCCAGCATTACGTAATTCCTGAATTACTTTTATAATATTTTGATAGGGAGCTGTATTATCTTTGCAATGTTTGGAATAATAGGCTCTAAATATTTTATGAATTTGCATAATTTCTTCTTCGGATGTTCCCACAGGAACAGCACGTTTGATTAATTGCAAAATACCATTGCCGACAAATTGCTTAATTTCTAAAAGACTTCGTTCAGGCAAATGCTTTTCACGCAATGCATAATTCATAGCAAAATATAAATCTTCTAGTGTATTTAAAATCGTTCCGTCTAAATCAAAAATCGCAAGTTGATATTTCATGATTAATTTCACTTCTTTCTTATTTTTTAGTTAAATTAAATTAAATTTAAATTATTTTCTAACTGTCTGTATGAAACATAAAATAATTTGTGTAACAGACAATGCAGAACCAACCCAAAATAAAATATAATTTGCCATGCCATTGGCAGGACATAATCTAAAACTAAAGCCTTTTTTATAAGGATATAATAATTTTAATTTCCGCATGTTGAGACTATCTAATAGCAAATGCGATAAAAATCCAATTGTGAAATAACTCACAAACGGCGAATAAATGAAAAAAATAGCAATATCTAATAATAACAATGCCAGAAATGAATGCATAAAAGACCTGTGAGGCTGTTTTTTGCCAAAGGCACAGATTGCAATAAAACCCAATATACCAATAATAATTTTAAATATATTAGCATTACTCCAAATTTTTTCAGTAAATCCAGAAAGCAAATCTATCACAGCAATAATAGTTAATATAATCACTGTAAATAAAATTATAAAATTCATTTGATGTATTTTTTTACTAGCAATGGAACTGCCAACATCAATATCACTGATTAAAGCACCCACTGCACCAACAGAAACGGCTGTCAGAATCCCTAACAGAGAATCTGGACGGGTAATTGCTAATGTTGTGGCAATGCCAATTGACATGTGTGTTTTTCCTAACAAAATAAAATCTCCTTTATTTTTACTAGTTTCTTGTTTTTTATTATAACATAATTTAGTGAATTTGTCAAGCTGTAAGTAAAGCAAAATAAAACAACCCATTTTGTTTTTGTGTTGACAAACTGAAAATAATATGCTATAATATAATCATATGAAAAGTCAATAAGAAAGGAGTTAAATTTTCATGCCAGAAAAAATATTTACATTGACATGTCGTTCAACAAGACAGGAATTACTCAACGCAATTGATACAGTTGCCAAGCCTTTGGAACAAACAGGCAGAATGGAACAGACGAAAAATTTTTGTCAGCATGGGGATTGTTCCGTATTTGAACACTGTGCAAATGTGGCTTATGTTAGTTGTGCATTATTTATGAAATTGCATATTAATGCAAATTGGGATGAATTAATTCGTGGTGCATTGTTACATGATTATTTTCTTTATGACTGGCATAAAAAAGAAGATTGTCATCCAGCCCATGCAGTATACCATCCGACATTGGCATTAAAAAATGCAAGACTTGATTATGAATTAAGTGAAAAAGAAGAAGATATTATTTTACATCATATGTTCCCATTAACGATTCTGCCACCAAAAAGCCGTGAAGCATGGATGGTATGTTTAGCAGATAAAATCTGTGCTGTGATGGAAACATTTGGAAAGGTGTTGGTGAGACAATGACACTGGAATAT
Source organism: Ruminococcus sp. (assembly GCA_014799805.1). GTDB lineage: Bacteria > Bacillota > Clostridia > Oscillospirales > Ruminococcaceae > UBA3855. The sequence goes on from JAAVHJ010000023.1 coordinate 54,340, forward strand.
TTATTTTTAAGCTTTATGTTATATAGCTTCGGCGGTTGGCTATGGGAAACGACAGTCTGTTCCCTATGGGAAAGCGGGCATTTTCTGAACAGAGGTTCTTTATTAGGACCTTATTGTCCAGTCTATGGTGGAGGAGCTGTAGCTGGTATTTTAGTAGGCATGTATATTCAACAGCCAACAAAATTGTTTTTCTATTCTGCAATGCTATGTATTCTAGCAGAATATTTATGTGGTTCGATACTAGAAAATATTTTCAGTATGAAACTATGGGATTATTCGGGTATGGCATTTCAAATTAAAGGCAGAGTCTGTCTGTTAGGATTTTTATTTTTTGGAACAGCCTGCTTGATAATTAATAAATTTATAGAACCCTCTGTTTTAGATTGGTTTGATAGTGTGAGACCTGCACTGCTACATCAGATTGCAATTGCACTTGCAGTAATATTAGCTTTAGATACGATACTTTCAGCAATGGCATTTCGTAGAGTAAGTAAGCGTTTATATAGATTTTATACACGCTGGCATGCTTGTTTAAATAGAGAATTCAGAAGTTTATCTTATGCAATGCAAAGAAAATGCCCTGAATGGTTACTAGATGATTTGTCTGGCATGCAAGAATTAATTTTAGATAAAAATCGTAATTTATGTCAAAAACAAGAAAAATACAAAGAAACTATGTTAGAAAATTTACAGCGTTTCAAGAAATTTTAAAAAAATAAAAAAATTCGTTTTGGTTTAATAGCCAGACGAATTTTTTTATTAATTAAAAATTAATAAATGAAAATCTTGTGAAATTTGCTAAAATTCGCTTGATTTTTTTGTTTAATTATGCTATGATTATATAACAAGCAAAATTATTTTATTATTATTTTAGTTTATTATTTATTAAAGAAAGGCGTGTTACTCATGGAAGAAAAATTTTCTTTAAATACAATTACGCAGATTAATCAAGCACAGCAAAAAGAAATTTTTTCTATATTGCAGGAATTCATAGAATTAGAGCATCTCTATGAATCCGCTTCAGAAATCGTCAAAACACAATTGCATATTTATGATTCAGAATTTGGTGTGAAATTTCAAAGAAACCCGATTCATAGCATTGAAAGCCGTATCAAATCCCCACAAAGTATTATCGGAAAATTACAAAAAAAAGGACTTGCCTTGTCGGCAAAATCTGCACAGGAAAATTTAATGGATATTGCTGGTATTCGTGTCGTATGTTATTATATTGATGATATTTATGCCATTGTAGAATTATTAAATATGCAAAGAGAATATAAAATTATAAAAATAAAAGATTATATTAAAAATCCAAAACCTAGTGGCTATAGAAGCTTGCATGTGATTTTAATGATTCCAGTGTATTTGGCAACACAAAAAAAAGAAGTGCCTGTAGAAATTCAGATCCGAACAATTGCAATGGATTTTTGGGCAAGTTTAGAACACCAGTTGCATTATAAAACAAATTCTGTTGTTTCAGAATCTCTCAAAAAAGAATTACAAAACTGTGCAGAAGTCATTGCAGATACAGATTTGAGAATGCAGGATATTTACCAGCAAATTTATAATTTGGATTAATTATACTTGACAAATGGAAAATAAAATGCTATACTAAAAACAGAAATCAATTAAGATTTTAAAAAATAATGATATTTTAGAAAAGGAGTTTTTCCCATGTACAAAGATTTAATGGATACGATTGGATATGTAGAATCTGTTGACCCTGAAGTTGGTTCTGCTATGCAACAGGAACTAGCCCGCCAAAGAAGAAATTTAGAGCTGATTGCAAGCGAAAATATTGTCTCTCCAGCAGTTATGTGTGCAATGGGCAGTGTTTTGACAAATAAATATGCCGAAGGCTACCCAGCAAAGCGTTATTATGGTGGTTGCCAATGTGTTGATATTGTAGAACAAATTGCAATTGACAGAGCCTGTCAGTTATTTGGTGCAAAATTTGCCAATGTGCAGGCACACTCTGGTGCACAGGCAAATACTGCTGTTTATGTTGCTGTTTTAAAACCTGGTGATACTGTCTTAGGCATGAGCCTTGCAGATGGTGGACATTTAACACATGGTTCACCTGCGAATATTTCAGGTAAATATTTTAATTTTGTTTCTTATGGATTAAACGATGAAACAGAAGTCATTAATTATGATGATGTGCAGAAATTAGCAGAAGAAACACAGCCAAAATTAATTGTTGCGGGTGCGTCTGCTTATCCAAGAGCAATTGATTTTAAACGCTTATCTGAAATTGCAAAATCTGTCAATGCTTTACTCATGGTAGACATGGCACATATTGCAGGTTTGGTTGCAGCAGGCGTACATGAATCCCCTGTGCCATATGCTGATATTGTGACTACAACAACACATAAAACATTAAGAGGACCTCGTGGCGGTTTGATTTTAACAAATGATGAAACGCTTGCAAAGAAAATTAATTCTGCTATTTTCCCTGGAACACAAGGCGGACCTTTAATGCATGTTATCGCAGGAAAAGCTGTTTGCTTTGGTGAGGCGTTGAAACCTGAATTTAAAGAATATCAGAAAAAAATTGTTGAAAATGCAAAAGCCCTTGCAGACGGTCTTTTAAAACGTGGATTTAATTTAGTTTCTGGTGGTACAGATAATCATTTAATGCTAGTTGACCTGCGTCCATTTGGTATTACTGGCAAAGAATTAGAACATAGACTAGACGAAGTATATATTACAGTGAATAAAAATGCAATTCATAATGACCCTGAAAAACCTTTTGTCACAAGTGGTATCAGAATTGGCACACCTGCTGTTACAACAAGAGGATTAGGCGTAGAAGAAATGGAAAAAATTGCAGAATATATTTATCTTTGTGCAACGGATTTTGGAAATAAAGCTGATGAAATTCGTGCAGGTGTAAATGAAATTTGCCAGAAGTTCCCATTATATGAATAATATTGCAATTAGAAGTCCTAGATTGCTTGTCCGCCGTTTCACATCGGCGGACGGTAACGATTTTGCTGAAATTTTAACAGATTCCGAAACTGTTTTTTATGAACCTTATGAAGTTTTTACACAAGAACAGGCAATTGCAGAAGCTGAAAAATTTTCCCATGATGAACGATTTTTCGCTGTTGAACATCAGGAAACTGGCAAAATGATAGGAAAATTATATTTTAGCAATGAAAGTTTTTCAAATACATATGAAATTGGCTATACATTTAATCGTCAGTACTGGAATCAAGGCTATGCAAGTGAAGCAGTGAGAGCTTTTCTGCAATATGCTTTTACCGAAATGCAAGTTACACGCATTTGTGCAATCGCAAATGTGAAAAATCAACGCTCTTGTCATCTTTTGGAAAAACTAGGATTTCAAAAAGAAGGCGTATTTCTTGAAAATGCCTATCAGCTCCCTTCCAATGAAAACAATATTTTTTGTTATTATTCTATGCTGAAAAATTGCTTGTCTGTTGGTTTTGGCTGACATGATAGCAAATCATATAATTTCCACAATATTTTTTTATTTTTTATGATAAAAAGTTATAAATATTTATTTATGAAAAGAGGACAGTATTTTTTTACACTGTCCTCTTATTTCGTTTATACTAGTATAAATTCGCTGTTTTGATAATCAATTGTTAGAACTGTACCAGATACTACATCATTTTTAATGATATGCTTTGCAATTAGCGTTTCAATTTTCTGTTGCAAATATCTTCTGAGTGGTCTTGCACCAAAACTTACATCATAGCTGTTATTTACAATTGCTTGTTTTGCCGTTTCTGTTAGGATAATATCTAATTGTTTTTCTTTCAGACGGCTTTTTAAATTAACTAATAATAAATCTACAATTTTGAAAATTTGCTCACGCTGTAACGGCTTGTAAAATACTGTTTCATCAAGTCGGTTTAAAAATTCAGGTCTAAATTGTTGATGCAATAATTGTGTTACCTGATTTCGGGCTTCTTCAGAAATATCTCCATTTTCTTGTACGCCCTCTAAAATATAAGACGACCCAAGATTAGAAGTTAAAATTAAAATCGTATTTTTAAAATCAACAGTTCTGCCCTGAGAATCAGTAATTCTGCCATCATCTAGTATTTGTAATAATAAATTAAATACATCAGGGTGTGCTTTTTCCACTTCGTCCAGTAATACAACACAATATGGCTTTCTGCGAACAGCTTCTGTAAGTTGTCCGCCTTCTTCATAGCCAACATATCCAGGAGGCGCTCCAATCAGGCGACTAACACTGAATTTTTCCATATATTCACTCATGTCAATCCGAACCATACTGTTTTCATCGTCAAATAATGCTTGTGCCAAAGCTTTTGCAAGTTCTGTTTTGCCGACACCAGTAGGACCTAAAAACAAGAAAGAACCAATTGGACGGTCTGGCGATTGAATTCCTGCACGAGAACGTAAAATTGCTTCACTGACTTTTGTGACAGCTTCATCTTGTCCAATCACACGCTCATGCAAAATATCTTCCATGCGTAATAATTTTTCACGTTCGCCCTCCATGAGTTTTGAAACAGGGATACCAGTCCAACGGCAAATAATTCTAGCAATCTCTTCGGCAGTCACTTCATCACGGAGCAAACTCTGTTGCGTATTTGCTTCTGATGTAAGTTTTTCCTGTTCAGCAAGCTGTTTCTGTAAGGCAGGTAATTTGCCATATTTTAATTCAGATGCAAGATTTAAATTATATTCCCGTTCAGCACGTTCCATGTCAGCTTTGACTTGTTCGATTTCTTCACGGAGTTTTTGTACTTTAGAAATACCAGTACGTTCATTTTCCCAGCGGGCTTTCATCACGGAAAATTTTTCACGCAGTTCGGCAAGTTCTTTTTGAATTTCCTGTAAATGCTCCTGTGATAATTTATCTGTTTCTTTTTTTAAAGCCGTTTCTTCAATTTCTAATCTGATAATATATCTTGAAATATCGTCAATTTCTTGTGGCATAGAATCCATTTCTGTACGAATCATTGCACAAGCTTCATCTACTAAATCAATCGCTTTGTCAGGCAAAAATCTATCCGAAATATATCTATCTGACAATGTTACAGCAGATAACAATGCATTATCATGAATTTTCACACCGTGAAATACTTCATAACGTTCTTTTAAGCCACGCAAAATAGAAACAGTATCTTCAATTGTTGGTTCTGGAACAAGTACTGGCTGAAAACGACGTTCTAATGCCTGGTCTTTTTCGATATATTGACGATATTCATTTAGAGTTGTTGCACCAATACAATGTAATTCTCCTCTTGCAAGCATTGGTTTTAATAAATTTCCAGCGTCCATAGCACCATCTGTTTTCCCTGCACCAACGATTGTATGCAATTCATCAATAAATAAAATAATTTTGCCATCACTTTTTTTAATTTCTGCCAATACTGCTTTTAATCTTTCTTCAAATTCGCCACGATATTTTGCACCAGCGATTAAAGCACCTAAATCCAGTGAAAAAATTTGGCGTTCTTTTAAGCTATCTGGCACATCGCCTCTTACAATACGCAAAGCCAAACCCTCAGCAATCGCAGTTTTACCAACACCAGGCTCACCAATCAGAACGGGATTATTTTTAGATTTCCTGGATAAAATCTGAATCACATTTCTGATTTCGCTGTCACGTCCGATAACAGGTTCTAATTTATCTTGTTTGGCAAGTTCTGTTAAAATCTGACCATATTTTGCTAACACATCATAAGTTTCTTCAGGATTTTCGCTTGTTACTCTGGTATTGCCACGCACTTGCATGAGAACTTGTAAAAATGCATTTTTCTGAATTGCATACTGACTTAAAATCTTTTTTAATTGATTATCTGGAATTTCTAGCAAAGCCAAACAAATATGCTCTACAGACACGAATTCATCTTTCATGTTCAAAGCTTGTTGTTCTGCAAGATTTAATGCAGAATCCACTTCACGGGAAATTAATATTTGTCCTGCTTGTCTGCCACTTCCCGTAACAGCAGGCATAGCATTAATGATTGCCTGTACAGACTCTTGCAAATCGTTGAGATTAATATTTAATTTCTGCAATAATTGTCCAATTAATCCGTTTTCCTGCGTAATCAAAGCCTGAAACAAATGCATCTGTTCAATATGCATGTTATTTTGACCAATCGCAATGCTTTGGGCATTTTGAATTGCTTCCATAGATTTCTGTGTAAATTTTTGTGCATTCATAAAAAATACCTCCTCAAAAAGATATCAATAATTATATATATACTCTTGTAAATTCCGCTTCCTGTGAAAACTGTTTTTCTAATACTTGTGCAGATTGTCCTGAAAACCATGCTTTTAAATAATCATCAAATTTTTGAACATAATTACTAATTAGTTTTCCCAGTAATTCTTCGTCTATGCCCGCATGAAAAATAGAACGCTCCAATCTGCCAGAGCCAATCTCATATTCTGCATGCGTATTTGGAAAATAATTCTGTTCCAACGCAATCCAGAATCTGAAAAATTGATCCAATGCAGAAATTAAATTCTGATTTTGGGTACGCAGGCGAATTTTTAATTTTCCAGTATAGTTTTGTTCAGGATACAGCTCCACAGAATATAAAATCGTTGGTTTATATTTATAATCCAAACGACTTTGCAAAGTAAATATATTTGCAGAAGTTTGTTCCAGCATTCTGAATTTTTTCACTATCAGATTTTCCATACCAGCAAAAATTATTTGCATTCGCATTTCTGGTGTTACACAACACAAATGTTCCGCTAGTATTTGATTAATTAAATTAGAACGGCTTGTATGCATTTGATAGGCTAATTGGTCAGCTTTTTCAATCACTTCATCTGATAAAACCAGACTATAAATATTTTTACTCAATATTTTTCATCTCTTTTCTGAATTTGATTTGCATATTATTAATTTTAACTACAAATATATAATAGCACTGTTTTTATAATTTGTCAAGAGATTTATTAAAATTTCTTGCAATTTTTTTAAAAAACAAAAATACCCGATAAAAATCGGGCATTTTCGTAAGAGGAAGGTAAAATATTAATTACAGCTTAATTTTTTCTGGAATATAATTATCCATCTGCACTGCAAGCTGTATAAAAAAGTTAAAAATTTAACTTTCTTGGTAACAAATATAAACTACTCTGAGAACCTGAAAATTTTGAGAGGGGGATTTTCTAAATTCTCTTTTTCAAGCAATTACATTTGCCACTTCTATTATTTTACTTTATTTTGGTAAATGATGCAATATACAATTATTTTCTAAACTGACTAATTCTATTCTCAAACAAAAATCTTTTTATTTTATTTATCCTTAAAATAGAAAAACAAAACTGCAATGCGAAAATTCTTTCATGCATTACAGTTTTTTATATTATTATTATTATTGTTGTTGTTGATTTATCTCTACAAGACGGGTAATTTCGACTTGTTCAATGCGTTTCCCTGACATTTTCATGACACGAACACGTAATCCATCACTTTCAAATATATCATCTTGTGCGGGAATTTTTTCCAATACTTCCATGACCCACCCGCCAATTGTAATTGCTTCAAAATCAGAATCAATTTCTAATACTTCAAATACTTTTTCAACGTTGGCTTTTCCAGAAACAATAAACACATTATCACTGACTTTTTGTATCTCCCGAACAATTTCGTCATGTTCGTCCCAAATTTCACCAACTAATTCTTCTAAAATATCTTCTAATGTCACAAGTCCTACTGTACAGCCAAATTCGTCCATAACAATCGCAATATGCTGTTGCTGTTCCTGCAATTCTTTCCGCAAATCACTGATTTTTTTACTTTTGGGAACAAATAACACAGGTTTGACAATTTCAGAAATTTCAGTTTTCCGCTGAAATGCAGTATGATAAAAATCTTTATAATATAAAATACCAATAATATTATCAATACTTTTTTCATAAACAGGCAATCTGGAATAGTTCGACTCTGAAAACACACTAGCAACATGTTCTTTAGAACTATCGACTGAAATTGCTTCAATATCAATCTTAGGTGTGAAAATATCCCGTACTTCTAATTCATTAAATTCAATGGCACTGCGAATTAACTCGCTTTCATCTTTGTCAATGCCTCCGCCCTGTTCTGCCTCATCTACAATGGTAAGTAATTCTTGTTCTGTAATGCCAGACTCTTCCGAAGATTTAAATATTTTGGCAAGCATATTTTGCCATTGTTTAAATATGAACGTAAATGGCTTTAAAATTTTAATTAAAAAATTCAAAAACGGTGCGGAGAACATCGCAATTTTTTCAGGTGATTCTTTGGCAATTGTTTTAGGTGAAATTTCTCCAAAAATCAGTAAAATAACTGTCATGACAACCGTTGAAATCGTCGCACCTAAATCATTATCTTGCAATAATCTGACAAATAATAGTGTAGCAATTGATGAACAGGCAATATTCACAATATTATTACCAATTAAAATTGCCGAAAGCATTTCGTCATAATGTTCAGATAGCTTTAATACAAGCATTGCTTTTTTATTGCCGTCTTCAGCTTTATTTTTTAATCTAATTTTACTAACAGAATTAAACGCTGTCTCTGTTGCAGAAAAATACATAGAAAACAGAACACAAATCACAATAATAAAAACAGAAATCCCATTTTCCATAATTCAAAAAATCCTTTCCTGCCTAAAATTTAAATTTACAATTATCATCAAGAATTTTTTGCATAGAACATGCCTGTTTTTAAAATATTTAAAATTTTTACTGTGATACGGGACAGCCGTATCATCTGAAGATTTTATCATAAAAAACTCCTTTCTGGATTTGACAATTATTATAGCATATTTCAGCAAAAATGTCAAGAGCTGTAAAACACTTGACAAAAGTAAATAAAAATAGTATAATATATATTATATTATTAAGCGAAAATCAATTATTAGGGAGAATAAGTGATGAAAAAAATAATTTTTATAATGGCATTCTGTTTACTGGGTGTGCCGTTAATGACACAGACTATTCAGGAAAATCCGATTATTTCCTATGCTGCAAAAGTCACCCGTGAAAATTTAACTTTTATGGAATATGAAGATGAAGTGGTAGTTACTGACTGTGAATTTCTTGCAGAGGGGGAAATTGTGATTCCTTCTGAAGTCAATGGCAAGCCTGTAACAAGTATTAATTCTAGTACATTTCAATCTTGTTATAAAATTACCAGTGTAATCATTCCAGACACTGTCACCAGTATTGGTTGGTGGGCATTTAAAGGGTGTAAAAGTTTAGAAATAATTTCTATTCCAGAAACAATAACATATATCGGACGGGATGCCTTTTCAAATTCGCTATGGCTGGAAAATCAGAAGCAAGAAAATCCGCTTGTGATTGTGGATAATATTCTTGTTGATGGAACGGCATGTGAAGGGGAAGTAATAATCCCTGAAGGTGTGCATACTATCAATACTCATGCTTTCTATCAGAATGAAACAATTACTTCTGTAGTAATTCCAGATACTGTCACCAGTATTGAAGATTGTGTATTTCAGGGCTGTATCAATTTAGAAAATATTCCTATTCCTGATACGGTTGTTTCTATTGACAATCAGGCATTTTCTGACACACTATGGTTAGAAAATCAGCAAACTGAAAATCCGCTTGTAATTATCAATGGTATTCTAATTGACGGAACGGCTTGCGAAGGGGAAGTTATCATTCCAGAAACTGTACATACAATAGGCGAATTCGCTTTCTATACGAGCCAAACAATTACTTCTGCTGTAATTCCGAATACAGTCACCAGTATCGGCAAGACGGCATTTTATCATTGTACAAATTTAGAATCTATTATTCTGCCAGAGGGACTAGACAATATTCCGCCTAGTATGTTTGTTAATTGCCGAAGTCTGAAATCCATTCGAATTCCAGAAACTGTTACCAGCATTGGAAGCAGTGCATTCTCTGGTTGTGACAGTTTGACAGAAATTATTATTCCAGACAGCGTGACTGAAATCAAAGGTGATGCATTTAGAGGATGCACTAGTCTAACAGAAATTATCATTCCAGATAGTGTGATAAAAATAGAAGATGGTGCATTTAGAGAATGTACGCAATTGACTTCCGTCCATCTTGGAACAGGACTCACTTCGATTGCAGGAGAGATTTTTTCACGTTGCACAAGTCTTGCAGAAATTAACATTCCAGAGAATGTAAAAAGCATAGGCTATGAAGCATTTAGCGGATGTGCTTCGCTGACTTCTATTGTAATTCCTGCAAATGTAAATGGCATTGGCGGATGGGCTTTTTTTCACTGTGAGAATCTGCAATCTGTAACAATCGAAAATGCGGACTGTAAACTTTCCGATGGTTACACGTTCTTTAGTGGTGGTAATCCTGAAGATGGAGATGATGCGTACTCTGGCATAATTTATGGTTATCCAAATTCTACTGCTCAAACTTATGCAGAACTACATGGTTATCATTTTGAGCCAATTACACAAGCAACCGAATTGAAAGGCGATGTCAATGCAGATGGTGTATTTGATGTGCTTGACGTTGTACTGCTTCAGAAATGGCTGTTATCCGTACCAGATACACACTTGACTAATTGGAAAGCTGGTGATTTTACACAAGATGGTATGCTTAACGTATTTGATTTGATTCTAATGAAACATGAATTGCTATATCAATCTACGGAAATTTAATTTCTTACAGGCGTGCGGAGATTTTAGAAACTTCGCACGCCTTTTTTTCGGCATATTTTTCTATAAAAAATAAGAAAAAAATTATTTTTTGCCTAAAATTTTATTTCGATATTGCAAAGCTGATTGTTCTTGTTTATTTTTGCCGAATTGATAATAGACATGATGTTTAATTTTATCAGGCAAATATTGCTGTTTCACATAATGATTCGGATATACATGCGGATATAAATAATTTTGTCCAGAAATACTTGCACCTACACCGTCAAAATGCTGATTTTGCAAATGCCTTGGAATTTCTAAAGCACCAAATTTTTCTAAATCTGCGATTGCAGAATCTATTGCAAGATATGCACTATTAGATTTTGGAGCTGTTGCTAATAAAATAACTGCTTCTGCAATCGGAATTCTAGCTTCTGGTAAGCCTAATTGTAAAGCATTTTCTACACAGGCTTTTACAACTGGCACAGCCATAGGATACGCTAAGCCAATATCTTCTGAAGCAATCACTAATAATCTTCTTGTTAGGGAAATCAAATCCCCTGCTTGCAATAATCTAGCCGTATAATGCAAAGCCGCATTTTCATCACTGCCACGAATTGATTTTTGCAAAGCAGATAATATATCATAATGTGAGTCACCATCACGGTCATAACGCATATTACTTCTTTGTGTGAGAGCTTTTGCCAATTCTAAACTGATAATAAAATTCTGTTCTGTTTGTTCAGCTGACAATGCACATAATTCACAAGCATTCATTGCCTTGCGAACATCTCCACCACTTCCTTGTGCAATATGAGGAATGACTTCCTCTTGTATTAAAAATTCATGTCCTTGTGCTGTTGCAATTTCTTGAAATGCTCTTGCAACAGCTTTTTCAATTTCTTGTGAATCCACGGGTTTAAACTCAAATACAGTACATCGACTGATTAAAGCATGATATACTGCAAAATAGGGATTTTCCGTTGTAGACGCAATTAGCGTAATATCACCGTTTTCAATATAAGCTAATAAACTTTGTTGTTGCTTTTTATTTAAATACTGAATTTCATCTAAATATAATAAAATGCCATTCATGCTTGCAAATGTTCCAATTTCAGAAATAATTGCTTTAATATCGGCGACACTAGCCTGTGTGCCGTTTAAAATATGCAATTTCATATTTGTTTGCTGAGCAATGATACTTGCAACTGTTGTTTTCCCAACACCTGATACACCATAAAAAATCATATTCGGAATATGTCCACTTTCAATTATTTTTCTCAATGGTTTATTTTTTGCAAGTAAATGTTTCTGTCCAACAACTTCATCTAAATTTTTCGGTCTAATACGATCTGCAAGTGGTGTCATGCTAAAAATTTACCTCGATTCATTTCACAATAAATAATATTATATCAAATTTATATAAATATGTCAATATCATTTTTTCTGATTTTTCATATTTCCTTGCTTTTGGAATCTTTCATAAGTTTCATATCGAAATAACACAAAAAACTATTGACATTCTTAAAAATATATGTTATAATAAAACAAAAAAATTAATAAGGAGGACAATTTATGAAAAAATATTTATATTCAACTATGGCATTATTATCGTTTTTATTTATGACAAATGGTTGTTCTGCCAAAGAAGAAACTCCAGAATTTGAAACAGTACATTTAACAATCACAGATGAAGTTGCCTCTGAAAAAGTATTAGAACAACAAATTGCTAAATTTCAAGAATTATATGCAGACCAAGTAGAATTAACTTATACAATAAAAGACCAAGATGATGATAACTTATTAAAAAGTCCAAGAACATCTTCTGATATTTTTATGATTGCGAATGACCAAGTAGATGAATTATATAAAATCGGAACACTATTAGAAATTACAGAAAATACAGATAAAATTATTGCAGATGTAGGAGGCACAGATACAACGGCTGCAGAAGTTGTCACCCGTGATAATAAAATTTATGGCTATCCTGTATCTTCTGGCAATGGTTATTTTTTATATTATAATAAAGCTTATTTTTCTGAATCAGATGTTAAAGAATTAGATAAAATTCTTGAAATTTCAGCACAGAATCATAAAAAATTTACAATGGATTTTAGCAGTGGTTGGTACTTGTTTTCATTTTTTAAGGGAGCAGGTTTGAACCTTGAATATAATGAAGAAAAATCTGCCAATCTCTGTAATTGGAATGCTTATGATAGTAATATCCCCTATACTGGCATTTCTGTTACAGAATCGTTATTAACTATTACTGCACATGAAGGTTTTTTGAATTTGCCCAATGATGAATTTGCAGACTATGTCCAAAATGGAGAAGTCATTGCTGGTGTCAGTGGTCAATGGAATGCAGAAGATTTATCTTCCTGTTAGGGAGAAGATTATGCTGCTACAAAATTGCCTACTTATACAGTCAATGACGAACAAGTACAAATGGCTAGTTTTACAGGCTATCGCATTATTGGTGTGAATGCTTACACAGAATCTCCCACATGGGCTATGCGACTTGCAGAATATCTTGCGAATGAAGAAACACAGCTTCTGCGTTTTGAAACGGTTGGGCAATGTCCTGCAAATTTAAGCGTTGCCAATTCTGACAAAGTAAAAGCTTCCCCAGCAGTTTCTGCAACTGCGGAACAAGCACCTTATAGTTATATTCAGCATGTAGCAGACCCATTCTGGGACGCTTCCAGCGAATTTGGCACAATCATTGCCAATGGTAATCCTGATGCTATTAATTTGCAAGATTTACTAGATAAAATGGTTGGCAAGATTATTCTTCCCGTCAAAACAAATTGACATTCTGAAAAAAATGCTTGACATCGAAAATAAAATATGTTATAATAAATTTACATAAATTTGAAAAACATTGACAGGGAGAAGTAGCGTAATAATTCGCTTACAGAGAGTGTGGAATTGCTGAGAAACATGCAGTCAGAATTTACGTGAATAACACCCTTGAGTTGCAATCTGAACATGAATTTTTGAATTCACAAGTAGGTGAGCCGTTGCTGTGCGTTAAGCAGTTAGAGTGGCTGTATTTTTTGATATTTACAGTAATTCAGGTGGTATCACGGGAAAATTTCTCTCGTCCTGTTCTTTCAGGGTGAGAGATTTTATTTTTTATAAATATTTTTTAAGAAAGGAAAAATGATTATGCAACATATTGATATTAAAGAAATTTTTGTAAATCCGGATTATTTGGAGCAAACTGTTACTGTCTGCGGTTGGGTCAGAACATCCAGAAATTCTAAAACAATGGCTTTTATTGCACTCAATGACGGAACAAGTCTGCCACATTTGCAAATTGTAATTGACAAAGCTTCAGGCATTGCTTTTGAAAATGCAATGCCCTTAGGAACATCTTTGAAAGTTACTGGAAAAGTCGTTTCTGGTCAGAACGGTTCTGTAGAAATTAATGCAGAATCTATTGCTGTATTAGGCACATGTCCAGCAGAATATCCGCTCCAGAAAAAACGTCATACATTAGAATTTTTAAGAACAATGCCACATTTACGTGGCAGAACAAATACATTTAATGCAGTCATGCGTGTGCGGTCTGTATTGGCAAATGCAATTCATGCATATTTTCAAAGCCAAAATTATATTTATGTCAATACGCCTTTGATTACAGGCAGTGACTGCGAAGGTGCAGGTGAAATGTTTCAAGTTACAACAAATGGCTTTACACAGGCATATAAAACCGAAGAAGAATATTATGCAAATGATTTTTTTGGAAAAAGGGCAGGTTTAAGTGTTTCAGGTCAGTTAGAAGGCGAAATGGCTGCTATGGCAATGGGGAAAATTTATACATTCGGACCTTCATTCCGTGCAGAAAATAGTAATACTCCAAAGCATCTTGCAGAATTTTGGCATATTGAACCAGAAGTTGCTTTTGCAGAACTTCCAGATGTTATTGTACTTGCCGAAGATATGATTAAATATGTCATTCGTCAAGTATTAGATACCTGTCAAGATGAAATGAAATTTTTTGATCAGCATTTTGAAAAAGGCTTAATTGCAAGATTAGAAGAATTAATTTCTCATGATTTTGCAGTTTGTGAATATACAGAAGCAATTAAATTATTACAGGAATCAGGCGAAAATTTCCAGTATCCAGTAGAATGGGGCTGTGATTTGCAGACAGAACACGAAAGATATATTTCTGAAAAAGTATTTAATAAAGCTGTATTTGTAACAAATTATCCAAAAGAAATTAAATCATTCTATATGAAACAAAATCCTGATGGCAAGACTGTTGCAGCAGTAGATTTACTTGTACCAGGAGTCGGTGAAATTATTGGCGGTAGTGAGCGTGAATATGATTATCAAAAACTTGTTTCTGCAATGCAGGAAAGAAATATGAATTTGGATTTATACAGCGATTATTTAGATTTGCGAAAATTTGGTTCTGTACCGCATGGTGGTTTTGGGCTTGGATTTGAACGTTTAATCATGTATGTAACTGGTGTACAGAATATTCGTGATGTCATTATGTATCCAAGAACGGCTGGTTCTATTAGATAAAAAATAAAAAAGCTACTTGACAAATTTTTTAAAATATGTTATAATAATTGCGGGTTTGTTGATATTCATAGTATGTTTTCCTTAAGGTGAAAGGCGTTTTGCTGGAAAGCATGACGCTTTTTGCTTTTTTTAGATAAAAATTCTAAAAAAATTCTTAAAAAAGCTTGACAGATTACAGGAACTATGCTATAATAAATATGTGGAATGAATATATAATAATTTCCACTAGAAAAATTTATTTTTGACTATGAATGAAGGGACAAGGGCGTTCTGATTGCATATATAAATGCATTCATGACGTTTTTTTCTTTTTTTAAGTCATTTTTTCAGAAAGGATTGATGTTTTATGTCAAAATCTTTATATTTACCAGAGGGTTATGTGCCAGTGTTGGATTTGCGGGAAACACAGCATGCAATTAAATATGTCAAGGATATGTTTCAACAGACACTTTCGTTTGCATTAACTCTTGACAGAGTGTCTGCACCTTTGATTGTTACAAAAGGCAGTGGTATTAATGACGACTTGAACGGTGTAGAA
>JAAVHJ010000024.1 GCA_014799805.1 Ruminococcus sp.
GCAAACGAATTTCTTTCAAAGATTCACAATCACCAAATGCCCAAGCTCCAATGCTAGTAATGCTATCAGGCAAATGTATTTTTTTCAAATATTTACAATCACCAAATGCCCGAAATTTAATTCTAGTAACGCCATCTGGAACAATTGCAATTATATCACCAAATTCAGCAATGCATCTTGTTAATACATGATTTTCAATTTCAAATTTCATTTAAAATACACCTCTTTCAGATTATTCTACATCACATTCAATGCTTGTAATATAATCTATATCTGTAATACTATCTGGAAAACATATTTTGTCTAAAGATTTACAATTACAAAATGCTCCAAACCCAATACTAGTAATCTTCTTTGGAAACCGCACTTTTTTTAAAGATATACAACTAAAAAATGCACAATTTTCAATATTAGTAATACTATCTGGCAAATATACTTCTCTTAGAGACTTACACTCACTAAATGCATTAGTTCCAATACTTGTTATATTGTCTGGTAGATATATTTTTTTCAAAGCTCCGCAATTATGAAACGCTCCAGCCTCAATCATAATAAGATTTTTTGAAAAATGTACTTCTTTTAAAGATTCACAATTACCAAATGCTCCTGCTCCAATATTAATAATACTATCTGGCAAATACACTTCTTTCAAAGATTTACAGTCACTAAATGTACTAGATTCAATATAGGTAATAGTATCTGAAAAATATATTTTCTCTAATAATTTACATTCTTCAAATATCCCCTGCCCCATATTCACAATACTTTTTGGGAAATGCACTTCTTTTAGAGATTTACATTGACTAAATGCAAAATTGCCTATGCTAGTAATATTATCTGGCAAATAGAGTTTCTGCAAAGATTTACAATTCCAAAATGCCTTATCTCCAATAACAGTAACACTATTTGGTAAATAAACTTCTTGCAAAGATTTACAACTAGCAAATGCCCTTTCTCTAATACTAGTCACACCATCTGGAACAATTGCAATTGCTTCGTCAGATTCGACAATACATTCTTTTAATACATGATTTTCAATTTCAAATTTCATATCATACAGCTCCTATCTAATGATAAATTAAGGCTCTGAAAAAAATTCAGAGCCTTTTTAAATTACTTTGAACGTAATTCAGCATTTATTTTCTTAGTTAGAACTTTCATAACACTTTCTGCACAAGATTCAATTTCACTTGATGTAAGTGTTTTCTCCAATGAACCAATGACAAGCCGAACAGTAACAGATTTCTTCCCATCTGGAACTTGTTTGCCCTTGTATTCTTCTACAAATGCACAAGACTGTAATAAACTGCCTTGTTTTTTCTTGGACATAATTATTTTCTGGATTTCTTCCCATTTGACAGAACTATCTACCAGTACAGATAAATCATAGTCAATCATAGGATATTCTGGCAAGTGTGTAAATTCATTTGTTCTGGAAGCAAACGGCTTTAATAATTCTTCATCAATTTCAAATAGCATAACAGCATTATTTTTAATACCACAAGCAAGAGCAGCTTTTTTTGATAATAATGCAAATTCGCCAACTTGAACATCATCTCTAAAAATATTTAACCAAACTGTCTCATCAGCCCAAACAGGTTTTTGTACTTGTTGAAAGCTTAACGCTTGCATATGTGTATATCTAGCCATATTTTCCAGAACGCCTTTTGCCTGACGGAATAAATCAAATACTTTTTTGTAATCGCCAACAAATGCACCACCAATATGTTTCCTTTGTTCTGGGAGTAATTCTGAACTATCATATTTTGAAGTATAATTTTCATCAAAAAATACTCTTGCACCCTCAAATACAGAAAATTCATGATAATAACGCAAATTTTCGGAAACAGCTTTGACAATATTCGGCAGCAGGGAAGAACGAATATAACGCTCATTAGGAGACGGAGGCGTTGAAATCACAAGCATATTTTCAGTATTTTGCAAAATGGCATTGACATATTCGTCAGTCATCCACGGATATGTGAAAATTTCCTGCATACCACATCTGAATGCCAAATATTCTTTGATTTTACGCTCTAAATCCACATCAAGCTGATTAATTGCACCATCAAATGAAGTGGTAATCACTTCGCCATTGAAATTCTCATAGCCATACATACGAGCGACTTCTTCCATAATATCATCTTTAATAGAAATATCACCAGTAGAACGCCATGTTGGCACAATGACATGCATTGTATCACTCTGAAATGACACAACAAAGCCTAATTTTTCGAGTAAATTTACAAGCTTTTCCTGTGAAAATTTAGTACCTAAGCGATGTTCTAACCAATTTACAGGCACATCAATTTCATTCTGAACTGCTTTTTCAGGGTAATTATCAGCAAAAGCTTTCATTTCCAATTCTGGATAGATTTCTTTTAATAATGTAATTGCCATTGATAACGCTTGGTCACAACGTTCCGCATCAATTGCTTTTTCATATCTGGCAGATGCTTCTGTACGGTTTTCATAACGCAAAGCCGTTCTGCGAATGCCAGACGCTTCAAAATTAGCAACTTCTAAAATCACTCTGTTTGTACTTGGCAAAACAGAATCTTTTGCACCACCCATAACGCCAGCAAGTGCAACGGCACTTTCAGAATCTGCAATCACTAAATCATCTTCTGTAAGAGCTAATTTTTTATCATTTAATAATACCAATTCTTCTTGGGGTTTTGCATGTCTTACAGTAATATTGCCTGAAATTTGGTCAGCATCAAATGCATGTGTTGGCTGTCCAGTTGCTAACATCACATAATTTGTAATATCTACTAATGCATTAATCGGACGCATGCCAACTTTCCAGATTCTATTCTGCATTTGATATGGTGATGGTTTCACAGATAAATTTTCAATTTCTGCACCAATATATCTTGCACATCTCTTAGAATCTTCAATCACAATTTGCATCTCAGGAAGACCAGAAGCATTAAATTTTGGCAATTCTTTCAAAGGCAAATTGTACAATGCAGAGATTTCTCTTGCAATGCCATAATGCCCCCATAAATCAGGACGATTTGTCATAGATTTATTATCAATTTCTAAAATAACATCATTCATATCTAAAGCGTCAGCTAAAGGCGTACCTGCTGGCACATCAAATGCTGATAAATCTGTAATTTCAGTTTCCGCATTTGCTGGGAATAAATCTGCAAGACCAATTTCTGAAGAAGCACAAATCATACCAAAACTTGCAACACCTCTAAGCTTTGCATTTCTGATAACAACAGGTTCTCCCTCACCATGCCAACGAACGACAGCTCCAGGACACGCAACAGCAACTTTCATGCCTGCTTGCAAATTAGAACCACCGCAGACAATTTCTTTGATTTCTCCGCCAATATCTGTTTTACAAATTCTTAATTTATCTGCATTTGGGTGTGGCAATACTTCCTGTATCACACCAACAATTAAATTTTCAAAATTTTCAGATAATTTTTTCACATCTTCCACTTCTACAGTTGACATTGTCAAATCATAAGCCAATTGCTTTAAATCCATATCTTCTGGAAGTGCTACATAGTCTTTTATCCAGTTTAATGACAATTTCATTTGAAAACACCTCCATTATTTAAACTGTTGCAAGAATCTTAAATCTGCACTATGGAATAATCTAACATCATCTACACCATAACGCATCATAACAAGACGGTCAAGACCAATATTGACATAAAATCCTGTAAATTCATCTGGATTTAATCCAGCAGAACGCAATACATTCGGGTGTGGTGTACCGCCTGGCATAATTTCAATCCAACCAACATTTTTACAAACACTGCAACCTTTTCCGCCACATACCAGACAACCCATATCAATTTCAAATCCTGGTTCTACAAACGGGAAAAAGCCTATACGCATTCTAACAGGTACATCTTTTCCAAATACTTTAGATAAAACGCTTTTTAACATGACTTTACCAGAGGCAAAATCAATATTTTTATCTACAATTAGAGCTTCATATTGGAAAAATGCTCTTTCATGTCTAGCATCAGTTGTTTCATTTCTGTAAACTCTCCCTGGATAAACAAAGCGATACGGTGGCTTATGTGTCTGCATATAACGCACACTTCCGCCTGTCAAATGCGGTCTTAAACAAAGTTTTTCATTTGTTGCACCTGTATCATGACCGCCTAGCCAATAGGTATCCATACTTTCACGGGCAGGGTGATTCTGTGGGAAATTTAATTTATCAAACGCATATAATTCACTGGTGATATCTTCTTCTTCGTAAATTTCAAATCCCATTGACCTGAATGCGTCATTTAAATCATAACACATTTGCGTAATTGGGTGTAATGCACCGCCTGTTGGTGCAATTCCTGACACAGTGACATCAAAATCTGTTGAAATTTCTGACGCTTTGAGAATTAAATTTTCTCTCTGTTCGTCAATTAAAGCCGTAAATTTACGTTTTAGCTCGTTCACCAATCGACCAATTTCTGGACGTTCTGATTTGTCAAGTTTTGGCATTTCTTTCATGATTTCTGTCAAAGAACCCTGTTTTCCTAATAGGGAAGCTTTGACCTCTTGTAATTCTGGTTCTGTTTGCGTTGCCAGAATTTTTTCTTCTCCCTCATGAAGTAATGCATTCAATTTTTCTTTCAAAATGATTCCTCCGTTTCGTGTTTAAAAATCTTAATTATTATAACACAGTTTCAAATTTATGTCAAGAATAATCTTTTGATTTAATTAGGCTTTTCTTCTTGCACAAAGATTAAAACATCATTTATTTCACAATCCAAGGCTTCACAAATCCTAGACAAAATATAGCCGTCATAGCGTGTAACTCTGTTTTTGTAATAATTATCAATTGTTTGATATTTAATATCTGTTATTTTTGCAAGCTGGTATCTTGTCATGTGCTTTTCTTCTAAAATTTTATCTAAATTAAGTTTAAGTTTTATCATAGTCAATACCTCCATTAACAATATTATTATATCTAATATAACGTATATATTTACTCTTGACAATTATCTTTTTTATATGTATACTTAAAAATATATACACAAAAGGAGGTATACACTATGTTAGACTATAAATCATTATTTTATGAGTCGCAAGCAAAAATTTCAGATTTGATAAATCAACTTGAAATGCTAACTTCTGATTTGATTGTACATATGCAAAATTGTGAACAATCCGTTATAGAATCAAGTGAATCTGAAACAGATGAAGAAGATAATAAAGACGTATAAATTTTTTCTTCGTAAGCAATCTATTAAAAAAGTCGGACAATCGCCCGACTTTTTTACAATTTAAAATTCTTTTTTACTTGCCCAAACAAATCCCATATGATACATCCAAAGTGTCACACCACAGAATATGATTAACATTACATTTATGATTAACAATATCATATGATTCAAATCACTTTCTTGAATTTCTGGTATAATACTAACAATTAAGGCACTTATAACACCAACAGTAATTGTTAAACTAGCAACTATTATTTTTGCTCTGGAACTGCCAAATTTCATAACACAACTAATCTCCCATATTCCCATAAAACTGGATACTATTAGAATCATTAGAGCAATCTCACCAAGATTTAATAAATTATTCCTATCAAATATCATTCCACGAATCATTCCAATAATTGTCAAAGTTGTAATTGCCAGCACGCAAGAAATAACAGAATTCAGCATATGAAAAATATATTTTTCTTTTACATACTGTTTTTTTGTAAAAGGCATTGTCAAAGCATACTGCATAAAACCAGCTTTTTCGTCATAATGAAATACAGCAGATGTAATCGAAAATGCAAATGCTATAAATGGGGTTATTAAATAAGAAAAATCAAAGAAACTTTCTGCTGACATCCCCATAGACACTATTATAAAAAATAGCATCATCAATCCAATAATAAAACCATAAGTTTTATAATCTTTTTTTACCATATAAAAATCATTCAGTAACAAAGCTTTCATACCTGCTCCCCCTTTACCTGCATTAACATAATTTCGTCAATTTTCGGACGTTCAAACACGCAATTAAAATATTTATTTTCTAATGCTCTGCCGTTTGGCAATAAGATTTCATATTGATAATCCATTTTGCGATATATCGCACCAGATTCTGATTTTAATTTTTCAAAATCTTTTTCGCCACATCTGACAATGCGATAGTCATATAATAACTCATCTTTAGATTTTGTAAATATTAATTTGCCCTTATGCAAAAATGTAATATAATCTGCAATTTTTTCTAAATCCGTTGTGATATGCGAAGATAATAAAATACTATGTTCTTCGTCCTGCACGAAATCTAAAAAAATATCTAATAATTCATCTCTAGCAATTGGGTCAAGTCCTGCTGTCGGTTCGTCCAGAATTAAAAGCTTTGCATTATGCGACAATGCAACAGCAATACTTAATTTCATTTTCATGCCTTTAGAAAAATCTTTCAGTGCCTTTTTTTCAGGCAAATTAAATTTTTCCAGATATTCTTGATATAAATTTGCATTCCAATTTTGATATGTCAAGGCATTAATTTTATTAATTTGTTCTGGTGTGAGCATTTCATAAAAATGAACTGTATCAAATACAACACCAATCTCTTCTTTTACTTGACTATCCAAAGCCTTTCCATAAAATAATACTTCTCCATTGTCTCTGTGAACCAAGTCAAGCATTGACTTAATCAAAGTACTTTTTCCTGCACCATTTTCACCAATTAAGCCCATAATACAGCCCTGTGGCAAACACATACTGATATTTTTAAGCGTGAATTTTTCATAGCTTTTCGTGACATTCCTAATTTCCAAAGCTTGCATGATTATTCGTCCTCCTCGTAAAACATTGTTAATAATTCAATTAACTTTTCCAGTGAAATATTACTGGTTCTTGCAATTTCTGTTGCTTTTAATAAATGTTCTTCTGCTTGTCGCTGTCGTTCTTCCTGATAAAATTGCTTTCCGTTAGCAGAAATAAAACTTCCTCGCCCGACAGTTGTTTCAATAAAACCGTCTCTTTGTAAATCTTCATAAGCTCTTTGTACCGTGATAACGCTAATATGCAAAGATTTTGCTAATCCTCGCATAGACGGAATGGCATCACCTTGTTGGAGCTGTCCAGACATCACCATTGCTTTGATTTGCGAAGTAATCTGCTCATAAATTGGAACGTTTGTGTTAGAACTAATAATAATTTCCAAATCATCACCCTTTTTTCAATTTAATTTTTGATAAGCTTAAATTGTGATTAATTGTACTTATCAAGTAAGTACATTATAGCATATTACAGTACACTTGTCAAGTGTTTTTTGAAAAAAATTAAAAAAAAGAGAATAAATTTTCTCTCTCTTGACAAAGTACACTGGTTATGCTATAATACCATGAGCGATAGTAGTGTATTTGACACTATGTTAAATTATAATTTGGAGGGAAATTAATGAACACGTTTTTTAATAATTATGAAAAATTTCTTTCTGATTTCGGAAAAGGAAGAAAAATGGTACTTTCAACATCTCAAGACAATATAGTATCTTCCAGAATGATGAGTGTTGTCCTAATTAATGGAGTATTCTATTTCCAAACGGATATTACGTTTAAGAAATATCATCAACTTTCAAACAATCACAATGTGGCATTGTGTATTGATAATATACAAATAGAAGGAATATGTGAGGAAATAGGACATCCACTAAATAATACTTCTTTTTGCGAAAGATTTCAAGAATGTTTCAAAGGCTCTTATGAGGCTTATACATCATTAAAAAATGAACGGTTATTTGCTGTAAAGCCAACATATATTGAACGTTGGCTATATAAAGAAATTGTTCCTTATATTGAAACTTTTGACATAAAGGCACAATCATATAAAATCAGTAAATATATTGGCATGTAAATTCTGGTTTACAGATAATAAGATAAAAATTAAAAATCAGAGAGTAAAAATTCACTCTCTGATTTTTTTAATTTTATTATAATTATTATTATGCTTTAATGCTAATTTTTGCACCAGCTGGAACAGATTTTGTAATAAAAGCATTACCGCCAATAACGGCATTTTCACCGACAACAGTTTCACCGCCTAAAATAGACGCACCAGAATAAATTGTGACATTATCCTCAATTGTAGGATGACGTTTGGTATTTTTAAGACTTTGCCCCCCTCGTGTGGATAATGCACCCAAAGTTACACCCTGATAAATCTTGACATGATTGCCAATCACAGTAGTTTCACCAATCACAATGCCTGTGCCATGGTCAATAAAAAAATATTTTCCAATTTCAGCCCCTGGGTGAATATCAATGCCAGTTTTACTATGGGCATGTTCTGTCATAATTCTTGGAATCATCGGCACACCCAATACATAAAATTCATGTGCAATGCGATTTACCATAATCGCAAACAGTCCAGGATAAGAATAAATAATCTCTGTTTTATTAAAGCAAGCAGGGTCGCCGTCAAAAGTAGCTTGCACATCGGTTTCAATATATTCTCTAATTTTCGGAATTTTTTCTAAAAATGCAAATGTCAGCTCCTCGGCTTTTTTGGTAATCATTTTTTCTTCAGCGTCTTCATACTCTGGAAGATAATGTAACACAATTGAAATTTGTTTCACTAGCTTATAAATAATATCTTCTAATAGCATAGAAGCATGATTTCTAACAGTATAAATCTTCACCGAATGATTTCTAAAATATCCAGGGAAAATAATTTTTTTCAGACTCTCCAGAACTTCAATTAATTGTTCATTGTCTGGTAAATCAAAATTTTTAATTTTATTAATTGTCCAGTCCGTCTGATAATCTTCTAATAATTTTTCTAACACTTTTTCGATTCGTTTTTCCATGTGAGAAATTCTCCTTTCTAGTATTTTATTAATAATAAACTAAATATCTAAATACATAGGTATATACTAGTATTACCCACATTATAGCATACAATTTCCAGAATGTCAATAACTATTTTACTAAATTTTTAGAAATTAATTCTAGTATAGCATATTATCATTAGTTTGTCAATGTTCCTGTAAATAGGCTTTTAAATTTTCTATTTGGGAAATTGTATCATAGTAGCCTAAATAATATAAATCTCCCAATTTTTCCATATCTTTTTCAAGACGACTAACAATGACTTCTTGTGACGGGGCAATGACAAAAATTTTTCCCTGTTGCTCTAAATTTTCTAATTCTTGACATTGCTGATTATAATTTTCATCACTTGCTAAAAGAGAAGCAACAAAATTTGGATACTGTCTGTAAACTAACCCTGCTGGTTGTAACTTTTTATCAGGGTTTATTTTTTTTCTGTAACTACGGGAACGGGTACGAACCACAACAATTTTTTTAAAATCATGTGCTAATGCCCATGTATAAGGAATTTTACAACTGCAACCGCCGTCAAGATAAGGAATACCATCTAACAGAACAGGTTTAGAAATATATGGCATAGACGAAGAAGCACTAACTACTTTAAAAAAATCCTGTCCTATACTTTTTTCAAAATATTCAGGTTTCCCTGTTAAAAGATTCGTCACAACGGCATAAAATTCACGTTCTGGATTTCTAAAGCGTTTTAAATCCATTCTTGGAACAAAGGGCATTCTGCTAAACATAAAATCAAAGCCAATTAACCCCTGATTATTTTTCACAGCTTTTGCACCAACATAACGGCTATCATGCCGATAACGCAAATTCATTCTTGCAGAACGTCCAATTTGTCCAGAAAGATAATTCACACCATTCAGAGAACCAGCAGAAACGCCGATTGTGCAACGAAAATTAACATCGTGTTGCATTAATGCATCTAATACTCCATTTGTATAAACACCTCGGAATGCACCGCCTTCTAGCACAAGGCAACCTTCTGTAATGACTTCTGATGCTGTGCCAGAGGGCAAATTATCAATTCCAGAATATTTCTGTATTGCTTTCATAAAAATTCAGCTCCTTGTTAGATTTTAATTATATTATATACTAATTTTAAAAATTTGTCAAATTTATCATGTAAAATGCAAGGCAATATTTGGGAAAAGTTGACATTCGCAGGAAATTACCTACTTTCTTTGCAAAGTTTCCTGAAATTACACTAAGTTTCAACAAAATTTTTCAATCATTTTTGTTATAATTAAATTATTATTTTTATATTTAATTTTAATCAAGGGAGTGGCATTATGTTCTTACGGTTCAAAAAACTAATGAAAAACGAATGGATTCAAGCACCTGTATTTTGTATTGGTGCAGTTTGTGGGGGATATTTCCTGTCAATTGGTACAATTAGTGGCATTGTATCTCCGTTGGCAATTGCACTTGCAGGGATTTCTAGCCCGTTATATGCATTCTGCATGTTGCTTGGCAGTTTGGTTGCGTATACCGTGCACCAAGCACCTGAAGGTATGCAATTTTTATTAACAGCTTTAGTCAGCATTACTTGTATCAGAATTTTATTTTATGACAATCATAAGCCTTATGTTATGGGAATTTTAACAGCAATTGCCTGTTTTATTGCTGGATTATTACTTGATTTCATGTTTCGCAACGGAGAAGGAAAATTGCCGTTATATATACTGGAATCATTTTTGACAGGAACTGCTTCTTTTTTTCTTGCAGATGCGATGCAGAGCATACAAGAAAATAAAATTATTTCACTGGATGCTGGGAAAAGCTTTACATTTGCAATTTGTTATTTATTAAGCATTACAGCATTATGTGGCATTGATTTAGAATTCTGCAATTTAGGAAGAATTACTGGGATTACACTTACATTGTTTGCGGCTAGGCAATTTAAACAATCTGCTGGAACACTTTTTGGAGCATTGACAACTTGCGGAGTCGTATTATGTAATGTACCATTAGGAATGCCATTATTATTTTTGCCTGTAACAGCTATGCTTGCTGGATTTTTATATAAATTACCCAATGCATGTTTAATCCCAGCATTTTTCTTCATGCAAATACTAAGCAGTGCCGTATTAGATAGTAGCATAGAACTTGTAAAAATTCTAGTTGAACTCATGATAGCATGCTGTATTTATGCAATGTGCAGTAAACTGGAATTAAGATATTTTATTGCACTTCCAACAACACCACCAGTTGGACAACGGCAAATTATTCAGCAAGAGCAATTTCTAAGTGATGCTTTACGGGAACTTCGGGAAGAAACTTCTGCTGTTATGCGACATCTTACAATAAATCCAGTATTTCAGCCAATTCAGCAAGTAAAAGAAAATATTTGCAAAACTTGTAAAAATTATAATATTTGTTGGAAATTACATGCCGAACAAACAGAAAAAGCGTTTCAGCAATTATTACATACACCAGCTGTTTCGATAGAAATGTTAGAAAATTGCATTAATTTTAAAAAATTAGCAGAAACAATGTCTGTTTACAGTCAACGCAGAGCTTTACAGCAAATGCAAAAAGTACAGTTATTACAAAATCGTGCTGTTACACTAGAATATTTGCAATTATTGGAGCATTTAACAGCAGATTCTGCTAAGAGAAGAGCCTTAAAATTCTGTGAAGCGGAAACAGTTGCATTAAAAAATATGCTGAATCGTTGTGCTATCACAGAAGATGCCTGTTTTGTGTATAAATTAAAATCTAATCGCTATGCAGTTGAAATTTATACCAAACAAGAAGAATTTCCACTAGCAACAATTCAGGAATTATTAAACCGTCAATTTCATGTAAATTTTAAATTTCTATCTCTGCAACAAAAAAATACTTACAGACATTGTTATTATCAGATACCACCATATCAATTAGATTCTGCAATTAAAAGCATAAATGCCCCTGCTTATGAACGTTGTGGTGACCATGCAGATAGTTTTACAGATGCAGTCGGCAATCAATATTTAGTCATTTCTGACGGCATGGGCAGTGGTAGCACAGCTTCACTTGCTTCCAGAATCGCTGTGAAAACTTTCAGAAACATGGTTACTTGTGAAATGTCACCTGAATCTGCAATTCGGCTTGTCAATACAATGCTCATGTCTGAAACCAGTACAGAAAATTTTGCAACATTAGATATTTTAAAACTTCATGCAGACACGGGAGAATTAACGCTATATAAATCAGGTGCAGTGGCAACATTATTCCATCATGAAAATCAAATGCAGTCAATAGTTTCTAAAAGCTTTCCAGTTGGTATTGTTCCGAATGCTCCGCCCTCCAGAGATAAATTATTTGCACAAAATAATGATATGATAATTATGCTTTCTGATGGTGTCGATGAAACAGAATACCCCTATATAAAACAATTGCTTAAGCAAAATTTAACACCTGAACAAATCACACAAGAAATTTTTAACAAAGCAAGTGTATTTCATGGTGGTGAAATCCGTGATGATATGACTGTAATTGTAGCAAAAGTTTGTAGTAAAATACATGCTCCTGTTGCTAGACACAGAGAGCAAATCAAACAAAAAGCAACAGTAAACAAGTGATAATTAATTCATAACGGTAAATTTTAACATCGTTATTGTGCAATTTTAACAAAAAAATAATTTAATTTTTATGATACTCTATAAATTTTCGCCATCAACAAGGAAAAAGCTTGAAATCAATTGCAATTTCTGATAAAATAGAATGTAGTAGGGAGGCGATTCTTTTTGAATAATACTAAAGAAAACCCAAATGACTTTCCCCTTTATTTATTTTATCAAGGGAAAAATTCTGAAAGTTATAAATTTTTTGGTGTACATGCAGTGGAAGAGGACGGTATAAAAAAATATCGTTTTCGTGTGTGGGCTCCTAATGCAAAAAGTATTTCTGTTGTTGGCGAATTCAACAATTGGAATAGAGAAATTAATCCAATGCAGTTAATTGCAACTGGCATTTGGGAAACAACAATTGAAAATCTTGCACAATGTGAATTATATAAATACAGCATTGAAACACAAGATGAACGGTTACTTATGAAAAGTGACCCATATGCATCCTATTATGAAGTACGTCCTGCAACAGCTTCTAGAATTTATGAAAGCAATTATATCTGGAGAGATACAGAATGGCAACGGGAAAAGAAAAAATATGTTGTCTATAAACGCCCTATGAATGTCTATGAAGTACATTTAGATTCATGGAAGAAAAATTCTGACGGTACAGTTTTAGATTATGTTTCTTTTGCAAAGCAAATGATTCCGTATATGCAAAAAATGTCTTATACACATATTGAATTCATGCCATTGACAGAATATCCGTTTGATGGTTCCTGGGGTTATCAAGTAACAGGCTATTTTGCACCAACTTCACGTTATGGCACACCTGACCAATTTAAAGAAATGATTGATTTATTCCATCAGGCAAAAATTGGTGTCATTCTTGATTGGGTTCCTGCACATTTTCCAAAAGACCCTTCTGGACTTTGTGAATTTGATGGTTCTTATTGCTATGAATACACAGACCCGAAGAAAATGGAACATAAATCATGGGGAACAAGAGTATTTGATTACGGAAAAGGTGAAGTACGTTCTTTCTTAATTTCCAGTGCTTGCAATTGGCTTGATGAATATCATTTAGACGGCTTGCGTGTAGATGCTGTTGCATCTATGTTATATTTAGATTATGACAGACGTGATGGTGAATGGACAGCAAATATCAATGGCGGTAATGAAAATTTAGAAGCTGTTGAATTTTTCAGAAATCTGAATGAAATTGTTTTTTCAAAACACCCTGATGTACTTATGATTGCAGAAGAATCTACTGCATGGCCACTTGTAACAAAGCCAACAGATATTGGCGGATTAGGCTTCAATTTCAAATGGAATATGGGCTGGATGAATGACATGTTACAGTACATGTCACTTGACCCAATTTATCGGGCATATAATCATGATAAATTGACTTTCTCATTTTTCTATTGTTTCTCTGAAAATTATGTCTTGCCAATTTCTCATGATGAAATTGTTTATGGCAAATGTTCTATGATTAATAAAATGCCTGGATTTGAACGGAATAAATTTTCATCTTACAGGGCATTTTTAGCTTACATGATGGCGCACCCTGGTAAAAAAATGCTGTTCATGGGACAAGAGTTTGCACAGAAAAATGAATGGAATTATCAAACACAACTTGACTGGGAGTTATTAAATATTCCTGAACATCAGCAAACACAGGATTTTGTTGCGGAATTAAATCAATTATATCTGGACACGCCCGCATTATGGGACAATGATGACTCATGGGCAGGATTTAGCTGGATTTCTCATGATGATTACAAACAAAGTGTGATTGCATTCAGACGTATTGCGGATGATGGCAGTGAAGTTATCGCAGTTTGTAATTTTGTACCAGTCACTCGTGAAGATTATAAAATTGGCATTCCGTTTGAGGGCGAATATGAATTATTATTCAGCACAGATGATATAAAATTTGGTGGACAAGGCTTAGCATTACAGCATTATGAAACACTTGAAATTGGTATGCATGGTTTTGACCAGAGTATTTCTCTTACACTTCCTGCATTGTCTGTATTATATTTAAAACGCATTGTCAAAAAACAGAAATCACTTGCTGAGCTTGCAAATGAAATTGCTGAGAAAAAAGAAAAAATTTCTGAATTATCTAAAACAGAATAAAAAACATAAAATATTATGATAGGAGCTGTTTTTGTGACGTGAAAATAGCAAAACAGCTCCGTCTAAAATAGGAGGATAATTTTTATGAATGCTAAGAAAAAAGTTATCGCAATGCTTCTGGCAGGCGGACAGGGTAGCAGATTATATGCCCTGACACAGAACGTTGCAAAGCCAGCTGTGCCTTATGGTGGCAAATATCGTATTATTGATTTTGCATTGTCCAACTGCACGAATTCTGGAATTGATACAGTTGGTGTATTGACACAGTATCAGCCACTTGTTCTGAATGAATATATTGGCAATGGTCAACCTTGGGATTTAGACAGAATGTATGGTGGTGTGCATGTACTGTCACCATTTGAGACCAAAGAGGGTGCAGACTGGTTTCAAGGTACTGCGAATGCAATTTATCAAAATATGCGTTTTATTGAGCGTTACTCTCCAGAATATGTAATTGTACTGGGTGGCGACCATATTTACAAAATGGATTATTCTAAATTAGTAGAATTTCATGAAGCAAATCAAGCAGATGGTACAATTGCAGTTATTGATGTTTCTCTGGAAGAAGCGTCCAGATTTGGTATTATGATTTGCGATGAAGAAAATAGAGTAGTTGATTTTGAAGAAAAGCCAAAAAATCCACGTTCTACACTTGCATCTATGGGTATTTATTGCTTTACATGGGAAAAGCTCAAAAAATATTTAATTGAAAACGAAAATGCAAATACAGGTTCCAAAGATTTCGGAAAAGATATTATTCCTGCAATGCGTGAAAATGGAGAACGTTTATTTGCATATACATTTGACGGCTACTGGAAAGATGTTGGTACTTTGGATAGTCTTTGGGAAGCAAATATGGATTTATTAAGCCCATCTGTGCCACTTGATTTATATGACCCGAAATGGAAAATTTATGCTCGTCATAATAATATGCCACCACAGTATATTGGCGATACTGCTAAAATTGAAAATTCTATGATTACAGAGGGTTCCAATATTAATGGCGAAGTAGATTTCTCTGTCATTTTCTCTGGTGTTACAATTGAAGAAGGTGCAACTGTAAATTATTCTATTTTAATGCCTGGTACAGTTGTAAAATCTGGTGCAGTAGTAGAATATGCAATTGTTGGCGAAAATTGCGTGATTGAATCTGGTGCAAAAATTGGCATTAGTCCAGAAAATATTCAGAATAGAGATGATTGGGGCATTGCTGTTGTCGGTCATAATGTAACAGTTTCTGGCAGTGCTGTTGTCAAGCCAAAAGATATTATCTCTGAAAATGTATAAGGAGGCAAAATAAATGAGTGTCAACACAAATGTACTCGGTATGATTTTTGCAAGTTTGCATGATTCAGCCGTAATTGAATTAACAAAACAAAGAACAATGGGGTCTATCATGTTCGGTGGCAGATATCGCCTGATTGACTTTCCGTTATCTAATATGGTAAATTCCGGAATTACACAAGTTGGTGTAATTACAAAATCGAATTATGGTTCTTTGCTTGACCATCTGGGGACAGGCAGTGAATGGGATTTAGCAAGAAAAAAAGGCGGTTTGCATTTATTGCCGCCATTTAGTCAAAATTCTGGAGATGGCGTTTACAGAGGTCGTCTGGAAGCATTAAATAATGTCTGGAATTATATTGAAGCATGCAAGTGTGAATATGTTGTTATGACAGATTGCGATTATGTTACAAATATTAATTTTGAAAAAGTAGTAAAACAGCATATTCAGACAGAAGCAGATATTACGGTTGTTTATGGAAAATATGATTATAATAACGAAGAATCCACAGGCGTTGATGTTCTGGAATTGGATTCTGAAAACAGAGTTAATGCAATTTTAATTGACCCGCCAATTTCAGGGGAATGTAATATTAGTTTAGACATGTTTGTTGTCAAGAAAGATTTCCTGCGGAAACTTGTAAAAGATGCAGCCAGCAAGAATCAATATAGCTTAGTATTAGATTGCTTACAGCCAAATGTAAAAGAATTTAAAATCATGGGTTATGAATTTGATGGCTATTTCAGCAGAATTGACAGCAAAAAGCATTATTTTGAAGCAAATTTAGCATTGCTGAACCCTGAAAACAGAACGGCTTTATTCCAGCCAAACGCACCGATTTATACAAAAACTGGTGACAATGGTCCTGTAAAATACGGCTTAGAATCCAAAGTAAGTAATTCTTTGATTGCAGATGGCTGTATTATTGAAGGTACTGTTGAAAATAGTATTTTATTCAGAGGTGTAAAAGTTGGCAAAGGCAGTGTTGTGAAAAATTGCATTTTAATGCAAGGGACAAATATTGGTGCAAATTGTTCATTAACAGATGTTATCATGGATAAGAATGTCACAACAGAAGATGGTCGAATTTTAACAGGTTCTGAAAGTTATCCTGTTTATATCGGCAAAAACGCTAAGCTTTAATTTATCATACAGAAAGGTGATTGATTTTGAATATACTGTTCGCCGCAAGTGAGGCTGTGCCTTTTGCCGCCTCTGGTGGTCTGGCAGATGTAATTGGTTCACTTCCATATGCGATTCGTAACAAAGGACATGAATGCCGTGTTGTCATTCCGTTATATAAATCGATTCGTCCTGAACTTCGGGCAGAAATGACATTTCTGACAAATATTACAGTTGATGTTTCTTGGAGAAAACAATATTGCGGTATTTTTACAGCTATCTGGAATGGTGTAACTTATTATTTTATTGACAATGAATATTATTTTGGTCGTGATGGTCTGTATGGCTTTTATGATGATTGCGAAAGATTTGTATTTTTCTCAAGAGCTGTATTAGAAATGCTGCGCTGTATCGATTTTAAACCAGATATTATTCATGCTAACGACTGGCAGACTGCATTAATTTCTGTATTTTATCAAGTATTTTATAAATATCAGCAGGGTTATCAGAATATTAAACATATTTTTACAATTCATAATATTCAATATCAAGGCAATTATGGTCGGGAAGTTCTGAATGAAGTCATGGGCATTCCGTTGTATCATATGGGAATTTTAGAATATGATGGTGCAATTAACATGATGAAAGGGGCAATTGAAGCAGCTGATAAAATTACAACGGTTAGTCCAAGCTATGCATGGGAAATTTTAGATGCATATTATGCACATGGTCTGGATAGAATTCTTGTGCATAAGCAATATAAATTATCAGGTATTTTAAACGGCATTGATACGAATCTTTATAATCCTGAAACAGATGAATTCATTGCAAAAAAATTCAGTGTGTCAAAACTATCTGGTAAAAAAGCTTGCAAAGAAGCATTGCTTTCTGAACTTGCCTTACAAGAAGGTGATGAACCTGTGATTGGCATTGTGACAAGATTTGTATCCCACAAGGGCATAGATTTAATTCGTTATGTATTTGAAGATATTTTAAAACTTGGCTATAAATTTGCAATTTTGGGTAGTGGTGAAAAAATTTATGAAGATTTCTTCTCTGAAATGCAATTCCGTTATCCTGACAAAGTCAGTGTAAATTTGGGATTTCGTCCAGATTTGGCGAAAAAAATTTATGCTGGTGCAGATATGTTCTTAATGCCGTCGCAAAGTGAGCCTTGTGGTTTGGCACAGATGATTTCTATGCGTTACGGAACAGCTCCCATTGTTCGTGAAACAGGTGGTTTACGTGATTCTGTCAAAGATAGCACACTAGAAGCTGGTAATGGTTTTACGTTTAAAACTTATAATGCACATGATATGCTAGACGCTTGTGCAAGAGCTAAAGCTTGCTATGATGACAAAAAAGCTTGGAAAGCACTTGTCAAACGTGCAATGAAAAGTGATTATAGCTGGAATACCTCTGCAGATGCTTATATTGCTTTATACAAAGAACTCTGTGCAGATAATAGCAATAACTCTTAATAATTAATTATATTATTAAAAAGTCCTGTGCGAACAGGGCTTTTTTTTAAAATTTTATTGAAATATTCTTGCAATGCAATTAATTTTGTGCTATAATAAATATAATTATAATTTCAATAATAATTTAGAAAGGAGTGATTTGCCTTAAAACGGCTTACAATTGGTATTTTAGCACATGTAGATTCTGGAAAAACAACCCTTTCAGAAGCTTTGTTATATACTGCTGGAGAACTTAGAAAGCTGGGACGTGTTGACCATAAAAACGCTTTTCTTGATACAAATATATTAGAACGTGAACGGGGAATTACCATTTTTTCCAAACAAGCACAATTGCATTTGCCTGATACAGAATTTGTATTGTTAGACACTCCTGGACATGTAGATTTTTCTGCTGAAATGGAACGAACATTGCAAGTATTAGATTATGCAATTTTAGTTATCAGTGGTTCAGAGGGAATTCAAAGTCATACAGAAACGCTTTGGAAATTACTGCAACACAGTCATGTACCAGTATTTTTATTTATTAATAAAATGGATTTAGCTTTGAAAAATAATTCTGAAATTATGTCTGAATTACTAGAAAATTTAGATACACACTGTGTTGATTTTTCAGAGAGAAATACAGAATTTTTTGAAACACTTGGGACTTGCGATGAAATGCTTATGGAAGAAGTTCTGGAAACAGGCATTGCAGAACCTGAAACCATTGCACAGGCAATTTTACAAAGACATGTTTTTCCATGCTGTTTTGGGTCGGCTTTGAAATTACAAGGGATTGCTGAATTTTTAGAATTATTACAAAATTTGACGCTTACATTGCCAGAAAATAAAAATTTCGGTGCAAAAGTTTATAAAATTGCCGAAGATGAACAAGGCAAAAGATTAACGTATTTAAAAATTACAGGTGGTGTGTTACATGTGCGTGATATGTTAAACGGCATGACACCAGACGGCACAGAATGGCAGGAAAAAATTAATCAAATCAGAATTTATTCTGGTGCAAAATTTCAACCTGTAGATGAAGTATTTCAAGGCTCTGTTTGTGCAGTAACTGGATTGACACAAGCCTATTCTGGCGAAGGATTCGGCATAGAAAAAAATTCTGAAAATCCAATTTTAGAACCTATTCTGCAATATTCTGTGATATTGCCAACTGATATTTCTATTCATACGGCTTTGATTGCCTTGCGAAAATTGGAACAGGAAGACCCACAATTACATGTCAGTTTTTCTAGTCAATTACAGGAAATTCATGTATTATTAATGGGTGAAATTCAACTTGCTGTGCTACAACATATTCTAAAAGAAAGATTTGATATTCAAGCAGAATTTCAACCTGGTGGTGTTGTCTACAAAGAAACAATTAAAAATAAAGTCGAAGGCATGGGACATTATGAGCCGTTAAAGCATTTTGCTGAAGTAAGAGTATTATTAGAACCTGCGAAAGCTGGAACAGGTTTGCAATTTTCTAGTATTTGCCGTGAAGATGTACTGGATAGAAATTGGCAAAGATTGATTTTATCGCATTTTGCTGAAAAACAACATGTCGGCGTGCTGACTGGTTCGCCAATTACAGATATGAAAATTACACTTGTTTCTGGAAAAGAACATAAAAAACACACAGAAGGCGGAGATTTCAGACAGGCGACTTACAGGGCAATTCGGCAAGGTCTCATGCAAGCAGAAACTATTTTATTAGAGCCTTATTATCAATTCAGATTAGAAGTCCCGTCTGGTTGCATTGGAAGAGCTATCACAGATTTGCAATGCAAAGGGGCAGAATTTTCTCAACCAGAATTACAAGGCGATAGTTCTATTTTAGAGGGCAAAGCCCCTGCAACTGTTATGATGCAATATCGCACAAGTGTGATGGAATATACCAAAGGCAGAGGGAAATTAACTTGTATGCCCTGTGGCTATGCACCCTGTGCAAATCCAGAAGAAGTAATTGCAAAATATCATTATCACCCAGAAGCAGATTTAGAAAATTCACCAGATTCTATTTTTTGTTCTCATGGTACAGGATTTCTTGTCAAATGGAACGAAGTGCAAAATTATATGCAAACAGAAAGTTATTTAAAAATCCAGTCAGAATTAAAAATTTCTGAGCCGTCTAAACCTGTCAGGACAGCCTATACTGGAAGCTTTGAACAGGACGAAGAATTAATGAAAATTTATGAAAAAACTTATGGTAAAATTCATCATGATAAAAACAATAAACATCAGGCGTTACATACACCAAAAAATAATTATGCAAAGACTGCTAAAATAAAGCCTATGCCAAAAACACCTGAATATTTACTAGTTGATGGGTATAATATTATTTTTGGCTGGCAAGAGCTGAAAAAAATTGCTGATAAAAGCTTAGATATGGCTAGAGCGAAATTAATTCAAAAGTTAAGTAATTATCAGGGCATGCGACAATGTAAATTAATTATTGTATTTGATGCTTATAAACTCAAAGGCAATACTGGAAGTTTGGAACAAATTGGAGATATTAGCATTGTCTATACAAGAGAAGCCGAAACAGCAGATAGCTATATTGAACGTGTTACACATGAATTAAGTCGTGAACATAGAGTAAGAGTAGCAACTTCTGATGGCATGGAACAAATGATTATTCTTGGAAACGGTGCTTACAGAATGTCAGCAGAAGAACTCCGACAAGAAGTAGAAAATATAGAATTACAAATGCAAGAATATTTGCAATCTTAAATTGATTAAATTTTAAATTTTTAAATAAGGAGGTTTTTTTATGACTTGTACACATTGTGGTGCAGCATTAACAGATGAAACAGTTTGCCCTTATTGTCGTTGTCGTGTAGAAATACCACCCCCTACACCTACAGCATTTAATTCAAATAATCCACCTCCCCCACTAGCTATTAATCATAGAAACATATATCAGAATTCAGCTCCTGTTAAAAATAATTTTTCACAGCTTCCTGCACAAGCAAGACCAATGCCCCCTAATTCTATTAATCCTATATCTGGATCATCTCATTATAAAACACCTGCAATTTTGCTATGTTTATTAGGCTTTATTGGACTCAGCGGACTGCATAGATTTTATACTGGAAAAATTGGCACAGGATTATTATATTTATTGACAGGTGGATTTTTTGGAATTGGAACTATTATAGATTTAATTTTAATTCTTGTCAATCATTTTTATGACAAAAATGGAAATAATTTACAATAAAATTTTTTATTTCAGAGCAGAATATAAAATTCTGCTCTGAAAAAATTTTAAAAAAGCTCTTGACAAATTTTTAAAAATATGCTATAATATATAAGGTTCGTAAGTACGAATTGCTGATGTGGCACAGTCGGTAGCGCAACGCCTTGGTAAGGCGTAGGTCACCGGTTCAAATCCGGTCATCAGCTTGGAAAAAGCCTGTAGTAATACAGGCTTTTTGTTATATCTATATTTAGGAGCTGAAAATTTCATGAGACAAAATATTTTAAAAGCAATGACAACAGGAGAATTACAGGCATTTTTGAAAAATTAATTAATTTTTCAAATTTTCTGCCAGAATATTACTTAAATTCACGAGTTCAGGC
Organism: Ruminococcus sp.; assembly: GCA_014799805.1. GTDB lineage: Bacteria > Bacillota > Clostridia > Oscillospirales > Ruminococcaceae > UBA3855. Next base: position 21,982 of record JAAVHJ010000024.1, read on the forward strand.
ATTGTCAAAGCTTCTATTCTAGTATTAAATAAAATATTCGCTTGTTCAAAAACAGATAACATGTCTGTTTTTGGCATATGAAAATAATTTGCAAGCACACTGCATAATTGCTTTCTACGCTGTGAAAAACCTATTTTTATAATTTTAAAAAATAAATTTTCATCTTGCACATGCCAATGCTGTTCTGCATATAATTTAATTTGCATTACCATAGAATCTACATTTGGTGCAGGCAGAAAACTTCCTCTTGTGACATCAAATAATTTTTTCGCTTCTCCATAATAAGCAACTGCTACAGTGACAGCTCCAGATTCCCGACTGCGAACAGGTGCACAAAGCCTTTGTCCAGCTTCTTTTTGTACCATAATAGTAATTGTTTTAATTGGCAATTTTTCTTCTAGCAATCGCATAATTAAAGGCGAAGTAATATAATATGGCAAATTTGCACAAACAGCAACCTGCAAATTTTCAAATTCTTCAGAAATTATTTTTTTTAAATTAATTTTCATTGCATCGCCATGAATAATTTTAATATTATTAAATTCTGCAAGCGTTTCATTCAGAATCGGAAATAATTTATTATCTAATTCAATTGCAACGACTTTTTCCGCACGTTTTGCAAGTTCTTTTGTCAGAACACCGACACCTGTACCAATTTCTAAAATTCCAAAATTTTCTTTTGCATTGCCTAATTCTGCAATTCTAGGACATACTGTCGGATTAATTAAAAAATTCTGTCCTAATGCTTTCGAAACATGAAATCCATGCTTTGTCATGATTTGCTTAATATAATTTATATCCGTTAATTCAGGCATAGTTTTCAAATCCTTTCTGATTCTAATTGCTTAATTAAAGCCTCTGCACATTTTATGCCATCTACGCAAGCCGAAGTAATTCCGCCAGCATAGCCTGCACCCTCTCCACAGGGATAAAAGCCTGAAACGCCTATACTACAAAAATTTTCATCCCGAAGTATTCTTACAGGCGAAGAACTTCTGGATTCTATGCCAGTTAAAATTGCGTCTTTATCTGCAAAACCATGCAAACGCTTGTCCATTTCTCTAATCCCCTGTCTTAGCGTGTCACACATAAAAGCAGGCAAATAACTGTCAGGTGATATAAAAGCTGTATTTGGCATATAACTAGGCTTCACACTTCCAAAAGATTTAGAAATTTTTTTCTTTAGAAAATCTCCTACACAAATAACAGGTGCAGAATAATCTGCTCCCGCAACTTCAAATGCTTTTTTTTCAAGCTTTCTTTGTAAAAACATGCCTGCTAATGGATGATTACTTCCAAAATCTTCTGGAGTGATTCCAACTAGCAATGCACTATTTGCATTTCTGCCATCACGGGCAAAATTACTCATGCCGTTAATTGCAAGACAACCCGTTTCAGAAGACGCTGGGACAACTTCTCCGCCTGGACACATACAGAACGTGTATAAACTTCTTCCATTTTTTAAATGCACAGCTAATTTATAATCTGCTGAACCCAAAGCAGGATGAGTCCAGAATTTTCCATATAATATTTTATTTATATTTTCTTGTAAATGCTCAATTCTGACACCCATTGCAAACGGTTTTTGCGTTAATATTATATTTTTTTCATAAAGCATTTCCAGTGTATCTCTTGCACTATGACCTAATGCAAAAATTGCATGATTTGTTTTTAATTCATGTTCTTGATTATCCTGTAAATATATCACAGATTCTAATTTTTGATTTTTAATATTTATATTAATTAATTTCGCATGGAAATAAATTTCTCCACCTAATTTTAAAATTAAATTTCTAAAATTTTTTGTCATTCTAGTTAAATAATCTGTTCCAATATGAGGCTTTGCTTGCCAAAGAATTTCTTCTGGAGCCCCACACTGTACAAAAGTTTCTAAAACAAATCTAATTCTTTCATCTTTGATACCAGTATTTAATTTACCATCTGAAAAAGTTCCTGCTCCGCCCTCTCCGAACTGGATATTACTTTCAGGATTTAAAACACCTGTTTTTTTAAAATTTTGCACATGTTCCATGCGTTCTTCAACAGGGCAACCACGTTCTAATATAATCGGACGTAATCCAGCTTTTGCAAGTATATAAGCCGAAAACATGCCCGCAGGACCAAATCCAATTACTACAGGACGTTGTGAACTATGACAAATTCTAATTTTATATTTTTTATCACTCACAAGTGAAATATCTTTATCTTTCATGCATTTCTGTAAAATTTTTTTTTCGCCCTCTGCTTTGACATCTAGTGTAACTAAAAATAAAATATTATCTTTTTTTCTGGCATCTATAGACCGTTTTTTTAATTTAATTTCCTGAATTTTTTCAAACGGAATATGTAATTTTCTTCCTACAGCTTTTTTTAAATCCAAATCTGTATAATCTAAATTTAATTTTATATTATTGATTCTAATCATAATATCATTTTCCTCATTTCTGCACAATGCTTTCCTGCTATATAACCACTTGCCCATGCCCAATGGAGCTGATACCCTCCACAATCCGCATGTACATCAACAGCCTCACCAGTGATAAATAAACCAGAATGATTTTTTACTTGTAAATTTTCATCAAGTGCATTTCCGTGAACGCCCCCCGAACAAGCCTGTGCTTGTGCCTGAACAGTTCCTAACACAGAAAATCTAAAATCTTGTAATATTTCTGCAATTTGCTGAATTTGCAATCCAGTTAACTGACAACAGGGCATTGTTGGCAGAATTTTAATTTCTTTTAGAATTGCTCTAGCAATTGCTTTTTGTATTAAACCAGATAGCATATGCTCACAATCTAAATTAAATCTAACAGCTTGACAGCTATATAATCTTGCAATTAATTCAGAAATTTCTAATTCTGGAAATAAATTAATAGAAATTTGATAATTATCTAAATTTTTATTTATTAGCAAGCTTGCTAAATTAAATATACAAATACCAGAAATTGTCTGTTCTGTGAATTGAATTTCCCCTGTTTCTGTTCGCAGAATTTTATTTTTTTCTAATAATTTCACAGAACCTTTTACACGAATGCCTTTTACGATTTGCAATATATTTTTATTTGCATATACGGGACACAAAATAGGCTTACTTTCTGTAATAGGAATCTGTAATTGTTTCAACATACCCCAAGCTGTGCCATCTGTGCCAAATTTTGATGCAACTGTTCCGCCTGCTGAAAAAATAATATTTTTTGCAATGATATGCTCCTGATTTTCAGTCAAAATATGCCATTTATTATTTTTTTGATATAATTTTACAGCACGTGTATTACAAATTTCTGTTACTTGATTAGAATATATTCTTAAAGCGTCTAACACAGAATTTGCCGTCATACTATAGGGATAAATTCTGCCCTGTTCATCTGTACGGCAATATAACCCCAGATTTTCAAAAAAATTTTCTGCTTTCCCAAAATGAGCTAGTACATGACTTGTGTCATAACTTCCGAAATAATTTTCAGGTGAAATATTTTCATGACTTAAATTACATCTGCCATTACCAGTGGCAAGAATTTTTTTGCCAACACGTGGCAAACGTTCTAAAATTGCAATTTTTTTCACACCCATAGAACAAGCCGTTACGGCAGAAGCAAGCCCAGAGGCTCCTCCTCCAATAATTACTAAAAAATATTCATTCATGTGATACCTCTAATAATGGCAATAATTCACAAGTGATATAATAATTTATAATATCTTGTTTCTGCATATTAGAATTAATGGCAATGACAGCCTGATATTCAGGAAATATAAAACATCTTTGTCCCCATTTTCCGCTCATGTAAAAGCTGTTTTCTGATATCCAGAAAAAATATCCATAAGGCTTGCCCTCATTGCTAATAGCATGTATAGAACTAAAATTTTTTTGCCATTTAGCTGAACAAATTTTATGTTCTAAAATACCTTGTCCGATTTTGGCTAAATCTTCTGTTTTAAGTTTTAAACCACTTGCACCAAATACATGCCCTTCTGTATCATATTCAAATTCATAATTTTTAATATTTAACGGCTTAAATAGCATATTAATGATTTGAGATTCTAAAGAAATTTTTTCTTGTGTTTCAGCCATTCGTCCTGCAAGATAGGCACAGGCATTGCTATATAAAAATTCCTGTTTATTTTTTACATTCATTTCACAGCAAGCTTTTATATAATCTTTACAAGTAGTTCTATCTGCAAATAATAATTTTTCTTGCATACCTGATTGCATAGATAATAATTTTTCAAGAGATATATTAGAAATTGGCACATTTCCAGTATTTAAAACTTCTCCGACTGTTGTTTCAAGTGTTAATTTTTGATTCTCTAACAGATTTCCGATTACTAGGGCAACTAAACTTTTCATAATCGAATATTGCGGATATAATATTTCAGTTTGCTGTGTTTGAGCAATGATTTTATTCTCTTTCATGACAACAACAGATAAAATTTCTGGATTATCAGGCTTTAATAATTTCAAAAAAATCCCTCCTGCATTACGCTTGCTTTTCAAGTACAACCACAGCAACTAAATCATGTCCAGCATTTAATGCAACTGCTGAACCAACTTTTGTACGATAAGCTGGCGGATAGCCTAATTGCTGTGTCAAATTTTTTTCAATCTGATTCGCATGCTCTGGATTACTACCCTCTAAAATTAAATACGGTGTATCTGCAATCATGACATTTTTTATTTTTTCTGTTAATTTAGAAATAATATTTTTCTCACCTCTGATTTTTTCAGAAACTGAAATTTTGCCATGTGCAATATGAATCATAGGACGTAAGCCTAAAATTTCTCCAGCAAATGCTCCTACAGAAGTCAATCTGCCAGATTTTTTAACAAATTTTAATGTCATTGGTACAAAATAAACGCCTACACTGGATAACCAATATTTTAAATATGCTAAAATATTTTCAACAGAATCTCCTGTATTTGCCATTTTGACAGCTTCTAATACAGGATACCCATAAGTAATTGTATAATTCTCACTGTCCAAAATATGAATCTTCATTTTTTCAGCAATTTCTGGATTTTCAGCATAAATCATATCTCTTGCATTGCAAGCATTCTGATAAGTCGCTGAACCTTTTGCATTAATACTTACATAAATTAAATCTGTGTAGCCTTGCTTAAAATATTCTAAAAATACTTCTTGAAATTTAAAACTTGTAATTTGCGAAGTAGATGGCATTTCATCTGCATGTGCTAGTAAATCATAGAATTCTTCTTTTGATAAATCCCTTTGTTCTTCGTAAGAATCGCCATTTACTGTTAGCAAAATACTTAACAAAGCGATTCCCATTTCTTCGGCTTGCTGTAACGGAATATCACTTGCCGTATCTGTCATTAATTTTATTCTCGCCATTATGTTTATCCTTTCTAAATATTAATTATTAACAACAATCCCAATTATACAATATATCAGAAAAATCAAGTTTTTTTAATTTTTCTAAATTAATAAAAAAATTACAAATTCCACTATCGCCCCATATTACTTTATAATGGTCTTGCCAATATTCAGAATCAAGCTGAAATAATAAAAAATTATATTTTGAATTTTCTTCCCTAGGGTCGCCCTGTGTAAAAAACGGATAACCCCCGATTTGATGAAGTTCTTCTGTTTCCTCTCCGTAATCTTCTTCATCAAGATAATCATAATTTATGCTGATTCCAGACGTAAATAGCATACCACATTCTTGTTCAACTGGAAACATATCTTCATCATCATATGTATTTTTTACAAATTTAGAAATAATTTCTTGTTCTGTGATTGTTCTATCAATTTCAGATTCAGAATAATAAATCACTCTAAATCCTTCTTGTTTTGTTGCATTATCAAAATCACAGCCAGAAACATCATCATTAAGAACCCAAAATTGCAATAATCCTGATTTTGGGAAATTTTCAAAATCAGATTTTGAACACTCAAGTTGTGCTAATAATAAATCCACTTGTGAACAATCAATTTGTGCTAATAATCTTAACTGATTGCCCTCACTATCACACGGAAAATCTTTATCAGATGAAATATAGCCCAATCCTCCAATTTTACTATCAAAAATAGTAGGTTTGGAATCTGTTAATTTAATTCTAACACAAGGCATTGTTTTTTTCATAAATATATCTTATCCTTTCTAATATATTAATAACAATCCCAATTATACAAAACATCAGAAAAATCAAGTTTTTTCAAATTTTCAGAACAAATAAAAAAATTACAAATTCCAGTATCTCCCCAAATCACTTTCCAATCAGTTCCTTTTGCATATTCTGAATCAATTTGAAATAGCAAGAAATCATATTTTGAATTTTCTTCTCTAGGGTCCCATTGTGTAAAAAACGGATAACCACCAATTTGATGATGTATATCTTCCAATTCTTGTAATACTTCTTCATATTCTTCTTCATTAAGTTCACCAAAATTTACACTATTTCCAGACATAAAACATATACTGTATTCTTTTTTCACTGGATGCATATTGTCATCATCATATGCGTTTTTCACAAATTTAGACATAATTTCTTGTTCTGTAATTTTTCTATCAATTTCAGATTCAGAATAATAAATAATTCTAAATCCGTCTTGTTTTGTTCCATTATCAAAATCGCAACCAGAAACATTATCATTAAGAATCCAAAATTGTAATAATCCTGATTTTGGGAAATTTTCAAAATTCACTTGTGAACAATCAATTTGTGCCAATAATCGAAGTTGATTGCCTTGGCTATCACAAGGAAAGTTTTTATCCTGCGGAATATAGCCTAATCCGCCAATTTTACTATCAAAAATAGTAGGCTTTGTATCTGTTAGTTTAATTCTAACACAAGGCATTGTTTTTATCATAATTACATAATATCCTTTTTAACATATTAATTAAAAGCTACAATTATACCAGACATCAGAAAAATCAAGTTTCTTCAATTTTTTAGAATTAATAAAAAAATTACCTATTCCAGCATTTTCCCAACAAATTATCAACTCATCATCGTCCCAAAAATCCATATCAAGTTGAAACAATAAAAAATCATGTTTTTTCTTTATTTTCTTTAAAGATTCAAATCCTACAAAACATGGATAACCACCAATTTGATGACAGGCATCTTCTGATTCATCTTCTTTATTATCAAAATCAATTTCTGGTGTAAATAGCATACCACATTCTTTTTTCACAGGAAAAAAAACTTCATCATCATACCTATTTTCTATAAATTTAGAAATAACTTCCTGTTCTGTGACTGTCTTATCAATTTCTGAATAATATATCACTCTAAAACCGTCTTGTTTTCTTGGATTTTTCAAATCATAACCGCAACTTTCATGATTGAGAATCCAAAATTGTAATAAGCCTGATTTGGGAAAATCTTCAAGATTTACTTTTGAACAATCAATTTGTGCCAATAATCTTAACTGATTGCCTTGACTATCACACGGAAAATCTTTATCATGCGGAATATAGCCAAACCCTCCAACTTTGCTATCAAAAATAGTAGGTTTTGTATCTGTGAGAGTTATTTTAATATAAGGCTTTTCATGTGTCTTATGTTTCATAAACAAATTCACAAAATCACTCCCATTCGTATTTTGTCAAATCTCCCTGCAAACTCATATCAGGATAATTCCATTGTCTTAATACTTCATACACGGCAATTGCCACAGAATTTGATAAATTTAAACTTCTAAGTGTAGGTCGCATAGGAATCCTGACAGCTGTTTTTGGATTATTTACCAGCAATTCTTCTGGCAAGCCTGCGTCTTCTCTGCCGAACATCAAATAAATATCTTTTTTAATATCATAATTCACATCACTATGACAAGTACGGCTTTTGGTTGTAAAAAAATAAATTTCCTGATTTTTATGCTGATTCATAAAATCCTGAATGCTATCATATTCAAAAATTTCTAATTTATCCCAATAATCTAAACCTGCACGTTTTAAATTCTTATCACTGATTTCAAAGCCGTACGGCTTAATTAAATGCAATACTGCACCTGTGACAGCACAAGTTCTTGAAATATTGCCAGTATTCTGAGGGATTTGGGGTTCAGCCAAAACAATATGCAATTTTGGCATAATTTATCACATTCTTTCTAAAATTAAAATTTACTAGATTTGGCATGAAAAAATTTTCTTATACAGGAAATACTAAAATTAACAATCCTGAAAGGAGGAAAATTTCATGAATAAAAATATGTTAATTGCAGGTGTTTCACTTGGGACAGTGCTTGGTTCAGCCTATTTCATGTTATCCAAAGCTTCTGAACGTGAAAAGCACTGCTTGAAACGTCACACAGGAAAAGCCATGCGGGCTATGGGTGATGTCGTAGATGATATTAATTCTATTATAAGATAATTATAATAATTATAATAATTTACAGGCAGGGCAAACGCCCTGCTTGTTTATGATTTATTTTGATTTTTACGATAGCTCAAATAACTTTCTAAAATAATCACTGCTGCAACGGCATCTACAACGGCTTTTCGTTTTTTTCCTCTGGTATTCGTTTGATTTAAATACTGATGTGCAGAAACTGTTGTGCAACGTTCGTCCCAAAGTACTGTATCTAAGCCAGTTAATTCCTGTAAAATATTTGCAAAATTCTGACATTTTTCAGCACGTTCACCAACAGTATTATTCATATTTTTTGGATAGCCAATCACTAATAATTCAGCCTGTAATTCTTTTGCTTTTTCAGCAACTACATTTGCACAGCGTAAAAAATTTTTTTCCTGAATCACACAAACAGGTGAAGCTAAAAATTCAGATTTATCACAAATGGCAATGCCTGTTCGTGAGTCTCCAAAATCAACTGCAAGAATTTTCATTAAATTGTAGCACCCCGACTTCTTAAGTCGGGAAAAAATGCCACTTCCCCCCTTTCTTTTTTGTCAATCACTTGACAGACAAAATTTATTATTTCTTAGATTGCAAATGTTCTGTTTTAATTTTTGAAACCATTTTATATGCTATTATCACAACTGCAATGAAAAAAATCATGATTGCAGATAAGAAATCCAAAAAATTAGCATCATCATTCATATGATATATGATTAGTTTTTCACCATCACTTCCCATTCTTGACACTTCTGACAGTGTTGCATTTAAAAAATATGTATATTCTGTTGTTTTTTTGTAAGCTGGTCGAAAACTTTCTTCAATTTTTTTAATTTCAGCATAATTATATTTGTTTTTCTGGATTTTAATAGCTTTCATTATTTTTGCATTTTCAGAATTTAGCACAACGAATCTATTTGTACGAACTTCATAGATTTCAAGCATTATCCCTGTATACTCAATGGCAAATGCTCCTGATGAAGTCGGAATATTTATTCCATATAAAAATTCTCCATTATTATTATAAAAATTAATATAGCTATTCGTTGCTACTGCAATATTTCCAATTTCATTAATAGAAAAATCGTCAACTCTTTCATATGACTGGTTTTCATTAATTATTTCGTAATTTTTATAAGAATCAATTACATTTTCTGCTTCGCTTTCATCGAAAGCAAAAGCAAATGTTTTAACTGATGAAAGAATAAAACCGATAAATATAAAACAAGTAACAGAAATAACCAGGTTACCAAGCCATAATTTTTTCATAGTTTATCACCAAGGTTGCACTGTGCCGATAATTTCACGTACAGAAGAAATATGTTTCCTGTCTAAAAATTCCTGCATTTCATTAATAATTTTAATTGGTGCATAAGGGTCAGTGAAAACAGCCATACCAACTTGTACAGCAGATGCTCCAGCCATCATTAATTCGATTGCATTTTCTCCAGAAGTCACACCGCCCATGCCAATAATCGGAATTTGTACAGCATTAGCAACTTGCCAAATCATACGTACTGCAATTGGAAATATCGCTGAACCTGATAAACCGCCTACATTATTACGCAAAACAGGACGTCTTGTATTGACATCAATACGCATTCCCAACAGCGTATTAATCAGCGAAACAGCATCAGCTCCAGCAGATTCAACAGCTTTTGCAATCTCTGTAATACTAGTTACATTGGGGGATAATTTCACAACTAAAGGTTTACTTGTTGCTTTTCTCACAGCACTAGTGACTTGTTCTGCCATTGTGCAAGACGTTCCAAATGCTGCACCACCCTGTTTGACATTCGGACAGGAAATATTTAATTCTATCATATGTACATCTGTATTATCAAGTTTAGAAGCTACTTCTGCACATTCTTCTAGTGTAGAACCCGCAATATTTGCAAGAATCACAGTATTTTTTTGCAATAAATTCGGCAGTTCATTTGCAATAAAATTATCAATTCCCCCGTTTTGCAAACCAACAGAATTTAACATGCCAGCAGGTGTTTCAGCAATTCTAGGTGCAAGATTTCCAGTTCTTTTTTGTGCAGTTGTACCCTTAGTTGCAATGCCACCTAATTCTGATAACGAATAAAATTCTTCATATTCCCTGCCATAGCCAAATACACCCGAAGCAGGAATAATTGGATTTTTAAAATCAATTCCACAGATATTCACAGACAAATCAGCCATTACCAGCACACCTCCTCAGCGTTAAACACAGGACCATTTTTGCAGACATGCAAGAAATTAATTTCACCATCTGCATTTTTAATTTCACAAGCACAGCCCAAACATGCACCAATTCCACAAGCCATGCGTTCTTCCATAGACACTTCACAATACACTTGATTTCTTTTACATAATTCAGCAACGGCTTTTAGCATTGGCAATGAACCACATGCAAACACAGCGTCTACACCCTCAGCTAATAATTGCTCTAAAGGCGTTGTCACAAAGCCTTTTACAGCACCAGCAGAACCATCTTCTGTGCAACAGATAGTTTTCGCACCATAATTTTCTAAATCTTCTTGCAAAATCACTTGCTGAAAACTTCTGAAACCACTAATTGCAGTTGCTTTTTCGCCGTAATATTCTGCCAATGGCAACATAGGCGGTACACCAATACCACCCCCAACTAAAACAACATGTCCAGCATCTGGCATGAGACTAAAACCATGCCCTAAAGGTGCAATCATGTCTATATATTCACCTTGTTTCAAATCTGCAATTGCTTTTGTGCCATCACCTTTGATAACAAATACAATTCTAAGTGTACCATTTTTTCTATCAATGCCAGCAATAGAAATTGGTCGTCTCAATCCAAAACCAGTTGGCAAAATATGCACAAATTGACCAGCTTGTGCAAGCTCTGCAACTTCAGGACATAAAATAAAAATGCTATAAATATTTTGTGCAAGAGCCTGTTTGCTTATCACAGGATATTTTCCCTGCAAATATTTCATATAAAAACCTCCTAATTACAAAAATTAATATATTTATTATAACATAATTTTAGTATTCTGTCAATCAATGCATAATAAAAAAACTCTTGTTTTTTCACAAGAGTTTTTTATCAAAATCATTTATTTGCAACAACTCGTAATCTTCGATAATCTGCAACCCATTCCGTCCCATTCCAAAGGTCTTTTTTTGCAAATTCTTCTGTTTTTTGAATGACAATAACTTGTATTTCTTTTGGCATGACTGCTAATTCAGAGGCAAAAAATTGTTTTATCCAGTTGCTCAAACCCTGTTGACTATTTTTTAATACAGTTGGTCTATCAAAATCATAAATCTTATGAATACTAAATTTATTAATTTCTAATAATTTTTTAAAGTTTTCTACTGTAGGAAAATTAAATTTAGATTGATAAGCATAGCCAGAATCTTTACAAGCTTTTGCAAAAGCATTTTCTATTATTGCAATATTACCATTTGCACCAAATTCACAAATTAATAATCCTGTTGGCTTTAATGCCTGATAAATATTTTTTAATAACATATCATGATTTGCTATCCAATGAAACACAGCATTTGAAAATACAATATCAAATTCTTGTTCAAAAGGTAAAGCAAGTGCATTACATACTTGAAATTTAATATTTTCAATATTTTTTAAATTTTCTCTTGCTTTCGCAATCATAGTTTGGGAGCTGTCAACACCAATAATTTGATTACAAAAATCAGTTAATTTTGCTGTGAGTGTGCCAGTCCCGCAACCTAAATCTAATATCACTTGTTTTTTATCTTGGGGAATAAATTCTAATAAATCTTTCCCATATTCCGCAACAAAATCATGCTTATTATCATATAAAATCGCATTCCATTCCATGATAACAGCTCCTATTTATTATATTTTTGTAATATCAACTAATTCTATATCTTCCATTGTTTTTTCAGATAATAATACATTAGCAAGTGCATTCGCTGTATCAACTGCTGTCAGAGAACAAATAGAACGTTCTACAGATTTACGACGCATTTTTACACTATCACGGGCTGGCAGTCGTCCTTTTGCCGAAGTAGAAATCATATAATGAATTTTACCACTTTCTAATAAATCCATTGTATTCGGACTGCCTTCCGAAATTTTTCTGACAGTATTTGTCGCAATCATATTGCGATTTAAATAACTTGCCGTGCCGCTGGTCGCATATAATTCAAATCCCATGCGTGAAAATTTATCCGCAATACGAAGCATTTCTTTTTTCTCACTATCACGCACAGAAATTAATACGCCTCCCTCACGTTTCAAATCATATCCTGCGGCAACAAGTCCTTTTAATAATGCATCTTCAAAATTTTTACCAATGCCTAAGCATTCGCCAGTAGATTTCATTTCTGGGCCTAACATGGTATCTACATCTTGCAGTTTTTCAAAACTAAATACAGGAACTTTGACAGCAACATAATCACCTGCTGGATGCAAACCTGTTTCATAGCCTAAATCTTTCAATTTTGCACCGAACATAATTTTAGTCGCAATATCTACCATAGGAATACCAGTCACTTTGCTAATATAAGGCACAGTTCTGGAAGAACGGGGATTCACTTCAATCACATAAACTTCCCCACGGTAAACAACATACTGAATATTAACTAACCCGATAACTTCTAAAGCCAATGCCAAACGCTTGGTATACTCTATAATAGTTTCAAGAATTTTTTTAGATAGATTCTGTGCTGGATAAACAGAAATAGAATCACCTGAATGCACGCCAGCACGTTCTACGTGTTCCATAATACCAGGAATTAAAAAATCTTTTCCATCACAAATTGCATCAACTTCAACTTCAGTTCCCATCATATATTTATCAATTAAAACAGGATTCTCAATCATATGAGAAGTAATAATTCCCATATATTCGATAACATCCTGTTCAGAATATGCAATAATCATATTCTGACCACCCAATACATAAGACGGTCTTAATAACACAGGATAACCTAATTTATTAGCAACTTTAACAGCTTCTTTTGTTGTCATGACGGTAAAACCCTCTGGTCTGGGAATTCCACATGTTTCAAGCAATTCATCAAAACGTTCTCTGTCTTCAGCAGCATCAATATTATCTGCTGACGTTCCCAAAATTTTTACACCGCTGTCAGCTAAATGTCGGGTTAATTTAATTGCCGTCTGTCCGCCAAACTGTACCACAACACCATAAGGCTTTTCTGTTGCAATAATATTATCCACATCTTCTGGTGTTAATGGGTCAAAATATAATCTATCACCTGTATCAAAATCAGTAGAAACAGTTTCTGGATTATTATTACAAATCACAGCTTCATAGCCTAATTCTTTCAAAGTCCAGACACAATGCACAGAGCAATAATCAAATTCTATCCCTTGTCCGATTCTGATAGGTCCAGACCCAAAAACAATGACTTTTTTCTTGCCTGTATTTTTGCGTTGAATAAATTGCTCTGCTTCGTTTTCGTCATCATAAGTCGCATAAAAATAAGGCGTTTCCGCTTTAAATTCTCCTGCACAAGTATCAACCATTTTATAAACAGCATTTTTATGCAATGGACATTTCTGCCCTGAAAATCTTTCAATCGTGCTGTCTAAATAACCATATTTTTTAGCAATATTATATTTTTCTTCTGTGAGTTCACCCTCAGCAAGCCATTCTTCCAGTTCTACTAAATTTTTTAATTTTTCTAAAAACCATTCGTCAATTAGCGTAATTTCATGAATCTGTGCAACAGAAACGCCTTTTTTGAGTGCAGAAAATACTTGAAAAGACCGTTCATCTTCTACGCCATTTTTTAATAATTCCAGAATTTTTTCAGTTGGCATAGTTGCATATTTTTTCATATTCATAGAATCAATACCCAATTCTGTTGACCGAACGGCTTTCATGATAGCTTGTTCAAAACTTGTACCAATTGCCATGACTTCACCAGTTGCTTTCATTTGTGTACCAAGTGTTTTTTTTGCATAGACAAATTTATCAAATGCCCATTTTGGAAATTTAATCACAACATAATCTAATGCTGGTTCAAAACAGGCATAAGTTTTGCCAGTGACTTGATTCATAATTTCATCTAGTGCATAACCAACAGCAATTTTAGTTGCAACTTTTGCAATAGGATAACCTGTTGCCTTAGAAGCCAATGCCGAAGAACGGGAAACTCTGGGATTTACTTCAATCACAGCATATTCCATGCTTTCAGGGTGCAATGCAAATTGACAGTTACAGCCACCCTCAACTTTTAATTCTGAAATAATATTTAGTGACGCTGTTCTAAGCATTTGATATTCTCTATCAGAGAGAGTTACAGCAGGTGCAATCACAATACTATCACCTGTATGCACACCAACAGGGTCGAAATTTTCCATAGAACAAACTGTAATCACATTGCCTTTGCTGTCTCTGATTACTTCAAATTCAATTTCTTTCCAACCACTGATACATTTTTCAATTAATACTTGTGTAATTGGCGACAAACGCAAGCCATTTGTAGAGATATCTTGTAATTGTTCTCTATCATACGCAATACCGCCACCTGTTCCGCCAAGTGTAAATGCTGGACGAACAATCACAGGATAATTAATTTCTTCTGCAAAAGCAATTGCATCTTCTACCGTTTCGACTACTTTTGACGGAATGCAAGGCTCACCGATTTTTTCCATAGTATCTTTAAATGCTTGTCTATCTTCAGCTTTATGAATTGTTTCAGGATTTGCACCCAATAATTTTACATGATGAGAATCTAAAAATCCTTCTTCCGCCAATTGCATTGACAGTGTTAAACCAGTTTGTCCGCCTAGAGTGGACAGCACACTATCAGGCTTTTCAATTTCAATCACACGTTTCACAACATCAAGTGTCAACGGTTCGATATAAATTTTATCTGCCATAGCCTTATCTGTCATAATAGTCGCTGGATTAGAATTAATTAAAACAACTTCTAAACCTTCTTGTTTTAATGCACGGCAAGCTTGTGTTCCAGCATAGTCAAATTCCGCTGCCTGTCCGATAATAATAGGACCTGAACCAATCACTAATACTTTTTTAATATCTTTGCGTAACGGCATAATTATTCAGCTCCTTTCTGCATTCTGGAAATAAATTCATCAAATAAATATGCGGTATCTAAAGGACCTCCATGGGCTTCAGGATGAAACTGCACTGTAAAAGCATTTATTTTTTTATAACATACACCCTCACAAGTTTTATCATTGGCATTTATATGCGAAACTTCAGCAATTTCAGGATTTAAACTAGCTCCAATGACTGCATAACCATGATTTTGACTTGTGACATAAGTTTTGCCACTTGCTAAATCAATCACAGGTTGATTTGCTCCACGATGACCATATTTTAATTTTTCCGTCTTTGCACCATGTGCTAAAGCCATTAACTGGTGTCCCAAACAAATCCCAAATATTGGAATATTTAATTTAGCAATTTCTTGTAAATTCGCAATAATTTCTATATTTTCCGCTGGATTTCCTGGACCATTAGAAAGCATAATGCCGTCTGGGTCTAATTTTTTAATTTCTTCTGCTGTCGTATTCGCTGGAACAACGATAACCTCACAATTTCTGTTAACAAGTTCTTGTCTGATATTTCTTTTATAGCCAAAATCAAATAATACAACTTGATATTTTTTCTGTTCTGGCATATAACTAAAAATTCTAGAATTTGTCACATGATTCACAGCATCCAGCACCGCATAATTTCTAATTTTTTCTAATAATATATTTAAATTTTCTTCTGGATTTTCCGTTGTGATTGCACCATTCATAACACCTGCTTCCCGCAATGTTCTTGTTAAACAACGGGTATCAATATCATATAATCCAATAATATGATTTTTTTTCAAAAAATCTTCAACAGTATTTTCACAACGAAAATTTGACGGCGTATTACACCATTCACGAACAATATAACCACTTACATAAGATTTATCCGATTCAAAATCTGCACCATTCACGCCATAATTGCCAATCAATGGAAATGTCTGTGTGACAATCTGTCCATAATAACTAGGGTCTGTAAGTGTTTCCTGATAGCCTGTCATGCTTGTCGTAAATACAACTTCGCCTATCACAGTGCCAGTTTCTCCAAAACTTTTCCCTTTAAAAATCTGACCGTCTTCCAATATTAACCAAGCAGGCGTTGCATTTTTTATCAATGCCATACACTACATCCTTTCTTAGCATATTATTATTAAATTTAATTATTTAATTTTAATATAACTTGTAATATCATCACGCATACGAATTGCTTCACGTCTGGCAGCTTTAGCAAATTCTTTCGGGTCGCAATTTTCTTTTTGATAGGCACACATAATCGCTCTTGATGAATTTACAATTGCACCAAGACCATTTTCATCAAATGCACCTGCAACGCCCTCAGCACCGCCACCTTGTGCACCATAACCAGGCACTAAGAAAAATGTATGTGGCAATCTTGCTCTAAGTTCTCTTAATTGCTCTGGATAAGTTGCACCAACAACAGCTCCTACAGCAGAATAGCCATATTCGCCGATTAAATCAGCTCCCCATGTTTCACATAAATCACCCATTCTTGCATATAATGGCTCACCGTCTATTAATTTATCCTGTAATTCACCACTGGACGGATTAGAAGTTTTCACTAATACAAAAATGCCTTTGTCACGGGATTTACAAACTTCTAACAAAGGCTTAATACCGTCTGTACCAAGATAACCATTGACAGTCAATGCATCTGCTCCGAATGGCTCAATTTCATTATCACCAATTTTTACAGTTCCCAAATGTGCCGAAGTATAGGCTTGCATAGTTGCACCAATATCATTCCGTTTGCCATCTGTGATAACAAACATGCCCTTTAATTTTGCATAACTAATCGTTTCGGCAAGCGTCTTCATGCCATAATAGCCGTACATTTCATAATAAGCACTTTGTGGCTTAATCGCTGGCACAATATCACAGATTTCATCAATAATTGCTTTATTAAAAGCAAAAATTGCTCTTGCGGCAGTCTGTAAACTTGCACCATCTTCTTCCTGAAATCTTTGGATTAAATATTCAGGTACATAATCTAATTTTGCGTCTAATCCTACAACAGAAGGATTTCCTGTTTGTTTTATTTTTGCAATTAATCTGTCAAAGCTCATAATAAAAAAGCTCCTTTCAAAAAATATAAAAATTATTTATCTTCATAACGGATAACTCCGTCACTAATCGTAAATTTTACTTTGCCTGTAAGTTGCATATTTCTAAATGCAGTATTATGCGATTTGCTATTTAATTTTTCTGGAATCACTTCCCATTTTTCATGCAAATCAACTAAAATTAAATTTGCATGTTCATTTTCTTTTAAACTTACAACAGGAATATTTAATAATTCTCTTGGTTTAACAGACATTAAATTAATAATTTTCTGTAAACTACATTTTCCTGTATGATACAAAGCCGTCAGTGTTGCTGCCAGTGATGTTTCTAAACCGACAATGCCATTCGGTGCATGTTCAAAATCTGCTTTTTCTTCTGGTGCATGTGGTGCATGGTCTGTCACAATGCAATCAATTGTTCCATCAAGTACAGCCTGTTCAATTGCTTGTCTGTCTGATTCTTCACGCAAAGGCGGATTCATTCTGTCATTGGCATTTCTTGATTTTAATTTTTCATGTGTCAGCATAAAATAATGCGGAGCTGTTTCACAAGTAACTTGTACACCTAATCTCTTTGCTTCACGAATAATATCTACACTTCCCTTTGTACTCACATGACAAATATGAATGTTTCCACCACAAGAAGACGCAAGAATAATTTCTCTTGCTGTAATATAATCTTCTGATGCTCTGTCCATACCTTTTACGCCTAATTCTTCTGAAACAGAACCTTTGTGCATAATACCGCCATGAATAATATCCAAATCTTCACAATGAGATGCAATTAAAATATTTTCTTGTTTTGCTTTTTCAATTGCCAAACGCATTAATTCCGCATTTTTCACAGGTCTGCCGTCGTCAGACAAACATTTTGCACCTGCATTTTTTAATTCTGCAAAATCTGTTAATTTTTCGCCTTGCATTTTTTCTGTAATACAAGCAACAGGATAAACAGAAACACCTGTATTTTTCGCTTTTTCAAGAATATAATTCAAAATTTCCGGCGAATCTACAGGCGGGTTTGTATTTGGCATACAAAGCACACCTGTCACACCACCAGCCAATGCTGAACGGCAACCGGAAATAATATCTTCTTTATGCGTTTGTCCAGGGTCACGAAAATGTACATGCATATCAAATAAACTTGGCATAGCTGTTAGCCCTGTACCGTCAATAATTTTTTCTGTTTCTACACAAATATTTTTGCCAATTTTGGCAATTTTACCATCTTGTATTAAAATATCTGTGATTTCATCTAAATTTATATCTACAGCATGAACATTTTTAATTAATAACTTCATACAAAAAATACTCCTTTCTATGATTTTAAACATATTTTACAAAAAAAACGCCCATCTGTTGGCAGACAGATAAGCGTTTCTAATTTTATAATTTAAAATAATTTTTCGCAATCTGTGCCATCAGATTGAATCTCTAATCATTATTATAGCACATTTACAAAAATTTGTCCAGTGTTTTTTCAATATTTTTTAAAAATTAATCGGCTAGCCCACCACTTTCTATTGAACCGTCTCTTAAAACATAAACAATCAACGTATGATAAGCAAAATAGTCTGGTGAACATATAAAATATAAATGCAATGTAATTTCATTTTTTTCCTTAAAACAATTAAATGACA
>JAAVHJ010000025.1 GCA_014799805.1 Ruminococcus sp.
GCAATGCCTGTTGCAAAACTGCAATTTGTGCTATATCTGATGCAATTGATTTTTTGATTCATACAGGGTTAACTGCTGGTGCAGTTTGGCTAATTACACCTGTTACAAATGCTGGACTTTGCTATATGACGGCATTATGCACGATTGGAAGTACAGCAGTATCTTTTATTTTTTTATTATTTGCAATACCATCATGTAAAGCCGAAAAAACTGGCAAAGCTTCTATTTCATTAAAAAATTATATTAAACTAGCCATTCCAGTTATGGCAGGTTCTGCATTAACTTCTTTATTAAGCTCAGCCAATGACGCACTTGTGCCAATTACTCTGCAACAGTCGGGCAATTCCAGTACACAGGCATTCAGCCAATTTGGTATTTTTGAAGCAATCGTCATTCCAGTGTTATTTTTCCCGTCAACATTACTAGTATCTTTATCTGGCATTTTAGTAACAGAAACCGCAAGGGAAACAGCGTCTTGCAATAAAATTAGAATTACTTATATGACTGAAAAAGTAATTCGTCAAACAATTGTATTTGCAATTTTTATTACAATGCTGTTATTATTATTCGGCGATGAAATTGGCGAATTATTAGGTGGTGGCATAACTGCTGGGAAAACGATAGTCTTAATAGCACCTGTTGTGCCGTTTATCTATCTTGAAATTATTTTAGAAAGCATTATTAAAGGCATTGGTGCACAGGCATTTTCTTCTTTGAATTATCTTGCAGAATATGTTGTCAGAATTTCTTGTGTGTTAATTTTTATTCCGATATTAGGCTTTTATGGCATAGTATTATCTTATTATGCAAGTAATTTATTTGGAAATATTAGTCGTTTGATACTAGTCATCAAACGCACTGGCATGGAATTTTCTTTTATTAGAATGCTTGGCATTCCAATATTTTCAGCAATATTATCTGCACAATTAATAACACTTATATTTCATGTGATACATATTTTACCAAATCAAAATATTTTCAGCATGATGATATTTGCAATACTAAGCTGTGTCATTTATCTTATGATACAAAAAGAATTATTTCACTTACACACGCAAGCAAGTCCCATATGCGATAATAAAATTTCAGGAAATATGAAATAATTTTTCTGTATTTGCATTTGCATGTGCAATCAAATCCTGTTCAGAAACATTCATATATTTGGCAAGTTCCTGAGCAACATAACAAATATTATTAGGAATATTTACTCTGCCAAGTCGGGAAATATTTCTTGGGATTAAATAAGGGGAATCCGTTTCCAGCATGACACGGTCTAATGGTAAAATTTCAACTGCTTTTCTTAATTCTTCCGCTCTGCGTTCGTCACAAATCCAGCCAGTAATGCCAATATAAAAGCCCATTTCTAAATAAATTTCCAGTGTTTTTTTATCTCCTGTAAAGCAATGCACAACAGCATTTTGACAAACTTCATGATGATGTTTAAATACTTTCATAAATTCTTCTGATGCTTCACGTTCATGTAAAAATAACGGCTTATTTAATTTTTTAGCCAGTGTAATATGCGAATCCAGACAATTTAATTGATTATCTCTGGAAGAAAACATTCTGTCAAAATCCAGCCCACATTCGCCGACAGCAACTAATTTTGGATTTTCAGAAAGCATATCTTCCAGCATAATAAAATCTTGTCGTTTTGCAGAATCTGCATTATGAGGATGAATGCCAACTGTTCCCCAGGCATCATGAGATTGAATAAATGCATTTATTTTTCTGCTGTCATGCATATCAGAACCAGTTAAAATGCAAGTAACATTTGCTTGATTTGCATTATCAAGTATCTTTTCAGGTTTAGAAAACTGTCTGCAAAATAAATTTACACCAATATCATAATATTTCATAAATAAAACCTCACTTTTATTTAATTTTAATTTACAAGATAATCCTGAGCTTTTTTCTGATATTTGACATCAACCATAATATCTGCCAGAATACCTGATTCTGTATATTCTTCTGAAAATATTTTGCCCTCTTCACGAATTTGATTTAAAAAATTAATATTTCCATAGGGAATGCATAATTTCATACGCTTTGCGGTCTGTGGCAAATGATATAAAATAGCTTTTATTAAATTATCTAATCCGTTGCCAAATTTAGCACTGATAAAAACTGTATCAAAATCGCTTTTTTCAGGAATTTTATTATCTAATAAATCTGTTTTATTCAAAACATGAATTTGTGGAATTTCAGCACAGCCTAAATCCTGTAATAATTCCTGTGTAATTTTCATGCGTTCCTGTATATCAGGTTCAGAGGCATCTAATACATGTAAAATCAAATCTGCCTGTGCCGTTTCTTCCAGAGTAGAACGAAATGCTTCTACTAAATGATGTGGCAATCTGCGAATAAATCCGACTGTATCAGATAATAAAACACTTCTGCCATCAGGTAATTCTAAAGCTCTTGCAGTAACATCTAGTGTTGCAAATAATTTATTTTCTTCTAAAACGCCTGCTTCTGTTAGCAGATTAAACAAAGTAGATTTTCCAGAATTCGTATAACCAACAATGGCAATCGTCAAAATATTATTTTTCTTGCGACTGCTAGTGATAAATTTTCTGTGCTTTTCCATTTGTTTGAGTTCTTGTTCTAAAGATATAATTCTATTACGAATATGCCTTCTGTCAGTTTCCAGTTTTGTCTCCCCTGGACCTCTTGTTCCGATACCGCCACCTAATCTTGAAAGTGCAGTTCCCATACCTGTTAATCTGGTTAAGCGATATTTATACTGTGCAAGAGCAACTTGTACTTTACCTTCAGCAGTTCTGGCTCTGCCTGCGAAAATATCTAAAATTAAAATTGTTCTGTCAATGACCTTGCAATCTGTAATATCAGAAATATTTCGCATTTGCATCCCTGTTAATTCTGTATCAAAAATTAACATTTCTGCGTCTAAAATTTTCACTTGCTCTTTGATTTCTTCTAATTTTCCTGCACCAATACAAGTTGCAGATTCTGGTGCAGGTCTTGTCTGAATTACTGTTAATACAACTTCACAATTTGCAGTATTTGCCAATTCTGCAAGTTCCTGCATAGAAATTTCTGCATTGTATTCCCCAGTATTCAAGCCAACAAGAATTACTTTGGTTTTTACTTGTTCTTGTATAATCTCATGCATAAAAATTTTCACTCCCTTTTTGTTTCGCATGGCGTTAATAAGCTTTTGAATTTTCTGCAATTTATGATAATTATTTATCTTTATTTTTATCTTCTTTTAATAAATATATAGTAAAAAATACAAATAATAATATTGCAATAAATAAACATAATAGTATTTTTTTTACATCAATCATTGCCATTAATCCAGGCATATTATGTGATTGTATCCAACCTATTAATAGATATAGTAATCCATAAATAATTAATATAATTATTAAATCTAATACAAATAATATTTTCTTTTTCATATCCTATCACCTCTAAGAGATAAATTTATTTTTATTAATTTTTCTCATAAAAACCAGCTCCTGTTTTTCTAATTATAAACTTAATTTTTCCCCGTCCTGCGAAATGATGACATGTTCAAAAATATTTTTTAATATTTCCTGATATTGTTCAGGGAATTTTTCAGCAGGACTATAATGCGTAAGCCAAAGCTTTTTGGCATTGGCATTTTTCGCAAGTTGGCAAGCATCTTGCATAAGCATATGCCCTTTCTCATTCATGCTAGATTTTTTTTCTATATCACCATACATACCCTCACAGATAAATAAATCAGAATGTTTTGCAAAATGAATAATTTCTGGAATTGGCAATGTATCTGTTGTATAAGTAATTTTAATAGATTTTCTGGATTTACCCGTTACTTGTTCAGGCAAAATTTCTCTGCCGTCAGGCAAATGAATTTGATTTCCAGCATGGAGCTGTTTCCAGTACTGCACAGGAATATTTAATTTTTTTGCTTCTTCTGGTAAAAATTCAGGCTTTTTTCTAAATAGAAATTTATATCCCATACAAGGAACTTTATGTTGCAGAGGCATTGCAGAAATTTCTAACATGGGGTCTATATTTTCTGCAATCCAACTGGTGCATATCTCAGGCAATTTATGCATTGTAACAGGAAACGGCAGACAGCCACACACACATAATAAGCTTTTGATAACATATTCCCATTTCTCAGGAAAATAAATATCTAAATTTTCTGTTCTGGAGCAATTCCCAAGTGATAATAATAATCCTGGTAATCCTGTTACATGGTCAGCATGTCCGTGTGTAATCAATAAAGTTTGTATTTTACTAAGTTTTAAACCATGTTTTGCAAAAGCAACTTGTGTTCCCTCACCACAGTCAATTAAAATACCTCTTCCGTTATGTTCGATAAACAAACTTGTTAAAAATCTATCTTTTAAAGGCAACATGCCTCCCGTACCTAATAAACATATTTCTGGCATTGCAATCATCTTCTTTCTAAATGATAAATTAATATTTTTATTTTTTCTTTTTCTGCCAAGGTGCATCTTCTGAACCAGCTTTAAAATTATAAATTGGCTTGATAATATCCAAAATTTCAGCTGTTGGTGCAAGATTCTGTATAATTTCAGACATAGGCTTATATGCCATCGGGCATTCGTCCAGCGTATCCATGCTGACAGACGTTGTATAAATTCCTTGCATTTGTTTTCTATATTCCGCAATGGCACATTCTGATTTTGCTTGGCTTCTTGATAGTAATCTTCCTGCACCATGCGGTGCAGAATAATTCCAGTCTGCATTGCCCTTGCCTTTGCAGAGCAAGCTGCCATCACGCATATTCATAGGAATTAATAAAATTTCTCCTTGTTGGGCAGAAACTGCACCTTTTCTTAAAATTTTATGTTCTAAATCAATATAATTATGCGTTGTCGTGAACTGCTCTTTTACATGCCAATGCATGCCTTTTACAATCACATCTGTCATAGCTTGACGATTTAATACAGCAAATTCCTGTACAATTTGCATATCATGCAAATATTGTTCAAATAAACTATTTTCACAATAGGCAAGATGTTTTGGAATACTTGTTCGTTTTACTGTCCTAAGTTTTTTCACTGTAGATTCAATTTCTTTTTGTCTGCCCTGTGCTTTTAATTCAGCAATTGCATTTTTAACTGTCAAATCATCAGAACCATTTAATTTTTTATAAGCCTGTTCCTGATAATATCTGGCAACTTCTACACCTAAATGTCTTGACCCTGAATGAATGACTAAATAAATGTTTCCATCACTGCCTTTGTCAACTTCAATAAAATGATTTCCTCCACCAAGCGTTCCGATACTATGCAAAGCAAGTTGTTC
The DNA here is from genome assembly GCA_014799805.1 of Ruminococcus sp. Classification (GTDB taxonomy): domain Bacteria; phylum Bacillota; class Clostridia; order Oscillospirales; family Ruminococcaceae; genus UBA3855. Next base: position 5,293 of record JAAVHJ010000025.1, read on the forward strand.
ATGAATATGCTCAAAGCAATATAAATTTAGCAAGTTAATATTATTTGCATATTTATGAGGCTTTTTTCGGCTAGCAAATCCAAACGGCACTTCTGCACGAATTAATTTATCAAGTTTTTGCGGTTCAATAAAACTTTCTTTTATAATTGTTGTTTCCATGCCACAACCAATGTCAACACCGACTAAATTCGGCACAAGTTTATCTGTAATTGTCATGGTTGTACCAATCGTACAGCCTGCCCCCGCATGTACATCTGGCATAATGCGAATTTGAGAATCTTTTGCCATCTGCTGATTACATAATTCTAAAATCTGTGCAACAGATACTTCGTCCGTATAATCTGTAAAAACTTTTGCACTTGCATAAGCTCCTTGAATTTCAAACATAATCTATGATTCAACCTTTCTAAATTTTATTGCAAAAAAATCCAGAAGCTGGATATTCAGCTTCTGGACACAAAAATTTCAATTTACTAAGCCATTTAGACACGCCAATCTACACATGTAATTCACGCAGAATGACCGCAAACGGCTTTGTTATTACAAAATTTTGCTTAAGCTGATGATAATTCATAAAATAATAATTTATTTTTATGTTAAGCATACCGTTCACCGTCCTTTCTTAGAATTATTTTGCTAATTATAGCACGAATTTTTTTATTTGTCAATAGCTTTTGAAAAAATTTTAAAAATTTTTTCATTCTGTTTGTAACGTATCATGTTCATTCAACAAACATAGCATCAGCATTGTTAAATTTTCTGAAACAGAATGCCCTCCGCCATTTTGTAATGCATGTAACATTCGCATGATAGCTTCTGACAAATCTGTAATAATCGCTTCGTCAGGGCCTCCCATTTCAATCAGAATATCACCATTTTTTACTTGCAATTTAATCATAAAACAGATACCTCCTGCATTCGCATTTTGCGTAATTTTTCTATATCATGGTATTATCATAGCATATTTTATGACATTTGTCAAGCGTTTTTTTAATAAAAATTCTCAATTTGCGAATTTATGAAAAATAACGACAAAAAATTCTGTTAATTAATATCTGTTTCCATTCAGAATATTTTTTAAAATCTAGTAAAGATATTTTTTTATGCTGATTTAATAAAAATAATATATTTTTAGCTGTAATTTCGCTATTTTCAGGTAATGCCCGAAATTTTTGTATGTCAGGTTTTTGCATACCCCGTACAGTTGCCAAACAGGAAACAACAGGAGAATTGCCATTTGCATCTAAGATTTGCAATTCTGATTCTGTAATTGGAATTTCCGCAATTTGCAAATTCAAATTTGGTGGCAATAAAGTTTCAGTTTCTTCGGGTTTTGCGTAATTCTCAAAAAATTTTTGCATATCAATACATGGTGTTCCAACTGGAATCACAAAACGCATTAAAGCAATTCCTGCTCTATCTTGATACGCTTTTAAAAAATAATTTTTAGAAGTTGATGTAAAAGAAATTGTTTTGCCAGCTTGTTTAATTGCCTGATAATCAGAAAAACGCTCCACACGATAGGTTTGCATTAATTCTGTATTTTTGGATTTCTTGCATGCCGAAAATAAATTATCCAGTAATTTTTCTAACCGTTCCATATCAGAAACAATTGCAGGATTTAAAAATTTTCCCTCGTTAACTCTTTCTAGTTCTGTTCTAATCCCAAAATAAAACAACGAATTAATCACATTATAGGCTTTTGTATCGCTCCAGAAATCATCTTGTTCAAATTCTGCACAATCACCAATATAATATTTTACAGCATTGATTTCCTGTTCTGTAAATTGCATCATAAAACCTCCTGTTTAATTTATATTTATCACAGCAGAATGCATCACACTAAGAAATTCTTCTTTATGATTCTGATAAGTATCTGTATTTGCTTTGCAAGTGATAATATACATAGAAGAGCCCTCTGTTAAATAACCAACAAAACAAGTTAATTTTGCGGAATCATCATCATCACCAATGGTATAATTAAATTCCAATGTCTGAATTGTAAAATCCTGATTGCTCGGAATCGCATCACTGCTAAGTAATTCCAAAGAAGAAGTCATATTTCGATACTCTAGTAAAGCCTGTACAGAATAATCATAAGCAGAAATATATTGCTTTTCTCTGGTATCTTCTGTAATAATAATACTTGCATCATCACAGATATAATATTCTTGATAAAATTCTGATGATGTTTTCTGATAGTTTTCAGGAATATCAACAAATAAATTTTGCAAAGGCAATGCTTTATAAGAATTTATTTTATTTTCTGTTTCCTGAGAATCGGCAACATTGCAACCTGTAATATTAACAAATAGCAATAATACCAGCATAAAATTCAGAAATATTTTCAAAAATTATCAGTTCCCTTCTTAAAATTATTAAAATAAAAAAAGAACGGACAGCAAGCCGTCCGTTCCTGACCAGACCGATAAGCCGAGTTCTGTCGAGTGCGGTTATTTATCTAGCTCTTATGTCGCCATAAAAGTCAAGCCGTTGCTATGAATATATCCGCCGAGCAAGCGTGAAAATATATCCATACCATATCAACGTTGCATCGGATAGGGTTTACACAGCAATATAGTCTCCTATATTCTGGTGAGCTTTTACCTCGCCATTCCACCTGTACTGCATAAAATAATATAAAAATATACAGTAGTTTCTTTTCTGTTGCACTAGCCCTAGAGTCACCTCCGGCTGTCGTTAGCAGTTATCCTGCTCTGTGATGCTCGGACTTTCCTCGTGAACTAAACGTCCACGCAACCGCATAGTCTGCTCTAGTATTTATCATAACATATTTTTTGCAATTTGTCAAGGCAATCCTCTAAATTATTCATAAACATTTCATAAAATATCTATATTTTTATATAAAATTTATGTTATACTGAAATGAGTAGAGGTGTTACAGAATGAATAGTTTTAATAATCATAATCTTGAAAAACATTCTGAAAAACTTGGGAACTGCACTAAAACTGTGAAAAAATTTGGTGCAATTAGCATAGTACTAAGTATAATTTTCCTCATATGTCTTTATACTAGTTATCATTTATTATTTTTAATTATAAGTGAATTTGGTTTATTTTTAAGTTTAATTGTGGGTGTAATTGGTTGCATAAGAGCAAATAAATTAAAAAAGAATTTTGAAATATTATCACTACAGGAGAAAAAAATATTAAAATTGGAAAAATTTGTTCTATCATAGGTATTGTGCTAGCAGGAATATTTATTCTTACAAGTCTAAGTTTTAGTGTTCCTGTTAAATAAGCTATAAGATGTATGTTATAACCAAACAAATAGGCGACAAAATGAGAAATTTTGATGAACAAGATAGTTATCAGATAGACGAAGAATATAAAAAATTAAAAAAAGCTTATTTTGGCAAACTGTCACCGCAGAAAGAAATAAATATTGCTATTGGTATCATTTGTTCTATGATAGGAATTGTATTAGCAAGCATATTGCCATTAATATTTATATTTATTTGATTTAAGTGATTTCTATGCAGTCGTTCTGCTTTAAACATGAAAAAAGGAGTGATATTATGAATGATTTTAATTATCAGAATCAAAATAATAACCAAAATCCCTACCAAAAATATTATGACCAAAATATAAATCAGAATTTTTATGAACAAAATGACAATCAACCACCAGACCCTGAACTTGAAAAACGTGCCAGAGAAATCAAAACACTTGGCATTGGTAGTATTCTATTAAGTATTTTATGTACTTGTTGTTGTTCTTTTATTGGAATTATAGCAGGTGTAGCTGGGTTAAAAAAAGCTAATGATTTAGAAAAGTATTTTGATATGCTGTCACCAACTGCAAGATATAATTTAGATTCTGGTAAAAAATGTTGCATTGCAGGAATCGCAATTGGTTGGATATGTTTTATTATACAAATGATTCTCAATCATGACTGGTATTTCTAATAAAATCAAAAAAAATTTTAATATTATTATCATGCCTTTGGGAGCTTTGCTAGCAAGTGTATTACTGAAATTTTTCATTCAGCATGGGATTCATTATACATGTACATTTTACAAATTTACAGGAATTTACTGCATGGGTTGTGGTGGCACAAGAGCAACGCAAGCACTTTTAAACGGAAATATTTTATTATCTGTGCATGAGAATCCTGCTGTTATTTTATTAGCAATATTTGCGATATTATATTATTTAGAACAAGTTTTTAAAACCTTTGGCAAAGCCAAAAAATTAATTCCTAGAAATTTGTTGTTTTGGGTAATATTATTAATTTTATGGACAATTTGGGATATTTTCAGAAATTTAATACCAGAGCTTATGCCAATTACTTAATCATAATTAATTTAAAAAATCCCCCGTTTTTGTTGACATATAACTCTTCTTGATGTATAATTATTTTAGTAAGATAAATCGGAATTTAAAACAGAAAGGCATAATGATAATGAAAAAAATAGTCACATTCTTTTTACTGCTTGCAATGATATTACCAATCACCGCCTGCAATCAAAGCACAGAAAATTTTTCTGTTGCGCAAATACAGGATCAGTCGCAGACAGTATCTCCCACAAAACTTACCAACAAAATGACAGAAAACGAGCGTCAAAGAGTAGACAAGCATGAACTCACGCTGTTGATGGAACCAAAAGAAACTACAAACACTGAGCAGACAGAGCATAAGGTAAGTGTGGAGTTTTCTACAATCAGTATTGAAGAGTGGCGAGAGAATGTCGAGAGTGATCATGACCTGAACCTGATCACCGACGAGGACTACGAAACGGCTATGGAGGAAATCAGAAGCTACGAGGAAAAAGGTGAGAACATTTATTCTTCTTACATTCTTGTTGATGGATGTCTCGTGCAGTACCCTGTTCCATACGCTGATCCTAATTATGATGGTGGGCTGATTGCATTCACCATCACTACAATGGATGAGAATGGTGAGCTAAAAACTGAGGAACTGTCGTTTGAATCATTCGAGGAGTATCTTGACTGGATCAGAAAAACGAATGCCGATTTTGGGGATTCTGATGAGAAGATTGAACAAGATGTCCTTCATATGCAGGTTGCCAATGAAGCTCTGAAAACAGGCGATTATGAGATTTTACCTGAAGGCACAATCAATGTGGGGGATCCCTCGCTGTATTTGCGGTATGGGGATTACAGAAGTGAATGGGAATATGAACGTGAGGCAGTGGAGGCAATTCAGGATTCCATTGACGAGATCAGCATTTACGACGAAGAAATGAACACGGAATTCACCGTGCATGTGACGCTACCTCCCGATTATGACGAAAGCAAGACTTATCCCGTATTCTTCCTGACTGACGGCATCTGGCGCTTCGGTAATCATCCTGAGCTGAGAAAGCTTATGGAAAACGGTGAAGCTTCACCTGTTATCCTTGTAAGTATGTGGTACAGCTACAACACTCCATACGATGGCGGAAATACTCGTTATTTTGATCTTGTAATAAATCGTGATAAGCTTCTGAATTTTGTTACGGACAATCTTATGCCCTATCTTACTGAGAATTACAATATTGACTGCGTAAATTCAACGCTCTATGGTCATTCTGACGGTGGCGTGTTTACCCATTATGCACTGTTCAATTCAGATAAGTTCGATAATCAGCCGTTCGGTCATTACATCATTGGCAGTCCTGCACTGTGGGGACTTTATAATTACAATGATCATGAGAATATCAGTTCGGATGATGTTTTGAATGATTATGGTTATTTTGACCGAAACGAAAAGCTCAGTAAAAGTGTGTTCCTCTGTGCAGGCGCACAGGAGGATCCCGACTATGCTGATAGCTATAAGGGACACGATACAACACTTGAAGGTACTGCAAAGCTGAAAGAACGACTTGAAGCTCATGGTGCAGACCTGACTTACAAATTATATGACTCACATCATTACCAGTATATCCCTGAAATGCTGGCTGAGTATCTGAAAGAAACGTATCCATATTAATTGAAAGTGAAAATTCTGATTTATGCAAATAAACCAATAATTATAATAAGCCCGAAAGTAGTTGAAAAACTGCTTTCGGGCATTACTTCTATATGCGTATTCGTATTATAAACATGGGACTTTTTGTTATTCATCTTCGCTATTATTGCCATCATCAAGTGTTGTATCAGTTGTATTTTCTGTTTTAGTGTTTGTTTTTTTCGGCGTGCTTTCAATAAATTCAACAGTATAATCTTTTGTCAAATCTGAAATTGTGAAAAAGTTTGTTAAAGTTGTTTTTGTATCTTCCATTGCAGATTTTAAAAAATCTTCATCATCTAAAACAGCTGCGTTTTTCAGGTTTTTCAATTCCTCAAATTTTTGTGCAGAATCTTCATAAGATATCCCTTTGCTAAATATATTTTTCTTAACATCATAAGACTTTACTTTATCATTATCAAGATTGTTTGAGAAAATTTCAATTTCTGGCAGAGATACAATAATTTTCTTTGCTTCATTGTCAATTTCATAATCAATTTTTGTTAAATCAATACCTGCGTGAATTGTACCCTCATATACGATTAAAGTCAATTCTTCTGAACTAAAAAATCCATCTTTTTCTGTTTTTTCCTCATAAATATCTTTATAATAGTATTTCTGGGTTGTTAATTCACCAACCTGTTCTGTAAGCTTAAATAATTCCATAGTTGTCAATGATGTATTTTTAGATTTATTTATATTTAATAATGCAAAGTTGATACCTTTTTTTGGAATAAAAATTGCTAAAATAATAAAAAGTAATATAATAATGCCAATCAGCAACAATTTATTTTTTGATTTATCTGTTCTATTTTTCTCACTCATACAAAAACCTCCTGATTACAATTTTTTTTAATTAAAAAATAAATATAATCGGGCTAGCTCTTGTTGCATTAGCCAAGCAATAAATTTGTGCATTATTTACAAATATTAAATTTGTATACCCCCCCCGTTGTGCAAATTGCTATTTATGCAATATGCCGTCATTATCTCTAACATGCTAATAACCCCCTTTCTAATATCATCATACCATAAATGACATAATATGTCAAGCAAAAACATAAAATTTATTATCTTGACAGGTTTTTACAAATATGATACAATTAATACTATAATAATAGAAAAGAGGGCATTAATAATGGAATATTTTATTCGTGAAATGAAACCAGAAGAATATTATCTATTAAATGATTTTCTTTATGAGGCAATTTTTATCCCAGAGGGCGAAGAAATTCCTCCAAAAGATATTATCAAAAAACCAGAATTACAAGTATATGTATCAGATTTTGGCAAAAAACATGATTTCGCCTTATTAGCAGAAGTCAATCAAAAAGTTGTTGGTGCAATATGGTGCAGAATTATGAATGATTATGGTCATATTGATGATAATACGCCTTCCCTTGCGGTTGCTGTTTTAAAAAAATATCGCAAATTAGGAATTGGCACAGAACTTATGCACCAAATGCTTTTGCTTTTGAAAAAAAACGGCTATCAAAAAGTTTCACTTTCTGTACAGAAGGCTAACTATGCTGTAAATTTATATTTAAAATCTGGATTTACTATCATTCATGAAAATGCTGACGAATATATTATGCTTTGTGATGTAACAGAAAAATCGGAACTTTGTTAAAAGCTCCGATTTGATTTTTCATGTCTTATTTTCTAAATCACGCAATGTCTTTCCGTCTTTTGTCTTCCACCAAACCCAGCCATTGCATGACTTTCCAGTAACAAACTGCCCTGCACTAGAGGGACTATTAAATAACACATCTTCTTGCAAAATATAATTTTTATCTATTGCACATGTTTTTCTTTTTTTCCGAATGCCTGTAGAAGTAGAAATTGTATTATCTTCTTCAGGTGAAATCATACTGCCTTTTAATACCACGAAGCCTTCATTTGTTTGCTTGGCATATGCCCGAATTGTTAAATTTAATTTTTTAATCGTTCTGGTGAGAAATAATTCTGTTTCTTCTTCCTGTGTAATTTTTTCTTGCTGTGCCAATGGAATGAAAACTTTATGCCCCAATACACCCATGATTAATTTTGCATTTTCTATAAATTCTTCTAGTTCGCTTTCTTTTTCTTCCGTAATATTTCCTGCATTCGGGTCATTTCCGTTTTTTACAATATATCTATTTGCATCTAAAGCTAAATTACAAAATCTATGTTCAAGATAGCTAATTTCCGTTGCACCAAGGGAATTATCTGAAGTTGTTACGATAACAGCTTCTGTCCAGTAATCTTTTTCTGGATTGCGTTTATGTTCTAATAATCTGCCAAGAATTCCCTCACCATTTTTACGACTTCCAGCTTGTCCAACATAGACAACATTTTTTCCTGTTTGGTCAGAAACACCAAATAGAAAATAGCAGCCACTAAATTTTAAATCATTTCTTTCACGGCATTTTTCAAGTTCTGTTCTTGGAATTTTATATACAACACCTGTCCAATTAGCAAGTGTACATTTGATTCTTCCGTTTACATCTCCGTCCATTAAATAGAGATGAATATTTTTTCCTCTTTGCATAGTCGATTCTCCTTTTATTTCATTTCTTTTGTCATTTCAAAATATGGTGAAATCTGATAGCCATATTTCTGATAGCATTTCACAGCAAATTCATTTTCTGGCTCAACTTCGAGCTTAAATCTAACAGCTTCTGGGTAATAATTTTCAATAAATAAAAATAATTCTCTTGCAATACCTAAATGCCGATAGTCTGGCCTTAGATATAAATCTTCTAACCAGACACAAATGCCACCATATTCTGTTGTATAGCTTTTTGCAGTCATCGCATATCCAATGATTATTTCAGATTCTTCTATCACAAAGCCATCAAGATAAGGCATATTGCTAAGACAATCGTCAATATCTTTTTCAAGAATTTCATCAGGTGCAGTATGCTGAACCGCAGGCGAATCATAAAATACACGCATCATTTTTAAAACTTCTTTTTTATCTTTTTGTAACATAGGGCGTATTAACATGTTCATTTCCTTTCATAATTTTTGATAATATTTGCATCTTCTTGTTATCTTTTTTATCATGACAAAATTTATAGAAATTTTTCAAGATATATCATATCAATCAACTGCTTTCCACATTCAAAAATCGGGTGATTATAATTATCAATGAAAAAATTTTTTACTCTATAAGATTCTTTAAAACCACATTTTTTATAAAATGGAATTGTTAATAAGCTATCTCCTGTTCCAACTCTCAATATTTTATAAAAATATCTATAATTATTTTCTATAAATCTGATTAATTTTTTTCCATATCCTTTATGTTGGCATTCTGGATTAACAGCGATATTTTTTATTTCAAGAATAGAATTTCCTTCATCTGTAACTACACATATTGCCTTAACTTCATGATTAAAATCTAAAAGTCCATACATAGTTCCACGTTCGAGATAGCAGTCAATCATATTTTCCTGTTCGTCTGCTAATAAAAGCAAGTCAATATATTTTTTCTTATTTTTTTCTATTTTTACGATTTTCATAATATTAATTTTTTCTGTACAAATGAGGGTTAAATTCTGGTGCAATAACATGAATATCCGCAATTAACGCCTCAAAACCAGTTTTGTCAAATTCAGGCTCAGAACAGGCAATTTCAAATTCCGTTTCTGCATAGAACTGATACCAACCTGTTTTAAAAAAATTATTTTTATAATAAAATTTCTGACGACGAATTCTTTGAAAATTATTAGACACATTTTCATTTGGTGCTTCAAAATCTACTATAATTTGTGAATTCGCATAATATTCTCTTAATAATCGCAAAGCTTGACTGCCAAGACCTGTAGAACGCTTTCCGGGACAGATAGCAAAAAATGAAATATATGCTAAATTTCTAAACGGGTATATCACAAAAAACCCAGAAAATTCTTCATCAAGATAAATTGCTAATATATCTATTATATTTTCTTTTGCTAATAAAAACATTATTTCTGTATCAAGACGTTCCTTATCAGGAAACGCTTCCTGATTCAGCTTATCAATTAAAATTTTAACGTTAGAAAGATAATAAAAACCTGCTTTGATTTTTTTCAATTTCATATACTTAATCACCATAATTAATCACCTTTCTTTCATTTGTGTTCGCCTAATTTTATAATATTTATATTATATTATATTTATTTTATTTTGTCAATACTTTTTTAAGACATAACAAAAATGCCCCATGTTTTTGAAACAGGGAGCATTTTAAATGCAATAATTTACTTTACAAGTGCTTCACCAAGTGCTTTGCATTTTTCTAAATCATCATCAGAAGGTGTTTCATTTGCAATTAAGCCTTCACCATTAATTAAAATTGCACCTTTTGCTTTCACTCTGTCCTGCCAGTCTCTCATCCATTGACCATCACCCCAACCATAAGAGCCAAACAATGCAATTGTCTTGCCATTGAGAGAATCTTCAATACCAGCAAAAAATGGTTCAAATTCAGATTCTTCTAAAACTTCGTCACCCATAGCGGAACAACCAAATGCAATTCTGTCATAGTTCGCAATATCGCCTGTAAAATCTGAAACACTGAATAATTCAGCTCCAGATGCTTCTGCAATTGCAGAAGCCATTTGTTCTGTATTGCCTGTACCACTCCAATAAATAACAGCCGTCTTCATAAAAAATTTCCTCCTTTAGAAATTCAAGATATTTTTAGAGCCTGATAAATATTATAGCCCTGATTTAATTTATTGCACAGAAAATTTCTGCACTTATCATAATTTAAAAAAATTTTTCTTGCATGTTCTGGATTATGATATACTTTCCAGTAACCACAGAACATATAATTTTCACCTTTATTTTTAATAAATCCCAGAATATCATCTGCGGGATAACCAAGAAATACACCAATTTCATGTGGAAATTGTTCTGATGATTCTATTCTTCTTGATAGCAAATGCAATCTTTCTTCTAGGGTACTAGATTCATGATAGCCATATTTTTCTAAAATTTCAAAATTTTTCTTTTTTTGTAGCTGATGTTCTAATAATATTTTATTATATAGCAAAACAAGAGTTTTATTATGATGGGTACAAAGAATTTTAAAAATAAGACCTTTCTTAGAAAATTTTTTATTAAAATATTCTAAATATTCTGGAATATTAAATTCTGTTTGATTTAAAGAAATTAAATTAGCACATTTGATTCCAAGCAATGATGGTGCCATATGAAAAGCTATTTTTTGTTCAAATCGGGTACACTCTGCATAAGACATAATAGACCTCCTAAAAGTTAGTTTTAGCTAACTTTTGTTCAAAATAAAATACGCATAGATTTGAAATAAATTATTTTCCTAGAAATATTATTACTATGCGATTAAATTAAAAGTTAGCAGCTACTAACTATAAATTTATTATAGCATAAGAAATAAAATTTGTCAAGAGATTTTTTAAAAAAATTTATTTTTTTAGAAAATATTTACTAGAAAAATCTAATTTAATTAATTTAATAATAATATACCCTGCTTTTTAATATTATTCTTGTTTTTTATGAGAAAAACGACAGAATAAAATTCTGTTCAGCCTGTCAAAAAAGTCCCTGCTTTCGATAAGGAAGCAGGGATAAATTTATGCAGGCAGAAAAAAGTGAAATCTAGAAAGCAAACAGGGAGGAATGCAGGTCATTCCATCTGTGCTTTGCAAATTTTTTGAGGTTCATGACAGCAAATGTAAATCTTATCCATTTCTTGTTCTGAGAAAGACCTCTATACAAAGTATAACATATGGCATATTTTTCTTTGGCATCAGCAAAGACCCGTTCGATGGTTTCTTTCCTTTTGTCATATAATTGTTTCATACTGATGGTATGACGAATGTCTTCTGTTATTTCAAAATAATTTGACTAGATATGCTTTGTCACAATTTTCTGACATTCTTTACCCTCTTTACATCTGTCTCTAGAAAGACATATTTTACATTAATAAAGTTTGCTTTTAAACTGTTTATATTCATTTCTGTTTGTTGTATTGTAGTTCAGAACATGATTTTCAGGACAGATGACACAATCATAATATTCTTATGAAAGAAAAAAGCCTTCTTTTCTCATTTGTCTTTTGTAGGAAAGAACTAGAGTCCGCTTGCCATTAAGTATCTGTTTGCAAATTCATGGATTCTTTAAACCATAATCTATAATAAAATAAATTATTTCTGGAAATCTCCGAATCAACCCGTTATACAGTCCATCAAATGCTATGCTGTCGTTAATATTTCCTAGGCTGATTGTCACATCAAGAATATATCCATGTTTATTACATGCAGTCAAAGCATTTTAAGCAAAATATTTCTTGTGTTCACCTTTGTGAAAGACTTCGCTTTCAGGATCAGTTGTAGATTCTGTTATTTCTGATATTTCAGGTGATTTTATGTCATCATTTAAAAATGACTTCTTTTTATGTTCTTCACCGTCTGCATTGATTTCTTTCATCAGTTCTTCTGTGAAACGATGTTTAAAATTGTAAGTTGCAAAATGCGATATCCTTTCTCCTATTGAATACCCCAGAAATCAGCTGTAACTAATACCATTTTGAACAATACTATCGAGGCAATTTCAGGTCTTCCATTTTTTCGCAGTACAAATTCACAAATGTGATGAAAATCTGCTGCTTCTTCTATTTTTCTCAATAAATGATGCTCTGCCGATAAAAAGTCTTCTACGCAAAATTCTTCTCTCTTATTCTGGCTCTTTTCTCTAGTATATTTTATCCATCTAAAAAAGTCAGGAGGTTATGTTTTACCTATTTTCCTATTTGAAATATAGGCATTATTTTTTAAACTATTTGTAATTTACAATTTGTAAATTATAGTTTGCCTAAAAATTCTAAAATTCATAAATATTTCACTAAAAATTCATAAAATAACTATTGATTCCCATAAA
>JAAVHJ010000026.1 GCA_014799805.1 Ruminococcus sp.
TTCAAAGCCTTGCCATAATTGCCCATATCTTCATATACACCTGCGATATTGTTGTAGGTCGTGGCTGTATTCGGATGTTCTGTGCCAAGGACTGATTCACGAATTGTAAGCGCCTTTTCATAGTATTCCAAAGCCTTTCCATAATCGCCCTTATCACGATATACATCTGCGATATTGTTGTAGGTCGTGGCTGTATTCGGATGTTCTGTACCAAGGACTGATTCACGGATTGCAAGCGCCTTTTCATAGTATTTCAAAGCCTTGCCATAATTGCCCATATCTTCATATACACCTGCGATATTGTTATAGGTCGTGGCTGTATTCGGATGTTCTGTGCCAAAGACTGATTCACGAATTGTAAGCGCCTTTTCACAGTATTTCAAAGCTTTGCCATAGTCCCCCATGTCTTGATATACACTTGCGATATTGTGGTAGGCTGTGGCTGTGTCTGGATGCCCCGTGCCAAGGACTTTTTCACGGATTTCCATAACTCTTAACAAGCGTTCCATTGCTTTGGCATATTTGCCTTTTGCGATATAGGTATTTACCAGATCAAAATATGAATCGTCCAATTCCGGATGCTCTGTATGCTCCAAGTGTTCTTTTAGCCATTCGATTGTTTTTTGAATATCCCTTGCGGCATCGAGTTCGCTTTGGTCGTAGTAAACAGATGCAATGTCTGTCAAAACAGCTATAATCCCATTCAAATCATCATGACTATATTGGCGTTTCTGAAGATTACGAAACAATGCATCCTTGTAAATTGAAATAGTAATACGCTCGAGCTGAACATTACAGTAAAATTTTTGTATCACATCGGAAAATGACATAATGTGTTTGACAGCTTCAGCATAGTATGATAATGCGGTCAGCGATGTATTATCGAATATTGCATTTGGAACGCTGCTCAAAATGGTTTTAGCTTGCTGAAAATCTGTGATCTGTAAGATCGCATCCCGTGCAATGCGGGTCAATTTATCATAATTATACATGGATCGTCTCGCTTTCATTCATTTTCTGCTGGACTTGGCTGTAATAAGCAAAGAAATTTTTCTTCTTAATGCCATACTCAGGCCAGTCAGCGATACACCTATTAATAAAAATTTCAACAGGATTTTCGTTTTCTTCCTTTTGCACTTTTTCTATTAAGTATTCACACCATTTCTGGCGATCAGGTTCCATTAGATAATCAAAGAATTGCCATAAAAATAAATATTCACCGATCAGATCCGGTTCATATGGATGTAATATATTTTCTTCAAAAAAATTCTCAGATAGTTTATTCCAAAAATTCTCGATAGATTTTGCACAGTTATTCAGTTCTGAATTAATCGTGTTGATATCTTGCTTTATAAAATCAGGTAAAGTATCATCATAGATATCGACTCCCCTCAAAGCTGTTGCAAGTGCAAGCAAACGAAATCCAGATACTTTGATACTATCCGAATATGCAAGATGCTTCATAGAGCGTTCAAAAAAATGAATCAGCAGTTGATCTGAGTCAATTTCTTCTGTAAGGTGTCCCTGAAGAAAGGAATCTGCAACAAGCAGAACAAACAGACAGCGATTTGCACGCATACTGACAGAATTAGTCGGTGTTGCTTTTTTTGCTCGTGTAAGGATGAAATCAATATCTCCATCCGATAGAGACTGATGATTTGGATAAAATGCTTTCTGATATTTTGTCAATATTTCACTATATGCTTGGTTGCTCAGATTGTACATTGAAAGATTAAGAGGCTCGTATTTTGATGTCTGTTTAAAACCGATCTCAGTTATCACATGGTTACTTCTTACAAAACGAGGATACCATTTCTCATCACGGGACAACAAAAGGAATCTGGCATTTTTTATTTTGCTATCAAAAATACTTTCAATCAAAGCAACTATATTTTTTTCTCTTTCGTCTGCATAATCACAAACAAAAACAACAGGTTTATCGTACAGATACCCACTCGTAATTTCTGCTATTTTAGAGAAATCAACCTCTTTAAGCCAAACAAATTTAAAATCATGATCATACTTTTGACAAATATGTCTTGCCAGCTTGCTTTTTCCAACTCCGCCCTGTCCGCAGATTGCCCATACTGCGACACGTTCCCTCGAGAACAAAAAACTATGTAGATTGGTGATTTCCGTCTCTCTACCACATAATGGAATCGTGTCATTCAAATATAGAAGTCTGTTTTCATAGCTTGAACGACTAACGGGCAGGTCCGTATTATCCAGGTATTCTTGAAAACTTCCACTATATTCTATTTGGTTTGTGATGCTTTTCTCAAATGTTCTGATTTTTTCCTGAGATTCATCACTCATATCCTCTAATTTTTCAAAAATTCCTCTGCTCCATTCTTCAAGAGAAACAAGCTTTTCAATATTATTTCGTATTAGTAAAGCAAACTTTTTCGGCAATTCTGACTCCAAAGGAATATTCGTTCCTTCACGTAGTTTTGTTTCTAAACGTTCTTCGTTTATATAAAGATGTAAAGGTTGATCGTAATCTTTAAGCAAAACTTTAAGCTGTTCCAGTAATTGTTTAAAATGTTCTGAATCAGTACGTGGAGATTGTGCCAAATCTTTTAATTCGCGCTTTAGAATATCCTTAAAATTTTCAAATGCAGTATCATGCGATGAATCTATTAACTGTTTACCGGCACGGCTAACCTTGAAAATCGCTTTGAGCTGTTTGAATACTGGAACATCTGCATCAGCAAGTTCATCAATAGATGTATCAATAAAATCTAAAATATTATGTTTCAAATGGTTCATTACATAAACCTCTTTTCTGTATTTTTATTCCATCAAAGTATTATTACTGACTTTTGAATTCCATTGAAGGTATAAATCAATATGGGTGATTCTGTTTATCCCAACACATCAAAAACCTTCTCCAGTCAGCCTCCTTATCATAACACTACATAAAGTATACCATATCTTAGGCAATTTGTAAAGATATTTTAAAAATTATTTATGAGTATCCATTTTGTTCAGCCTGAAAAGAGGAATCTGTAAAAGACTTCTTTTTTTAGTTTATCAAAAAAATTTGATTTAGTGTGCATAATATGTTTTGAAAAATTCAACGAACATATCATTAATAAACTTCCAGTGTTGGGAATATTCATAAATTTTTCCGTTACACTTATCAATAAAGATTCTGTGCATAGGCTTTCGGAACTTCTCCAGTGCTTTTAGCTGTCTTGTTTCGTTCTGGTTGGTACTGGAAACATGAACATAGCCTATGTATGTTTTTTCTTTCATGGATTCACTACCTTTCAAATTTTTCACTGATTTAAGTTTAACATGTTTCAAAATATATGTCAATAGAGAATTCAAACTTATTTGCAACACTAGTTAAAAAATTTGTGGGGGTCTACACAAATAGTACATACTAGGGTGAAACTAATGATGAAAAAGTGGTACTAGTACCACTTTAGTAGTAGGAAGGTTAAAAAGTTGACATATGTGTCAACTTCTGTATTGTATTTAACTAATTAAAATCCCAATTTTTACCAATAAATAGTAATTAAAAAAATTTTTCTTAACCTCTTGACAAATTAATATTCATATGCTATAATAGTACTTGTATATAAGCTTATAAACGTTTGGGTGCTATGTGGCACACCCGAAAAAAGCCACAAGCATAGACTATGCGAAGTGACAGGGAAGTCCGTAAAAAACGCAGCGGGGAGATGAAAACTCCTTTACGCTCAGTCAAAAAAACACAGGGTTATTGCATCCTTAATGGCAGTCGGAGTTGTAGCACTCCGATATTACAGAGAACCGTGTGACAGCGTCACGACAGCAGTGCGAGAATACTGTTAATTAAATAAAAATCAATTAGCCGTAGGAGAGTATTCTTTTACGGTTATTGGTGTTACTTTAATCTAATAAATACTATAAAAATAAAGGGTGTTGCATTTTGCGACACCCTTATTAAATTTTCAAGAAAAAAATATTTTTTATATCGAATAAAAAAATTTAATGTCATCAACAAGTTTTAAAAAATTGAAAATAGACCAAATAAAAGCTAGAATTTCCAAAAATTCTAGCTTTTTTAGTTTAAAATCTGCTTAATTTGGAAAAATATTAGGCTTTTTTCTCCAAAATTCGCTTAATTTGGCAAAATATTTTGCAAAAATAAAGTTAAAATATTTAAAAAAATAATAATTTATTAATAATTTTTCAACTTTTTTAAAATTTAGCTCTAAAGTTCACTTCAAAAATTAACTTTTTTCACTTAGAAATTCACTTAAATTTTTCTAAAATTTGGAAAAGTAAAAAATATTTATCTCTATATTACTATATATTTTTTTTTATTAAATTTATTAAGTTAAAAAGTGAAAAAAGTGAAAAAAAAAAAAAACAAAAAAATATAAAAATAAAAAATTAATAATTTAGTGTAATAAAGCAAAAAAAATATTAAACATAAAATGTATTTATGGAAAAAAGGGGGTATATTTTTTCACTTTTTTTACTTAAACAAAATAAATCGCCATTTATAGGGAAAAATAAAATAAAAAATTAAGTGAAAAAATTCACTTAATTTTTACTTATAAATTTATTAGTTACAATTATAATAATCTGATATTGGACTAACAATATGTAATTCTTTTTTCGCTTCTTGGGTTAATGTATGTAGAAAATAATGCTTTCCGTCTACGATTCTTTGTATTTTATTGCGACCTGTCCTTGTTGGTTCTGCACCATAGAAGTTACAAATGCTTTCACTAAATTGTGATTTTTTTGGAATATATCTTTCACCATTTTGTATACACCATGTTTTAAATGCATCATAAAGTACTTTTGTTGTAACATCATCATAAGTAGTACGTATTTCACAACATTCACTGATAAATTGCAGTACAATATCATTTTCAATTTTGTACTCTTCCAAAAGCTTTTTAGATTTTTCAGAAATCACAAAGTTGTAATTATCTTCTATTGCCTTTTTTAAATATATTACTGCCAGATGCACAATTGCTTCACGTTCAATATACAATTTTTCAAGCAGTTTTTTATCACGTTGATTTTCTGGGATTGGTTGACCACATCTTATAGGAATAATTCTGTCATAAACGTGATTGCCTTTATCACCACCAAAAAGAGGCAATTTATTTGCACAAACTATATACAATCCATTAAATACAAAATGAAAACCCTGTTTTCCTTTTTCTTCGCACATCAATTCACCACCACCTGTCATAATTTTAAAGACAGATGCACTAGCACTTGTGCAATAATTGCAATCATCATCTCCTGCTAGTCTTTTTCGATATAGCATAGAAGTGCTGAAACGTTTTTCTAACTCTGCAAATGGCATGGCGGAAAAATTTTCTTTTCCTACTAGCGAGGACATGAATTTCAAAAATATAGATTTTCCACTATTTCCTGCTCCAAATAAAAATATTGACTTCTTAAAACGTTCGATTTTTACATTAGAAATAGCAAAACCAATTGCTTGAATTAAAGTTAAAATATTATCACTGTCATCATCTGCTAAATGCAAGATATATTTGCTAAAAGTATCAGGACTTTTAGAATTTGGATTCCAATTGCAAGGGATTTGAATAGTACTAAGATACTTAGGACTATGTTCTTTTAGTTCCATTGTGTCAAGATGCAACACGCCATTTTGAAAATTAATAATGTTTTCATCAGCATCAAGTAATGATTCATCAGAAACAAAATGTTTTTCATCTGGATAAGTAATATGCTTGTAGGTGTCCTCAATTACACGAATTTTTGCAATTTCTGTATAATATTTTTGAATAATTGCTCTTATTTTAGCTTTGATATGCTTTGCACTGATTCTAACATATACACCATTTTGATACCAATAGCATTGTTGCGATTCTTGTTCTCGTAACTGTACAAAAATATAGCTTTCAGTATTTATAATATATTCTGCAAGCAATTCAGGATTGACAGACATTCCTCTATTGCTTAATTGAATCCAATTTGGCAAATCAGCAATTTTATTGTTTGTTTGATTATTAAATTGCTTTTCGTTAGTTTCAGGCTCATAATCTTTTATTTTCTTAATTGCAGAGGAAAGTAATTCTAAAACTTTATCTTTTCCTAGTGCTTCCACCGCATCAGAAATATCACCCTTTTCAGGGCATTCAGCCCAGATAGCTTTTATTGGAATAATTTTAACAGATTTTGCAATTTTACAAACATTTTTCGCAATGAAATTTCCGTAGTTTTCACCTACTTCATCATTATCTGTGAAAATTCCAATACTACGACCCTCTAAATCGTCATTATATAAATCATCATACCAAGTTGCTTGTCCTCCACCATTAGATGTGCAGGTTGCTAAAAAACTAAAACATCTTTCTAGCGTTTCAACGTCCTTTTCGCCCTCAGCAAACCAAACAGTTTCACTTTCACTAGTATGTAATTTATCTGCATGATATAAAGGCATTATTGTGCCATTTAAGCCCATTGCTTTTTTTTTTGTTTTTGGGTCAGTAGAATACCAATAGCATCTTTTTTTTCCGTCTGATTGTTTTATAATGTACTTTTCAGCAAGTATATTTCCATTTCTATCTGTGTAAACATGTACACGGGTTTTACCGTCTTGGCAACTATAATTTTCTTCCATTTAAAAAAATCTCCTTTTTTCTATTGATTTTTTGGAGAAGTTATGATATAATAACAAATGAAAAAATGATGTTATTACATCTTCTCCGAATCCGTCCAGTGGTGGCACACTGGGCGGATTTTTCATTTACTTGTCTTTTTTAGGATCTAGCCTACGCCAAATTTGAATGCTGTGTCTTTTCGTGTAGCTTCTTCTTCACTTTTTCTACGCTCTAGTTCTTCACCAATTGTTCCACAATAAACCATAGGACTTTCATTTTTGCTTTGCTTGATTTCTGGTTTATTGATAGTTAACTGTACGTCAGTACTAACATCTTGCTCCATACTGTCAAGCATGTGAATGATTTTAATCATGAAAGCTTGATATTCAGGTGATAAGCTCTCAATACGTTCTATGATTTGAGCCGTTTTCCTTTTGACTTCTTCATAGTCTATATCAAGTTCTTTTTTAGGTTCCCTGCCAAGCAAGTAATCCGTTGTTACGTTATAGAAATCAGCTAATTTACAAAGTGCCTGCATACTTACATCTTTTCTCTCACCTGATTCATATTTTACATAAGTTGTATAGGGAATTTTTGCCATTTCAGATACAGTTTTTTTAGAGTAACCTCTACTTTCACGAATTGCTATAAGTCTTTCTTTTATCTCCATAAAATCACCTCCTTCAAAATAAATTATATCATATAAACACAAATGTGTCAATAGCGTTTATTAAAAAATACAATTGTAAAAAGCTAACAAAAATTACAATATACATTTGTGCAATTTTATTGCTAAAAAACTATTGACATAAAATACGTTTGGGTGTATAATATAAACATAATTTATCACAAATGTGTTTTATGAAAATTATAGATTTATCAGGAAAGGGAGGATAGTATGACAGATATGGATAAGAAAACACTGGAAAATTTATCGCCATCTAACATAGAAATTGTTTTGGCAATTCTCAATTTAATTCAAACGGGACATGATGTGTTGGAAAATAAAAAAAGCTGAAAGACAGGTGATGAAATGGAAGAAGAAACAAGAATTGTTATCATTCACAAGTCAGAGAGTGATAACATCAGCGTGTACATAAATAATCCTCATGCTGACAGGAAAGAATTACTAGCAATGATTTCGGCACATATTGCCCACTCTATCAGAAATATGATGCTGAACGGCACACCATTCATTGAGGCAACAGCAACTGTTCAAAAAGCTGTAACAATCGCAACTAATAGAATTATCGGCGAACTGGTAAAAGAACACAATCGGAAAATAAAATAAAACAGCTCCACAAAATAATTGGAGCTGAAAGGGGAATGAGAACGTGGAAAATAGTTTTAGTCATGAAATGATAAGAATAGCCCTTGAACTGTCAGTAAAGGAAAATTTAACGGAAAATGTTAAAATTGCATATAACGTCAGTGCTAACAATTACAAGATTTCTGTCTGGAAAAGAGGGGTTTTAGCAGGAGTGGTTGCTACAACTCAACAAGGTGTTGACGAATGGGGTCATACGGTAAAATCGTTTGAAAATTATTGCAGTGACTTGAAAAAAATCGTGAATACAAAGGATTCACAGGCACATGTTACCTTAATGGTGCTGAACGATACAAATTTAAAGCAAACGATTTTAACAGTCCTTGATGGAAAAACAATTTACGATTTTCAGCATGATGAAAAAACTACGAAAGGAGAGGAGTAGGCATGCAAGATAAAGCAAAATTCGTTCAGATGCTTGGTGAAGCATTGCATGAATGTGCAACTAGAACGAAAGTGCTAAAAGCTGAATATGTGCAGAAAGGTTGCGAAGAATTTGTAGTTATTACTTTTACAGATGAAAGTCAAAAAGTTGTTTGTGTTACTGCTGATAGTTGTCTGGCTATCATGGGCGATATTTATAAGGCATTGAGATGATTTTCAACAGCATTTCAACAAGCTGTTAAAAAGTGATAAAAAAGGTAGGTGAAAAGATGAAAGAGCAAAAAATTGTAATCACATGTGATGGCGAAAACGTTGGCATTGGCTTGGACGAGTTAGATGAAACCGCAACCATTGAGGAGCTGCTTGTAATGCATAGTTGTTTCACCAGTATGCTTATCAGAGAGCTGGTGGCAAGAGGAATGAAAAGTTCAGAGGCAATCAAGGGCATCAATTGTTCTGATAAAGACGCTGTCGAGA
This sequence comes from Ruminococcus sp., assembly GCA_014799805.1. Classification (GTDB taxonomy): domain Bacteria; phylum Bacillota; class Clostridia; order Oscillospirales; family Ruminococcaceae; genus UBA3855. The sequence goes on from JAAVHJ010000026.1 coordinate 8,776, forward strand.
TGTATATGCAAATGCATCTGCATGATATGCTAGAAAATGGCGAAAAACTAAATTAATTTTTAAAAAAACCACCTCGGATTTTTCGGGGTGGATTAATTAAAATTTCATGAAAATATGTATTTTGAGAAGTAAAAAGGAGTGAAAAAATGGAAAAAGATTTAGAGGGATTCAAAATTTTTCTACTGGAAAAAGAACTATCACAAGGAACAATTCAGAACTATTTACATGCAGTTAAAAAATATTTTGAATCCTATTCGGAACTTACAAAGTCAAATATCCTTGCATGGAAGTCAGAGCTGGTGCAAACGTTAGGGGCATGTACAGTCAACGCCAGACTAATCGCAATAAAAAGCTATGCATCATATAAGGGTGTTTTTGTTCCAATCAAAGCAGTTAAGATTCAAAGGGTATTCAGCACCAGTAATATTATTACCGATGAACAATACACACGTCTGATGGACGGGTTAAAAGCTGATGACGATATACAATGGTACTATAACATATTAATTCTCGCCAAGACAGGCACAAGAATTTCGGAAGCTGTCCGACTAAAGAAGTCAGATATTATGCGTGGTTATGCAACCATTGTTTCAAAGGGCAAAGTACGAACGATTCTCTTCCCTTATTCTTTGAAAGCAGAACTTGACAGCTATCTTAGAAAATTAGACAATCAGGAGTACTTGTTGCAGTCAAGTAAAAGTCGTGGCAATCGTCCAATTTCAAGACGTGCGTGTTGCTATGCTTTGACTAGATTTTCTGAACGATACGGCATACCGCAAGAAGTTATGCATCCGCATTCGTTCCGTCATCACTTTGCGATTAAAGTAATGGACAAGACTAAGGACGTAACTTTGCTAGCCGATTTATTAGGGCATTCCAGTGTCAGTACAACTATGATTTATACACGCCTGTCTGGCGACCAACAACAGAAAATCCTTGATGATGCTGTTGACTGGTAAAAAAAATAAAAAAGGTATTGACAAGTATCCGATTTCGTACTATAATATCTATATATCCGATTTCATACTTAGGGAGTGGTACATATGACAATGATGAATCAAGAAATGAAGCGTTTTAACCATTTGACATCTGAGATTAATGCAGCCTATCATGAAACTGCATTAAAACTTGGAATTTCTGACAGTGCTATGCAAATTCTTTATACCATTTGCAACAATGGAGAATCATGTTTGATTAGTGACATCTGTCGTCTAACTGGCATCAGCAAGCAGACAATTAATTCGTCTTTGCGTAAACTGGAAGATGAGAAAATACTTTATCTTGAGGTGTATAAGGGAAGAAGCAAAATCATCCGTCTGACAGAGCATGGGAAAATGCTTACTGAGAAAACTGTTATGAAAGTAATAGAAATTGAAAACAAAATATTTGAAGCATGGTCAGAGGAGAAAAGAAACCTATATCTTTCTCTTACACAGGAATATCTTACTATGTTTCAAAATGAAGTCAAGCAGCTTTAATGGGGAGGTATGAATGAATATTCAACTTTCAGAACATTTTACATACAAAAAGCTGCTGAGGTTTACACTACCGTCTATTATTATGATGATTTTTACATCTATCTATGGTGTAGTTGATGGTTTTTTCGTATCCAATTATGTTGGCAAGACACCTTTCGCAGCGGTCAATTTTATTATGCCATTCCTGATGATTCTTGGTGCAGTTGGTTTTATGTTCGGAACAGGAGGCAGTGCCTTGATTTCCAAAACAATGGGCGAGGGTGACCATGAAAAAGCAAAATGTATATTTTCATTGCTAATTTATGTCTCCTTGATATGTGGAATTGTAATTGCAATTCTTGGTATTATTTTTGTTAGACCAATCGCCTCACTGCTTGGTGCGGATCAGATGCTTGATAATTGTACTTTATATGCAAGAATTATTCTTCTTGCTCTGCCTGCATTTATTCTGCAATATGAATTTCAGAGCTTTTTTGTAACTGCTGAAAAACCACAGCTTGGACTTGCAGTGACAGTAGCAGCAGGTGTGACTAATATGGTGCTTGATGTGTTATTTGTGGTAGTGTTTCGGCTTGGGCTTGCAGGAGCAGCGGCGGCAACTGCAATGAGTCAGGTAGTAGGCGGATTTATACCACTGATTTATTTTGCGAGAAAAAATACAAGTTTGCTATGTCTCACCAAAACAAAGTTTGATAGGAAAGTACTTCTGAAGACCTGTATGAATGGTTCATCGGAGCTGATGACAAATATCTCTATGTCTGTTGTCAGTATGCTATATAATATACAACTTATGAAATACGCAGATGAAAATGGAGTAGCAGCATATGGTGTTTTGATGTATGTCAATATGATTTTTCTTGCTACATTTATTGGATATGCTGTAGGTACTGCCCCTATCATTGGGTATCATTTTGGAATGGAGAATATTAAAGAACTGAAAAGTATATTAAAAAAAAGTACAGTTATCATTGGTGCTTTTGCCATTGGAATGTTACTTCTTGCAGAATTACTTGCCTATCCACTTGCCAAAATATTTGTAGGATATGATATAGAATTGTTGAAGCTTACATTACAGGCATTCAGAATTTTTTCTTTCTCATTTCTATTTGCAGGATTTGTAATTTTCGCTTCCTCTTTCTTTACTGCTTTGAACGATGGATTGACATCAGCATTGATTTCATTTCTCAGAACGCTTGTATTTCAGATTGCTGCTGTTATGATTTTACCGCTGCTGTTTGCTATTATGGGTATTTGGATTTCTATTGTGGCTGCTGAAATTATTGCTTTGATTGTAACAGTATTTTTTATTATTGGAAAGAAAAATAAATATCATTATCTATAAATACATTCCAAAGAGAGCCATGCACCTTTAGATGCATGGCTTTAACTGTTTATTGTGCCAAGAACATGTTTAGTATCTTTACACCACTAAGAAAGAGGAGTATAATAGAAACAGAATAAGTGGTGATGGGAATGGGAAAGAAATATTTGAATGATATAACTAGAGAATAGTTTAAGAAAATATGAGAAGACTATACAAAATTTATAAAAAAATGTTTATTTCAAAAATAGCAAGCAATGTAAATGGATAATCACTTACAAAATTTTTTAGATTTTGGAAACAAAAAAAGAAGTGATTAACATAAGCATAAATTTTTGTATTCATAATTTAGAAATAATTATTTTTTTAGTTTCTGGTTCTAAAACTTAAAAAGATTTTAATTTTTTTATCCAAAAAATTTTGAAAAAACAGTTTGTATGACAAAATAGGTAGTGTAAACCCAATACCTGTTTTGACATATCCTGATGGACATATCAAAACAGAAGATTACGTTCCACTATATTTATTGGGCAAAGTCTGCGACCTTGACGGCATGCTATTCACAATTCAGAAACAATTATTTTTCGATTTCTGATTCCAAAAATTAAAAAAATTTTTTGCTTCTTCTATCAAAAGAAGTTGAAAAAAATCTTTTTTTGTGCAGAACAGATACTGTAACCCAATATCTGTTTTGCACGCTCCTTACAGAACTTGCAAAACAGACCATTCACTCCGTTTCATTTATTGGGCAAAGTCTGCGACTTTGACGGCATACTGTTCACAATTTAGAAATAATTATTTTCAAAAAAATTTTTATTGGCTCTGCCAATTGGGGAATACCCAAACCCTTTTACATGACACTGAAGAAGAAAATTTTTTTACTTTACTGAAAAAGAAATATATTGATTTTGGATTGAGAGAATGGTATAATTAAATTGAGGGAAAAGTGCTGTATATCAATTTATTATTTAGGAGTGATATGCATGCAAATGAAAACAATTGGGCAGAGAATCCGACATCTAAGGGTAAAGAACAGCATGACGCAAGAGGCACTTGCCAACATCTTGTATGTATCTAACAACACTGTGTCAAGTTGGGAACGTGGCAGAACACAGCCAGACATCACCATCATTGTGCAAATGGCAAATTTTTTTCGTGTATCTTTAAACTTTTTACTTATTGGGGAAAATTTCACTCTTTGACTTTTAGTCAGAGGGTGAAATTTTTTTATTGCACAATTTGTGCAATTTTATTGACTATTTTTCAA
>JAAVHJ010000027.1 GCA_014799805.1 Ruminococcus sp.
CCACGACCTACCACAATGTCGCAGGTGTATATGAAGATATGGGCAATTATGGCAAGGTTTTGAAATACTATGAAAAGGCGCTTGCAATCCGTGAATCAGTTCTTGGCACAGAACACCCAGATACAGCCACGACCTACAACAATATCGCAGGTGTATATTGTGCCAAGGGCGACTATGACAAGTCTTTGAAATACTGTGAAAAGGCACTTGCAATCAGTGAATCAGTTCTTGGCACAGAACACCCAGATACAGCCACGACCTACCACAATATCGCAGGTATATATCGTGCCAAGGGCGACTATGACAAGGCTTTGAAATACTGTAAAAAGGCACTTGCAATCAGTGAATCAGTCCTTGGCACAGAACATCCAGATACAGCTACGACCTACAACAATATCGCAGGCATATATGATGCCAAGGGTGATTATGACGAGGCTTTGAAATACTATGAAAAGGCGCTTGCAATCCGTGAATCAGTCCTTGGCACAGAACACCCGAATACAGCCACGACCTACAACAATATCGCAGATGTATATGAAGATATGGGCAATTATGGCAAGGCTTTGAAGTACTATGAAAAGGCGCTTACAATTCATGAATCAGTCCTTGGCACGGAACATCCGAATACAGCCATCACCTACAACAATATCGCATGTGTATATCGTGCCAAGAGCGACTATGACAAGGCTTTGAAATACTGTGAAAAGGCACTTGCAATTAGTGAATCAGTCTTTGGCACAGAACACCCAGATACAGCCACGACCTACAACAATATCGCAGGTGTATATCGTGCCAAGGGCGACTATGACAAGGCTTTGAAATACTATGAAAAGGCACTTGCAATCAGTGAATCAGTCCTTGGCACAGAACATCCAGATACAGCCATAACCTACAACAATATTGCAGATGTATATCAAGACATGGGCGACTATGACAAGGCCTTGAAATACTGTGAAAAGGCACTTGTAATCAGTGAATCAGTCCTTGGCACAGAACATCCAGATACAGCCACAATCTACAACAATATTGCAGATGTATATCAAGACATGGGCGACTATGACGAGGCTTTGAAATACTATGAAAAGGCACTTGCAATCAGTGAATCAGTCCTTGGCACAGAACATCCAGATACAGCTGCGACCTACAACAATATCGCAGGCGTATATTGTGCCAAGGGCGACTATAATGAGGCTTTGAAATACTATGAAAAGGCGCTTGCAGTTTGTGAATCGGTCCTTGGCACAGAATATCCGAATACAGCTACAATCTACAACAATATTGCAACCATGTGTGCCTATGCAAAGGCATTGAAATATGCTCATAAAAGAGGACGTGAAAAGGAACAAGATAATCCAACAAATACTGTCGATGTAGCGAATGTGAACCAGTAAAATGCCATCTGTAACAGATTTGACCGAAATGAAAAAAGCCGGGCAAAGCCGAAAAAAGTCGAAAAATACTCCAAAATCTACGGTATATAGGCGGAAGTTTAATGGAAACAAACGAAAAAATTAAATTCAAAAACTTAACATGAAAGAATAAAACCTCGATTTCAGTTAAAAGTACTGAATTTGAGGTTTTTTTGTTTTCTGGAACAGTTTACTGTTTTAAATTTGTAATGATATTGCCGCTTTCAATTGTTCTTGTCATTGGCTGTTCTTGTTTCACAGTATACATTGTTATTCCTCCTCTTTATTAAAATTTCTTAATTTTCTAATCAATTTGCTAGCCCATGTCGCTTGTGGATTAATTTCAGCATAGTTTTCAAAAATGCTAATAATTTCCATAAAAACGATATAAATAAAAATAAATCCTGCTGTAATTAGTCCAGTAATCTCACCGATTTCTGAATTTTGATAATACTGGCTTAGTTTTTCAATGCCAAATTCAAAGCCACAAGCAGTTGTCATGATTAAAATTTCACTCGCTTTGTGCCAAAGTCCAGTCCTCATCACCGAACTCTTATAATCATTATGAATATGTGCTTTGATATTGCCAGTTAACCAATCTGATACAGCCAGACCAACAACAATAGCAATCATAATTAAATATTTCAACATATTTTTTACTCCTATCTATGAAAATCTTGTCCGCATGTCGTGTATGTTCTGCACTAAGTCGAAGCGTTCTTCTTCCAAAAGGTCAATTCTCGCTTTTAGATTTTGCCGTTCCATTGTCATAAGAAATTCTGTATTGTACTTCTTTTTTAATTCATAGATTCTACGAGCAATAGCTCGGTACAGTTCCTCATATTCTTTTATCAGCTTTTCCATTTCATCACTCCTATGTTTTAATAATATAAAGTGTTTTTTCGTTCTTTTCTTTATCTGCCAGAGCATCATATTCTTCTTGCGTAAGTTGGACAATTGGAGCAAATGACTTTTCTAAAATGGCAAGTCGTGCTGAAATTTTATCTAAGGATTCTTGTAAATTGGACAATGTGTTTTTCAACATGTAGGTATTCCAACCATTTTTATCATTTGTGTAAATTCCTGCTCCAGAATCAGACGAAAATCTTGAAATCAGTGTTGCATCTTCTGTATCTACCACACCATCATCATTCACATCTGGAAAAATAGTTCCATTTAGTCCGTTTTCTTCTGCAAATTGTGACCAACCGTTTTTATCATTGGTGTAATTTCCAGAACCAACACCAGCAGAAAAATCTTGAATCCATGTAGCAATTTCTGCATCTACTGTACCATTTCCAACAATATCAGGATATGTGTAAGGTAAAAATGCATCAGATTCATCTAGTTTTTTCTTCTTTAATTCTGAAACTTCTTGCTGTAGCCTTACTAGTTCTGTCATGGTTGTTGCAACGTTTTTAGCGTAGATGCTTTTCAAAATTTCAAATTCTACAGGTGTTCCGACCACATCAAGTGCTTTTATTAGTGTAATACTATGAAATCCATCTTGTGATGCATTAATAGTAAAATCAATATCTGGTATGAGTTTCATACCATTTACATAAACATTCAATCCATCTAAATACGGGCTGTAATCAGCATTTTCTATTGGAATTGTAGTTTCTTCCTCTGCTGTTGTGATGTAACTTGTGGATAGTTGTCTAACTAATGTTGCATTCGGCACAAAAGTTTCTTTTATAGCATGAAAGAAACTCCAGAAAGCATTATCGTACTGTGCAAACAGATTTGTTGTGTCTATCTCCTGAATTCTTCCCGTTACCCAGCCACATAAGTGTTCATAAGGACGTTCGTCGCTAATATCCATTTGCCTGATACCTCTATTTTTTGCATCTGGTTCTACATTGATATAGGCAAGGGAAAGTTCCCATATACTTTCATCACGTTGTAGCTCTGGTGGAGCTGTATACATAGATTCAGCTGGAGTACCTTTTTTGATTGCAATTTCAATCAGTCTGGTATTTTTATTAAGTCGCATGACAATTCGGTCTTTACGGTCAAGAACAATGTCAGGTTCATCAAGTGTTAAATATAAGTCGCTGTCGTTATGAATCCATTTGCAATTGATAAATCCCCAACCAGCGGAAACTTTTACTGTCATACCTGAAACTTCCTGAACTTGCATTGAATCGGCAGGAGTTGGAAACACGCCATCAGAGATTAATTTCAAAAAGAAATTGGAAATGTCATCTGCATTGTATTTTCTATCGCCGTCTATACTATCGAAAAATCCATATGTTACCATTAATCTAATCTCCAATCTGAAAAAGTTGGTGTAAGCTTGTAGCCTGTTTCATCTTCCACCTCTGTAATTTCCGTAACGATTGCTGTGCCAGAAATGCCAAACTCATTGACAATAGAAACTGTATCACCAAGTCCATAATCTTCGCCAAACTTATATAATCCCGTGTCAAGAACTTCACCGCTAAACTCTATTGTCGGCTTACATTGTTCCAGTTCTTCTCTAGCTTGTTGTGTCATGATATTTTCATATTCTTCATCACTTAACTCACCATCTTCAGCATTAGAGGATGTATTTCTTGCATCAATCCATTTTTCATATAGGAAAAGTTCTTTTGCTTCTGCAAAGTCAGTTAGTATTGTATAAATTTTTCTGTCCTTGCCCTCACCTTCGCCAGCAATCGTGGCAGAGTTGTAATACGTTGATTTATCATAGACATAGCTTGTATTGCCGATATTTTCAAATTCTGGTGAGAATATCACAGACTGATTTTCAGATTGGTGTAAACTTCGGTCAATACCTTTGTAAACATCAAAAATAAATTTCTCTCCTGTAAATGACAATTTAAAGCCATATCCATAAGTCACACAAATATCAGAAACCGTTCCTAATAAATTTTTTCCTGTGACTTGTTTCATAATTGTTTCTGGATAACCGTGAGCTTCTGAAAATTCTAATAATTTGATTTTTCTTCTGTTGCTGTTTGGTAAAGTGATAAGATTCACACCCACAAGATAACGAATGCAGATTTCCACTGTTCCGTTATAAGTTGTGATTCTTGGAATAATTCTTCTGCCGAGAATACTTTCAGCAGATTTTCCAGAAATAATCAAATAATTGCCATTTTCTGAATCCGTTGTCAATTCTACTCTTTCTGGAATCATAGCACTTTCTGGAATATCATGCCTTGTAATTAGTAATTCCTCTTGCATGAATAATGTAAATAATTCTTTGGTTGCACGGATATAAATTTCAAATTCGCCAGCGTTCTGAAATCTTCGCACCCAGATAACCGAGGTTGCATCATCAATAACATCTATTTTCTGGTATTTTTCACCATCAAATTTCCAAACATATAAAATCAGGCTAGACACCCCCATATAGTTCTACAGTGGCAAAGATAATTTTTACAAAATCAGCTCCATCAGCTGTGAACGTGAAATTATTGATTCCAGTAGCAAGCTGAATCCATGAAGAACCAGCTTGCATAGAACTTAATAAATTAATTGTTTCTCCGTCACGAATCAGAGAAATATTTTTTTGTCCAGATTGCGTATTTAGCGTGATTTGGTCGTTTTCTTGAAATTCATAATTCAGACCCAAAAATTGCTGTGTGGCTGTATTATAAATTCTTAAATCAGAAACTTCCCCAGAAATAGAAATCGTGAGAATGCATCCACATGTAGTATCACCATTGTTTAGAATGCTACATAAAGGTAAATTTCTTTTCTCTGAAAAAGGTATCGGCTCTGTGATACAGAACGGAAATTCAAACAAACGCATAATTTTTGACAGCTCCGTATATAGCGTTTTCAAGCTTTCAAAATATGGTTGCGGACAAATAATAGAAATTTGTATTTGTTCCTGTTCTACGAACAAATCACCATCTAAAACTTCAACATAGCCTTTTATTTTTACATCACGGTTATAATTCTTAAAATATACTGTGCAAGCCGTTTTCAAGGGAAAAATTTTATACAATCTTTGCCGATTTGTTTCAATATCGCCACGTAACAAAATGTCGATTACAATATTTCGCATGTCTACTTTAGAAGAATTATAATATTCGCCATCAGATACACCAGAAGAAGTATTCACAGTTGTATCAGGACGTGTTAAGCCACTAACACCAACCACAGCATAGTTTGTTTCATCGTTGGTTAGCTCGAATATTTCACCTTTTGTATTTTCAATTTTCAGTGTAAACATGTTTATCCTCTCTTGACAGCACGGATTAAATTTTTAGTTTGGCGATAAATTTCAGAACGGCTTAACGCTTTAGGACTTGTGTTATGCTGTATGAAACTATAATTGTTGTTAATAACATTTGTGCCTGCATTTCCATAAGAATTGGCTGAAATCGCAATATTCCTTTGCATTTCTTCTGCTAATAGCTTTGAAAGCATTTGCAATCCTGCCTTGTTGCGTTCCAGTGGAATAATCGCTTCTGAACCAGCTTCACCAATTTGTGCAATTGTTGGCTTGCTGACAATGCCACCTTTTGCAAGTTGCGGAATTTCTGGTACTGTAAATCTGGAAACCAAATTTTCAAATGGTCTGAATCCAGCAATATCTATTGTTGAAATTCTATCAAGTGTATCATTAATAGCATTAAATGGAATCGCAATAATGGTGTTAATTCCTCTAATCAAGCCATTTACGACATTTTTAAATGCTGAAAGAATCCCCTCTTTGATACCAGCAAAGACTTCACCACCAGCAGAAAAAATATCTTTTACTTTTTGCCACGCAGTAGAAAATTTGTCATGAAACCAGTCCGCAACGTGTGCGAAAGTGTTTTTTATGCCGTCCCACGTCTTGACAGCTCCATTTTTGATGCTATCCCAGCCGACTTTGATAGAATCCGTGAAATCATTCCAAATTTTTTTTACGGAATCAATTATGCTGTTCCAACCGACCTTAAAGCTATCCCATGCATCTGAAAAGAAACTTGATATGGTTTCCCAACCAATTATGATAGAATCTATGAACCCTGAAAAAGTGGACTTAATAGATTCCCACAAATTAATCCAAAAATTGCGAAATTTATCACTTTTGTTCCATAGCACAGCAAAAGCTACTACGAGTCCTGCGATTGCTGCGACAATTAGCCCCACTGGATTGGCTAACATTGTCGTATTAAGAAGTCCAAAAGCCTTTGTAATAGTGCTAAGCCCTGTTGTAAAAGCTGTAATAATGGCTTGCTTATTGATGATTAGCATGAACGTACCAACAGCAGTCGCTACGCCTGCAATTGTAGCCATAAGTTCTACACCATGGTCTACAACCCAATTCACTGCATTTTCAATCACTGGATAAACGACATCAATTTTTTCAAGAATCGTGTCCATAACTTCGCCAACTTTTTCGGCAATTTTTCTAAGAGCAGGCTCGAATTTCTCATAAATTTCAATTTGAATTGCTTGCAATTTACTGCCTAAAATCGTCAAATCTCCGCCCAGATTGTCAATCATAGTGTCAGACATGCTTTTTGCAGCACCATCAGAGTTATATATAGCTTCTGTTAGCTTATTATAATCTTCTTCTGATGCGTTGATAATCGCCAATATTCCAGCAAGATTCTGTTTGCCAAAGAGGAGAGAGGCATTCTTGAGCTGTTCTGCTTGTGTCAGTCCTTCTTCTGACTGGCTCAATTCGTTGATGATGTCATCTGCATCACGAAGATTTCCCTCACTATCGACCAATTCCACATTGACAGCTTTCATAGAAGAACGTAAAGCATCATAGACTTCTTTCAAGGATTTCATACTGCCATCAGCATTTGCAAAAGCAGTTTCTCCTGTTGCGACAGCTTTCATTGTACCTTGCTGTGCCAGAGTCAAAGCCTCCTGCGATTCTGCAAGGGCATTTTGTGCGGAAAGCTGTGCATTCTGTGCATCTGTCAGGTGTGTTTCTGCTTGTTCCAATTTCAGCATAGCAGACTGTGCCTGTGAAGAATCTTCGCC
>JAAVHJ010000028.1 GCA_014799805.1 Ruminococcus sp.
TCACCTGTAAGTATGCAATCGTATAAGGAATCTGGTGCAATAGAGTACTCAAGTGACATTCTGATTGGTTTGCAACTAAAGGGAGCAGGGAAAAAAGAATTTGATGTAACCGAAGCAAAAGCAAAGAATCCAAGAGAGATTGAATTAGTAATCCTGAAAAATAGAAATGGAGCTACAGGGAAAAGAATCCAATATAAATATTATCCCATGTTTAACTATTTTGAAGAAATTGGGGAAATAAAAAAAGATGAAGAAGATGACAACGAAAAGGCAAACAGAAAAAGAGGTAGAGGTGCTAGAGTTGAATATATTTAATTAAACTTGTTGCAGATGTATAATGAAATGTTACATACCTTATCCACAATCTAAAAAGAAATCGAAAAGTTAGCCTATAAAAGAAGAATTTCTTTATTATAGGAGAATCTATTTTAAAGCTATTAATTGTATAGGAGAGTGAAAAAAATGTTAAGCAAAGAAAATTTTTTAAAGCAAGCTGTGATTCTCTGCGATACCAGAGAACAAAAGAATCAACATATTCTATCAGTATTTGACACGGTAGGTGTGAAATATGAACGTAAAAAGCTAGATTTTGGAGATTATAGTTTCCGAGTTGGTGAGAAGTCATTCGAGTTGGTATGTGCAGTTGAACGCAAAGCCAGTATAGACGAGCTTTGGAACAATACAACGCAAGACAGAGAACGTTTTGAAAAAGAAATTGATGCTATGTCTGCAATATCTCATACAGCTAATTTACTAATTGAAAACTGTCCAGATAGCAATTTTCTAAGAAATTATAGACTAGATAACAGAACAATGCTAATGCAAGGACGGAAAGTTTCAGAAATCGGCAAACAAATTTATGCTACTTTGCAAGCGTGGAGCTGTCCAAATCGGTACGGTCTGAATGTACATTATTTGTCCAATAATCAGGATACAGCTCCATTTCTGTTGAATCATTTCTACTATTACTATCACAATTATAATAATCTTACAAAGCCATTAAAGCAGGAAAACCGAAAATTTCGGAGTTGTTAAAACAAACGAAGTAAAAAATTTACACCTCGTTATAAAGATTTTCAAACATTACAAGGGTACGTTAAAACAGCGTACCCACTTGTTATAATAAATATTTTCCTATAATAAGAAGATTCCTATTTTATAGGCTGTGAATCATATCTTTATAGCTTGTCAAAACTTGACATTCATTTACTAAAGGGGTGGGTGTTTCGGACACCCCTTTGCAACCTGTGAAAACTTGAGTTTTGAAAAATGCTATTATTAATATTTTACATATTTTGGAGCTGTACAGGAGATTCAGAAACAAACTATAACTTGTTACAGTTTCATTGAAGCGGTGAGTGAAGCGGTGAGAACACAGCATACTGCTTGTCAAAACTTGACATTTGGAGCTGTACAGATGATTCAATTCCATATCTTGTTAGGGTTTTATACAATTCAAAACATGAAAGCTGATTTTTCAGCTATCAGAAGTTGCTGGAGCTGTTGAACTGTCGAGGAACTGTGGAGAACAAACGAACCCCGAGCGAACCTCGAGAATTAATATTAAATTAGCCTGTAATAGAGGATTCTCTTTTATAGGCTGAAAACCAAAAGACTTTTGGACAATTTTGTCCGAAAAGAAACGGTGTCACATTTCGTTACACCCTTTTTTAATGGGGTGGTGATTTGCCAGGTCATCAACAGCAAGAAGAAATAAAAAAATTCGGTAAAAAATAAAAATGCATATCACCTTTTTTAATTTTTGCGGTATTTTCAGGTGTCACCAGCTCCAATTTTTCGCCAAATATATTCCCCACTGGTAGTAATACAAGTATAACAGGACTATTAAAACGGCGAGAATTAATTATTTTTTTATTAGGTCAGCTATTTGAATGGTTCACGAAAATGTTATCCATATTGTAAAATAGAGCTGTTAAGAATTCAAACAATCCTGTAATAAAGGAAATCTCTCTTTTATAGGATTTAAAAAAGCTTTGTACGTTTTACATACGAATCTAATAATAGCAACAGCTCCAATTAAAAAATACTATTTAAAATTAACTTGAAAAAGATATAATTCGGGAATTTTAAGCTTATAAAATTGCATGCAAATTGTACGCAATTATTTTTTAAACGGCTATGTTACGTTGGTTTTAAATGAATGTTTTAATCACTTCTTAAAAGAATGCGATTCTGGAAAGAGATTGCAAAAATTCATATTGGAAAAGAATCTGATGGAGCTGTTTCTAATACAGCTCCTGTATTTTTTACACAAAAAGCATATGGATTTTTTATGCAATATTTTTCTACAAAAGCTATTGACTTTTTGTCAGTACAATGTTATAATAATGTCAGTACAAAAAGTGAGGTGATACAATGTCCAAAAAAATGGGCAGACCATGCAAGGATAACCCAAAAGACACACGCATTCAAGTAAGACTTGATAAGGAAACACTTAAAAAGCTAGATGAATGTGCCAAAGAGAAGAACACCACACGCAGTGAGGTAATTCGTGAGGGAATAGACCTTGTGAATGATGAATTGCAAAAAAAATAACAGAAACCCCACGCTGTGCAAAGCAAAAGTTTCTGCTATTCCGAACCAGTCCCGAAAAGACTTGTTAAATCTATTATAACATACCTTTCGGGACATGTCAAGACTTTGATAAGTCAGAAAGGAAAAAATTTTATGAACAAACTACTTAAAGTAATCTACAATGATTACGCAGAAAGACTGCTTCCAGAAAATCCGCTTGAAACACCCGAAATCAGAAACGCTACATTGTCATTTCTGGACACATATTTCAGTCATATGTCTAGAGAAGAACATGACAAAGTATTTACAAGGTTGATTGATTTACGTGATGTCGTTGAAGAAAATGCTTTTGAAGTCGGCTTTTATGCTGGTGTAAAGCTCCTGATGAATAGAAAAGATTTCTAATCAGCAAATGCTACGGAACAGCTCCGACATGTTAATATTGGTGTTGGAGCTGTCCTGTAAGAAAAGATTCGCCTGTAATAGAGAATTCTCTTTTATAGGCTACGAATTTAAAGAAAGGATTTGAATTTTAATTTATGGAAAAAATAGAAGAAATAGAAGCTATGGGCAAAGAAATGTATTGTACATGTACAAAAAAAGAAAGGGCTTATCAAAAAGCTAAAAATAAGATATTTAAACCATTTTGTAAACTAGCTGAAGAAGAACTTAATATTAATCTTAGTCAAATTTTAAATAGTTGTTATGATAGTGATTCTGAAAATTTTGAAATAAACTTAATAGAAAATTTTTCTCCAGTAAGAAGTAAAGTTAATAAATTGGCTGAAATAAAATATATAGAAAGTTTTTCAGATAATCCTGATACTGTTTTACAAGACATACAGACAATATTAAATGAAATAGAAAAACAAGATTTTATTGAAGAATTCTTTAAAGGTTTGCTTGAAATAAAGCAAGATGAAATTACATCAAAATTAGAAAATGCATACAATTGTGTATTATTTCTATTTTTTAATATAGGATTGCAATTGATAGTAACAAAAAAATATGAAAACCATGAAAAAACATTTAATCTTATAAAAGAAAAAGTGCTTGAATGGTATCCATTCCCTGAATCAGAAATTGCTACTGCTTTTCAATACTATGCGAATGCAATTTTAAAAAAACAAATTATCAGTGTTGGAGCAAAGAAACCTGATTCCATTCTATTCCCTCTTGATAAAGTGACCCAAGACATTTTTAATTACATTGCAGTCAAATCATGTAAACGCACTATAAACGTTGAGAAATCTGGAAGCAATGATGAATTAGATACAATCATCACACTTGATTTCAGCAAATTAGAAGAAAGCGGAAACCTGACATTTAAAAAATTGACACCATTTGAAAAGCGTGTTTATGTTGCTTGTGGAGCATTGCAGGAAGCAGGGAATGAATACATTTCTGCAACGCAAATTTATAAGCAAATGGGCGGTAAAGGCAGACCAGCAGCATATCAAATTAAAAAAATCATAGAAGCCTGTGAGGGTATGTCATGTACTAAAATAAAAATAGATAACAAAGAAGAATCCGAAAAATACAATTATCCGAGATTTCGAGAGGATTTAATATATCTATTCCCAGCGGAAAGTGTTAAGAATGTGGAAATAAACGGAAAAACAGTAGAATATTGTATACATTTTCTAAAAGATGAATTACCACTATTTACATTTGCAAAACAACGGAAACAAATCACAGCATATACACTTGAACAATGGGCGTTGCCGTTCTCAATGACAGATGACAATCTAGCACTTGACGACTATTTCAGAGCGAGAATAGCACGAATGAGCCGAGATAATAATAAAAAGAAATCTTATAACGAAAAAATACTTTATACAGCTATTTATAAAGCTTGTGTGATTGATACTCCAAAAAAACGTAGCCGAGCAACTACCAAATTCAGAAAACTATTAGACCATTACAAGAAAACAGGTATTATTAAAGATTATCAGGAAAAGCAAGACGGCATTACTATAATTTTATAATTAGGCAACAGCTCCGTTCTTTTGAAAAAGTTTGGAGCTGTATATTTTATAATAAGAATTTAAAGCAATTCGTGAAATTCACGATTTACCCAAAAACTATGTCGGAATTTCCGACCTAGTTAAAATTCCAAAATGCAAGCAAAACTTCTTTTTCTGTTCACAGATACAAAACACTTGCTTTTGAACCGTCCTCAATTTGATGACGGTTACAGAATCCAATTTTAACTGGTGTCATTATTTGAACCCTTGCATACAACCCTAACAAGATATGGTTTTGCTTGATAAGTCTAAGCTCTAATTCCTAATTGCTTTTATATTTCTAGTATCTTCTTTGTTCGCTCTTTGTTCGTTGACTTGAAACATACCAAAATCAGCCTATAAGAATATTGCCTATAATAAGAAAATTCTTTTTATCATGTTGCTTGTTATGTTCTGCCCTTGCTGTCGGTGAGGTCGTGAAACACAGCCCCATTATTTAGCTACCCTAAACTTTTAATTATATCATATTATTATTTAGCTGTCAAGTTTTCATTGTTCAAACACTGGTCAACACGACCAGCATTTTTTTTACTATTATAGAAGTATAAATTTTCATAGGAAACATACGTTTAACTAGCGAAATTTGGTCACAAAACTAGCGAAATTTGGTCACAAAACTAGCGAAATTTTGTCCTGCTAAAGTGCTAAAATCAGTCTTAATATAGCCAAAAAATAGGGCTGTAAAATTGTATAAGAAATATAAGAAATATAACAGCCACGCCCAGCCCTTGACTTTGGGGGCTGGACGGGCTAAAATAACAGAAAAGGCAACCGCATAAATGGTAATAAATGGGATTCTCTTATTATAGGCGATTGCTTTAAAGGAAATGAAAGGAGTTACTTTAATGACTAGAGAAGAAGCAAGAGAAGAACTGCTGACCAGAGAACCAGATTTTCTGGAGACGGCAAAACGAAAAGTAAATGGACATGTGACATACATCTGCCCACAGTGCAGTAATGGCAAAGGTAAGGACGGGGACGGGATTGTTCTTGATACGTCCAGCAAGTCAAGATTTCCGCATTGGAAATGTTTCTGCTGTGATTTATATGCAGATGTGCTGGAGCTGTGGAAAATAGATAGAGACATTTCAGACAATGCAGAAGCGTTCAGAACGGCATATAATTATTATGATATTTTTGTTGATGATGATAGAAACGATTTTAAGGGGTCTAGCAAGCCCGTAGAGACGGTTCAAAGCAATTTTAGTAAAACTACACCTACAAAGGCAAACAAGCCGTCTGATAGCGTACAGAGGGCTAAAAACAGCAATCCTCTTATTACAGGAAATTCTTTACAGGCTGACAGCTCCGTAGAATCAGGAACAGCTCCAGAAGTAGACTACACAAATTTCTTTTTGCAAGCGAATCAGAACATAAGCAAGACGAACTATCACAGAGGAATCAGCCTTGACACCCTGAACCGTTTCAAGATTGGTTATATTGAGAACTGGAGACACCCAAAAACGCCATTGACAGTACCAACAAGCCCACGTTTGATTATACCAACAAGCAAGCACAGCTACCTAGCAAGAGATACAAGAAATAATTTAACAGATATGCAGAAAAAATATAGTAAAAGCAAAGTCGGAGCTGTACATATTTTCAATATTAATGCTTTATATACTGCTAGCAAGCCAATATTCATTGTAGAGGGTGAAATAGATGCATTATCAGTCATTGATGTTGGCGGTGAAGCAATCGCTTTAGGGAGTACCTCTAATGTAAGAAAATTGCTTGAAACGTTAGAAAAACAAAAGCCAACACAACCATTGATTATTGCACCAGATAATGACGAAGCAGGGCAAAAAGCACTCAAACAGCTGTCAGATGGGCTTGATAGCTTAGGAATAGAATATTATACTATAAACTTTACAAAGCCGTACAAGGACGCTAACGAAGCTCTGATAGCTGATAGAGAATCATTTTCTAGTATGGTAGAAGAAATAGAACAAAATCCAGCTGGAGCTGAAAAGATGATTCAGGAAGAAGAATATTTAAAGACTTCTGTTGCAAATCATTTAAAAGAATTTATAAATGGCATTGATGAAAATGCAAATACTACATACATTCCGACCAGATTCAAAGCATTGGACACAGTGCTTGACGGTGGACTATACGAGGGCTTATATATTGTTGGTGCTATTAGCTCCTTAGGAAAAACAACATTTGTCACGCAGATGTGCGACCAGATAGCAGAAAGTGGGCAAGAGATTTTAATATTTTCTTTAGAAATGGCAAGAACGGAGCTAATGGCAAAAAGTATATCCAGATTAACATTTCTTGATGTGCTTAAAAACGCTGGACGTATTCAAGATGCCAAAACGGCAAGAGGCATCACAACAGGTTCACGTTATGCAAGATATTCTCAAGTAGAAAAAGACCTGATACAACGTGCAATTGATACCTATGGACGATATGCAGAAAACATTTTTATTCACGAGGGAATCGGAGACATAGGAACGGAACAGATAAGAGAAACAGTCAACAAGCATATTTCTATTACAGGAAGAAAACCTGTTGTCTTGATTGATTACTTGCAGATTTTAGCACCAACGAATGACAGGGCAACCGATAAGCAGAACACAGACAAAGCCGTTCTGGAGCTGAAAAGAATTTCAAGAGATTTCAAGATTCCTGTTATAGCAATTTCAAGCTTTAATCGTGATAATTATAGTTCACCTGTAAGTATGCAATCGTATAAGGAATCTGGTGCAATAGAGTACTCAAGTGACATTCTGATTGGTTTGCAACTAAAGGGAGCAGGGAAAAAAGAATTTGATGTAACCGAAGCAAA
>JAAVHJ010000029.1 GCA_014799805.1 Ruminococcus sp.
AAAATATTGCTATCTGTTCCATAGAAAAAACCGCCTTTCTGTTCTTTGAGTTTGTCATTACTCTCATTATAACAGATTCTGGCGGTTTTTTCTATCTTTTTTTCTTCGAACTCACGTTTTTCAAGGTAGAATATTCCATGGGAATCAGATTGAAAAATTCCTAGATAGCATAAACAACCAAAATTTTAAGTCTTAAATTTTTCAAGAAATGCAAGATATTCTGGATACTTGTCCTGTATCGCATAACAGAATTTTTCAGCTTGTCGCATATGATTTTTTAAATAGTTCTGATAAATTGCTATACTAGAATCACATGGTCTTTGTGTACTTCTCAGCATATCAATTGCAATCAAAACTCTTTGCCGTGTGTGAATAAAAGCATGTTTTAAAAAAATAGTTTCTATTAATTTGCTATCGAAAAATAATTTAAAATATGATTTTCCAATAGGTACGAATGCTTTTAATAAATCTTTGTGAATAGATTCGCCGACTAATTCCGCAGAGGGAATATATTTTATGATAATTTCTTGATGTTCCAGCCATGAAATTTTATGCAAACCAGAACATAACCCAGAAAAAATTGCACCTGTTGCTTGAAATTCGCCTAATTCAATTTCTGGTATGTCAAAAATACGGATTGCATTTTCATGAATGCAAAGAGTAGCATACCTACTAGAAGTGTTTTCAATTTTCAATGTTTTGTATTTAGAAAGACAAATTTCACCAACATAAATATCTCTTATTGTTGTTGTATCAATTGTTAATGTGATTAGATTATCATTTATCTTTTGATATTTAAAATTTTCTATTGGTTGTTCTTTCGTTCCATTATATCCAAATACACCCGCTGGGAGACGATATGAAAATTTATTTTCGGGCAAATCGATATAGATATGATTTTCAGGAACGCCGTTTTTATCATATCGAATCCAAAAAGCACCCCTGCAAATATTTACAGAACGGCATTTGTGCAAGTCTAGTGAATAGGAGAGCTTAGAATAAAAACCCAAATAAGAACCCAAAACAGATTTTTTTTGTAAACTAATAGATTTATTTTTTAGGAACGAAAAATCTCTGGTTTTATTTCCAACAAGAAGAATCTGTATGTTGTTATCATAGTTATTATATGGAAATTTTCTACCTAAAATTAGTGCATAATTATCTTGCAATGGTGTAAATTGAAATGCAAGCCCATTACTAATAACTAAATAACGATAAGAAGTTCCAAAACCGTTTAAACCAGAAGCCCTAAATGCATAATCCTCTAATTTCCAAACATAAGGCGGAAACTGAATATAATTTAATTTTTTGCAAGATTCCATTGCAGACTTACCAATATAAATTAAAGTTTTAGGCAAATGTATTTCTGATAATTCTTGACACCCCAAAAAACATGATTCAGGAATGCTTTGTAAACCGTCTGCAAAAATACAAGTTTGCAATTGACTTTCACGAAAAGCATTTTTGCCAATTTTTCTAATCGTTGACGGAATTTGTATGTTTTTAATAATTTTATTTTGATAAAAAGCATTTTGTCCAATTTCATTGACTTTTAGATTATCAATAAAAGCAGGGATTACTAAATTTTCACTAGAGCCGTGATAATTTGTAATTCTAATGCTTTTTGATTTTTTTCTAAATGAAAATCCTTGTTGTATCGCTTGTTTAGAAGTAATACGCAATGCAGGAATTTCAATGCTTTGAAATTCTGTCAAATCAGGCATATAAACAAGTTCTTTTGGAAGAATATCTTTTTTTGGTGAAATTGGTTCTTGTTTCTTTTCTTGTTTCTTTAGAACAGAATTTATTTCTTGTGGGGTTGGTTCTTGTGGATTTTTCTGTTTTTTCAGAAAAGAATCTATTTTTTGTGGTGTTATTTGTTCTTGTTTTTCTAATTTATCTGACAATACTTTTGCAGAGGCAACACCTAAACTGCCTAATAGTATTTTCCATAATGGATTCATAAAAATCACCTCTTAAATTTAATTAATAATTAATAATTTTATAATCTTTGTAAAACATGCCATAATCTTTAATTTTTTCAGTTGTGAACATGTTTTTTAGAATCGGATATAAAATTCTCATTGCACCATCTTCAAATGTCAGATACGGCTTAAAATCTTTGCTAATCTGATACGCAGGCGGAAATTGATTAGATACCCAGCCAGGGTCACAAGAATAGACATAAATTTTATCATGGATAAAATCCGAAGCAATCGAATGTGTCATCATATTAAGAGACGCTTTTGCCATATTGGTATGCACATGTCTTGCAAGTTTCTGTTTGGTATGAAAACGCCCTTCAACAGAACTGACATTAATGACAAATTTTCTGTTAGTATTATCATAAGCAAGACAATAACGTAAGCCATTTGTTAATAAAAATGGAGCTGTTACGTTAATTAATTGCACTTCTAATAATTCTTGTGCTGAAATTTCTTCAGGTTTGCGAACCCAAGAATTAAAATTCGGCTGTTCGCCATAGTCTAAAATTTGATGTTCAGGGACAAGGGAAAATAATTGTGTTTGCTTGTCTGTGAGTTGCAAAAGATTCTGACTATAAGAAATTTTTAAATTTTGTTCTTGCAATTCTAATTGTGCATAATAATCTGATGATTTTTTCACTGTCTGTGCAGCATTATTAATTAAGATATCAAGTTTATTATGACAAATCAAGGCAATCTGTGCAATTAAATCTTGTATTTTATCAACACGGATTAAATCAAAGCCGATAATAAAAAGCCTGTCTTGAAATTCTATAAAATCAGATTCTTGCTGATAATTTTGATAAGCTGATTTCGGATAACGTGTGATAACAATTACACTTGCACCCGTTCTAAGTAATTTTAAAGCCGTTGCATAGCCAATTTTAATCCTTCCGCCAGTTACAACTGCAAATTTTCCTGTTAAATCACAGGTTAATTTCCGCATGGTTTGATTCAATGCTTGACATTCTGGACAAATGCCATATGTTTCCATGTTGCGTTGTCGGCACATAAGACAAATTTTCATAAAAAAACCTCCTTGACAAATTTTAAAAAATATGCTATACTGAATATCACCAGTAGTTTATATAAAATATCGTTCCGCCCGACGAAGAAACGGCTTGCCGTCTGGTCATTCGTAATATTTCAAGGGTAGAATATTGCCTCTGCTAAAGGTAAAAGATTATGGTTCGAGTCCATATGCGAATGTAACGCCGATAGTTTATTTAAAACAGCTCTCCCCAAGGAGCAGAAATGATTTTATTCATTCGGCTATCCATGTAGCTTAACGGTAGAACGCTATCTCTGCAAGATAGTAACGGCGGTTCAACTCCGCCCATGGATTTTTAACTGAAAAAATATGACTGTACTTGCAATGATTTTAGAATCAAAGTAAGTTTTTTTCTAAAATAATAGTCTACAAAAAATTCCTTGACAAATTTTAAAAAATATGCTATACTAGATATTGCCAGTAGTTTATATAAAACATCATCGTTCCTCAAGACGAAGAAACAGCTTGCTGTCTGGTATCCCATGTAGCATAACGGTAAGGCACTATCTCTTCATGATAGCAATGGCGGTTCAACTCCGCCCATGGGTTTTCAACTGCCAAAATGCAACTGCACTTGCAGCAGCAACATTCAGGGAATCAATGCCCTGTTTCATAGGAATTTTCGCAATATAATCCGCACTTGCAATGGTTTCTGGTGTCAGTCCGTCCCCCTCTGAACCCAAAATCAAAGCAAGTTTTTTTTCTGTCATTAAATTTTTATCCTCAATGCTAATTGCTTGATTATCCAATGCCAATGCAACGGTTTTAAAATTTAAATTTTTTAAAACTTGATAATTATAATTTTCAAGAATCGTCCAAGGAATTTGAAACACTGTTCCCATGCTAACTCTGATAGAACGTCTATATAATGGATTTGCACAATTAGGCGTTACTAGCACAGCGTCTATAAACATTGCAGATGCAGAACGAAAAATCGCTCCAATATTTGTTGGATTGACAATATTTTCTAATACAGCAATTCTAGTGGCATGTTCGCAAATTTCAGAAACACTTGGCAAAGGTTTTCTTCTCATGGCACATAATGCTCCTCTGACAAGCTGAAAACCTGTTAATTTTGTTAATAATTCTGCATTGGCTGTGTAAACTGGAATATTTATAGTTTTAAAATAGCTTAAAAAATCCTGTGTAAGATGTTTTGTTTCCAGTAATACAGAAATTGGCTCATAACCAGCTTGTAAAGCACGAATAATCACAGTTGGACTTTCAGCAATAAAAATACCTGTTTCTGGTTCGTAATAATGCAATAACTGCGTTTCAGATAAGCCAGCATATATTGCAAGTTCTGGTGTATTAAAATCTTGAATAGAAATAATATGCATAATATTTATATTCTCCTTAATTTTAATTAATATAAAAACTGCTACATAGTATATTTTCAGATGTAGCAGTTTTTTAATTTTACCTGATTTAATTTAATTTAATTTACATTAAACCGAGTTCTTGTTTAGAAATATCAAAATATTCTTCCAGAATGGCAATATAATATCTGAAAACGACTTTGCCATTATAATACATCACATCACCTTCTTCTGGAATGCCTAATTTAGCAAGTTCTTCATCTGTAAGAGAAGACAACGTCACAGTTTTGAAATTTTCTATTGTAATACCAAGTGTATCTCTTGCTTTTTCGCTCATAGAATCCAGTTTTAACTCTTGCTTGTCCGTTTTTAAAATAGCTTTTGCTTCTTCATTCAAAGCAATGACTGTTTTATGATATTCTTCTTGGGAGATTGTCATATCTTTTCCATTATTAAACGTTACATGATAAGCATTACGTCCTAATAAATCCATTTGTTTATCACTTAGTGTAATTTCAATTTCTTCAGAAATCGCATTTAATTGTTCTGTGATTTCCTCACGGCGTTCTGTTTTCCACTCAATCTCGCAATTTTCTTGCAAAGGACGTTCTATGGAAACATCATGTGATAATCCTCTGATTTTAAAATGAAATACATTGAAATATTCTTTGTCAAGTGTATTACTTTCTACAGAAACTTTCGTACTGCCATTGGAGCTGTCCGTTGTATCTGCGACTTCATAGCGATATAAGCCAGAAGGCGAAGTGCCACTATCTACAATTGTTGTTACTGTTGCAGGTGCAAATAAAGAAGTCACCAGAAAATAAACTAATGCACCAAGTAAGTATACAAGTAAAAACATTGTACCCCATATTGTTTTTGCTGTTTCTCCAAATCCAGATAGAAAAAAAATCATTAATGCCATAATTGCAAGCGGAACAAGTACTCCCCATTGTCCAAAATATATCATAATTGGAAATACCATTGTTGGAAGTATCAGCAGACTTGCAAGTTTAGTAAGAAGTTGTTTTCGGGTGTACAGCATTGTTGTTAATGCCATAACAGAACTACCTGTTGCAATCATACAAGCCGTGCCTTGTTCTAACAAATCCAGCTTATAAAAAACAGACAGATATGCAAAATAAACTATTACTACACAGTAACATGGACTTAATAACGAAACAACTCTTTTTGTCCATTTATTCGCAAAAAATTTACCAATCATTTACATTGCCCTTTCTTTTGTGATGTAATTATAATTTTATAATTTGCTGATAGTATTTAAAAAATACATATGCTCTTTGCTATTATACCATTTTTCACCGAAAATGGCAAGTAGTTTCTGAAAAATATTTTTAATTTTTTTCAAAAAAGCACTTGACAAATATATTAAACTGTGCTATAATAATCTCAGATTTTAGTTTTTTCATATTTAAAAATCCTTTGAGCAAAGGTAAGTAGTTCCAAAAAACAGTGTTCAGAGAGCTGGTAGTTGGTGAAAATCCCAGTACACATGCTTTGGAATGAATGGATTTGTTAGGAGCAAAAGCAAAATTAGTTGATTTTATGCATTTATTAATTAAGAGTAGTTTGCGCCGTATTCCCTACGTTATAAGGGTAGGATATGCTAGTATCTGATATATCTAAAAAAGGAGCAGTTTGAAAATTTTCTGACTGCTTGAATTTGGGTGGCACAACGAGTCAATCGTCCCATGTCGTGGGGAAGATTGGCTTTTTATTTTTGTAAGGAGGAAAATTTATGTTATTTCCATCATTGGAAGAAGTAAAACAACTTGCTTTAAGTTATACAACAATTCCTGTGTTTTTTACGTTTCCAGCAGACCATAGAACACCAATTAGTATTTATATAGCTTTATCAGCCAAAGAAGAAAATTCATTTCTGCTAGAAAGTGTCACAGACGGCACACAATGGGATAGATACTCTTTTATTGGATTTCACCCAGTGCAAGAAATTTACACACAGGGTACACAAATGCATATCATAACTAAAAATTTGCATGAAACTATCACAGAATCAAATCCCTTTCAGAAATTGCAATTATTACTAGATACAAGAACTTCACCAAAATTTGAAAATATGCCCTATTTTACAGGTGGTATGATTGGCTATTTTGCTTATGATGCTGTGCGTTATACAGAAAAAAAACTCGTGAATATTCCAGACGATGATATTCATATGCCAGATATTCATGTATTTAATTATGATGAATTAGTTGCATATGACCATTTGAATAGCAATGCAATTGTCATGATTAATTTACATGCAGAAGGCAATTTAGAAGAACAATATCATCATGCAGAAATTCGTTCTGCTGAAATTGCCATGAAAATTGATAATTGCCACTGTAGAGGACAATTTCGAGATGATGAGCCAGCAATACAAGTAACATCCAATGTCACTAAAGAACAATATCTGTCAATTGTAGAACAAGCCAAAAAAAATATCCGTGCAGGTGATATTTTCCAAGTGGTATTATCACAGCGTTTCGAAATTGAAAATCCGTCTGATAGTTTTGAAGTTTACAGACGACTTCGTGCAACGAATCCATCGCCTTATTTATATTATTTCAAGACAAAAAATTATGAAATTTCAGGAGCATCTCCAGAACTGCTTGTCAAAGTCACAGATGGTATTGCTAGTACAAAGCCAATTGCTGGCACTCGTCCCAGAGGAAAAAATTCTGAACAAGATAAAGCATTTGAAATTTCTTTGCTTGCAGATGAAAAAGAAAAAGCAGAACATACAATGCTTGTTGATTTAGGCAGAAATGACTTAGGCAAAGTCAGTGAATTTGGCACTGTCGAAGTTTCAAATTTTATGCATGTAGAACGCTATTCTAAAGTCATGCATTTAGTTTCAGATGTAAAAGGCAAATTGCGTGAAAATTATAAGCCAATGGATGCTTTACGTTCTGTACTGCCAGCAGGAACGCTATCTGGAGCTCCCAAAGTAAGAGCAATGGAAATTATAGACGAACTGGAAAATAAAAAACGTGGTCTATATGGCGGAACAGTGGGCTATTTTGGCTATAACGGCGATATGAACACTTGCATTGCGATTCGTACAGTGTTATTCCGTGATGGGAAAGCATATGTACAAGCTGGTGCAGGCATTGTAGCAGATTCTGACCCTGAAAAAGAATTTGCAGAAACGACACATAAGGCATCTGCCATGATAAATGCTGTCAAGGAGGCTAGAAAATGATTTTAGTAATAGATAATTATGATTCGTTTACATATAATCTTTGTCAATATATCGGCGAAATGTATACAAATATTCTTGTAAAACGTAATGATGAAATTACTTGTGATGAAATTGCACAGCTCCAGCCTAAGGCGATTATTATTTCTCCTGGTCCTGGTTATCCAGATAGTGCAGGGATTTCTATGGAAACAATTCAGAAATTTTCTGGAAAGATTCCGATTTTAGGCGTTTGTCTGGGACATCAATCTATTGTACAGGCTTTTGGTGGTGAAATTATTCCTGCCCGTCAGTTAATGCATGGAAAATCCAGTAATATTAAATTTGAAGAAAAACATCCGTTATTTCAACATGTAACTTGTCCATTTACAGCTGGACGTTATCATTCTTTGATAGCAAACGAAGAAAAATTGCCTGATTGCCTGTATGTAACAGCTCTTGATGAAAACGGGCAGATTATGGCAGTTTCGCACAAAACACATAAAACTTATGGATTGCAATTTCATCCAGAATCTGTATTGACTACAAATGGAAAACAGCTTTTAAAAAATTTCTTAGTAATTGCAGGATTACTAGAAGATAATTCCAAGGAGGAAATGCACATGGATTTAAAACCATATTATAGCAAACTCATGTTAAAACAAGATTTGACAATGCAAAAAGCCGAACATTGCATGGATATTCTTATGAGTGGCGAAGCAACAGATTTGCAAATTACAGCTGTTTTAACAGCATTGGCTACCAAAGGTGAGACTATCGACGAAATTGCAGGTTTTGCAAAAGGTATGCGAGAAAAAGCATATATTGTGCCAGATTCGTCTGATAGCATTGAAATTGTCGGCACAGGTGGTGATCAATGTGCATCTTTTAATATTTCTACAACTTCGGCATTTGTTGCGGCAGCTTGTGGTGCAAAAGTCGCAAAACATGGCAACAGAAGTGTTTCCAGCAAAAGCGGTGCAGCAGATGTGTTAGAAGCACTTGGTGCAAAAATTACTTCTACACCAGAACAGGCAAAGGCTTGTCTTGATACAACAGGGATTTCATTCTTGTTTGCACAAAGCTATCATGCAAGTATGAAATACGTTGCACCTGTGAGAAAACAACTCGGTGTTAGAACAATATTTAATATTTTAGGTCCTTTGACAAATCCCGCAAGAACAGATTATATTGTTTTGGGTGTCTATGAAAAAGCTTTAACAGAAATTATGGCAAAAGTTTTGCAACAAATCGGCATGAAACGTGCTATGGTTGTATTTGGCAATGATGTCATGGACGAAATTTCTGTTTCTGATTCTACAACTGTGACTGAAATTAATGGCTCAGAAATCAAAACTTATGAAATCACACCAGAAGAATTCGGCTTAAAACGTTATGAAAAATCTGAGATTGTTGGCGGTACACCTGTTGAAAATGCACAAATTACCAGAGGCATTCTTGACGGAAGTATCACAGGTGCAAAACGTGATATTGTATTGCTAAATGCAGGAGCTGTATTATATACTTATGGCATTGCAGAAACAATCAAAGACGGCATTGCAAAAGCATCTGAAGCAATTAATAATGGCTCTGCATTAGAAAAATTGAATGCATTTGTCAAGTTCACAAACGAAATGGAGTAATTTTTTTATGATTTTAGATGAAATCTGCCAGCAAAGAGAAATTCAGCTACAGGCTGAAAAAAAACGTTGTTCTCTAACAGAAATGCGAACACTTGCAGAACAGGCGGAACAAAAACCGAGTTTTATACAAGTATTACGCAAAAAAGGTTTATCTTGTATTTGCGAAGTTAAAAAAGCATCTCCGTCAAAAGGCTTAATCCGTCCAAATTTTCAGCCTGTTGCATTGGCAAAAGAATATGAATTAGCAG
Source organism: Ruminococcus sp. (assembly GCA_014799805.1). Lineage (GTDB taxonomy): Bacteria > Bacillota > Clostridia > Oscillospirales > Ruminococcaceae > UBA3855. Next base: position 9,449 of record JAAVHJ010000029.1, read on the forward strand.
GTGCAGATTGTATTTCTTGTTTGACAGAAGAATATTATTTTCAAGGCAGTAGCGAATATTTGAAAAATATTGCTGAAACTGTTAAAATTCCAGTATTAAGAAAAGATTTTATTATTGATGAATATCAAATTTATGAAGCAAAAGTACTGGGAGCGTCAGCAATATTATTAATTGTGAGTGTATTAGAATTTTCACGCATGAAAAATTATTTTGAGTTGGCACATAGTTTAAATTTAGATTGTCTTGTTGAAGTACACACTGCACAGGAAATAGAAACCGTTCAGCAATTAAATCCAAAATTATTAGGCGTAAATAATCGTAATTTAAAAAATTTTGAAGTAGATTTATCTACAACAGAAAAATTAAGTTCTCTCAGACAAGCAGGACAATTATTTGTCTCTGAAAGTGGAATTAAAAACAATGCTGATATGCTGACTGTTCAAAAAAATGGAGCTGATGCTGTATTAATTGGTGAAACACTTATGCGAAGTGATAATATTACAAAAACGCTTCATGCATTGCGTGAGGGTACAGCATGAGTACTAAATTAAAAATATGCGGGATTCGCCGTCTGGAAGATGTGAATTATTTAAATCAATATGCACCAGATTATGCAGGATTTATTTTATCAAAGCCGTTTTGGCGTTATGTTTCACCTGAACAAATGCAAGTATTACATGAAAATTTAAATCCAGAAATTCAACGTGTTGGTGTGTTTGTGAATCCAGAGTTAGAAGAAATTTCAGCTTATGCAAAATTTTTAGATGTGATTCAGTTGCATGGCGAAGAATCAGAAAATTTAATGCTGAATATCAAAAAGCAAACAGGACTTGAAATCTGGAAAGCTGTCCGTGTACAGAATGCAGAAGAAATTCAGAAAGCAGATAACTTGCCTGTTGATAAATTAGTACTTGACAGTTTTTCAGCCATTTCGCATGGCGGAACGGGAACAATTGCAAATTGGAATTTAATTTCTGAAAATAAGCCGAAAAAATTATTTTTCTTAGCTGGTGGCATTTCTGAAACGAATCTTGCAGAAGCAATTCATTTTGTTCAGCCTTATGGCATTGATGTTTCTAGCAGTGTCGAAACTGAAAAATGTAAAGATTTACATAAAATTAGTAAACTAGTACAGAATATAAGAGGGATTTGCAATGCAGAATAACAAACTTTTTACACCGCCAGAACATGTGCATTTTTTAGCACAGAAATTATATGACAAAGGCAATCTGTTAGATTGTTCGATTGCGTATTTGCAACAGAACGGCGGAGGACCTTTGCAAAATCATACACATGCACATAATCATTTGTTTATTGTTACAGAGGGTGAAGCAGAAATTAAACTTGATGATAAAAGCATAATTCTTAGAAAAAATGAAAGTTATCTGGTAAACGGGACAATTCCGCATTCTGTTTGGAATCATGCAGAACAAGTAACAGTTATGATTGGCATTAATATCATGCCTGAATAAATTAAATAAAATAAAAAGAGAAAGAAGGATTTTTATGGGTAAAATTGGAAGATTTGGCAAATTTGGCGGACAATATGTCCCTGAAACTGTGATGAATGCAGTTTCAGAATTACAGGAAGCTTATGATAAATATAAAAATGACCCTGTATTTTTAGCAGAATTATATGATTTATATAAAAATTATGCATTCCGTCCGTCATTGTTATATTATGCTGAAAAAATGACAAAAGATTTAGGCGGTGCGAAAATTTATATTAAACGTGAAGATTTGAATCATACAGGCTCTCACAAGATTAATAATGCATTGGGACAGGTTTTGCTTGCGAAACATATGGGAAAAAAACGTGTGATTGCAGAAACTGGTGCAGGACAACATGGTGTTGCAACAGCTACTATTTGTGCATATTTTAATATGGAATGTGAAGTCTATATGGGACGTGAAGATATGGAACGTCAGGCTCTAAACGTGTACAGAATGGAGCTGTTGGGTGCAAAAGTAACTGGTGTTGATTCTGGTACAGCAACACTAAAAGATGCAATTAATGAAGCAATGCGTGATTGGGCAACAAATATTGCAACGACTTTTTATTGTATTGGTTCTGTCATGGGTCCGCACCCATATCCAACAATGGTACGTGATTTTCAGAAAATTATTGGCGAAGAAGCCAAAAAGCAAATTGTGCAAGCAGAAGGAAAATTACCTGATTGTGTTGTTGCCTGTGTTGGCGGTGGTTCTAATGCAATGGGAATTTTCTATGATTTTATTCCTGATACAAGTGTTAGACTGGTTGGAGCTGAAGCTGGCGGTCGTGGTATTAATACACCAGAACATGCGGCGACTTTGTCTAAAGGTGATTTAGGGATTTTTCATGGTATGAAATCTGTATTTTTACAAAATGAAGAAGGACAAATTGCACCTGTATATTCTATTTCAGCAGGTTTAGATTATCCAGGTATTGGCCCTGAACATTCCTATTTGCATGAAACAGGTCGTGCAGATTATATTAGCATTACAGATGAAGAAGCTGTGCAGGCATTTGAATATCTTTCTAAAACAGAGGGTATTATTCCTGCTGTGGAATCTGCACATGCTGTTGCAGCTGCAATGAAAATTGCACCTACTATGAAACCAGACCAAATTATGATTATTAATCTTTCTGGACGTGGTGACAAAGACGTTCAGCAAATTGCAAGATACAGAGGAGTGAATTTAAGTGAATAATAGAATTGATGAAAAATTTAAGCAATTGAAAGCTGAAAATAAAAAAGCCTTAATTACTTATATTGCTGCTGGTGATGGTGGCTTTGATTTGACAGAACAAGCTATTTTAGCAATGGAACAAAACGGTGCTGATATTATCGAAATTGGTGTGCCATTTTCAGACCCGATTGCAGAGGGCAAAGTCATTCAAGAAGCTAGTTTACGTGCAATCAAAGATTATCATACGACTTTAAAAGGCGTATTTGAACTGGTAAAAAAATTAAGAACACAAACTAATATGCCGTTATTATTAATGCTATATGCAAATACGATTTTCAGAACAGGAACAGATTATTTCTTTGAGAAATGTCATGAAGTTGGCATTGATGGTGTCATTGTACCAGATTTGCCTTTTGAAGAACATGACGAATTTCAAGAAGCATCAGAGAAAAATAACATTTATAATATTAGTCTTGTAACGCCAGCATCTACAGGTAGAATTGCAAAAATTGCTCCAAAAGCACAAGGTTTTTTGTATTGCGTTTCTTCTGTTGGTGTAACAGGTATGAGAAATCATTTTGATACGGATTTTAATGCTTTTTTTGGTGAAGTGAAAAATTCTGCAAAGATTCCTTATTGTGTAGGTTTTGGCATTCGTGACGGAGAAACCGCTCGTAAAATGAGTGCTTATTGTGACGGTGTTATTGTTGGCAGTGCCATTGTAAATAAAATCGGTGAATTTGGACAAAATGCTATCCCTGAAATTGTAGCACTTTGTCAAGAGCTTAGAAAAGGACTGGATGAAATATCATGATAAATAATAAAATAATAGATTCTCTCATGAAAGGTGACCAAGATTTTTTTACAACTCTTGACACTTCAACAGAAGAGGGAAAAAAACAACTTTCAGTTTTTTCATCCAACAAATCTTACAAGAAAATTTCCGATTATATTGGTAAACAAATCACTTTTAATGCAGTTTACATGAAGAAAATAGAAATCAAAGGTTCTGTAGCAATTCAAACAGCTATACAAACACCTAATGGCGAAATATTCAAGTCAACATCTGAAGGAATTGCAAAATCTGTATTAGTGGCTATAGATTGTTTTGGCTATCCTGATAAATGGGAAGAAGAAATATGGTTTGAAATTCGTGAAGTTAATACAAGACAAAATAGAAATTATTTTAAATTGCAATTAGTTGATTAATTGTTAATTAAATATTGAAAGAAAATAGTTGGAGTAATGAATTTGCTAATGATATTTTAAAAATACATGTTTTCCACTAGAATAATAATTTAGGATTTAAGACAAGCAGAATGAATTGCTTGTCAAAGCATTCATATATTATCTAAATTTAAACCAAATTTTGCATGAATTTTCATGGAAACACTGATTTTTAGAAAAACCCTTGACAAATCGCTATAAATAGTTTATAATGGGATTATATTAAGAAAAACGGAGGAGTGCTATTATGAAGAAAGCAGACTTGGTTCAAGCAGTTGCCCAGAAAACTGGCAAATCTAAGAAAGATGCAGGCATTTTTGTTGATGCTGTATTTGAAAGTATTAAAGATGCATTAGTTGCGGGTGACAAAGTAACTTTGACAGGATTTGGTGTATTTGAAGTGCGTGAACGTGCAGCAAAACAATGTATGAATCCTCGCACACATGAAATGCAAACTGTTGAAGCTTGTAAAGCTCCAGCTTTTAAAGCAGGTAAAAACCTAAAAGAAGCTGTCAACAAGTAATTTTTATTTGATTTCAGCAAAAATCCCTCATCTTCTTTTTAGATGGGGGATTTTTGATTTTATGACTAAAATAAAAATAAAAGGAGAAAGAACATGAAAAAAATAAATTATATTGCTGGAAAAAGCAATTATAACAACAATGCACAATGGCTCCCATTGAAAACACATGTATTAGATACAGCAGGAATAATTAAGAAATTATATGATAATTGGCTTGCAAATTCTGTAGTAGAATTTATTGCAAACCAGCTTGCATTAAGCTATGATAGAGAAAAAGCAATAGAACGTGGTCGTGATTTTTGCGAATTAGTTGCTTTGTTACATGATATTGGAAAATTAACCCCTGCATTTCAAAGTAAGATTTTCAAAAATATTCAAGGCTATGCAGATAGTCTTTCTGATATGGGAATTATAATTTCAACTATGGGAGAAGTTTCAAAATCTCATCATGCGATTGCAGGACAAGTAATTCTAGAAGAATATCATTTTCCAAAAGAAATTAGTATTATTATTGGCTCTCATCATGGAAAAAGTCAGCAAAGTATAAATCAATTAAGTTTATATCGGGCAAATTATTTTGGTAAAAATGGAAAACAAGAGAAAGAATGGAGACAGCTTTGGGAAGAATGGATTCATGAAGCACTTGAAAAAACTAATTTTACAATAGAGAATTTGCCAAAGCCTAATATACCAGTGCAAATGATTCTGACTGGATTGTTAATCATGGCGGATTGGATTGCAAGTAATACAAATTATTTCCCGTATATAGATGCATTAAAAATTTTAAGTGATGAACAAGAAATAAAAAACAGAATCACACAAGCATGGGATAAATTACATTTTTCTGAAAAATGGGAAGTTTCAGGAATATATGATTTTCAAGAATTATTCAAAAATCATTTTGGATTTTCATCAAAATCATTTCAAAATGCTGTCATGAAAATTGTTGCTGAACATAATCAATCTGGAATTTATATTCTGGAGGCTCCTATGGGAGTTGGAAAAACAGAAACAGCTCTTGCCATTGCAGAAATATTAGCTGGAAAGTCTGGTGTAAGTGGTGTGTATTTCGGATTGCCTACACAGGCAACTGCAAATGGCATTTTTGGCAGAATTCATGAATGGACAACAAAATTAGAAAATGATGAAACACATACGATTAGGCTTGCACATGGTATGACAGATTTAAATGACGAATATCAGAATTTATTACAGGGTTCTGCCATATATTCTGAAGATGCTGACGATGAAACTATTATCGTGCATGAATGGTTTGAGAGACGTAAAAATGCATTATTAGCAGATTTTGTGATTGCTACAGTAGACCAATTTTTACTTGCTTCTCTGAAACAAAAACATGTTATGCTTCGACATTTGGGACTTGCTGGAAAAGTTGTAATTATTGATGAATGTCATGCTTATGATGCTTATATGAATATTTATCTTGACCATACGTTGACTTGGATGAGGGCTTATCATGTGCCTGTTATTATTCTTTCTGCAACACTTCCTCCACAAAGAAGAAATGCATTAATAAAAGCTTATCATAAATCTGCTATATTTTCTGATTCTTGTGATAATTTACAATATCCTGCTTTAACTTATATTAATCATGATACGAATACTGTGATACATGAAAAATTAGAAAATAATGTCGTAAGTAAAACAGTCTCTGTTGTAAAATTGCAAGAAATTGATTTAATTGCTAAAATTTCAGAAAAGCTTTCAGATGGTGGCTGTATGGCAGTAATTGTAAATACTGTGAATTATGCACAAGAATTAAGTAGTAAATTTTCAGAAGCAGAAGCATTACAAGATTTTGAAATTATTTGTTTTCATAGTCGGTTTATTGCAACAGACAGAGCAAATATTGAAAAAGAGCTGCTTAAGAGAGTTGGTAAAGATTCCAAACCAGAACAAAGAAATAAATTAATTATCGTCGGCACACAAGTATTAGAGCAATCATTGGATATTGATTTCGATTACATGATAACAGAACTTTGTCCAATGGATTTATTGCTTCAAAGGTCTGGCAGATTGCATCGCCATGAGAAAAAACGTCCTCAAAAATTAGCTTATCCAGAACTTGCTATTTTGTATTCTGAAGAAAGAAAAAATTATATTTATCATGATTGGATTCTGTGGAGAACAGAAAATTATCTTCCAGATAAGCTTATGATTCCAGAATGTATTCCAGAGCTTGTTAGCAAAGTTTATGCGGAACCAGAAACTATAGAAGAATCTGAAAATGAAAGGTATAAAAATTATCAGTATGAAATAGAACAAAAACAATATCATGCTAAAAAATATTGTATTAAATCCAATTTATTGAAAAGTAAACGAAAAAATACGCTTGCTTATTTTTTGGATAATACTGCGGAAAATTCCGCCGAAGCCGAAGCTTGTGTAAGAGATACAGATGAAACAATTGAAGTACTTGTACTTCGGAAAATTTCAGAAAATCAATATAGTTTGCTATCAGGAGCTGTTATATTTGATACGACTTTAACACCAAATGAAGATGAAGCGAAAATAATTGCAAAAGGACGCTTAAAACTTCCTCAATATTTCAGTAAAGATTTTTATGCTACATTAAAAGCATTAGATATGATTCCAAAAAATTGGAAATGTTCCAAATGGTTGAAAGGAGAATTATTGTTATTACTAGATGAAGAAAATAAAACAGAATTACTTGGAAAAATATTATATTATAGTAAAGAACATGGATTAAAAATGAAGTAAAAATGATGCATAAAAAAATCACTTTTGCAATTATTTTTGGGTGTTGACAAAAAAGAAAGAATATGGTATGATAAATAACAACTAAAAAAGCCAAAAAGCCATTAATAAAGAATAGAGGTGAATTATGAAACAAGAATTTAATTTAATTGACGAATCTTGGATTTGTGTCAGAACAGCTGATTGTCAAATAAAAGAAGTTAGTCTCAAAGAAGTTATGTTACATGCACATGAGTATATCGAACTTTCAGGAGAAACAAAATCACAGGATTTTGCAATTTTACGATTGCTTCTTGCTATCATGTACACTGTATTTTCAAGATATGATATCCATGGTGATGAAATTACTATTGATGAACTCAAGGAAAATTCAGATCTTGTTGTGGATAATTGGGAAGAAATCTGGAATTCTGGGCAGTTACCTTCTGAACCAATAAAGCGTTATTTTCATGAATGGCACGAAAGATTTTGGTTATTTCATGAAAAATATCCATTTTATCAGTCGAATGCTGTCAAAGATAAGGGAACATTTTATAATACTGGTAAAATGATTGGTACACTTTTTGAAAGTGGTAATAAGAAAAGACTATTTTCTGCAAGAATGGGACAAGGCAGAATACTGTCATATGCAGAATCAGCAAGATGGCTTTTGCATACTAATTGCTTTGATGATATTGCCTCTAAAAATAAAAAAAGGAAAGTACCAAAAAGAACATGGGTAGGGCAATTGTCATTAATTGCTCTAAAAGGGAAAAATCTTTTTGAAACCATGATGTTAAATTATCATGCAGATGTTGATATAAAAGAAGGCGTATTGACAAGCACACCTTCATGGGAATCAGACGGAAAAAATTTAATTGATGTTTCAAATCTTGAAAATAACTGTGTGAAAATTTCAGTTCCCGATAATCAATCGGCTTTACTTTCTCTTAGGTCAAGGCAGATTTATCTCTGTAGAGAAAATAATTTTGTGAAAGGCTATTATATTTCTGGTGGAGATTATTTCGAAGATGTTGAAGTATTTTCTGAACAAATGACACTCTGGAAAAGTTACGAAGATAAAAAAATATTGAAATTTAAACCAAAATTATATGATACTTCAAAAAAAACATGGCAAGAATTCGGCAGTATTGCAGTACTTGCTGATAAAAATGAAAAATCTGGAGCTGATAAGAAATTCAGAAAAGCGGGTGTTATAGAATGGCTTTGTGAGCTTTTGCATAATCAAAATATTTTAGATGAAAATTATATGGCTAAAATAGATACAGCAGCTGTTATTTATGATTATGGACAGGCTACATCATTGCCAGTAATTGATACTATTAGCGATTCGCTCGTATTTCATTCTAAGCTGTTATTAGAAGTTGGTCATGTTTGGAGAGAGCGTATTATTCAGGAAATTGAAAAGTGTGACAAAGTGGCAATGGCTGTTTATTCTCTTTACAAAGATTTACAAAAAGCAAGCGGTAGAAAAGATAAAGATGCCAAAGAGTCGCAATCAGGTGAAATTGATGCTAAAATGCAATTTTATGATAAAATCGACTATCCATTTCGTTTATGGCTTGCTGGACTTGACCCAATGACAATGAAATTAGACGATTGTGTCACAGAGTTAGAAACAAAATTATTAAAAATTGCATTTGATTTTGGAGATGAACTCACGGCACAATCAGGCAGTAATACTATTTTTGGACGTTATAGCAAGCCAGAGAAAGAAAAAAAAGTAACAGAAATTACTTCTTCTGCACAAGCATTGAATCTATTCAGAAGTAAAATTAAAAAGATTTTTGAATCGGCAGGTGAAAAAAATGAGCAAGAGTAAACAAATTTATAGTTATACAGCGTCTAAGCTGGAATATCTAAAAAGTATTGCAGGCACTGGGGCTGGTAAAAAAATGATGGCAAATCTTCGGCATGGTGTTGGAAAAAAAACAGGAGAACTCCCTGAACTATGGGGAATTGTATTTCATCAAATCCCAGATGAACTTGTTGGTACAAATGAAGCTTCTTATGCAGAAAATGCAATTTATACGGCTTTAACATTGTATGCATTGCACCAGCAGGGCAAAGATATAAAAGAAAATAATATGAACCAAAAATATCCTGATGACAATCAAGAAAAATCCAATGAAACCAAAAAATATATGTCCCTTGGTCGTGCGGCAGCAAAGTTAATTAAACATGAAGATGATACAGAACGCATTTTGAATCGCTTACATTTAGTGGTAACAGCTGTGTCTCCAGAGGATTTGGCATATCATTTAAGAGGAATTATACAACTTTTGAGACAAGAAAGCATTTCATTAGATTATGCAAAACTAGCTGTTGATTTATATCAATTTTATTATGAAGATGCTGCGGAAACTGTCAAATTAAGATGGGGACGGGATTTTTGGAATGAACGTTATCATCAAGCGAATAAAAATTAAAATTAAAATTAAAAAGGAGAATCTGGAATGAACAAGAAAAGATTATATATTGATTTTCATGTTATTCAAACAGTACCGCCAAGTTGTGTTAACCGTGATGACACAGGCAGACCAAAAACTGCAGTTTATGGCGGTGTCAATCGTGCAAGGGTTTCCAGTCAGTCATGGAAACATGCTATCAGAAATATGTTTACTGATATTTTCAATGATGAACAACTTGGATTTCGTACAATGCATGCAACAGATTTAATTGCAAAGCATTTAATACAGAATGGTATTGAAAAAGGAAAAGCTGACAAAATGGCTGTTGAGGCTCTCTCTAATGCTGGCATTAGCACGAAAACTGACAAGAAAAAAGAAAACGCAACAACAAAAGCATTATTTTTTATCAGTCGTGTTCAGATAAAAAAATTGGCTGAATTAGTAATTGCTGGTGTGAAAGATAAAAAAGAATACAAAAAAGTATTACAGAACTATCAGTCTATTGATATTGCTTTGTTTGGCAGAATGGTTGCAGATGATGTTGATTTGAATGTTGACGCTTCTTCACAGGTTGCACATAGTATTTCTACACATGCCGTACAGAGTGAATATGATTATTTTACTGCTGTAGATGATTATTCTACAGCCGATAATGCTGGTGCAGGACATCTTGGAACAACGGAATTTAATTCTGCAACGTTGTATCGCTATGCAACTGTTAATGTAGCAGAATTGTTTCAGACAATCGGAACAGATACAGCGGATGCTGTAAAAGGATTTGCGGAAGCATTTATTTGTTCCATGCCAACTGGAAAACAGAATTCTTATGCAAATAGAACTTTGCCTGATTTGGTTTATGTGACAATTCGCACGAATCAGCCTGTCAATCTTTCAGGAGCATTTGAAAAGCCTGTCAGAAGTAAAGAAGGTTATACAGAAGAATCTGTGAAAAAATTATTTGCACATGCACAAAAAGTATATGATAATTACTGTGAAACACCTGTACATAGTTTTGTAATTGGTTCTGATTCTGTTCTTGGTGCTGAAAAAGTAAATCTTCCTGCACTCTTAGAACAATTGCATGATTATATTTCTGATTTTGATGAGGTGGTCTAATGGCAACTTTGCTATTACGTCTTTCAGCTCCTCTTCAGTCATGGGGAGCTGAATCGAAATTTGAAGTTCGCAGAACTATGAATTTTCCAACAAAAAGTGGTGTGCTTGGTTTAATAGCTGCCGCATTGGGATATTCCAGAGAACATTCTCTTGAAAAATTAAATACACTGAAATTTGGTGTCAGAATTGACCATGAGGGTAAATTGCTTCGTGATTTTCATACAGCAAAGACAAAAAAAGATGCTTATGTCACAAAACGTTTTTATCTTGCAGATGCTATTTTTCTTGCAGGTTTGGAAAGCCAAGATATCACATTCTTGAATGAAATTAAAAACGCTTTGAAAAATCCAGCTTTCCCATTGTTTTTAGGCAGACGTTCCTGCCCGCCTACAATGCCTTTGCTTTTAGGAATCCGTGATACAGATTTATTGACTTCACTCCAAACAGAGCCTTGGCTGCTGGATGAATCCAAACAGAATCAATTCAGAACTGCTAAACTTCGTATTATCACAGATAGTGATATTCCAACAGAAGTCATTCGTGATGTGCCTGTTTCATTCAGTAAATTAAACCGAAAATTTAATTTTCGAAATGTGGCAGAAGAATATATAAATGCAGATATTATCACAGTGCAAAAAATAATCGCAACTGCACATGATCCATTTGCATAATTGAGGTGAAATATATGTTTTTATCAAGAATTCCCCTTGATATTTCTAATAGAAATACGCTGAAAGCGCTTAGTTCCCCAAGTAAATTTCATGGTGCATTGGAAAATTGTTTTACAGGCGAAAGAAAAAGAAATCTATGGCGACTTGATAATTTAAATGGTAAATTATATTTTTTAGTTCTAACAGAAACTGCTCCAGATTTTTCTTCTTTCTGTCAACAATTCAGCCAAGATGAAATATGGGAAACAAAATTTTATGATAATTTTCTTCAAAAAATAGAAAATAATAGCAAATGGCGTTTTCGTATTACAGCAAATCCTACTGTGAGTATTTGCTCTAATATAAAAGAAAAACGTGGTAAAGTATATCCTCATATCACAACTGAATATCAAAAAAAATGGTTGATTGAGAAATCCAAAAATTTTGGCTTTTGTCTTGTTTCTGATGCATTTGATGTCGTTCAGAATAAATGGTATCGTTTCTATAAATCAAATAATCATTATATTTCCTTGCTTGCTGTGACTTATGAAGGATTTCTGACAGTGAACGATGCAGAATTATTTCGAAATAATCTAATTCATGGAATTGGCAAAGGAAAAGCCTATGGTATGGGATTAATGACAATTATGTAATTAAAATAATAAGCATTGACAAATAAAAATTTTTATGTTAAAATAATGAAAGGAGAATTTATGGCAGAAATTTCAGGTATGATAAAACCAGAATTGCCAGCACTTCCTAAAATTACTAGCAGAATGACTTTTTTGTATTTGGAACATTGTAAAATTAATCGTCAAGATAGTGCAATTACTGTGTTAGATGAAAAAGGTATTCTGCATATTCCATCAGGTGTAATTTCTGTACTTCTGCTTGGTCCAGGTACAGAAATTACACATAGAGCAATGGAGCTGATTGGCGATTCTGGAATTAGTATTTGTTGGATTGGTGAAAAAGGCGTTCGTTATTATGTAAGCGGTTGTCCGCTTACCAAAAGTTCCCGTTTGATGCAAAAGCAAGCAGAGTTAGTTTCAGACCAAAGAAAAAATTTAAATGTCGCTCGAAAAATGTATGGGATGCGTTTCCCAAATGAAGATGTTTCTAATCTTACAATGCAACAACTCCGTGGAAGAGAAGGAACCCGTATTAAAAAAATTTATAAACAATGTTCTAAAAAATGGGGTGTTCATTGGGACGGTAGACAATATGATCCAGAAAATTTTACTGCTTCTGATTCTGTGAATCAAGCTCTTTCTGCTTCACATGCTTGTCTATATGGGCTGGTACATTCTGTTATTTGTGCCATTGGGTGTTCTCCTGCATTGGGATTTGTTCATGTGGGAAATATAAATTCTTTTGTGTATGATATTGCTGATCTCTATAAAGCTGAAATTACAATTCCCATTTCTTTTGAAATTGCTTCACAAGAACCAGAAGATTTGCCGAGAGTTGTTCGGCGTAGAATGAGAGATGAAATGGTTAAATTGCATCTTCTTAAAAGAATAGTAGAAGATATTAAGTTTATTTTAATGCCTGATGAACCTCTTGAAGATGAAAATGAACCCGTTATGTGCCTTTGGGATGGTGAAAATCGTACTGTTGATTTCGCAAGACAGTATGGTACAGGTGATGACTTATGATGGTAGTTATTACATTAAACAATTGCCCACAAAAGCTAAGAGGTGATCTCTCTAAATGGCTGATTGAAATTAATACTGGTGTATTTGTTGGAGATCTAAATGCCAGAGTTCGTGATGCTGTTTGGGACAGAATTTGTGAACATATTAAAAATGGCAGTGCATCTATGGTATTTAGTATAAATAGTGAACAAAAACTGGATTTCCGTATTCATAATTCAGACTGGGAACCTGTCGATTTTGATGGCATTCAATTGGTTCGCCGTAATCTGAATGTTTCTAATCGAAAAAATCAAATGTCTAATGTTGAAGTATCTCACATTAACCGTTCTAAACAAAGAAAAGCAACTTCTCCTTTAGATATTGAAAATTATGTTGTGATTGATATTGAAACGACTGGTTTGCATGAATCAGATAGGATTATTGAAATTGGTGCAATTCGTGTCTTAAACAGCAAAGTTGATGCTTCATTTTCTACATTAATCCAATGCGATGTGACAATACCTAATGAAATCCAAAAATTAACAGGAATTACAAATGAAGATTTGTTAGAGAAAGGCATTCCTATAAAAGATGCATTAGAAAAATTTCTTGCATTTTGTGAAAATTATGAATTAGTAGGACATAATATTCGATTTGATATGCAATTTTTAACAAGAGAGTGTGTTCAAAATGGGTTTCCATTGATAAAAAATAAACAAATTGATACAAAGAAAATTTCCAAAGGAAAGGTAGATAGTGACTTTGGATATGGATTGTCTGCATTAGCTACTGAATTAGGGATTGTATATGAGAAACGCCATAGAGCTTTGGAGGATTGTAAGTTAACTTATCAAATTTTTGAAAAATTAAAGAAAATGTAGGAGACTTATAATCTTTTTCCCGCATGTGCGGAGGTGATCCTCTAGGATTGTAAGCTGACCTACTAGGTCTTTGAAAAGTTAAAGAAAATTTGAGATGTGGTTTTTTGTAAACCGCTATTTTCCATAACTTTTTTAGTCTTTTCCCCGCATGCGCGGGGGTGATCCCAGCACAGCCTGCACGCTATGCCGTTCGAAATTCTTTTCCCCGCATGCGCGGGGGTGATCCTGGATTCCAAACGCTTTTCTAAAGGCATCCATAACTTTTCCCCGCATGCGCGGGGGTGATCCCAGAAGTTGTAACCCAGCTGGATGTAACCTTAGCTTTTCCCCGCATGCGCGGGGGTGATCCCTAAAGCATCTAGTACAAAAAAAGTAACTAAAACTTTTCCCCGCATGCGCGGGGGTGATCCATTCTTCCCATTTCGTTAAATGCGAAAACAATACTTTTCCCCGCATGCGCGGGGGTGATCCTACTTTTGCTGGCGGTTCTAAGATAACTAATAACTTTTCCCCGCATGCGCGGGGGTGATCCTCGGGGGTTAGATAGTAATGCACTCGCTCGCTTCTTTTCCCCGCATGCGCGGGGGTGATCCTCAACCAGGAACTCACAGAGGAAGAAGAAAGAGCTTTTCCCCGCATGCGCGGGGGTGATCCTTTTCAACATACTTTTTGCAGTATAAAAAGAACCTTTTCCCCGCATGCGCGGGGGTGATCCACAATAATCAGCAGTTGTCAAGTATCGTGTCACCTTTTCCCCGCATGCGCGGGGGTGATCCTGATATAGAAAGCAGGAACTTTGCAATGTAGAATATCTAAAAAATAAGAAAGGAGAAAGTTACTATAAACCACACAATATTATAAAAATTGAGAGAAAACTTTTAAAAATTATCCATAGATTAACAAATGTTCATTTGATACGAAATGAAACATAAAGGTTTATCTTAATATTGTTTTATCGGTTTTCAGTAATAGTGATATATGGAAATTCCAAATTCTATCGAAGAAACAATTGTCAGGAAATTTAACAAATCCATTTGGATAAAATTTCTGAAAGGTATTAAAGAATATGATTTAATTCAAGAGGGAGATAAAATTGCTGTTTGTATTTCTGGTGGCAAAGATTCCATGCTTATGGCAAAATGTATGCAAAGAATGCAACGTTATAGCAAATTCCCTTTTGAAGTAGTATTTTTAGTCATGAATCCTGGTTATAATGAAAGAAATAAGCAAAAAATTATTGAAAATTCAGAATTATTAGGCATTCCGATTGAAATATTTGATGCAAAAATTTTTGATTATGTGGTAACTGTCAATCAAAATCCATGTTATCTTTGTGCAAGAATGCGGAGAGGACATTTATATAAAACAGCACAAGATTTAGGCTGTAATAAAATTGCATTAGGGCATCATTTTGATGATGTGATTGAGACAATTTTAATGGGTATGTTATACGGCTCACAGATTCAAACGATGATGCCAAAAATTCATAGCGAAAATTTTAAAAATATGCAATTAATTCGTCCCATGTATCTTGTCAGAGAATCGGATATTATTGCGTGGCAAGAGCATAATAAACTGGAATTTATTCAATGCGCCTGTCGGTTTACAGAAAATTATGTAATTGATAAAAATGGAGGAAATAGTTCAAAACGTCAAGAAATTAAAGAATTATTGCAACAGCTCCGAAAAATTAGCCCTGCCATTGATAAAAATATTTTTCGTAGTGTTGAAAATGTAAATTTAAAAACAATCATTTCTTATCATATTGGTGATGAATATCATCATTTCTTAGATGATTATGATAAGGCAATCACCAATCACGGCACAAAATCTGGTGAAGGTCGGTCTTAATGAAAACGGAGGAATTTTTATGCTGAATCAATTTTCAAGAACAGAGCTTTTATTTGGCGAAAATGCGGTAAAATATTTAAAACAATGCCGTGTTGCCGTATTTGGTATTGGTGGTGTTGGGGGTTATGCTGTAGAAGCATTGGCAAGAACTGGAATAGGAACACTTGATATTATTGACAATGACAAAATTAATCTGACGAATCTTAATCGGCAGATTTATGCATTACATAGTACAATCGGACAATATAAAACCGACATTGCAGAAGCAAGAATTCATGATATTTGTCCAGATATTCAGGTAAATAAATATCAATGCTTTTATTTACCAGAAACAGCAGATACGTTTGATTTTTCAAATTATGATTATATTATTGATGCCATTGATACAATAACTGGCAAAATTGAAATTATTATGCGTGCCAACCAAGCCAATATTCCAGTGATTTCCTGTATGGGTGCAGGAAATAAGCTTGACCCGACAGCTTTTAAAATTGCTGATATTTATCAGACGAAAACTTGTCCTCTTGCAAGAACCATGCGTCATGAATTAAAAAAGCGTAATATCAAAAAACTAAAAGTTGTCTATTCTGAAGAACAGCCTGTTAAAATGACAAATAATTTAGAAAAATCTGACATTCGTAGAAGTATTCCAGCATCGAATGCTTTTGTGCCGTCTGTTGCAGGATTAATTCTTGCAAGTGAAGTTATCAAAGATTTAATAAAATTAGTATCATAAAAAATCCTGCTGGAATTTATCCAGCAGGATTTTACTGTTATTTTAAAATTTTATTTAAATAATATGTTTCAAAATCTGCAACAGGCATAGGCTTTGCAAAATAATAACCTTGAAAAATATCACAACCGTAGGCTTTCAGAAAATTTACTTGTTCTTGTGTTTCTACACCCTCTGTGATGACTTCCATTTTTAAAGCTTTTGCAAGTGCAATAATCATGCGAAGAATTAATTTGCTTCGTTCTGAATTTTCTGTTTTGCTTAAAAATCCCATGTCAATTTTCAAAATATCTGCTTTTAAATCTTTGAGTGTATTTAACGAAGAATAACCACTTCCGAAATCGTCTATTTCTACTAAAAATCCATAGTTTCTTAGTTTATCAATTAGAGGCAGTTGTGCTTGCGGATTATTCATGACAGCTGTTTCTGTAATTTCTAAATGCAAATTTCTAGGATTTAAATGATAATGTTCTACTAAACCCGTTAATATTTTATAAACATCTAGCAAATAAAAATCTTTTTGAGAAATATTTACAGATAAATATGCCTCTGTTAAGCCTGCATGTTTCCATTTTTGCAATTGCATACAAGCTGTTTCCCACATGTACGCATCTAAACGGCTAATAAATCCAGCTTGTTCAAAAATTTCAATAAATTTAATCGGCGGAATCATACCAGATTCAGGGTGAATCCAACGCACAAGTGTTTCACCGCCTCTGATTTTGCCATCTATCGCAGAAATCTGAGGCTGAATATAAGCTTGAAATTGTCTGGTTCTGATTGCTTCTTCAAATTCACTGATTATTTTTTGTTCGTTAATAAAACTATCACGCAAATTTTTCTGATAATAAGCAACAATATTTTGATAGCTATTTTTAATTGTTTTAATTGCAAGATTTGCTCTGTCACACATGACAGAAATGCCAAGATTTCTATCTTCTACCCTGTAAACTCCAATATGAATATGAATTTTAAAAATACTATTTTCATTTAGTTCTGTTAATTTCGCCATACGAACTATTTTTTTTAAAATTTTTTCTTCATGAAATTCTGTTTTGGGAACACAAATTGCAAATTTATCAGCAGCTAATCTACCATAGACCCAATTTTCACTAGCCAAAGAATGCAGAACACCAGAAATTCGCATTAATAATTTATCGCCTGCCTGTACGCCGAAAATATCATTGACAAGCTTAAAATTTTTTACATCTGTACATAAAATATAATATTCTTGATTTGGATTTTCTAACATTTTTTCTTTGGCAATTTCATAAAAATATTCTTTGTTATAAATCCCAGTTAAGGCATCATGTGTTGCACGATAGTTTTCCATTGCAAAACGTTCTGTTTCTTCTGTGCAATCCTGAATCATAAAAAAACATCCTAAATATTTTGCATTTACGTCAAAAATTTTTTGGAATTGAATTCTGTAATAACACATTCTGCCATCAATACGGCGTTTCGCATTCCAGAAATAATTTTCTGCACCAGAGGGAATATTTTTTGAAAACCAAATTTGCACTTGCTGAACAATTTCATCGTCACAATAAATTTTAGCAGGTTTATTCGCATGAATGCATTTATTATCAATATCTAAGCAAATAATGCCATCTTGCATATTAGAAATTGTAAAATAAAGCAATCTGTCTATTAAGCCTCTTGGGATATAAATCATGGAAAAATAAAAAATACAAAGTGCAATCACAGCATAACATAACAATGAATAATCAATGGCTATATTTAATTGCAAATACAACGAATGAAATATTACTAAAATACAGTTTAAAATTAAAATTACTGCATATTTTAATTGATAAATTTTAGGTGACTCCCAGATTTTCTTGATTAAATCATATAAAATAATTATTATAATTATATATAATAATAAAATATGATAATAATAGAAATAGCTTTTAGTACTCATATGATAGAATGCATAGCCTGACTTGTCATAAATCTTATCGCATTGGAATAAAATCGGCTTAAAACAATTTACAAGCATTAAAATGCCGTCAATATCTGCCATAATTGTGAGTGTAATTTGCAATTTATTATGATATTGACGCATATTGGTATATCTTCGCACAAATGACATCATGCCTAATACAACAGAATCTATTACAAAATGATAGATACCAAATAGAATACATGCTATTTGAGCAGAACTTGCTAACATTGCCGTTGCATTCAGAAATAATGCAAGCCCTGCTGAACCTAATAGCATTCTGATTGGCGGTTCAATGCTAATATGCCTAGGTTTTTTGAAACTATAAATTAAACAGCCAATTATAAAAACAGCAGATACATAAATTAAGGGAATAAATACCCATTTCATAACATCACTTCAAATCATTTTAAATTATTTTGCAAGCAATGTTTTTTTCAACAGAATCAAATCATAAATATTCACAATGCCATCTTGATTCATATCTGCAATTTGAAATTGCTCTTTTGTGAAATTCTGCTGTAACATTAAATATTTATGCAATGCAACTAAATCTAAAACAGCTACTTGCCCATTATTATCAATATCACCTTTTAACAGTGTTGGTTTTGGCGGTTCTGTTGGTGCAGTTGTTTCTATAGGCTTAGTTGGTTCTGTTGGCTGAGTTGTTACAATTGGTTCTGTTTTTACATTCCATTTTTGACAAGCATTGCCATTCGCTTCCCATTGCTGAATATTTGCACCATTTTCAAGGCTTGCACTAGCAACTTCTACAAGTGCAGTATCTTTTGATGCATGTGTCATAATGCTATAGGACCCATCAAGATTTTTTGTAAATCTAAACAACATAGCACTGTCTTTATTAGAATATTTCACAATATCAATATTACTGCCGTTTTTACTGCCCTCTGCTTTTAATACATAGTTTGAATCCTGTGCAGAGCAGATATAATAATAATTTCCTGAACCAAAAGATTTTAATACCCATTTCTGATTCTCATAATCATTAATAGCCCATTGCTGAATATTAGTATTCTCTTCTGTTTTGCCGTCAGCAATTTCTAAAGCAAGACCACTGTTTAAATTCGTAAACGTATACATAACGCTAGTATCCATTGCAACACCTGGGTCAGCAACAGATTCTAAAATCCAGTCCTGACAATTCACGCCATTTATTTCCCATTGCTGAGCATTTGCACCAGATTCTTTACTTGCATCTGCAATTTCTAATGCTGATTTTTCGCCAGAAACTCTTGTACGAATTTTATAAGAACCATCTGCATTTTGTGTCAGCATAAATTGCTGATTCGTACCGCCATTATACTGGTAAATATCAACGTTTGTACCGTTATCTGTTTTTTTGCCTGCAATATCTAACACAAATTTAGCTCCATCATCAATTGCAGAAACAATATAATAATAGCCGTCTCCAGCACTATATAATTTCCAAATATTATGTATTTCTGAACCGTCTGAACCCCATTGCTGCACATTTGCACCATTTTTAGCCTCTGCACTTGCAACTTCCAGATATAAACCAGAATTTACATTTTTAAATCTATAAGTTGCACCCTCTGTAAAGCTTGCAGGTGTATAACTATCTACAACAGGTTCTTCATTTGCAGATTCGTAATAACCAGCACTCGGCACGCCACTCTTAGCAAATCTTAAATACATCCAGTTATTATTATTAGTCTGACTGCCACTATAATTAGAACAATATTTTTTTGCCTCGTCTGCTGTAATCGTCACATAATCATAATTTGTTGATGGTCTCCATGTAGAATTCAATGCAGAGCCCTCAATTGTCGTACGTTTGCAATTTACAAACTTTGAACCTGTTTCTGCATAAGCACCTACAAATGTAATTTCATTCCAGTCACAAATTACATTGCCACCGTTTTCATAATAGCAATTTTCAGCAAAAATATCACAGCCACTATGAACCGTATATGCCATACTAAATTCATTTACATAGTTATTAAGTGAATGATAATAGCCCCAACGCATTAATCCTGGACCTCTGGTTAATGTCTGATAAAATTTATTGCTTGCTAATGTCATTCTAGGATAATTATCATATTTATTTTTGACATCTTGCGTGTCGTCAGGATAGCCTAAAATGACACCATATTCATGCAATCCAAAAGAACTATCAGAAACAGTACAGTAATCTGCATCATAGCAACAGGCAATAAATTTGTCCCAATCTGGTTCTCCTGTAGAAGCTTTGTTATAATCTGCATGCCCTGTAAAAGTTACATGGTCTACCCAAAGATTTTCACCAGAACCAAAATAAACTACAATGGAATCATTACCATTAGAGTCTGCATCATGCTGTAAGTCAAAATTTTTGATAACAACATTATCACCTACACCATTTTTTGTTGCTGTGCAAAACTGAACATTATATAGTGTATGATTTGAATAACTACCAACAATTGTTTTATTACTATGCACATAAATTCTACCATCAGGGCAATAATAATGATTTTGTGAATCTTTTTGTAAATTAGTTATTTTAATATCATCCGTTACAACGATAGTATAAGGTGTATCAGAAGTAGCATATTTTTTCAAATCATCAAAATTAGAAACTTCCACTGTCTCGCCGAATAAACCGCCAATGTCACCTGCTTTGATATTGCCTGTATTATCATCAGAACAATAACCAGCAAAGCCTTGTAATCCGTCTGCATTTAATAACCAAAGTTGAGAATCAGCCTCAGTATATTTTTCTAATGTCAAACCATTTGCACCCTGTGTCAAAGCTAATCCTGTATCAGAATAATTGACAATTTTATAATATAAATCATTTCCTAAATGGTCTTGTTTGACTGGAATAACATACCAATGCTGTGTTTTGTCAGACTCATAACCATACATCACAACTTCTGTTCCAGAATTGACTTGATAACCTTTCGGTGTGAGCAAACGCCCTGATTCTGCATTGCATAGCTTAAAATACGTACCATTTGCATCAGCTCCCACTCTGTCAAACCTCCATGAGGGAGCGAGATTATTGCCTAATTTCTGCACAGCTACGGCAGAATTATCTTTTGTGTTAGTTTCAGTTACTACTTTAGAATTATCTTTTGTCGCAATATTCATGAGCTGTACAGGATAATCTGCTGAAACTGCCTTTGCTGTTAATGAAATATCTTTTGGCAATACGGAACACAATGTCATAGCAAACACTGTCATTGCACTTAATATTTTACTAAACAGCGGATTTTGATTTTGCATAAAAATTCCTCCTTGTGATAAATTTTTTGCAGTTGAAAAAAATTTTTTTGATTCTCCTTTCTAAAATTTATTGCATGAATCACTGCTAAATCATGAATAAATTATTTCTTGTATCACACTTTGATACTTATACATTGATTATAGCAAAATTTAGTCTTAAAAACAAGATTGTTTTTGAAATTTATAGGATTGCACAAATATTTCATAAAATATTCATCATTCTGCACAAGACTAAAATCATTCTTGACATGAAATTTTACTTATGCTATAATTAATTTATAATACTTGAAAAAAAGAGGAAAAAATATGGCGAATATTTTATTTGAAAATTTTGTTAATATGCAAGTGTTAGAACAAAAATATATGCTTCTGGAATATAAACTAATTAATTTTTTGATTGGCTATGATAGTAAAATTTATTTTCTCTATGAAACGAAAAAGCAAACTAAATTTTATTACTCTGTACTAGAATTAGAAATTAACTGGAATTCGGGTATATTACTACAGGAAAAATTTTATTCTCTGGGAAAATTCAGTATGCAATTTCATTTTATTCAGCCTTTGCATGATAAATTATTGCTTGTCAGCTCCACAAGTCGTTATTCCGTCAAAACAGGAGAACAAAAAAATGCCATTCTTCTTGACAGCACAGAAAATATTTATCAGCGGTTTTGTTTAGGAGATTGCATTAATGATTGTCTTGTATTATCAGATGGTCGTATCATGACTGGTTACTTTGTAGAAGGCATGATAGGCGGTCATCATGGTTGGGATAACCCTGTTGGAAAAACAGGTGTGCTTATTTGGAATGATTCAGGACAAATTATCTGGAATGCTGAAAAATATGGCATACTGGAATATTATGCCATGAATATTGATAATCAAGAAAATCTTTGGTTTTATTACTATCCTGATTTTTACTTAATTCAAACAGATGGTATTACTGACCATATTTATGAACCACATATTGCAGAAGCAGAAAATTTTTTCTTCACAAAAGACACAAGGCATATTATTTTCTTAAAAAATCAATACCAGCATTTAAAATTTTCTTATGCAAGCCTGAACTATCAGAAAATTGGAACGCATCAGAAATTATATTTACAATACCCGAAAAAAACAAATATACCCTGGAGATATGCGTTTAGAAATGCTAATATTGCGATTCTTCACCAGCAACAGCTTTTTGCAAAAGAAATTATTTCTATATAAATTATAATATAAAAAACTGCCATGTTTCCACATGACAGTTTTTAGACAAAATAAAAATACACCTGCTTAATCAAGCAAGTGTATTTTCTTGAATCGAGATGACAGGACTCGAACCTGCGGCATCTTGGTCCCAAACCAAGCACTCTACCAAACTGAGTTACATCTCGCTATCAGTGTGCCTGACAGAACTCGAATCTGCGCTCTGAGGAGTCGGAGTCCTCTGTTTTATCCAACTAAACTACAGGCACATTTCTTTTTTATGTCTCTCTCAGACTGCTTTATTATTATAGCACAGGTTTCTAAAAATTGCAATGAAATTTTAATTAAATTTTTATGAAATTTTTATGAATTTTAGAAAAAACAGCCACCCATGCAATTGCTTATCTGTTAAAATATATGCGAGATAATAAATCATATCATTTTCAGAAATTTTTTTAACATTAAATTTCTGATGCAATACTTGAATTTGCGTGTTTTCTTCCTGCACAGAAACACTTGCCATGCGTAATTGGTTAGAATGCATTTTATTATAGCCATTTTGATAGACCCGCATAGCTCCTAGTATTGCAAAACTTAAAATACAATGTATGATAAATCCTGTTAAAATTTTTTTTAATTTCTGCATAATATTACTCCTCTAATTGTTGTAAAGCTCTTGCAAGAGAACTGCCAATTAATTCTCCAGCATATTCTACTTGCTCCAATGTATTTCCATGTGAACCAACTTCAATTAAAATGCTTCCAGTTGTTAAATCTTGATTATATTTTCGATAATCAAATAAAATCGGTCTTGTGAAACCTGCATAATCTGATTCCATTTGTTGCTGTAATAAGCAAGCGAATCTGAAATTTTTTAAATAATTTGGCATATTCATAGTTCCGTCATCGCAACCAGAAATAATCATTACTTGACTTGCTTTTTTGCCATTCACTTCCACAACAGGCTGTTTAATCACACCGTCACCGCCAACAGCGTCTCTATGAATATCTAATACAATTTTAATAGACGGATACTGTATCAAAGCATTTTTAACTGTTTCTGCACTTCGTTCATAAGAACCAGTATAAGACGGATAATCATGAACAGTTGTATCATGTATAACCCCAATTCCAGCTGATTCTAACTGTTCCGCAATAGCATCACCTACCATAATCATATTTTTAGAGCTGTCCGTTGTACGATAATTAAAATTAGAATCATAATATTCACGTTCATAGGGTTCAAAGCTTTCCGTCGTATGTGTATGCATAATTAATACTTGTGGTGAACCATCTATTTTGATTTTAAATTCAGGTAATAATTGACTTTCTTCATAAAGAATCTGATTTGATAAAGCCGTTTTATTCTGCACCTGTCCAGCGGTTACAAGCTGAAAAAATTTCGTTCCAGAATAAAATCCATAATGCATTTGTTCCACAATACCACCTGTTAAATTCCATTCTTCTGGATAAGGCTTTTCGCCTGCATCTACAATTTTTTCTGTTTTCTGTTCTGAAAAAACAGCCTGTGTTTCTGGTTCTGTTTCAGATTCTAAGTCTTCTGAAATACCAAAACCTTCAGATAAATAAAAATCAGGTTGTAATAAATCGGGAATATATTCTGATTTATCTTGATTTAATTCAAGATTTAATTTTTCAGATGTCGCATTTGTTAGAACTGGCACATACTGTATTAAACAGCCTGCCCCTGCTGTTAATAATAATGCCAATGTTCCAAAAACTGTGCATTTTTGCAAAATATTATATTTTTTTCTTCGCATTGTCATACCTCCAGTATGTGCCTTTCTGATACAATATATGCAAAAAAA
>JAAVHJ010000030.1 GCA_014799805.1 Ruminococcus sp.
TTGCAGAGTTCATGTACCGTTTGGAAAAGCCAATCGTAATGTGATTGGCTTTGTCATGGAAATAACATCTGAACAAGTTCAGAATTTAAAAACAATTATATCTGTGCTAGATGATGAACCTGTATTAAATCAGGAACAAATGCAGTTGGTTTACTGGTTGCGTGAGAATACGTTTTGTACCTATTATGATGCGATTAAGGCAATTCTGCCGTCTGCTGTAATAAAAAAAACATCTGGACGTACCAGAAAAAAATCTAAATCTATTAAAATTTCAGAAAATACAGAAAATTTACCTGAATTAATGCTTTCTAACGAACAGCAAAAAGCATATCAAATAATTTCACCGCATTTGGAAACAAGTAAGCCTGTATGTTTTTTATTAAAAGGTGTTACAGGCAGTGGAAAAACTTCTGTATTTGAGGCACTGGCAGAAAAAACGCTTGCATTGGGAAAATCTGTTTTATTACTATTGCCTGAAATTGGTTTAACACCACAGACTGTGCAAAGATTTCAAATGCGTTTTGGGAATCGTGTTGCATTAATGCATAGCAGACTTTCAGACGGTGAACGGAGATTATCCTATGAACGTGCAAGAACAGGTGAGGCAGATTTTATTATTGGCACAAGAAGTGCGGTTTTTGCACCGTTACAAAATATTGGTTTAATTATCATGGATGAAGAAGGAGAACGTTCTTATAAATCAGAATCTGCTCCCCGTTATGATACAATTGAGGTTGCAAAACAGCGTTGCCGTTATCATGGAGCGGTATTGCTTCCAGCTTCGGCAACGCCAACAATTGAAAGTTATTATAATGCAAAAAAAAATATTTATCAGCTTGTGGAATTAACCCAGCGTTATGGTAATATCTCATTGCCAAAAGTTGAAACAATTGACATGAAACTAGAACGTGAAGCTGGAAATCATTCTGTTTTTAGTCGCAGATTATTTGAAGCAATTCAGGAAAATTTAAAAAAAGGTGAACAGAGTATATTATTATTAAATCGCCGTGGTTATCATACGATTATTAGTTGCTGTATTTGTAATAAGCCTGTTTATTGCGAAAATTGCTTAATCCCCATGACGTGGCATAAACCAGATGGTTTATTACATTGTCATTATTGTGGCTTTTCTAAGTCTGTACCAGAAACATGTCCGTCTTGCAATGGGAAAAAACTTCGCAGAATGGGCTTTGGCACACAACGTTTGGAAGATGAATTGTCCGCAAGATTGCCTAAAGCTAGAATTTTGCGAATGGATGCTGACACAACAGGCAAGAAAAACGCATATGAAAAAAATTTTGAAGCATTTCGGAATCGGGAATATGACATTATGCTGGGAACACAAATGATAGGCAAGGGCTTAGATTTTCCGAATGTAACACTTGTTGGTGTTGTCTCTGTCGATAAAGCACTTTTTTCAGGAGATTTCCGAAGCTATGAACGGACATTTAGTCTTGTGACACAAGTTGTTGGCAGAAGTGGCAGAAGTGAAAAATCAGGTTGTGCCATTCTGCAAACATTCTTGCCAGAACATTATGTGCTTAAATTATCAGCAGAACAAAATTATGAAGCTTTTGTAGAAGAAGAACTTGCATTGCGAAAAGTGTTATTATTTCCGCCATATTGTGATATTTGTGTTGTGAATTTTATCAGTGATAAAGAAGAATTAATTTCTATTGGAGCAGAAAAATTTGCAAAGTGTATGCAAGAAGTATTAGCAAATTATTCTGAAAAAATTCCCTTGCGTATACTAAAACCAACACCTTGTACGTATGAAAAAATGAATGGCAAGTATCGTTGGCGAATGATTCTCAAATGCAAAAATACCCATGCATTTCGGCAGTTTATAAGAAATACACTTGAAGTATCTGCAAAAATAAAAGAAGTTGCAAAAATTCGTGTCTATGTGGATATGAACGGAAGTATTGGTATATAGTATATATATGAAATTATGAATAATATTAAATATTAAGTAACAGTATGAGAGAAAGAAGGAAGATTTATGGCAATTAGAAAAATTGTAACAAAAGATGACCCAATTTTGCATGTAACATGCAAACCTGTAGAAAAGTTTGATGCGAAACTTTGGGAATTACTGGACGATATGGCAGAAACACTTTATAAAGCCCAAGGCGTTGGTTTAGCCGCACCACAAGTTGGCATTCGTAAGAGAATTGCTTTGATTGATACAGAAGAAACTGGCTTAATCGAATTAATTAATCCCGTTATTTTAAAATCCAGCGGAAAACAACGTGATATTGAGGGCTGTTTGTCTTGTCCTGACCAATGGGGCTATGTGACACGTCCGAATAAATGCATAGTAAAAGCACAAAATCGTAATGGTGAATTTTACGAAATGCGTTTAGAAGGGTTAGCTTGTCGTGGTGCTTGCCATGAAATTGACCATCTGGACGGAAAATTATTTTTAGAACTAGTTGACGAATTTGTAGAAGTCGTAGAGGAGGAATAATTTTTCTATGGAAATTGTATTTATGGGTACACCTGAATTTGCTGTGCCTTGTTTGGAAGTACTTGCTTCTAATTCTGATACAGAGGTAAAAGCTGTTTTTACACAACCTGATAAGCCAAATGGTCGTAAAATGAAATTGCAATTTACACCAGTTAAGAAAAAAGCGTTGGAACATGGTATTCCAATTTGTCAGCCAGCTTCTTTACGAAAAGGTGAAGATGCAGAAAAAGCATTGAATTTTTTACAAAAAATTCAACCAGATTGTATTGTAGTTGCAGCATATGGGCAGATTTTGCCAAAAGAAATTTTAGAATTGCCTAAATATGGCTGTATTAATGTGCATGCATCTCTTTTGCCAAAATACAGAGGGGCAGCTCCCATTCAGCATTGTATTCTGAATGGTGAAACAGAAACTGGTGTGACTATCATGCAAATGGCAGAAGGTCTTGACACTGGTGATATGCTATTAAAAGAAAGTATTGCAATTGGCGAAAACGAAATTGCAGAAGAATTGCATGACAGATTATCCGCATTGGGTGCAAAGTTAATTTTGCCAGCATTGCAGGGCTTAGAACAAGGCAAATTAATCCCAGAAAAACAAGATGATAGTAAATCTTGTTATGCGTCTATGATTCGCAAAGAAATGTCTGCATTAGATTTTGAAAAATCTGCACAAGAATTGCATAGAATTATTTGTGGTTTGACTGGTTTTACAAAATTAGATAATAAACGTTTGAAAATTATTCGTGCAGTTGTATCAGATATAGCAGGTAATCATGCAGTAGGCACAATCATTGATGCGGATAAATTTATTGTTCAGTGTGGAAATCAAACAGCTTTGCAGTTTACAGAAGTACAGTTAGAGGGCAGTAAACGTATGCCAGTCAAAGAATTTCTGCGTGGAAAAAAATTAATTAAAGGGCAGCAATTAGGAGCATGAGCAATGCAAGAGCAACAGCAGTAAAATTATTGCTGAAAACATTTGAAAATCATAGTTATTCTAATTTTGTACTGGATAAAGAATTAAAAAATTCTGAGCTTCCAGCACAGGAAAAAGCGTTCTGTACACAGTTATATTATGGCGTCATAGAACGTTTGCTCACACTGGAATATATTCTGGAAGTGTATAGTAATAAAAAACCTGAAAAATTAGATAATGCTGTAAAATATATTTTATATCTTGGATTTTATCAATTAAAATACTGTGATAAAATTCCTGACAGTGCGTCTGTGAATGAAAGCGTAAAACTTGCGAAATATTTCAGGAAAAAAAGTGCATCAGGCTTTATTAATGCGGTTTTAAGAAAGTTTCAGCGTATGGATAAGAAAATTCCTTTGACAACTAATAAATGGATAAATATGCAAATGCGTTACTCTGCACCCGTGGCATTATTACAGAAAGTTATTGCTGAACATGGAGAAAAATTTGCAAATGCTTTTTTTGAAAATAGTCTTTGTCCTCCGCCTTGTATGATTAGATATAATCCCCTGAAAAAAGGCGATTTGCAAGAATTAAATCCAAAGCCTTGTGATAGTTTAGAACATGCTTACCAAATTAATTTGGCAGATATTAGAAATACAAAAGCATTTCAGCAGGGCTTCTTTCATGTACAGGATTTATCTTCACAATTCTGTTGCAAAGTAGTAAATGCACAAGCAGGTGAAATTATATTAGACATGTGTTCTGCTCCAGGAGGCAAAGCTTTTACAATTGCAGAAGATATGCAGAATCAAGGGCATGTCTATGCATTTGATTTACATCCGCATAGAGTAAAATTAATTCAGCAAGGTGCGGAAAGATTAGGCTTAACTTGTGTGCATACCAGTGTAAAAAATGCAACAGAATATGATAGTGAGATTCCAAAAGCAGATAAAATTTTATGTGATGTGCCATGTTCAGGATTTGGTGTCATTCGCCGTAGACCTGAAATTAAATATAAATCTCTTGCATCTATACAAGAACTTCCCGAATTGCAATATCAAATTTTAGAAAATGCAGCAAGATATTTGAAATCTGATGGAATTTTAGTTTATTCTACTTGTACTATTTTTAAACAGGAAAATCAAGATGTGATTCAAAAATTTTTAGAAAATCACAAAGATTTTGAACTTGAAGCTTTGTCAGAATTAAATATTTCAGAGGGTTGGGCAGTTCTTTCAGCAGAATATGCAGATTGTGATGGCTTTTTTATCGCAAAACTGCACAGAAAGGCGTGATGGCATGCAAGATATTTTATCTATGAATTTGCAGGAATTGCAAACAGCAATACAAGAATTGCATGAGCCGATTTATAAAGCAAAGCAAATTTATCATTGGTTACATGTCAGAAAAATTCAGGAATTTTCACAAATGACAGATTTATCTTCTGCATTGCGGTTAAAATTAGAAGCTAATTTTGAAATAAAAAAATTAATAATTTCTAAAAAATTAGAATCTAAGCTAGATGATACTGTCAAATATTTATATCAGCTCCCTGATGGTCAGCATGTAGAAACAGTTCTTATGCATTATCAACACGGTTGGAGAATTTGTATTTCCACACAAGTTGGCTGTAAAATGGGCTGTCAATTCTGTGCATCTGCAATTGCAGGCTATGTCAGAAATTTAACGACTTCTGAAATGTTATTGCAGATTGACGAAACAGAACGCAATGCGAATATTAAAATTTCTGGTATTGTTCTCATGGGAATTGGTGAGCCGTTGGATAATTTTCAAAATGTAATGAAATTTTTAGAATTGCTTTCTGATTCTAAAGGCAGACAAATGAGTTTACGGCATGTGACAATTTCTACTTGTGGCATTGTTCCTAAAATCAGAGAACTTGCTGATAAAAAAACAGGTTTGACGTTAGCAGTTTCTTTGCATCAGGCAAGTGATTTGCAAAGAAATAAAATTATGCCTGTGAATAAAAAATATCCGCTACAGGAGCTTATGAATGCTTGTAAATATTATTTTGCAGTAACGGGACGGCGTATCACTTATGAATATGCTGTCATGGAAGATGAAAATGATAGTTTTGCAGATGCACAGACTCTTGCAAAATTATTAAAAAATCAGCAGGCACATGTGAATTTAATTCCAGTGAATACTGTAAAAGAAAGAAATTATCATGCAACAAGAAAATCTGCAAAAAAATTTATGCAGTATCTTGAAATATTAGGCATTCATGCAACTGTTAGGAGAACGCTTGGAAGTGATATTCAAGCTGCTTGCGGACAGCTCCGACATGAAATAGATAATAAAAGAGAATAAAAAATCTTACCTGAATTTTACAGAAAATAATTGACAAAATTATGTTTTAGTGGTATGATTAATAGTATAGTGAGGTGATATAATTGCGATGTGCAACAGCAACAGACGTTGGTCTGATTCGTGATGAAAATCAGGACGAAGTATTGGCAAAAGATTATCGAGGTAAAATTTTAGCAGTCGTTTGTGATGGCATGGGCGGTGAAAAATCAGGAAGTTTAGCAAGCAGAATGGCTGTTCATGAATTATTTGACCATTTTTCAGCAAATTATCATGAAGAAATGAACGCAGAAGAAATAAGAGCATTATTGCTTTCTTCCGTGTCGGCAGCAAATTCTGTAATTTATAGTACAGCAAAAATGGATTATCAAAATTATGGTATGGGTACAACTTGTGTCGCAGCATTTGCAGAACGTGGTTGGCTGTCGATTGTAAATGTGGGTGATAGCAGGGCATATCTAATAGAAAATGGTCAAATCAGGCAGTTAACAAGTGACCATACTTTTGTAAATGAGCTTTATCAAAAGGGCGAAATCACACTCGAAGATATGAACGACCACCCACTGCGAAATAGGCTGACCAAAGCTGTCGGTGTGGAACGGGTGGTAAAACCTGATTATTATCATATTGCTTGTGGTGAAGATTTCATGCTTCTGTTATGTTCAGACGGCTTGTCAAGTTATTGCAGTGAACAGGAAATGTTGCATTTAATGCAAGAAAATACGTTTACGAAAATGCCACAGGCATTAGTAGATATGGCTTTGGAAAAAGGTGGCAGAGATAATATTTCTCTAGCAATTATCACAAATTAATACAAGTAACAAGGTTGGAGGGCAAAATGGATAAGTACATTGGAAAAAAACTAGATGGCAGATATCAAATCACGGAATTAATTGGTGTCGGTGGTATGGCAGATGTATACAGTGCAACAGATATTGTGGATAATAAAACTGTTGCTGTAAAAATTCTGAAACGAGAATATGCAGAAAATGAAGAATTTCTTCGCCGTTTTCGTAATGAATCTAAAATGATTGCATCACTTTCGCACCCGAATGTCGTGAAAGTTTATGATGTAGGATTTTCAGATAAATTGCAATTTATTGTCATGGAATATATTGACGGTATTACCTTGAAAGAATATATTGAAAATGAGGAAATGCTGACTTGGAAAGATTCTGTGCATTTTATTATTCAAGTACTCCGTGCATTGCAACATGCTCATGATAAAGGCATTGTACACAGGGATATTAAGCCACAGAATATTATGCTATTCACAGATGGGACGATTAAAGTCATGGATTTTGGTATTGCAAAATCTGCACGTGAACAAGCATTTACAGCAACTGACCAGACGATTGGTACTGTGCATTATATCAGCCCGGAACAAGCAAGAGGTGACCAGACAGATGAAAAAAGTGATATTTATTCTGTTGGTATTATGTTCTATGAAATGTTAACAGGACAGAAGCCTTTTGATTCCGATAAGCCTATTACAATTGCTGTTATGCATATGAAGAATACTCCAAAACGTCCTCGTGCAATTAATCCTAACATCCCAGCAGGCCTAGAAGAAATTATTCTTCGTGCCATGGAAAAAGACCCTGAAAATCGTTATCAAACAGCAGCGGATATGATTAAAGATATTGAAAGTTTTAAATCAAATCCATCTATGATATTTGGTTATTATGAAGAAGTTTCAGACGAATCAGAAATGACGAATACAATGTATGTAGAAAATGACGATGATGACGATGAAATAGAAGATTATCCAGACGATGATGAAATAGAAGACTACCCAGACGATGATGAAATAGAAGACTATCCAGATGATGATGATGATGATGACGATGACGATGACGATGATGGCGATGAGGAAAAAGAATCCCGTTCGTTATTTATTCCTGTTATGACGGCTGTTACCATTGCATTTATTGTTGTTGCTGTATTTTTCATTCTATGGCTCGTCAAAGGCGTAATTAATGGACCAGGACAATCAACCAGATATGAAATGCCGAATCTTGTTGGTATGGATTATTATGAGGCAAAAGACGCTTACACGTATTTAGATATTCAAATTAACGAAACAGAAAATTCAACTTATGAAAAAGATGTGATTTATTTCCAGGATATTGCAGTTGGTGATACCATTTCTACTGGACAAACTGTTTATGTAAATGTAAGTTTGGGTATCAGCATGGTAGAAGTGCCAAATGTGAAAAATTATCATTATGATATGGCAAAGAAAATGCTCACACAAGAAGGTTTTGTTGTTGATCAAAAATATGAAATGAGTTCTGAAGGTATTGAAACTTCTAATGTTATTCGTACAGAACCAGCTGCTGGAGAAGAAGCAGAGGCAGGCTCTACTATCATTATGTATATCAGTAAGGGTATTGAGAACAGCTCTATTGAAGTGCAAAATTTAGTAGGCAGAACATTAGAAGATGCAACAAAACTTTGTGAATATTATGGATTGACTGTTGTCTCACAGGAATCCCCCTCCACAGAAGATGAAAATATTGTCATTGCACAAAGTATTGAGCCAAATCAGTTAGTAGATGCTGGCACAGAAATTGTCTTGACTTATAGTAATGGACAAGACCCAACAGGCGTTGTGCCATTCTCTCTTACACTTCCAGCAAATGCTACAGGTCGTTTTGTGTTAGACTTCCTTGATAGCAATGGTACAACAATTGCTTGCAGTAGCATTATTAATGCCGCATTTGTGACTGGCTCTGTAAGTACACCTGTAGAAGGCTCTGGCGTACAACAGATTGTCGTTATTTTAACAAATTATTCCACAAATCAACAAGCAGAACTTGGCGTTTATAACTTTGATTTCACAAATCTAACTTATAGTGCGGTTCGTGAAGATATTCAAGGGTCATTTGAATCTATCGGTGGTATTAATCACCCTACAGAAGCTCCTACAGAAGCTCCTGTTACAAATCCAGTTATTATTGACCCTGTTGTACCAATGACAGACCCGATTATTCAAACTGTACCAGAACCAATTGTTGATGAGCCAGACCCAGTAACCACACAAGCACCAGATACTGCAAATTCTGGAGAACCTCTTGTAACAGATACAGACAGTAATGGTGATGTGACAGCTGACCCACCAGCAACAGCTCCAGTAGATTTTGAATAATGGCTGTGCATGTACAGGAAGCATATAGGATTATAAAATCTGTTAGGGGACTCTACACTGTAGCGTCCCCTGATGGTATTATAACAGAATGTTCCGCAAGAGGTGTTCTTCGTCAAAAAAAACAAGAGCTTTATGTTGGCGATTATGTATTATTAAATAACGGCGTTATTTCAGAAGTGCTTCCTAGAAAAAATGAAATTATTCGTCCGCCTCTTGCAAATCTTGACCAGTTATGCTTTGTGGTTTCTATGTGTGAGCCCCAGCCTAATTTAAGATTGTTAGATAAATTTATTGCTGTTTCAAGTTATAAAAAAATTCAGCCGTTATTATTGCTTACAAAAATAGATTTGGCATCTTGTGAAGAAATTTATCAATTATATCAATCTATTGATATACCTGTTTTACGAGTAGATTATCAAAATCCTGAAACACTTGAAACTGTTCGGCTTGCATTTAAAAATAAAATCAGTGCATTAACAGGCAATTCAGGTGCAGGAAAATCTACGTTATTAAATGCATTAGATAATAATTTAAAAATTCCTACAGGTGAAATTAGCCAAAAACTTGGCAGAGGGAAACATACGACACGCCATTCGCAGTTATATCCATTAAAAGAAGGTGGTTATATTGCAGATACAGCAGGATTTTCAACATTTGATACCATGCGTTACGCAATCATTCGCAAAGAAGAATTAGCAAATTGTTTTATAGAATTTGCTGATTATCAAGATAATTGTAAATTTCATGATTGTTCACATACTTGTGAAAAGGGTTGTGCTGTATTAGAAGCTGTTGAAAATAATATTATTCCCAAAAGTCGACATGAAAGCTATTGTGCCATGTACGAAGAAGCAAAACAAATTAAGGAGTGGCAATTATGAATCAAGTGAAAACCTGTGTGATTATTTCAGGTGGTGATGTTGCAGAAAAAATATTTATTCCAGAAAAAGCGTTAATTATTTGTGCAGATTGTGGTTATCGTCATGCACTTGCACAAAATATTCAGCCTGATATTATTGTCGGTGATTTTGATTCTTATCAAGGAGAACTTCCAGAGAATAGCAAAATTATTTGCTTACCTACAGAAAAAGATGTTTCTGATACTTGGTATGCCGTGCAATATGCACATGAACAAGGCTATTCTAAATTTGAAATTTATGGTACATTTGGTGGTGAACGCATCGACCATACAATTGCAAATTTACAGCTTTTACATGCAATGGTAGAAAAAAATTTAGAATTTGTTTTATATTATAAAAATCAAGTATTACTAGCAATTAAAAATAATGCTTATCAAATTTCTAATCAAGAATATCAGCAATTTTCAGTATTTGCTTTGTCGGAGATATGCTATGATGTAAGTATTTCTGGTGCAAAATATTTATTGCATCATGTAAAATTAACAAATTCTTTTCCATGGGGATTAAGTAACGAATGCATTGCAACGGATTTTCCGATTGTTTCTGTAAAAGAAGGCATATTATTGCTTGTGCTAACAAGAAAATAATAAAATAATTTTGTCACAAGATTGTTCCTCCTGCATAATATATATTATATTAATTCAGGAGGCGTTACTTATGAAAATCGTTGTGATTAAAAGTCCAAAATTACTTGCTGGAATGTTTCGTTTAGTATTTCATATTAAAAAAGAGACCGAAACAGAATAAAAATTTATGCCATGAAATAGAAAAATTCTATTTCATGGCATTTTATTTTTATTATTTATATTTTTTTCTTGTATTGATAAAATAATCCATGTCGGTTGCAATACCAGTAGATACGCCCTGTTCCACGCAAAGAAAATCTTGCCTGTGCATTGCCCTCAGGATAAAGTCGGATGATTTCTGTTTTTTCAGTTGTTACATAGGCAATAAAAGAAATATAATGCTGTTTTGTCATTTCATGTGGAATGGTGATAAAATATTCATCTTCAACAGATTCTATTTGTATTTTATGCGATTCGTCAGGTTCTTCAGGTTCTGCTACTGGAAGCGTAATACCACAACAACTTGTGATAACTTCTCCTGTTGTATGAATGACATTTCCACAAATCGGGCAAATATAAAATTTAGAGCGTAGCATATTACTCGCAAGATTTTGATTGATTATACTATTGCCAGAAAGTAATTCTATAATAGAAATGCCTAACGCTTTTGCTAAGGGTTCTAGTAATGTAATATCTGGCAAGCCACGCCCTGTCTCCCATTTAGAAATTGTTTTATCACTGACACAAATTTTTTCAGCAAGTTCTGCTTGGGTAAAATGCTTTTTCTCACGCAATGTTTTTATCAATGCACCCGTTACATAATGATTCATAAAAAATCCTCCTGTTATATTTTAATAATTTTATTATAATATTATTTTTTATAAAATGCAACCTACGAATTGTAGAGTGAATTTGCATTTTTAATTTTTTATTTGCATAGATTATATTGAAAAGGGGTGATATATTATGCAAGAAGATGAAGTAATTTTAGAAATTCCAGAAGTTCCTGAGAATCAAGAAGATGAAGCAGAGTGGCAACCGCCTGTTTTAAAAAAAGCAGAATTATCTGAAAAAAAACAATTACAGAGCTGTGCGGATATATTTTTTATGCAATATATTATTTGTATTTTAATTTTAACAGCATTGTTTGCAATCAGAATTTATGATGAAAGCATTTTTCAAAATACAGTAAATTTATTTGAAAATTATTCACATGCACCATCAGAAATCTGGGTAGAAGAATTGATAAATTGGGTGAAAAATTTGTGGAGCTGAAATTAAAAAACTGTAGAATTATCATAGATTTTGGATTTCCCGCAATGCTGGCATTAGTATTTTTGCAATCAGAAAATGTTATTATGCGAAAAATATTACTAGTTTGTTTATTACATGAATTAGGGCATGGTTTGGTCATGTGTTTAACAGGTGCAGGTGTGAGAGAAATTAAATTACATGCAACGGGAATGCAAATGCTGACAAATAGTTATTTATTAAGTACAGGACAAGCTTTTTGTATTTATTTCAGTGGACCTGCAGTAAATTTATTATTTGCGATTTTATTCTGGAATATAAATCTTGAAACAGCAATGTTACATGCCAGTATGGGAATATTTAATTTATTGCCTTATAAAATTTTAGATGGTGGTGCAATGCTTCACTGTGTTTTAGAAAATAAATCAGAACTTTTGAAAATTTTAAATATAGTCTGTGTGTTATTATCTGTTGCAGTAATCTTAGCAGGTTATTATTATCATATAAAAAATCCTGTGATATATCTTATGGCAGTATATCTTGCAATTTCTGAATTTATGATTGACAAGTCATAAAATTTATGATAAAATATAAAAATAGTTTATTTAAATTATTATGAGGTTGTTATTTATGCTGAAAAATAAGATAGAAAAATTTTTGTTAGATGTACAAAAACCATCACGTTATACTGGTGGTGAAGTTGGTGAAATCATAAAAGATAAATCTGAAATTGATGTGCGATTTGCTTTTTGTTTTCCAGATATTTATGATGTTGGCATGTCGCATTTAGGCATGAAAATTTTATATTCTCTCATGAATGAACGTGAAAATTATTGGTGTGAGCGTGTGTTTGCTCCGTGGGTAGATATGGAAAAAATAATGCGTCAAGAACATATTTTACTGTATGCATTAGAAAGCGGTGATGCGATTAAAAACTTTGATTTTATTGGTTTTACACTGCAATATGAAATGTCTTATACAAATATTTTAAATATGCTGGATTTGGCAGATGTGCCTATATTACAAAAAGACCGTGGCGAACAACTTGCCCCTTTGGTGATAGCAGGAGGTCCTTGTGCTTGTAACCCTGAACCGTTAGCAGATTTTTTTGATTTGTTTATTCTAGGTGAGGGAGAAGAAGTAAATTTAGAATTATTAGATTTATATAACACGATGAAACATGCGGGTGCAACAAGGTCTGAATTTTTAAAACAGGCTTGCCAGATAGAGGGCATTTATGTGCCGTCTTTTTATGAAATAAATTATCATGAAAATGGTACTGTAAAAGAAATTCTGCCACATGAAAATGCACCAAAAATGATTAAAAAACGTGTGATGAAAAATTTAGATAAGAGCTATTATCCAGAACAAGTTGTTGTTCCGTTTATTGAACCTGTACATGATAGAATTTCTGTAGAAGTATTAAGAGGCTGTATTCGTGGGTGTCGATTTTGTCAGGCAGGTTTTTTATATCGACCGTTTCGAGAAAAATCAGCAGAACAAATCTGTCAGCAAGGCATTACGCTTTGTAAAAATTCTGGCTATGATGAATTATCTTTGTCTTCGCTAAGTACAAGCGACCATTCACAAATTGAAAAAATTTTTGATGAGTTACTGGAATATACGGAACAAGAGCATATTAATTTATCTTTGCCATCTCTTAGAATTGATAATTTTTCTAAATCTGTGCTGGATAAAGTCACAAGAATCAGAAAAAGTGGCTTGACATTTGCACCTGAAGCAGGCACACAAAGATTACGTGATGTAATTAATAAAAATATCACAGAAGAAGAAGTTATGAAAACTTGTCAGATTGCATTTGCAGGCGGCTATACAGCAGTAAAATTATATTTCATGATGGGTCTGCCAACTGAAACAGATGAAGATATTATTGGCATT
This sequence comes from Ruminococcus sp., assembly GCA_014799805.1. Classification (GTDB taxonomy): domain Bacteria; phylum Bacillota; class Clostridia; order Oscillospirales; family Ruminococcaceae; genus UBA3855. The sequence continues at coordinate 13,508 of JAAVHJ010000030.1, forward strand.
GCAGAGTTAGCACAAAAAATTGTGGATTTATTTTATCATATGCCAGAGCATGCCAAAGGCAAATTACAAGTTTCTGTTAGTACAGCGACATTTGTGCCAAAGCCATTTACACCGTTTGAATTTGAGCCACAGGCTACAAAAGATGAAATTTTAAGAAAGCAGAAGATTTTAAAAAAAGCAATAACATCGAAAAAAATAAAAACTAGTATGCATATATCTGATGTCAGCCAAATGGAAGCAGTTTTAGCAAGAGGTGACAGAAGACTTTGTGCTGTAATTTATGATGCTTGGAAAAATGGCTGTCATATGGATAGTTGGGAAGAATTTTTTAATGCTTCAAAATGGTATGAGGCTTTTAAAAATAATGATTTATCACCAGAATTTTATGCCAATCGTACTAGAAATTATGATGAAATTATGCCTTGGAGTCATTTGGATTATTTTATTTCCAGAAAATTTTTGATTCATGAGAATCAAAAAGCACATCAAGAACAAATTACAAAATCTTGTCGGGAATTTTGTGCTGGCTGTGGTGCAAACCAATCTCTTGGGAGGGCTTGTTTTTGAAAGATTATAGAATTATTTTTGAAAAAAAAGATAATATGAAATATATTTCACATTTAGATTTAAATCGCTGTATGATTCGCTCTGTGAGGCGTTCTGAACTGCCTGCATGGTATACAGAAGGATTTCATCCGCATTTGTATTTGATGTTTCCATTGGCGTTATCTCTTGGAACAGAAAGTATTTGTGAGGTAATGGATTTAAGACTAACAGAAGAAGTTTCAGAACAAGAAATTTTAGAAAAATTAAATTCTGCTTTGCCAAAAGGGTTACATGCAATTTGTGTGCGTGAGCCTGATAACCAAGCACAAGATATTACAAGTGCGGAATATATTCTGGAGCTGTCCTCTCCTGAAATTGCAGATTTAAAATCATGCTGGTTAAATTTTTTTCATCAGCCTGAAATTCTGACACAGAAAAGAACTAAAAAGGGCATGCGTGAAATTGATATTAAACCAGTATTAAAAATTGAAAAAATTAGCACACAAGAGAATAAATTAAAATTAATTTTAAAATTGCCTGCAGGGAATGACGGAAATATTAATACTAGCGTTGTAATAGATGCATTTAAAAAATACGCAGGGAAGCCAATTTTAATAAATTATCTGTGCAGGACAAAAATTTTTTGCAGAAATTCTCAAGAATTTTTGTAAAAACACTTGCATTTTTTCTCAAAATATGCTATGATATATAAGCATTTGAAATCCGTTTTGATATTTTTATCAAAATGAGGGTTAATGCCGTAAGACATTAAATAGATTCGTCCGCTGACGGAGATTGCAGAATTTTTGCAAAATTTCATTCCCGTGTATGAAGAATCGGAAATTTAGGAGGAAATGAACATGGATGCATTGAAATTAATTAGTAATGCAAGTCTGAAAGAAAACGTGCCTGTTATTGAAATCGGTGATACTGTAAAAGTTCACGTAAAAATTCAAGAAGGCGAAAAAAGTCGTATTCAAGTATTTGAGGGTACTGTAATTGCCAAAAAACACGGTGGTATCAGTGAAACTTTCACTGTAAGACGTGTGGCTCATGGTTGTGGCATTGAACGTGTGTTCCCTTTGCACTCCCCTGTTGTTGACAAGGTAGAGTTAGTAAGACACGGTAAAGTTCGCAGAGCAAAATTATATTACCTGCGTGACAGAGTGGGCAAAGCTGCTAAGTTAAAAGAAAAGTTAGTTTGATTGGCACATGTGGCTAGTACAAGAACAGTTCGTGATACGGCTGTTTTTGTACTGCATGTTGCAAAGAGGGACAGGTTGTCCCTTTTTTGCATATTTTATGAATTTTTGCGATTTTACATAAAAGAGGTGAGGCAATGGAATCTTTAGAACCAATTCAGGAAGAGGCAGAAAATAGCATTGAAAAAAATTTTGCTCCAAATGAAAAGAAAAAAAGTTTATTTAATGATATTATAGAAATTATAGAAACAATGCTGATAACTTTGTTTGTGGTGGTATTATTGATTTCTTATCTGACTAGACCTGTTACTGTAGATGGAAGCTCTATGGTGCCAACATTGCAAGACCAAGACAGATTAGTTATGCTTAGATTATTATATACGCCCAAACAAGGTGATATTGTAGTTGTTTATAATTCTAACGGGCATGTTCTGGACAGTGACGGCAATGTTGTAAATAGTGGCTATGGACTGAATGAAAATATTATTAAACGTGTTATTGCAACTGAGGGACAGAAAATTGATATTCGAGTGGACGAGGGTCTGGTTTATGTAGATGATGTAGCTTTAGATGAGCCTTATGTAAATGAAGCAGTTCGTTCAAATGATGGTGCTTTTTCTTATCCAATGACAGTACCAGAGGGTTATGTATTTGTTATGGGAGATAATAGAAATCATTCTACAGATAGCAGAAGCGTTTTTGTTGGATTAGTTGCAAAAGAAGATATTCTTGGAAAAGCTTATTTCCGTTTGTGTAATATGGAAACTGATGGAGAAAAACAACATCCTGTATTTGATACAATTGGGTTTATAGGCTGATTGCCTGATAGGAGACTAAGCAATGAAGGAATATGTAATTTTTTCAAGAAATCCAAAAATTCATAAATTTATTGGTGAATTTCTTGACATTGCTGGTTGGGCAATTATTCCAATTCAAATTATGGTTCTGCTGTTTGCATATGTGTTTCAAATAGCAACAGTAAAAGGCGATTCCATGTTGCCTACGCTTCAAGATACTGACAAGTTGCTTGTGTTTCAGCTAAATCATAGACCTAATAGCGGTGATGTTGTGATTATTAATGCAGAAAATTCCGTGCTTTTTGGGCAAGATGGTTTTTTATACGAATCCGATGGTTTGCATAAGAGTATTGTAAAGCGTGTTATCGCTGTTGGTGGTGAAATGCTGGATATTAATTCTGAAGAAGGTATTATTTATATAAACGGCGAACCGCAGGAAGAATTATATACAAATACGATTACACAGTTGCCAAATACAGATAATGCATTTACCTATCCTGTGATAATTCCTGAAGGTTTTGTATTTGTGATGGGTGATAATCGTGATATTTCTATGGATAGTCGTTATGCAGAAGTCGGTCTTGTTGCCGAAGAAGCGATTGAAGGAATTGTATTATTAAGATTATATCCGTTGGAAAGTATTGGTATAATAAAATAAAAATCTGAAAGTGAGGATTACCATGCCAGAACAAAAAATTCAAATTGGAACAATTCAATGGTTCCCAGGGCATATGACAAAAACAAAGCGAATGATTTCAGCAAATCTATCGCTTGTAGATGGTGTTGTTGCAATTTTAGATGCAAGGATTCCGTTAAGCAGTTGTAATCCAGAATTAGCAGAATTAATGCATAGTAAGCCTTACATGGTAGTTTTAAATAAAGCAGATATTGCAGATGCAAATGCAACTGCTAAATGGGTGTCCTGGTATCAGAAAAAAGGCATTCCTGCCTTAGCCATGGATTGTATCAGCGGCAAAGGCATGAAAAATTTTATTCCCGTTGTAAAAGAAAAATTATTAAAAGATTTACTGGAAAAAAGAAAAAAATCTGGTATGACTGGCAGACCAGTCAGATTAATGATTGTTGGTATTCCTAATGTTGGGAAATCTTCGTTTATAAATAAAATTTCTAAATCAAAAAGAGCCAAAGTGGAAGACCGTCCAGGTGTAACTAGAACAAAACAATGGATAAAAGCAGATGAACAAACTGAATTTCTTGATATGCCAGGTGTTCTTGCACCAAAGTTAAATGACCAGCAAGTAGCGATTAAATTAGCTTTTACAGGAGCTGTAAAAGACCAGATTTTAGATATAGAAGCACTTGCCATGTTATTACTGGAATATTTGCATGAAAATTATCCGAAAGCTTTACAAGAGCGTTATAAATTAGAAACGCAAGAAACACAAGGCGATAAATTATTAGAGCTTGTAGGGCGAAAACGTGGCATGTTACTTTCAGGTGGTATTGTTAATACAGAACGTGCCGCTGTTACTGTTCTTGATGATTTCAGAGGTGCTAAATTAGGAAGAATTACACTGGAATTGCCTTCTGAGGTGCAGGCATGAGAGAAGAAACATTACAAAGACGACAGGCTATGCTTGCATTTGATAAATTATTTGTTCAGAAATATGGAAAAATTTGTGGTGTAGATGAAGCAGGCAGAGGACCTTTGGCTGGCGATGTCTATGCGGCAGCTGTGATTTTACCAGAAAATCATGATATTATCGGGCTTGATGATAGTAAAAAATTATCTGAAAAACGCAGAGAATTATTATTTACTGAAATTCAAGAAAAAGCTATTGCATTTTGTATTGCAACAGCAAGTATTGCAGAAATTGAAATATATAATATTTTACAGGCAAGTTTATTAGCAATGAAACGTGCCGTTGAGGGGTTACAAGTTGTTCCTGATTATGCATTGATTGACGGGAACCAGCTCCCAAAAATAAATATTTCTATGCAATGTATTATTAAGGGTGATGCAACTTCTGCATCTATTGCAGCGGCTTCTGTTTTGGCAAAGGTTGCCCGTGATAATTATATGAAAGAACAGGCTAAGCTTTATCCAGAATATTTATTTGAAAAGCATAAAGGCTATGGAACAGCACAGCATAGAAAATTATTATTAGAACATGGTGCTTGTCCGATTCATAGAAAATCGTTTTTGAGGAACATTTTGCCATGACAGCAACAGAAATTGGAAACATGGGCGAAGATGCTGTCTGTGCGTATTTAGAAAATTTAAATTATCAAATTATAGATAGAAATTTCAGAATTCGTGGCGGTGAAATTGATATTATTGCTGTGAAATCTGATGAATTATGTTTTGTGGAAGTCAAAACCAGAAGTTTAAACAGCTTGACAACTGGTATAGAAGCTGTAGATTATGGTAAGAAAAAGCGTATTATTAAAACAGCTCATCATTACTGCGAAAAATATCATTTTGATGAAGATGACTGGTATTTTAGATATGACATTGCAGAAGTGACAATTATGCGTAATAAAATTATTAAAATAGATTATCTTGAGAATGCGTTTGATGAAACGAATTTTCATGACAATAGCTAAATTTTTTATTAATTTAGAAAGGATTGGTATTATGTACTATCAGAGTACAAGAAACAGCGATTTGCAAGTAACAAGTTCTGTTGCCATTGCACAGGGTATTTCTGCTGATGGTGGTTTGTTTATTCCGTCTGAAATTCCTAAAATTTCTATGGAGGAGTTAAAAGCTCTTGCAGATATGAACTATGCAGAACGTGCTAATGTAGTGTTCGGCAAATTTCTGACGGATTTTACACCAGAAGAAATTGCTTACTGTACGTCTCATGCATATCATGTGAAAAATTTTGAAACAGAACAAATTGCAGAATTAACAGGTGCATTTGACAATGCCTATATTTTAGAGCTTTGGCATGGTCCTACTTGTGCATTTAAAGATATGGCTTTGCAGATTTTGCCGTATTTATTAACAACTTCGCTTAAGAAGAATGGCGAAGATAAAAAAGTTGTTATTTTAGTTGCAACTTCTGGTGACACTGGCAAAGCTGCTTTGGAAGGCTTTAAAGATGTGCCGAATACAGAAATTATGGTATTTTATCCAGACCAAGGTGTTTCTTCCATGCAGAAAAGACAAATGGCAACACAAGAAGGCTCTAATGTTACTGTTTGTGCATTGGAAGGCAATTTTGATGATTGCCAGAATGGCGTGAAGAAAATTTTTACAGATCATGCTGTCAAAGAAAAACTTGCGAATGCTGGCAAAATGTTTTCTTCTGCGAATTCTATCAATTGGGGCAGACTTGCACCACAGGTTGTATATTATGTTTCTGCTTATGTGGAAATGGCAAAAAGAGGCGATATTAATTTTGGTGATGTAATTAATGTCGTTGTGCCAACTGGTAATTTTGGTAATATTCTTGCTGCATATTATGCAAAGAATATGGGTGTGCCAATTGGAAAATTAATCTGTGCGTCTAATATTAATAAAGTTCTGACTGATTTTATTGAAACTGGTATTTATGACAGAAATCGTGATTTTTATGCAACTTGTTCGCCGTCTATGGATATTTTAATTTCTAGTAATTTAGAAAGATTATTATATCTTCTTACAGATGGTGATGACAAGCAAATTCGTGAATGGTTTGGTAAATTGTCTACAGAAGGTAAATATGAAGTTTCTGAATCTGTAAAAGAAAAATTAAAAAATGATTTTGTCGGCGGTTTCTGTGATGATGCTGAGACGAAAAAAACAATTCATGATTTTAAAGAAAAATATAATTATACTTGTGATACGCATACAGCTGTTGCTGTAAAAGTATATCAGGATTATATTGCACAAACAGGCGATAAGACTAAGACTTTAATTGCATCTACAGCAAGTCCTTATAAATTCAGTGCAAGTGTTCTGGAGGCTATTGAAAATGCAGAATCTAATGCAGATGAATATGCACAAGTTGCACATCTGGCTGAAATTTCTGGTTTGCCTGTGCCACAGTCTTTGGCAGATTTGCAAAATAAAGCTGTTAGATTTTCTGAAGTCATTCAAAAAGAAGATATGGAAAATTATGTTCTGAAAAAATTAAATATTATTGCATAATAAATTAAATTTATGAGTTTATTTGTGATGGGGGATACCCATTTAGCATTAGGTGTCCCTGAAAAATCTATGGAAATATTCGCTGGTTGGCAAAATTATCAATCTCGCATTGCTGAAAATTGGCAAAGAATTATTAAACCAGATGATATGATTGTACTTGCTGGTGATATTTCCTGGGGCATGAATTTAGAACAAGCAAAACCAGATTTTGCATTTTTAAATCATTTGGCAGGAGAGAAAATTATTTTAAAAGGCAATCATGATTATTGGTGGGGGTCTATGAAAAAAATGACAGATTTTTTTCAGGAAAATAATTTTAATACACTGCATATTTTGCATAATAATTGCTATGCCTATGAAAATTTTGCGATTTGTGGCACTCGGGGTTGGGTAAATATTCCCAATGAAGTTAGTATATTTGAAAAATCACCAGAACAGAATATGATTCATCATCAAAAAATTCTTGCAAGAGAACAACAAAGATTGCGTGTATCTTTGCAGGAAGCTGTGCAAAAAAATCTTAAGCCGATTGTATTTTTACATTATCCCCCTGTTTACTGGGGAAATGTGAATCAATTAATGCTGGAAGTATTACATGATTTTCATGTAACAGATTGTTATTATGGTCACTTGCATGGAAGAACACATGCCAGAGCAACCAAAGGGTATGAAGATGATATTTGTTATCATTTAATTTCAGGTGATTATTTACAGTTTATTCCGGAAAAAGTGATATAATTTTGTGAGAATTTTAGAACTCGTTCTAAAATTATAAAAAATGATAGAAAAATTTTTCCAGATATGTTATAATGTTTTGTATATGCAGAAGATGACTGCAAAAAGTTAGTTGGAGGAATAAAAATGAGTTTAAAATCAACAACAAAAACAGATGTAAATACTGTTGAAATGGTGTTTGAAGTGACAGCTGAAGAATTTGAAAAGGCTGTGGAAGCTGCTTATCAAAAGCAAAGAAAAAATATTTCCTTGCCAGGATTTCGTAAGGGAAAAGTAAGCCGTAAAATGGCAGAAGCCCGCATGGGTGAGGGTGTATTCTATGAAGAAGCATTAAATCAGATAATTAATACAGAATTGCCACAAGCTTTGATTGGTGCGGATTTTGAACTGGTCGACACACCGCAAGTAAGTGCTGAAAAAGTCAGCAAAACAGAAGGTGCTGTGTTCAAGGCAATTTGTATTACAAAACCTGATGTTGAAATTACAGATTATAAAGGCATTCAGGCATCTAAGACTGTAAAAGAAGTAACAGATGCTGATGTAAATTCACAGGTAGAAATGCTTCGCCAAAGAAACGCAAGATTGGTTTCTGTAGATGATAGACCTGCACAATTGGGTGATGAGGCGAATATTGATTTTGAAGGCTTTATTAATGATGAAGCTTTTGAAGGTGGTAAAGGTGAGAATTTCCCACTTCGTCTTGGCAGTGGTCAGTTTATCCCTGGTTTTGAAGACCAAATTGTTGGCAAGACAATTGGTGAAGAATTTGATGTCAATGTTACGTTCCCTGAAAATTATCAAATGGAAGAATATGCAGGAAAAGAGGCTGTTTTCAAGTGTAAATTAAATGGCATCACAGTAGAAGAATTGCCAGAAGCTGATGATGAATTTATTCAGGATTCTACAGAATTTGAAACACTTGAAGCTTTTAAAGCAGATGCCAGAAAGAATTTAGAAAATAATGCTGTTCGTGATGCAGAAATTGCTTTTGATAATGCGATTATGGACGCAATTATTGCAAAAGTAGATGTGCCAATTCCAAATTGTATGTATGAACATAGAATTGATGAATTAGTAAGAAATTTTGAACAAGTTCTTAGTCAACAGGGACTAAATATTGATTTATATCTTCAATATACTGGCATGGACATGAATGACTTCCGTGAAACAAATCGTGACCGTGCAATCAATGAAGTAAAATTGCGTTTGGCTTTGGAAAAGATTGCAGTTCTGGAAAATATTCAGATTTCTGATGATGAAATTAATGCAGGTTTACAGCCAATTGCAGAAGCAAATCACATGTCAGTTGATGAAGTAAAACGCCGTCTGCCAATGGGCGAATATATTACAGATATGCGTGTCACAAAAGCTTTAGAACTTGTGAAAGCAAATGCAAATACAAATACAGAAGAAGTGCAAGAAGCTCCTGCTGAGGAAGTACAAGCAACTGAAGAATAATTAATTCGCATAATCCGGCATGGGCGGGCATTATGTCCGCTCATGTTCTATTTTAGAACTGTAAGAAAGGATGAATCCTATGAATTTTATGAATACTTCTATGCCGTATGTTGTGGAGCAAACAAGCCGTGGAGACAGGTCTTATGATATTTTTTCCCGTTTGTTGAATGACAGAATTATTATGCTTTGTGACCAAGTGACAGATACAACAGCTAGTTTAGTCGTTGCACAGTTGTTATATCTTGAGGGTCAAGACGTGGAAAAAGACATTTCGCTATATATTAATAGCCCTGGTGGGTCTATTACAGCAGGTATGGCAATTTATGATACAATGCAATATATCAAATGCGATGTGTCTACTATCTGCATGGGTATGGCGGCGTCTATGGGTGCATTTTTACTCACAGCTGGTGCAAAGGGCAAACGTTTTGCTTTGCCGAACAGTGAAATCATGATTCACCAACCGTTGATTTCAGGAGGCTTATCTGGTCAATGTACAGATATTAAAATTCATTCTGACCATCTTGTAAGAACCCGTCAGAAAATGAATGAAATGCTTGCAAAGCATACAGGACAGCCGTTAGAAGTCATTGAACGTGATACAGAACGTGATAATTATATGACAGCAGAACAAGCACAAGCTTATGGTTTAATTGATAAAGTCATTACAACAAGACCAGAAAATAAATCATAAACAGCAAGTAGCAGTGAAATAAAATAAATAAAAAAGAAAAGAGGAGGGAGCTATTACTGGAAATAATTAATTTTTACTAGTTTTCAGTAATAGTGAATAGATTAATGGGAGACATGTATTCTTATAATAAAATCTGTAATTTCTGTGGTAAGAGTGAGGCAGAAAGAATGAGTATGTTCTCATCAGGTGTTTATAATATCTGTGATGTATGTGTATGTGATTGTTATAATATGATTTTCGGTCCTGCAACACATCGTCAGTCAGCCCCCGCAGAAAATCAGAAAGAAATTCAGGAAACCAAAGCAAATACCCCTTTTCAGCTTTTAAAACCTGTGGAAATCAAACAAGTTCTTGACCAATATGTAGTTGGTCAGGACGATGCAAAAATTGCATTGGCTGTTTCTGTTTATAATCATTATAAGCGTATTATGAGTCAGGAAACAGATTCAGATGTAGAATTGCAAAAAAGCAATGTGCTTTTGTTAGGTCCTACAGGTGTTGGAAAAACACTTTTAGCACAAACACTTGCAAAAATTCTTGCTGTGCCATTTGCAATTGCAGATGCAACTACAATTACAGAGGCTGGTTATGTTGGTGATGATGTTGAAAATGTTTTATTGCGTTTAATTCAGGCAGCAGATTTTGATATTGAAGCAGCCGAAAGAGGAATTATTTATATTGATGAAATTGATAAAATCGCAAGAAAATCTGAAAATACTTCTTTAACAAGAGATGTTTCTGGTGAGGGCGTTCAGCAGTCTTTATTAAAAATTATTGAAGGCACAGTTGCTAACGTTCCCCCTCAAGGTGGCAGAAAACATCCGCAACAGGAATGTTTGCAGATTAATACAAAAAATATTTTATTTATCTGTGGTGGTGCTTTTGATGGTTTAGAACATATTATTATGAAACGTACACAACCATCAGGTTTGGGCTTTGGTGCAGAAGTCATTTCTAAAAAGCAAGCAGAAGATAATATTTTTAAAAAAGCAATTCCGCAAGATTTAGTTCGTTTCGGTATCGTACCAGAATTAGTGGGACGTTTGCCAATTATTACGGCTTTGAATCAACTCGATGAAAAAGCCCTTGTTAGTATTTTAACAGAGCCAAAAAATGCTCTTGTAAAGCAATATATCAGGCTTTTTGGCTATGATAATGCAGAACTTCTGGTAGAACAAGAAGCTTTGGAAGAAATCGCAAAAAAAGCAATTTCTCAGAAAACTGGTGCAAGAGGACTGCGTGCTATTATGGAAAGCATTCTTATGAAGTCTATGTTCCATTTGCCAAACCATGCAGATATTGCTAAAATTACTATCAAAAAAGAATGTGTCACAGAAAATGCATCACCTGTACTGACTGACAGGAATGGACAGACTGTGCAATTATGGTAAATCAGAAAAGCCACACCCAATACGTGTGGCTTTTTGCACCAATGCAATCAGAAATTACCGCTTGCAATTCGTCTGAAAATGTAGTATAATAAATAAAAGCATTTTTCGGTTTTAAATTATATAAGATTATATAGAAAAATGCTGGAAATGTGAGGTCGAAGTATGCAGGAAAAAAAGAAACTAACTGAAAAACTACCGATTGTGCCAATGCGTGGAACTGTTGCGTTTCCACATATGATTATGCATTTTGATGTTGCAAGATCCATGTCGATACAGGCTGTGGAAGTAGCACTGAAACATAATAGAAAAATATTTTTGACGGCACAGAAAGATGTATTTGAAGAGTCGCCATCAGGAAAAGATTTGTATCAAATTGGCATTGTGGCTGAAATTAAGCAAACTCTAAAACAAGATGATACGATTAGAATTTTAATTGAAGGTTGCTATCGAGCAAAAATGAAGTCCGCAGAAAAAATTCCAGAAAGTGAAGCACTTCTGGCAGATGTACGCCGTTTACCAGAAAATAGCCGTGAAACTTATGACGAAATTGAGATGCAGGCTCTTATGCGTGCTATCAAAGGCGCTTATGACCGTTATAGTGATTTATTCCCCCGTTTACCAAAGGAAATTTTGATTTCTGTCATGTGCCAAGAAGAACCTATGAAGCTATATGAAGAAATTGTTTTTAACACAATGTTTGATTTCAAAAATAAGCAAATTTTATTGGAAGAAAATTATTTATCCAAAAGAATGCAGTTATTATATGAAATCTTAGTAAAAGAAACACTTGTGCTGGAAACAGAAAAAGATATTCATGATAAAACACAGGAAACTATTGACCAAGGACAAAGAGAATATTTTTTGCGGGAACAATTACGAGTGATTTCTGAACAGCTTCGGGAAGAAACGGGAGAAGAAACAGAAGATGCAGAATCTTATTCAGAACGGATACGGGCATTGGGACTGCCTGAAGAAAGTGAAAATAAACTTTTGAAAGAAGCAAGCAGACTTCGTCAAATGCCATCTTCGTCACAGGAAGCTTATGTGATTTCTAGTTATTTAGATACTTGTTTGAGCTTGCCGTGGAATGATATTTCAGAAGAAAATCTTGATTTGCAATCTGTGCAACAGGCACTGGATGCTGACCATTATGGCTTGCAAAAAGTAAAAGAGCGTATTATAGAAACGCTTGCTGTTCGTGTGCTGAATCCTGAATTAAAAGGACAGATTTTATGTCTGGTAGGCCCTCCAGGTGTTGGAAAATCTTCTATTGGACATTCTATTGCAGAAGCTATTTCCAGAAAATTTGTCAGAGTTTCTCTAGGCGGTGTTCGTGATGAGGCAGATATCAGAGGACATAGAAAAACTTATATTGGTGCAATGCCTGGCAGAATAATTCATGCTATCAATCAGGCAGGTACAAGAAACCCATTAATTTTATTAGATGAACTGGACAAAATGGGCAATGATTACAAGGGCGACCCGTCAGCAGCATTACTTGAAGTATTAGACAGTGAGCAGAATTATGCGTTCAGAGACCATTATTTAGAATTGCCGTTTGATTTAAGTCAAGTGTTATTTATCGCAACGGCTAATACATTAGATACGATTCCACAGCCTTTACTGGATAGAATGGAAGTTATCGAAATTTCCAGTTATACCCGTGAGGAAAAATTCCAGATTGCAAAAAGACATCTTGTAGAAAAACAAATTAAAGCTCATGGAATGAAATCTTTGCAATGCCGTTTTGATGATAATGTGATTTATGAAATGATTGATGCTTATACCAAAGAAGCAGGTGTCAGAAATCTTGAACGCACTATCGGAACAGTTTGCCGAAAATGTGCAAAAGAAATCGCTCTTGGAACTGCAAAACGTGTACATGTGAAATTAAAAGATATGAAAAAATATCTAGGCATTGCAAAATTTCTTCCTGATGTAGCAAGCAAAGAAAATACTGTTGGTTTAGTAAATGGTCTTGCATGGACTTCTGTCGGCGGTGTATTAATGCCGTTGGAAGCAATTGTATTAGACGGTAAGGGAATGATTGAAATTACTGGTTCTCTTGGAACTGTTATGCAGGAAAGTGCAAAAATTGCTGTTAGTTATGCGAGAACTGTTGCCAGAGAATATAATATTTCTTCTGATTTTTATCAGAAAAAAGATTTGCATATTCATGCTCCAGAGGGCGCTGTTCCAAAAGACGGACCATCTGCTGGTGTCACAATGACAACGGCTTTGATTTCTGCATTGTCTGGCATTCCTGTTCGTGCTGATGTCGCTATGACGGGGGAAATTACGCTACATGGAAAAGTAATGCCTATCGGTGGATTACGTGAAAAATCAATGGCTGCCTATAAAGCAGGTATTAAAATTGTTATTATTCCAGAGGGTAATCAAGCCGATTTAGAAGAAATTGATGCTGTTGTGAAAAATGCTATTACATTTATGCCTGTTCATGATTTATCAGAAGTACTTGAAATTGCTTTAGAAAAGCCAGTTAATAAAAAATCAAAAACCAGTAATTCTAAAACTAAGAAAAAGAAAACTGCAATCACCACACAGGTGATTCATGCATGATATATAAACGGAGGAATTATGAAATTTCAAAATACAGTATTTACTGGTTCTTATGGGAAAGCAAGTCAGTTTCCTGTACCTGAACGTATGGAATTTGCCTTTGTTGGGCGTTCTAATGTCGGGAAATCGTCTTTGATTAATAAACTTGTCAATAAAAAATCTCTGGCACGTGTGAGTGCCGTGCCAGGGAAAACAGCGACTGTGAATTTTTATAGCGTTGATGAGAAAATTTATTTTGTAGATTTACCAGGCTATGGTTATGCGAAAACTTCTAAATCTGAACAACAGCGGCTAAGAAAATTAATTTTTGATTATTTGCAAGCTGACAGAGATTTACAATTAGTGATTCAGTTACTGGATATGCGTCATGCACCGTCTGTAGATGATTTAAATATGATAAATCAATTAATAGATTCTGAAATTCCGTTTATTATCGTATTTACAAAAGCGGATAAATTAAATAAAACAGAACGCCAAAACAGAATGCTTGCTTTTGCAAATGAAATTCCTTGCTTTGAAGATATTTGTAACATTGCAGTTTCTGTAAAAAATTCTGAGGGTCTGGAAGATTTGCAGAATATTTTTTCTGAAATCATAGAGGGGGATTCTTGATTTTATGTTTGAATTACATCAGATTGGCGAAAGAACTTATTATATAGAAAGCCCTGCTAAAATCGGAATTTATTGTCCCAATGGCAAAGATGTTTATTTAATTGACAGTGGAAATGACAAAGACGCAGGTAGAAAAATTAAAAAAATATTAACAGAACATCATTGGAATTTACTTGGCATATTAAATACACATTCTCATGCTGACCATATTGGCGGAAATTGCTATTTGCAAAACCAAACCAATTGCAAAATATTTTCTTCAGGCATTGAATTAGCATTTACGGAATATCCTATTTTAGAGCCGTCTTTTTTATATGGCGGTTATCCTTGCAAAGATTTAAAACATAAATTTTTATTAGCCTCTGCTAGCAAAGTGACTAGTTTTGATGATAAAAATTTCCCAAAAGAAATAGAAATTATTAATTTAAATGGGCATTTTTTTGATATGGTTGGTTTCCGTACACCAGATGATATTATTTTTCTTGCGGATTGTCTGTCCAGCAAAGAAACGCTTGCGAAATATAAAATAAATTTTATTTATGATGTTGCAGAATATTTAAATACGCTTGAAAAAATAAAAACGTTAAAAGCAAAATTATTTGTGCCGTCTCATGCACCTGTAACAGATGATATTACAGAACTTGCTAATGATAATATAAAACAAGTACATGAAATTGCAAATCATATTCTTGCAATTTGTCAAGAATTTATTAATTTTGAATGCATTTTGCAAATACTTTTTTCTGATTATGATTTAAAATTAACTTTTGAACAATATGCTTTAGTCGGTAGTACGGTACGTTCTTATCTTGCTTGGTTGAAAGATATGGGCAAATTAGAAGTTTGCTTTGCAAATAATTTGCTACTTTGGAAGAAAAAATAATTATTTTGCTTGTATAAATTTTGAAAATTTTTCAAAAAAAGACTTTACTTTTGCACGATAATGTGCTAAAATATAAGTAAAGTCTTTTATTATTATAATATGAAAGGAATTATTCGTTATGAAAAGCAGAAAAGCAAATCAATCAGATTTAGATGAACTCTATGAAGCTATTTTATGCTTAAAAACAAAAGAAGAATGTCAGGCTTTTTTTGAGGATTTATGCACTGTTTTAGAAATTCAAACTATTTCACAAAGATTACAAGTTGCTAAATTACTTCGTGGACATCATGTTTATAATGATATTGTCACTGCAACAGGTGCAAGCACTGCTACTATCAGTCGTGTAAATCGTTCCAATGGTGACGGCTATGAAATTGTTTTCTCCAGATTGCAGAAACAGAAAAAATTATCACCAGTAAAGGAAATAAATTCAGGTGCAGAATCAAATACAGAATGATTTTAAATTGCCATCTTTTGCAAAAAGAGAGAAATTTTTTAGAAAAGGAGAAGAAATTATCATGTCGAATTCTAATAGGGAGTGGATTAAAAGAACAATAAAACGTATGCAAAAAGCAGAACCTTATTCAAAAAGTGAATTTGAGGCTATATTGAATTCTATGCCAGATGAAATATTTCCTTATTTGATGGGTGAGGATAATCTACCAGAATGTACAGTAGAATATGATCATGATAGGTTTAGTGCCACAATGGCAAAGCATGTTTTAGATAGATATTCTGCGAAACACCCAGAAGAATCTATTGAAGATTATATGAGTTGACATGATATAGAGTATAAAAATATATGAAAAAATATTTGCCGTCTGTGATAATATTTGCAGTATTTGAAATTATTGCAGTTACTTTGTGGCTTACAAAAAATAATTTATTTTATTTATTGAATTTTACTTATATTGGGAGCTGTATTTCTTTAGGATTATTTTTATTTCTAAAAGGCAAACGTTATGCTAGAAGATGTGTGCAATTTGCAGTTGGTTGTTATATGCTGATTTATCTTGGAATTATCTGTCAGGAAAATATGCAAATTGAGGGCTTTTGGTATTATTTATTTTTAGGTGTGTTTGAATCCGCAACGATTCATTATGCCATTGCTAAAATATTTGGCTGTGCTTTGTTTGGCAGAGGTTGGTGCGGTTATGCCTGTTGGACAGCTATGATTCTTGACACATTGCCATTTAAACAACCGAAAAAGCCTAGAAAGAAAAAATTGGGAGCAATTCGTTATGTACTATTTGCATTGAGTTTAATGCTTGTATCAGCGTTGTTTCTGTTCAAAATTGCTAATTTAGAAAAAATTATGTTTTAGGCTTTTATCATTGGTAATTTGTTATATTATGCAGTTGGTATTTTATTAGCATTTATATTTAAAGATAATAGGGCTTTTTGTAAATATATTTGTCCGATTACTGTTTTTTTAAAGCCTATGAGTTATTATTCTGCTTTAAGAATCCATTGTGATGAAAGTAAATGTATTAATTGCGGAAAATGTTTAAAAGTATGCCCTATGAATGTGGAAGTCAACAAAGAAAGTCGTAAGCGTGAACATGCAACAGAATGTATTTTATGTTATGAATGTACGAAAGAATGTCCTGTAAAAACATTGCATTAATATCAATTTAAAAATTTCTTCTCTTTTTTAATTTTTTAGATTTGAAAAGAGAGGAAATTTTTTTTGTTGCAATTTTTTTCTATTTATGCTATAATAATAATAAATTAAAATCTGAAGGAGTGAGCATATTGAAACATAATATAATGCCAGACCCTAATAAAATATTTCCCGTACCTAACACAAATACTGTTACTTATGTAAAGCCAACTATTAAAAATAAAAATATTATTGTGGGAGATTTTACATATTTTAGCGACACAGATTTTGAAAGTCATGTCACACATCATTATGATTTTTATGATGATAAACTAATTATAGGAAAATTTTGTCAGATTGCATCGGGTGTAAATTTTGTTATGAATGGTGCAAATCATCAAATGAATGCTGTCTCTACATTTCCATTTTATATTTTTGAGGGTTGGGAACAAGAAGTTCCTCCACTTTCAGAACTGCCATTAAAAGGTGATACTGTGATAGGGAATGATGTCTGGATTGGGCAAAATGCAACTATCCTGTCAGGCGTTCATATTGGTGATGGTGCAATTATTGGCATGAACAGTGTTGTTGGAAGTGATGTACCACCCTATACAATTGTTGCGGGAAATCCTGCAAAAGAAATCAGAAAGCGATTTGATGATGAATTAATTCGGCTAATGCTTGCGTTTCAATGGTGGAATAAAAGCATTGAAGAAATTAATGATTTGATTCCGATTTTATCATGTAGTGACCTGCAAAAGACAAAGGCAAAGATTATAGAAATCATGAAAAAAAATTAGGTGGTGTTATGCAATATTTTATTACAGAAACACAGAGAAAACAAATTGACAGAACTGACTATGTGGAATTTCAAAAAGGACAGAAAAATAAGAAATATAAACCTGTTTTTTGGCAAGAGGATTCGTTGTTGCTTCCTGTAGATATTTTTGAGGAATTAGAATTATATAAAATAATTCCTGATTTTCAAAGTTTTGGGATAACTATGATTGATAAAGTGAAATGGAATATGATGCAACAAAATGCTAAAAAAGAATCAGGTAATATTCAAGAATTAATGGCGGAGCTTATGCCTTGGGTAGAAGATAATTTTGAAAAATTTGATTATTTTATAATTGATGATGTATAATTTTTTAAATATATGGGTGATATTATGGAATATTTTATAACGGAACAGCAAAGAAAACAACATGGAGGAAGTTGCTATTTTGAATTTCAAAAAGGACAGAAAAATAAGAAATATAAACCTGTTTTTTGGCAAGAGGATTCGCTATTGCTTTACATGGATATTGCGGATAATTTAAAAATATATAAAATAATCCGTGATTTTCAGTATTATGGAATTACAATAATTGATAATGCTAAATGGCATATCATACAACAAAGTGCAAAACAAGAATCAAATGCGATTCAAGAATTAATAACAGAGCTTGCACCTTGGGTGGAAGATAATTTTAAGAAATTTGATTATTTTGTTATTCTGGGAGTATAAATTATGATACGAAGATTTGAAAAACAAGATTTAGATGCAGTTATGTCTATTTGGCTGTGTTCTAATATAGATGCACATGCATTTATTAATCCTGATTACTGGAAGAAAAATTTTAATCTAGTTAAAAAAATGATTCCACAAGCAGAAGTATATTTATTAGAAAATAATCATGAGATAAAAGGTTTTATTGGCATGATAGAAAATAAAATTGCAGGTATTTTCGTGAACAAATCAGACAGGTCAAAAGGAATTGGAACAGAATTGCTTAATTTTGCAAAGAAATATCATAAGAAATTATATTTGTCAGTTTATGAAAAAAATGAAAGAGCAATCTGTTTTTATAAAAAGGCTGGATTTAAGATTGAAACAACAGATATTGATGAAGATACTGCACAAAAAGAATATATAATGTTATGGGAACAAGAGTGAAAATATGATTATTAGAAATTATCAATCATCAGATTGCAAAGCATTAGCTGATTTGTTTTATCATACTGTTCATGTGATTAATGCAAAAGATTACACACAAAAGCAATTAGAGGCATGGGCAAGTGATGACATAGATTTAGAAAAGTGGAATCAGTCATTTCAAGAACATAATAGTATCATTGCAATTGAACATGGGATTATTATAGGATTCGGAGATATTGATAAAACAGGCTATCTTGACCGATTATATGTGCATAAAGATTATCAAAGAAAAGGTGTTGCTACAGCTATTTGTAATCAGTTAGAATCCATAAATTTTAAGAAAATTATTACACATGCTTCTATCACAGCAAAGCCTTTTTTTGAAAAAAGAGGTTTCATAGTGATAAAAAAACAGGAAGTGGAACGAAAAGGAATTTTTTTGACTAATTTTTTGATGGAGAAAATAAATCAATAGGAAAGGATATTGTTTATGTATCACTATTATTATCTCAAAACTGATTGTCGTGATAATTGTTGGAACACAGCAGAAATACAGGAATATTTGCGTGCGTCTAAGATATTTATAGAACAACCAAACGGAATATTTGTCAGTCAAAATCCATTTCTTGATATTTCCTTGATGAAAGTCAAAGATTTGAATAGTTGGAGCTGTCTTGATTTTAATCAAAAAGAGACAAATTATATTTCAATTGTTACAAGTGATATTAGCGACAATGATAACTCTGTTAGAAATTTACTAAAAGACTTAGAACAATTACTATGTTTCAGGATTTGTCCTGATAATATCGAAAGGAATGTGTGATTTCTGTGAATTATAAATTTATTAGTGAAATTACAATAAAAAATCAGATAGTTGACCAGAAAAATTTATTTTCTATTGGTTTTAGTCCTGAAATAAATGGTTATCTTATGGCTGTATTAGTTTGTTGGATTGCTCACTATGAAAGATATTATAGCATTACAGAATATGATTATTATTTATATCAAACAGATAAAGAAATTTTTTATGATAAATATCAAAAAGAACTTAGTCAGATAAAAAATAATTGTTTTACTGAAAATTTCACTGGAGCATGTGCATTAAGAGATTATGATGGTGCTAGAAATTTTCATCATGCATATCCATCTGAAGAAAATCCGTTTCAAGGCTATTTGTATTATCAAAATATTTTATATGCAAGAATTATCTGGAAATCTCAAGAAATTTATGTACCACCTGTTCAGGCAATTCAAATAGATGAAAATAATTTCAGATTTCCGTTAAGAGATTCTTGCTGTTTAATGAAAGATGAAGCTGGAAATCCGATTTGTTACAAGTTAAATATAAAATTCTGATTGAAATTTTTAGGGGGATAACATGAATCATTATAAATCATGGTCTGGATTGCAGAAACAGTTATTAAATTTTTTATGTGAGCCATTAAAAAATAGAGTGAGCTATTTTTTAACAAGATATCATACAGTTCATAATGCCTATGGTCGTGCAGTGATTCTGTTAGATAATAAAGAATTAGTTAGTTTTTCATGGGTTGCAATGCAAGAACAGGAACAAAATATAAGCAATTTTTTAAAATTTTATCCAGAAACTTATCCTGAAGCATTGAAAAATTTGCAAGTAAAATGGAAGGAAAATTGTATTTACTCTGAAAGTGATTTTTTATTAGCAGTAACAGATTTTTTGCAAATGCCAATCATAAAGGCATTGCATAGTGATAATGCTATTATTTGTATTCTTGCGATACTGGATAGGAGAGTTGGGACAAGAACTCTAAAAAAAATAAAACAAAAAAATAGTTATAAAAATTTGCCGGAATGGGTAAGGCAGTTTTATGAACTAAGATTTAGTGTAAGTAATGGTATTTAATTATACTTAGGAGAATAAAAATGGCAAGTTATATTAAAATTAAAAGAGAAAATATTATTTTACATGGAATCACACATAATCCTTGGGGTGAACACAGGTTTATTGTTTATAGGAATAAAGACAAACAAATACGTATCAATACAGATTATTATAAAATAAAAGATGGAATTTATGAATGCTGTGTATATTATGACAGAGGTCTTTGTCATACTATTGAAGAATTTAGACAATTGACAATAGAAGCAATAGAAAAACAGGCATATGGTTCTTGGATGGATGGAGCAAGATGAGGGGTTGATTAGTGCTATGAGAATGCTTGGATATTTGAAAAATCCGTACAAATGCAACAAAAAAGATACTGTCTACAAGATTATGATACATAAGACACATAAAAAAAAGATGGAGTATTTGTATATTTATATACTTCGGTAGATGCAGTGCAATGTTCTTTTGACAACTGGTATCCAGACGAAGCATCTGCTTTTGAAGATTGGCAAGATGAAATAGATGAAAGAGGCTGGATTTTGTTAGATGACCCTATGCCATATTGTCAGCATGATGCGTTACTTCCTATCCGAGTAAAGGGCAGAAATGTAAATCAACCCCAATGGGGAAAGCTTGAAATTTATAGCAATGGTGAATGGAAAGATTATTTCCCAGAAAGGAGAAATAGAAATGAAACCTAAAATGATTTTATTTGATTATGGCGGAACGCTTTTATATGAACCAGATTTTTGTCCAAGTGCAGGAAATCAAGCAATTTATTCTTATATTATTGAAAATCCAAATCATGTTAGTTTACAAGAATTTAGCGATTATTTGCTTTTATTATTTGAAGAAATCAGGGCTTTGCGTAGTGAAAAAATTGAAATGCATGAACATATTTTTTTACGCTATGTTCTGGAGCATTTTAACATGAAATTATTAATTCCGATTGAAAAAGCAGAAGAAATTATTTGGAATGGTGTTTCTAAAGGCTGTATGACACCCAATGCGGATAAAATGCTTGCTGTACTTCGTGAAAATCATATTCGTACTGGAATTATTAGTAATCTATGTTGGTCAAGTAAGGCTTTAACAAAACGCTTGAAGCAATTTTTTCCAGAACATGATTTTGAATTTGTTATCACATCAAGTGATTATATTTTTCGTAAACCTGATATACATATTTTTGACATTGCAATTCGCAAATCAAAGTTAAAACCTGAAGAAATTTGGTACTGTGGCAACGATGTAGAAGTTGATATATTTGGAGCATATCAAGCAAATTTATTTCCTGTTTACTATGATGATAGAACAATTCCCAGTAGATTCTATGAAAAAAATGATAGCTTTTCTATAGAATTTCCACATTTGAGAATTCATTCATGGGAAGAATTAACAAAGGAGATATTCTATGAATGATACATTGCGTGAATATTGCAGTTATGGAAATTTTATTATCCCATTGTTGAAAGTCAAAAAAATATTAAAACCAATCAAAATACAATGGGGAAATAAAAGCCAATATTTTTTATACTATGCATCACCTAATTCAAAAAATAAAACTTTAGTAATTTATATTCATGGCGGTGGGTGGAATAGTGGTTCTCCCTCGGATTTCCATTTTATTGGACAGAAAATTGCACTGAAAGATTATGATTGTATTATGCTAGGATATCGCAAATCACCTAAATATCATTATGATGATATCATTGCAGATATATTCAAAGGATTTTCTGAAGTCAAACAATATATTTTAACGCAAAAACTTGATTATTCTAAAATAATAGTAATGGGGTCATCAGCAGGTGCGCATTTAGGGGCATTACTATGCTATGATTTGAAACAACAACAAAAATATGCCATTCATGCAAGTGAATTTCATGGTTTTATTAGTCTTGGCGGACCGTTATGCTTTGATTTGCCTCAAACATATGTACTTAATAAATTAATGAAAGATTTATTTTCTAGTAAAGATTTGTCAGTTTGGAAACAAGGCGAACCGATTTTAAAACTTGCAAGTGGACAAAACACAAGAATGTTAATTATTCAAAGTAAGCATGATGGAGTGGTAGGATTTCAGCAAGCAGAAAAATTTTATAAAAAAGCAATTACGCTCGGCATTTCTGCTGAATTATGCGACGTATTAGAAAAACAAAATACACATTCTGCTTATAGTGCTGGTATTTTTTTAAAAGAACCAGAAGAATCTTCAACATTGTGTAAATTGTTTAACTGGATTGCAGAGTAATTTTATATATTTTGGAGTTTTTGTATATGCCTAATAAAAAAATTAATATTTGTAGTGAATGTGGAAGTGAATACTTCAAATTAAAATCAAAAATGCAAGCTCTTTGTCCAGAATGTACACATGTTTTATATGGCTATGAAACATGTAAGCATATATTTATAAATGGGAGATGTAGCAAGTGTTTTTGGAATGGAAAGCAAAGTGATTATATCAAGTTATTAAAAAATCAAATGAATATGCCAGATTAAAATTTATGGAGGGATAAAATTGAGTATTAGAAAAGCAAATTTATCAGATTTAGATATGATTAAAAAAATTGTTACTATCACAATTTCTGATATTTATCCGCATTACTATCCTAAAGGAGCAGTAGATTTTTTTCTTGCACATCATAAAGAGAGTAATATTATTAATGATATCAAGTTAAATCAAGTTTTTTTGTGTTTCAATTCAGAAAAAAATATTGTTGGGACAGTCACTATAAAAGCAAATGGAATAAGCCGTTTGTTTGTATTGCCTGATTATCAAGGTAATGGCTATGGAAGTGAAATGCTTAATTATGCTGAAAAAGTTATTTTTGATGATTATGCTGAAATTCAACTTGATGCTTCGTTGCCTGCAAAAGGAATTTATTTAAAAAAAGGCTACAAAGAAATTGCATATCATAGCATTAGAACAGAAAACAATGATTTTTTGTGTTATGATGTTATGATAAAATCAAAATAAATTATTAAAATTTAGAAAAGGAGCTGTTTTTTATGGAAATGATAACACTTGTATTAGGGGAATTAGGTGCAAATTGCTATCTATTAGACTGTGGCAATCATGAAGTCATTGCAATTGATATTGGTGGTACACCAAAAAAAGTATTAAATATTTTAAAAACAGAAAATTTAAATTTAAAAGCAATTTTATTAACGCATGGACATTATGACCATGTAGCAGGTGTAGAATCTGTTAGACAAGCAACAGGTGCAGAAGTTTATATTCATGAAAAAGATGCGATTATGCTTGAAAGTGGAGAAGCAAATCTTGCTTATCAATTGACAAGTGAAGTATATCAGCCTGTGCAGAAATATCAAGTCATACAAGACGGTGATATTTTAAAAATTGGTAATCTTGAAATTCGAGTGATGCATACTCCTGGACATACAGCAGGGAGTGTTTGTTATATTATTGGCAATCAAATGTTTTGTGGTGATACACTATTTCAAGGCAGTATCGGACGCACAGATTTAGGTGGGAATGTTGCAGATATGCGGGAATCACTCAAAAAAATAGCTTCTTTGCAACAGGATTATCAGCTTTATGCAGGGCATTTCTTTCCGTCAACGCTTGCAATTGAAAAAAAGAATAATCCTTATTTGAGGGAATTTGTATGAAACAAGATTTTCAATATGCATTAATTTTCAAAGGGCATAGCTTTGAATATGAAGTACAGGCAATTGCAAAATTATTTATTCCTGTAAGATTTCAATTATGCCAAAATGGGAATATTCCAGAAAATATTCCGAATCGAATTTATACAGAAATTAGCCTATCAGATAATTCTGATTCAAAATTGCAAATTTTAATCATAAAAATTTTATTACATGGCATGTCAGAAGAAGTCACACAACAAGTTTCTAAAAATCTTAGTGAAGAAGATTTAGAATATATATTCTGCAAATTATTATATACAAGTTTAAAAAAATTAACAGGTTATCAACCGCCTTGGGGCATGTTGACTGGTATCAGACCAGTCAGAAAAGTGTTACAAGAGCTTGATAATAATTTTACACCTGAACAGGCTTGCAAAAATTTACAGGAAAAATATTTTATCTCCGACGAAAAAATAAAACTTGCTTGTGATGTGGCTTTGATTCAAAAGCCTATTTTACTTCACAGTGCAAAAGAAATTGGTTTATATATTGCCATTCCATTTTGTCCGACAAGATGTAGTTATTGTTCGTTTGTATCGCATTCTATGGATACTGCCAAGCAATTAATTCCGGATTATATTTTAAAACTCTGTGAAGAAATTGCCATTTTGGGACAAATTATCAAAAAATTTCATTTATCTGTACAGTCAATTTATATTGGTGGAGGTACACCAACTGCAATTTCTGCGGAACAGCTCCGACGAGTGATGCAAGCAATTGAAAATCATATTGATATACAGCATGTAAAAGAATATACAGTAGAAGCAGGACGAGCAGATACGATTACAGAAGAAAAATTACAAGTGATTAAAACTATGCATGCAACTAGAATTTCCGTGAATCCTCAGACTTTGCAAGATAATGTGTTACAAGCTATTGGGCGTTGTCATACAGCACAACAGGTAATTGATGTATTTTTATTAGCTCGGAAATTAGGATTTACAGATATTAATATGGATTTAATTGCTGGCTTGCCGACTGATACTTATGAAGGCTTTTCAAATACGTTAAGGCGTGTAATTGCTTTACAACCAGATAGCATTACAGTTCATGCTTTAACATTAAAGCGTTCTGCGGATTTGTATGGCTATAAACAGAATACAGAAATTTCTGTAATTGAACAAATGGCGAAACTTTCAGCTAAATTACTTCCTGAAAATGATTATCAGCCTTATTATTTATACAGGCAAAAAAATACAATTGGAAATCTTGAAAATGTTGGTTATGCACGTTCTGGAAAAGAAAATTTATATAATATTTTAATCATGGACGAAACACAGACAATTTTAGGAGCTGGTTGTTCTGCATCTAGTAAAATTGTTAATAATACTATCACAAGAGTCATGAATTATAAATTCCCTTATGAATATATTAATCGCTTTGATGAACTCATGCTGAAAAAAAATCAGATAATTGCAGAATTGGAGAAATTATGAATAATAATAATAATAATAATAATAATAATAATATAAAA
>JAAVHJ010000031.1 GCA_014799805.1 Ruminococcus sp.
AATATACCAGTACACTTTTTATCCCTTCTTGATTGTTTCTGTCGAACTCACATTATATTAGATAATGAACCACTAGAGATAAATAATAAATGATTGAAAAAAGCTGTTATGTGAATGACACAACAGCTTTTTTATAATTTTAAATTATTTTAATTAACAGAACGTTTTACATAGCTTGTATGCAAAGTCTTGTGTGATTTATGACCACCTGGTCTATGCAGGTATTCTTCATAGAGTTTCTTAACATCTGCATTTAAATGAGACAAACGCAATTGTTTATTTGCATCTTCGTCATATAATGCTTTTGCACGGAGTTCACGCAAATCTTCAAAATTACGAACACTAGCTGGTTGCTGAGGCTGACCGCCACCATTGACACAACCACCAGGACAACCCATAATTTCAATGAAATCTAATTTTTCTTCACCGCTCTGTACTTTCTTGAGCAATTCTCTTGCATTGGCAAGACCAGAAGCAACAGCAATTTTAATTTCTGTGCCGTTAATATCAATACTAGCACGCTTAATACCGTCTGTGCCACGAACCTGTGTAAATTCTACAACTTCTTCATTCTTGCCAGTCAACCAGCAATACGCTGTACGCAATGCAGCTTCCATAACACCACCAGTTGCACCGAAGATATCACCTGCACCAGAGGATAGACCTAATGGATTATCAAAATCTTCATCTGGTAAAGCTGTAAATTTCAGACCAGCACGGCGAATCATTCTAGCTAATTCACGTGTTGTGAGAACATAATCTACATCTGGAACACCTGCAGCATTTTCGTCATCACGCTGGCATTCATATTTTTTCGCTGTACAAGGCATTATGCTGACAACAATAATATCTTCTGGTTTTTTGCCGATTTTTTCAGCATAATAAGTCTTTGCCATAGCACCAACCATTTGATGTGGAGACTTGCAGGAAGATAAATTATCCAGTAAATCAGGGAAATAATGCTCACAATATTTTACCCAGCCAGGAGAACAAGAAGTCATCATTGGGAGTTTACCGCCATTCTTGAAACGGTCAACAAATTCTGTTGCTTCTTCCATGATAGTTAAATCTGCACCCCAGTCAGTATCAAATACATCATCAAAGCCCAATCTACGCAAAGCGGCAACCATTTTTCCTTCTACATTTGTACCAATCGGATAGCCAAATTCTTCGCCAAGAGCTGCACGAACAGCAGGTGCTGTCTGTACAATGACATGCTTAGACTTATCCGCAATTGCCTGAAATACTTCATTTGTGAAATCTTTTTCAGATAATGCACCAACAGGACATACAGCGATACACTGGCCGCAGGAAACACAGCTTGTTTCACCAAGTCCCATTTCAAAAGCACTGCCTATATTGGTCTTGAAACCACGTTCATTTGCACCGATTACGCCAATGCCTTGCCATTTGGAACATACTGCTACACAACGACGGCACAGAATGCATTTATTATTATCTCTGTACATGTGTACAGCAGAATTATCAATTTCATAAACATGTTTTTCGCCTTCATAGACCTCTTCATGTTCAATGCCCATTTCATTACAGAGTGTCTGTAATTCGCAATTGCCACTTCTGACACAAGACAAACATTTTTTCTCATGTGTGGACAAAATTAATTCAAGTGTTTTTCTTCTGGAATCCATTACTTTTGGAGAATTTGTGAAAACTTCTGTTCCGTCAAAAGCCAATGGATAAACACAAGATGCTACTAATCTAGGACCTCTACCTTCATTGATTTCAGCCATGCAGATACGACATGCACCAATTTCGTTAATTTCTTTCATATAGCAAAATGTTGGAATATCCACGCCTGCCATATGTGCAGCTTCCAGAACAGTTGTTCCCTTGGGAACAGTTACTGGAATGCCATTGATTTTAATATTAATATCAGCCATTGCTACTTGTTCCTTTCATGATAATTAAATTATTTATTATGAAATAACACAAGCCTTGACAAACTGCACCTACAAAGTATTATCTTATTGTTATGCTGTAATATTTCAGCCAGCAAAGGGTTTCCGCAGTTTCGCTTGTTGTCAAGTCCTGCTTGCATTTATTTATGATTCATCAGCCTTTTGTGATTGCATTTGGTCTGCAATTGCCCATGCAGACACCACATTTGATACATTTTGCAGTATCAATCACAAATGCTGCACGTTTTTTACCAGGTGCAATATAATCACCTTGTGTAATTGCATGTACAGGGCAGTTTTTCGCACACAGACCACAGCCAACGCACTTGTCAGGGATAATATTAAACATCATCAAATCTTTGCACACACCTGCAGGACATTTTTTGGCTAATACATGTGCTTCATATTCATTACGGAAATTTTTCAGCGTAGACAAAACTGGATTTGGTGCTGTTTGTCCCAGACCGCAGAGAGAATTTGCTTTGATATAATAGCAAAGTTCTTCCAGTTTATCCAAATCTTCCAGAGTTGCTTGCCCTTTTGTAATTTTATCAAGCATTTCATACATACGCTTTGTACCGATACGACAAGGTGTACATTTACCGCAAGATTCATCAACAGTGAATTCCAAGAAGAATTTTGCAATATCTACCATGCAGTTATCTTCGTCCATAACAATCAGACCGCCAGAACCCATCATAGAACCGATTGCAATTAAATTATCATAATCAATCGGAACATCATAATTTTCTGGAGAAATACAACCGCCAGAAGGTCCACCTGTTTGAGCGGCTTTAAATTTTTTGCCATTTGGAATACCGCCACCGATTTCTTCAATTACTTCACGCAAAGTTGTACCCATTGGTACTTCAACAAGACCAGTATTTTTAATCTTACCACCCAAAGCAAATACTTTAGAGCCTTTGGATTTTTCAGTACCCATACCAGCAAACCATTCTGCACCATTTAAAATAATCTGTGGTACGTTTGCATAAGTTTCTACGTTATTTAAAATTGTTGGTTTTTGATATAAACCTTTTTCAGCAGGGAAAGGAGGTCTTGGACGTGGTTCGCCTCTGTTGCCTTCGATAGAAGTCATTAAAGCTGTTTCTTCACCACAGACAAATGCACCTGCACCTAATCTTAAATCAATATCAAAGCTGAAATCAGAACCGAAAATATTCTTGCCCAATACGCCATATTCTCTGGCTTGATTAATTGCAATTTTCAGACGTTCTACAGCAATTGGATACTCTGCACGAACATAAATATAACCTTGTGTTGCACCAATTGCATAACCTGCAATTGCCATAGCTTCCAGAACAACGTGCGGGTCACCTTCCAGAACACTTCTGTCCATGAACGCACCGGGGTCACCTTCGTCAGCATTACAGCAAACATATTTCTGGTCTGCATCTGGCACGATAGTTCTAGCAAGTTTCCATTTCATACCAGTTGGGAAACCGCCACCGCCTCTGCCTCTTAAACCAGAGTCTAAAATTGTCTGAATTACCTCTTCAGGAGTCATTTCCTGAATTACTTTTGCAAGAGCCTGATAACCATCTTTGCCGATGTATTCATCAATATTTTCTGGATTAATTACACCGCAGTTTCTTAAAGCCACACGATGTTGTTTTTTATAGAAACTTGTTTCATTCAAAGATTTAATGCCATCTTCTGTAACAGTTTCATCATAAAGCAATTCTTTTACAGGATTGCCATTGATTAAATGCTCTTCTACAATTTTTGTAACATCCTTTGCACTGATTCTGGAATAGAACGTACCCTCTGGATATACAATCATGATAGGACCTAATGCACACAGACCAAAACAGCCTGTACGAATGACTTGAATTTTATCAGTCAGTTCATTTTTGGCAAGTTCTTCTTCTAATTTTTCTGCAATCGTCAAAGACGCTGAAGAAGTACAGCCAGTACCTGCACAAATCAGAACATGTTTTTCATATTTACTATTGGCTTCTTTTGAACCCTCTGTACGCAGTTCCAGCTCTGGATGCATCGCATCACGGATCTGTTGAATTTCCTGCAATGTCTTCATTTGCGAATCCTCCTTGTATGTAAATTATTCGTATTTATCAAGAACTTTTTTAATATCTTTTGTTGTCAGACGACCATAAACATCTTCATTTACTGTCAAAACAGGTGCGAGACCGCATGCACCAATGCAACGACATGCTTCTAAAGAAAATTTGCCGTCTGGTGTGCATTCACCATCACCGATACCAAGAATTTCCTGAAGTTTGTCGTAAATATCGCCAGAACCCTTTACATAGCAAGCTGTACCAAGACAGACAGAAATATTATACTTGCCCTTTGGATAAAGTGAAAATTGTGCATAGAACGTCACAACGCCATAAATTTTCTCCAATGGGATTTCCATTTCGTCAGAAATAATTTTCTGCACTTCAATTGGCAGATAGCCATAAATATCCTGTGCTTGTTGTAATACGGGCATTAATGCACCAGGGTCGCCCTTGTGTTCGGCAATAATTGCATGTAGCTTTTCTTCTTGCTCTGCAGTGCCGTTGAATGGAACAGTTGTTTTTGTAGCCATTTAAAAACCTCCTATTTTGTTTTGCATGATGATAAAAATTAAATTAAAATTAAAAAATTTTTTCACCAGATGCGGGTAGCATTTCGGATATACTACGGTTTTGTGTTTGCATTCTGCGTATTTCATGCCAGTAAAACATAAAACTGCAAAATCCAACATGCTTATCAATATTATAACACAAGATTTTAAAAAAATCTATTCGTAAACTAGACTAACAATCAACTTTTTATTTGTATATTTTGTACAAAATTTTTATAGCAACTCTATAACAATCACAAAAATAAATTTTTCTTTTTCTTAAAAATACTAGACAAATGCTAAAAAATATGCTATACTATAATTGGGGTGTTTTAAAAATATTAATATTTAACATGAGGTGGCAGTATGGGTTTACTTGACATTTTTAAGAAAAAAACATATTATTTTGATAAAAATATGCCTGCACAATGTGCATATTGTGCTTACGGAAAACGAACAAAAGAAGGTGGGCGGATTCTTTGCGAAAAACAGGGATTAATGGAAGAAACATCATCTTGCAACAAATTTGTTTATGAACCGTTGAAACGCATTCCAACAAAGCAATTAAATATTGAGGGTGCATTAACCGAAGAAGAAATGTATCTGGAATTGCCAGAAGAAGTCATTCAGGAAATGGATTTGCCAGAAATGCCTGATGAAATGAAAGCACCAGAAATTACAGATGCACTAAAAGCCCCTGACATGCCAAGTGCTATGGAACAAACAGAGAATTTAACTATTCTGAACGAAACAACTGTATTGCCAGAATTGCAAAATATTCCAGAAATTCCTGAAACTGTACCAGATGCTTCTAACATGTTAGGAGAGATACCAGAAATTCCTGAAACTGTACCAGATATTTCTGAAATTTTAGAAAAAATACCAGAAGTTCCTGATTTTTCAGAGGAGGATTCCTGATGAAACGTAAAGATTATTTAAGCTGGGACGGCTATTTTATGGGGATTGCATTGTTATCTGCACAGCGTAGCAAAGATAATCACACACAAGTTGGTGCCTGTATTGTCAATCAGGATAAAAAAATTGTCTCAGTTGGTTATAACGGTATGCCAACAGGCTGTAATGATGATATCATGCCTTGGGAACGTGAGGGGGAATTTTTACAGACAAAATATCCTTTTGTTTGTCATGCAGAATTAAATGCCATTCTGAATAGCTCTGTTAATTTAAAAAATTGCATACTATATGTCACTTTATTTCCCTGCAATGAATGTGCAAAAGCAATTATTCAATCAGGCATTAAACAAGTAATTTATTTAGATAATAAATATGCTGGCACAGATGGTGTACGTGCTTCTGAACAAATGTTTAAATTATCTGGTGTCAAGTTTGAACAATATCAGAAATCAAAACAGCAAATCATATTTGATTTATAATCTTGACAAGAAAGGATGATAAATTTTTACTATGAGAATTCGTTGTAAACCTTGGGCAAGACCAGAGTTAGAAACAAGTCATTTTTTCATTGCAGACCCACAGAATTATAAAAATCATTGGCAAGAAGTGTTTCAAAATAATAAACCGATTTATTTAGAATTAGGCTGTGGAAAAGGTGGTTTTGCAAGTCAGGCAATTCTGCATTGGCAAGATATAAATTATATTGCAATTGATATTAAAAACGAAATGCTTGTGCTTGCCAAACGAAAAATAGAACAAGCTCTTGCATCTGAAAATCTCACTGATGAACAAGTCCGCATTATGATATTAAATATTACTAATATTTCTTCTGTTTTTGGCGAACAAGATAAGATTGACAGGATTTTTATCAATTTCTGTAATCCTTGGAATAAGCCAAAACATAAAAAACGCCGTCTGACACATATCAGACAGCTTATCCAATACAAGCAATTTTTAAGAGGCGAATTATGGTTTAAAACAGATGATGATATTTTATTTGAAGAAAGTTTAGAATATTTCACACAAACAGGTTTTCAAATAAAATATCTCACAAGAGATTTACATCATTCTGATTTTTCAGAAAATCTACAAACAGAACATGAATATATGTTTTCTGAAGAAGGTAAACAAATTAAATTCTTGATTGCAGTCCAAAAATAATAAACAAAACCTCTCTTTCTTTTTTGGGGGTGTGAAATTGCAAAAAATTTATAAAATTACCATTACAATCACAGGATTTATACTGCTGTTGGCTGTGATATTAGTGCTATTGACAAAATTTCCAGTAAGAGGCAGTTTGTATCAAGACCAAATCACAAATTTAGAGTTTGGCTGGTATGATAGCGAGGGCTTAGAAATTGACTTAATGCATATTGATTTTGATGAAAATCATCAGGCAATGATTAGCATGCCTATTGATAGTCATGAGGTAAATAATCGTAGTTTATGCTTTACAAGCAGAAATATTAATTTTTCAATTTATTTAAGCAATAAATTAATTTATGATTTTCAACCAGAACTATCTGGATTTTATGGAAAATATTACGGCGATTATTTACATGCTGTACCAATTCCATCATTTTATGGCAGCACAGAGTTACATATTAAATGCACAGCGTTGTTAGAAAATGGCTGGACTGGATTTGATAATATGATTTTACAAGATTCAGGTATTCATATTTTATCTAAATTTCGGGAAAGTATGCCGAATTTTCTGGTTTGTTTCATTACATTTGGCATTGGCATTGTATTATTTATCGGCAGTTTATTATTTCAAGAAATACAGCATCACCCAATAGAAAGCATTTCTTTAGGAGCTGTTACGATGGTATTAAGCATGTGGGCTAGCTCACAAAATCAAGTAATTATATTATTAACAGGCAATTCTGGTGCTGTGCATGTTTTAGATTATCTTGCTTTAATGGTAATGCCAATTCCTGTGTTAATTTTTATCAGCTCTATTACACAAAATTTAAATCATAAATTAGTCAAAATTTTAATTTTGTTGTCTTGTTTGAATATTTTATTGCAATTTACAATGGTTTTAATGGGAATTTCTGATTATCATAACATGTTAGTATTCTCACATGGCATTATTATATTTGGTATTTGCTTGATTATTTATCTAATAATTTCTTCTAAGAAGAAAAATCAAATCAATCAATCTCAACAGATATATCTTGTAACAGGTCTTATAACAGCAATTATTGGTGGAATTCTGGACATGATAAGATATTATTTCTTTTATGCAAAAGATTCTTCGGCACTCTCCAGAATTGGCTTATTAATTTTTGTGATTATTTTATCTTTTTATCAATTTCAACACATGCTGGCAATTCGTTTGAAAAGCAGTGAAGCAGAAATGATGCATACATTAGCAACAGAAGACGCTTTAACAGGACTAAAAAACCGCACAGCTTTTAACGAATTTGAACAAGAATTATTACGCCGTACAAAAGGCTATTGCTTATTTATTCATCTTGATGTAAATCATCTGAAAAAAGTCAATGATACTTATGGGCATGCTGATGGTGATAAGCATATAAAAGCCGCAGCAAGTGTGATACAAAATAGCTTTGGAGAAAAAGGTTATTGTTTTAGAGTAGGTGGAGATGAATTTTTTGCAATTTTGGACAGTGAAAGTTGTTATTTTGATTATGAAATAGCTTCTGAAAAATTTTATCAGTTAATTCAGGAATATAATCAAACAGAAAATCCGCCCGTTCCATTGGCAATTGCTCATGGCATTGCAGAATATCATTATTCTACAAAAAATCCAGACGAAGCTGAAAAATTAGCTGATAGTCGCATGTATGAAAATAAAAGGCAAATGAAATCAACTGTATTATCAAAAAAAAGCACTTGATTTCTATATGCTATCATAGTAAAATCCCCTGATGATTTACGTAATCAGGGGATTTCTTATTTTAATATTAATATTTATATATTAGTAAAATTTATGAAAGATTACTGTTCATTTTTTTTACGGCGAATGATACCAGAAGTTTCTATCAAATAGAAACCAATGCCAGCAAATACAAATGCACCAACAGCGATTTGTATATTTTTCATGGAATTATTACCTGTCTGAGGCAAATTAATTTCTTCGTTATTGGAATTTGTTCCAACACCTGTTACAGGGTCAATTACATACGTATCCAGAACAGCTCCAGCATCGTCTGTTAAAATAATTTCATACTGACCAGCCTCAATTTCAGTAAGTTCTGCATTGGCAGGTGTAACGCCTGTTTTATCTTGATAGTCATTGATAGCCCAATCACAGAACTCTTCATCAGAAGCAACATGACTTGTTGTTGTAGTAGCTGGTTCTGTTGGAGCAACTGTTGTAACTATCGTAGTTGCCTGTGTTGTTGTAGTTTCTGGTTTTGCAGTTGTGGAAGTTTCTAATTTTGCTGTTGTGGTTTCTGGTTTTGCTGTTGTTGTAGTTTCTGGTTTTTCTGCGGTTGTAGTCTCTGGTTTTTCTGTTGTTGTAGAAGTCTCTGGCTTTGCAGTTGTAGTAGTTTCTGGTTTTTCTGTAGTAGTAGTTATAATTGTAGTCGTCTCAGCAGTCGTTGTTTCTGGT
>JAAVHJ010000032.1 GCA_014799805.1 Ruminococcus sp.
ACACAATATCCGTTATTCGGTTTTATTATTTTCAATAACAACAGTTGAATTTTTCTTAGTAAATTTTTTCTTTGTCGTCGTTGTAGTAGTAACAACATCTTCGATTTTTGTCTCATTCTCAGCAGCTATCTTACTTACTATTTTTTCGTTTTTATCTGAAGATTTATTATTTTTAATAGATTCACGATAAGCAATAGTATCTTTAGTGTATTTTGTTGCACATTCTATTGAACAAGCAAAATTACGCCACCTAAATACATCTGCATGAGATTGACAATATGAACATGGTTCAAAAAGTTTTCCACAGACACGACAAGGAATTTTCTTTTTCTCTGACATTTTTAACCTCCGCTTTTAATATGTGGAGTAGCATAAAAACTACCCACAAATATTCTGGGTTTAATCGAAAAGAATGAAGTCCCATAATTGACTCTTGCCAGTACACAAATTTGGCATAGAAGTAAACTCAAAGCCAAGTGTCGCTGGCTCAGAACCACCAGCGACATCAAAAGTACCATTAAAATCAGCTCTATCAATAATAAACTGTCCATGGAAGAGATTGTCACATCCATCTTGACAAGTCACATCTATAAACACCTGAAGCGTTTTGCTGTAATTGTTTGAATCGTTAGAAATTTTCTTACCTTCTACTTCTGCATCATAAAATGTGATTACTTCTGTACCATCGGTAATATCACCTTCAAAAAATGTAATTTCTTTTGTTTCTGGGTCATAAGAAAATTCTCCAGTTGCAGGCTCGGCATTTGTCTGTGTTAATTTCTTTCCACCAGAGATATATGCATTATTTGTGTCTCTGACATAAATAGTACCGATTTCATTGCCGATTGTACCAGTAGCAACTTCTTTGGTGATACCTTTGTTTTCAGTTACAGTAATTGCATCAGTGTATCTAATAATATGCTTACCGTCTTCAATCTCAGCACCAAGCATAGCAGCTAAAGCACCACCAGACAGCATACCGTTAGTACCTTTACCAGTAACTTTCTTGTTCTTTTTCAAAGAACTAATAACTCTACCACCCTTACCAGTAATATCAGTCTTTTCTTCTTCATGAGAGAGTGTAAAGTCACTCAATTCGTCAAGAATCATATCCAGACTTCCATTAGTTCTATCAAAACCCGTAATCTGGTCATAGGATGTAATTGTAAACTTATCAATATTCATTGATTGTCCTCCTTTATTTTTATACATTTACTATAAAATAAAAAGACCAATCAAGGTCTTTATTTTTTTTTTTTTTTTTTTTTGCTATTTATTTGATATCCAAGAAAGAGCATCTTTGTTGCTCATCTTAGATGTATCAACAGTACCAGCATATACACCAATCATTGTATTATCAAAACTTATTTTATGCTGAATCTGTTTGAAACTTTGATTAAATCTATATATAGATAAATTCATACATGAATCATAATCATAAGGGAACTCGCTTGTATTAACTAATGCAATTACCATTTTTTCTAAATATGGTTCTTTTTTCTTCTTTGCATTACGCTTTTGCTTTTTACGTTCTTTGTCTAAAAGATACTTTCTCATATGTTCATTCCCTGGTTTTGAATTCACTTTATCTAAAAGATTTATTTTTCTTATGATATCTGCCAAATCATTATACACAAGCTCATCAATAATAATATCATTAGCTGAGCTATATATTACCTGACTATCATCTTGTTTATTTATATAAACATCAAAATCAGATGTGTTTAAATCGCCAAATAATATAGATAAATTTGATTTTGCATACATAGGAAATAGTATTTTAAATAATTCATAATCTGTTATTTTTGTATAATCTATCCCCATATCATCTAACTGAACCATATATTGAAATGGAGTAGCAGTGAGAGAGGATACGATACTATAGTAAGAATCTTCGTTTTCTAATATTTCTCCAACAGTGGGTATTCTAATTGATAAATTAGGAAGAATATCAACAGAAGATAGGTTTAATAAGCTTTTTCTATTTTCCATATTTCAACCCATTATTAAAATCTTTTACAATAAATTTTAATAATCTTCCTTTGAATTTCTGTTGTGGACAATATGGAGTATTACTTACTAAAATGGTTTTTCCTATTCCTAGCACATTCTTTTCACAGAATATATTGTCCAATTCGCAAACAGCCTTATCATACCAGAGATAAGTAATTCCTTTTTCTTTATATTTAATTACTTCTTCATGACAAACAACAAAAAAATATATAGTTAAATCCTTGAATACATTATTTCTCGTATCAATAGTTGCACTAATTTCGTAATTGATAAATCTTTCTGTTTTAGTGATGGTATCAGGAATATATTCATGTGGAAATGAATATTTGTATGCAATAATATCTTCTGGATATTCTTCATCTTCACACCCAAGCAGTTTTATAAGTTCTTGTGATTTGCAGATTTCTTTCTCAATTGCTTTTCGGTATTCTATAATTTCATAGCTTCTTGATTTACCCAGAATATCACCTCCGTCATTCTGTTATGGTTATTTTAATTTGTGTAAGTGTTGTAGTATCTGTGTTCACAGACAATAAAAAAGATTCTCCAATCAGAGAATCATCATCTACATATAAATCTATTTTGTTTTCATATACATTCTGTGTAATATCAAAATCAGCTACCACACTCCACTTAAAATCAACATCTTCCCAATTAACAACGTTTCCATTTTTATCTGTAAATTCAACAGTATAAGTACGTTTATAAGAATTTCTCAAATTTGTGTTTCCAGAAATCATAGCCGTTAAATCTGTCGTTTCATCGAGTACTGGTGGAGTAGATGGGAGAGAAGAAGACGGATCTATATAGTCACAAATCCTCAATTCCTGATTATCTTTGCCAGTGTTAAATTCGACTTTATCTCCAATAAAACTTAACAATGAACCCATACTGCCAGAGTTATACAAAACATCATCACTACGGGTTATTTTAAATACTTTTGTTGGATTAACAAGTTTCATATCTATAAAAACCCTTTTTCCTTCAAGCTCAAAACCCTCTTCACAATAACCAATCAATATTGTATAGTTATTAGAACTCAATACAATCGTACTGTTCCCATTTTCTCCGTCATCATATTTGGAAGCAGTGACAATATTTGCCCAGCGTTTAACGATATCTCCATTTAAAAGCTGCCACTTTAAAAGATAGTTGCACTGAATCATCTTTCCCTCATAATGTATATCATTTACATTGAAAGAGTTATAGATAAGCCAGTATGTATCATCTTTTGTATCATGTACGTATTCACCGATTTTTACAGGGTTGTCATGTGTAGTTAAAAACTGCTGATAATTTCCATTTAGCGAACTATATTTTCTGCTATGAATACGCAACTTAGCAGGTCTATCATCACATTCCAGCACTGGATTCCAAAAATACATAGTGGGAGAGTAAGATGAATCGTGTTCCAATTCTTCTTTTAGAAGATTCTGTCCATCAATAATCATTTCCTCTCTAGCTGAAGAACCACTATGTTTAATTCGTTCTTTCATAAGTTGAAGGCTCATTTTATTAATACACCTTCTTCCTATTTGTTACTAAATCAAATAATTTGGAATTCTTGTATGACTTATTGATTGCTAATTGGTCATTTTCTGATTTGAGCATGGAGCGGAGTTCCATAACTTTTGATAGTTGATTATGAAGATTCAAACTATGAAAATCAGAAGTTGAAAGACGACTACGCAAATTTTGGGTAGTGAGAATCTGAGAATCCAACCATGAAACTACCATATAATTGCTTAAAATCTCAAAATTTGTATCAGATAAACGAAAATTGAATTCTTCCAACTCATCATCTCTATCAAACAAATTTTGTTCATTACAAGATTGAAATTGTACACATGCTGGTTTTATATATCCAGTAACGATTTGATAGGCGATATCTTCTGGTAGCTTTGCGAGATCTAAATCTTTGATCTTCATAAATACATAATCTGCTAATTCTCGAAAAGTAGTATTAGTCATCTATGTCACCTGTCTTTAAATTATTCTGTAGCAATATCAAATCGTAATTTGTCTTCAAGCAACTTGATAATATGGGTGTTATTTAAAATGCCATTATTATACATGGTTCTTACTTTAGAAATAATAACCTCTCGCATACCAGCTCTCAAAGCACTGTCGATTGTATCCGAAATCTGTTTTGTATCTCCATTAACGAACAACTTCTTTAACTGATTGACTTTTGCAACTTCTTCATATTTAGACATAAGTCTAAATTTGTTAATTGCACGAACATCCTGTAAGATAATCCAAGGTCTATTTAAAAATACTGGCTTAGAGTTATTCATAGAAATAAGCTCTTTCATTGTCAGATATTCTACATCACCAATTTTATGCCATTTATACGTTGCACCAGTAATAGGGGATACATAAACCAATCCACCAAATGTAATACTCATACAAGGAACTTCTTCTTCCATTCCAATGTCTTCAATCGTATCATCTCTTTCTTCTGATTCCTCAAACCCCTCTAAATCAGATATAATACCATTAATTGAATCAATAACATTTTCTTTTTTTGTCACAGAATTACCATTTGATTCACTTACTTCAAAATTATTGCTAACATTATCTTGGTTAGTTGCAGTAATATCATTTTCGATATCAGAACCATCAATCAAAGATTTCGTACTGTTTTCCAAATCATATTTTTCAATTTTTTCAATAAGTTTTTCTTTTCCAGTATTGCCAACAGTAATACCCTTTTCTTTTGCGATTTCCTTCAATTTTTCTAAAGAAAGTTCACTATAATTCATTTTGATTCTCCTTTAACTTGAATTTTATTGTATTCCATAAGCTAATTGCAATATCTAAATCTTCAGATTTACAGAATAAATAATAGAAAGAACTGCTATTATGATTAATTCCTTTGCTTATATATCTGAAACCATAAGATTTTAAAAAGCACATAAGTCTATATGAATAACAATAAAAATATTTATTATTTACCATATTTGACTTCCTTAACATAAAATGAAGTGGCAGAATAAACCACCACTTCATAACATTTTCATTTAATTAGGCGATAGTATACTTAGCGAATAGCTGGGAAGTAACTAACTCAACACCTACACGATGCTGGAATTGGATATCAATGGTCTGATCATGATTATCCTTCTCACTATTTTCCTTTGCTCTTACATCTCCTTCATAGAAGATTTTGATTAACTGTTCATCTGGCAATACATAAAGTACATCATCTGCACCTGCAAAATCATAAGTGTAAGGAACAAAGGAATCTGGAATTACAACAGCATCGCATCCAATACCAAGATTCTTTACTACAACACCATTAGTAGCAAGTTCATCTTTTGCTGCATCAGAAATCCAATTAGCATTTGTACCATCAGCAATCTTACCAATAGCACTCTGTGAACCAGCAACAAGAACATTCTTTCTGTTTGCAGTACGAGTAAGCCTAATAAGTTCAGTAAGGGTATCTTTGTCATATACACCAGATCTAACAAACTCAGCAGGAAGATAAGCTCCCATACCATTGAATACAGTTGCAATACGATTATCCATATCAACAGCGAAGCCTTCTTTAACTTCATTTAGCATTTCAATTGTGGTAGTATAACCTTTAAGAAATCTATCTAATTCTTCATAACAATCAATATAAGACCATTCAGTTTCAATTGCAATGTCCTTAGCACGTCCAACTTTCTGACGTTCAACATCCCATGTACCACCAGAGAATTTAGCAGCTACAAGATAACTCTTGTCCTTAACTGCAAAAGCGTTTTTCTCTCCAATTGCTCCATTACGAACTTCGCAAAGTCTCTTATAGAATGGAGAAGTCTTCCATGCTTCAGGAAGAGTAGGAGATAAGAAATCTTCCCAGATTGTAAAAATCTGATTTTTATTATTTCTCCAAGTCTGATAAGTAAGTTCACCACCTAAAAGGTCTAAATGTGCTTTTCTAATTGCCTCATCTGCATGTTTAGCGGTGTTTTCATTAGAAAACATTGCGACTCTATTTGTACAAGCATCTTTCATAAGAGTGCTTACATATAATAATTCTTTATTCATATTCTAAGTGCTCCTTTCAAATTAGTCATTCTGAATTACACGAATCTTTACTTTTACAATTCTGGTATCAAGTACATAGCCCATATCAGATGTTTGCACACCTTTAGAACTTCCGAAATAAGGGAAACCAGTTTCCTCAATTGTTTCAACAATACCTACGAATTTTGCATCGGTTGGAGCAGTAGCAACGGCAGCCATTTTATATGTACCGTCAGCAACTACATACTGACCTACTGCCACAGGAGTAGATTCATCAATAGGCTTAATCATGTCACTGGAAACCTTAAACTTTCTATCAGTTTTCAGTTCATACGTCCTAAAAATTCGTCCTGCTTCATTTGTGTAATTATCTTCATTCTTTTCCTCTGCAAGTCTTTCATCATATCCATATACTGGATGAATTACGATATAAACTTTATCAGTTTTTGTTGGTTTAGAAGCGGTATATACATCTGTATAACCTGTAGCCAGTCCACCATTTGCAACAATGGAACCATTATCTACATCTTCAGTTGCTACGAAACTAACATTCATGCAACCTTGTAACTTTGTTGATTCAGCAATACCATGTTTTGCCATATTTAAAATCCTCCTTAATCTACAAGACCATCAAACAAATGTCCATATCTGTTTGTGAGCTCGTTTTCTGTGCTATATTTATTTACATTGGTTGAAGTTGGGTTATATGAAAATGTCTTTTTACTATTAGAATTCATAAGTACATCACCAGACAGCATCGTGAGATCCTTATCAAGTTTTTCCAAATCGACATTTTCATAATTTTCAAGTTTTGCTTTAAAATAAATAAACTCTGGAGCTTTACCAATTTTCTTTTCAAATCGTTCCAGAGTTTCTTTTACAGCTTCAATATGAGATTGTTTTGCTTTTTCTGCTTCAATTGTTTCAAACTTATCAAGCTTTTCTTTTACAACCGAATAAGAATTTTGCAAAGTTTCAAAATCTTCTTGTAACTTTGTATATTTTGTTTCTATTTCACTAGAAACTTCTTTGATTTTCTCATCTAACTTTAATTGATAATTTTCTTCATACTTTTTACTCAAAGTATCATTTATTTCATTATAAATTGTAGTTAGATGAGAATCAGCTTCTTCAGATTTTTCAGCGAAAGCAATATCTCCCTCGGTCTTTGTGTTCCAATTAATGACAGGATCATCATTAGACATCACGTATTCCACAGAGTAAAGTTTGTATCCATCTTCTTTATCAAACACATAAATTTTATTTTCATCTGCTGATAATAGTTCATACTTGATACAATCCGTACCTTCACATTTAATATCTGAAAGAAGAGCCGTAAATTTAGTTAAATCCATTTTATTTTCTCCTTCCGTTTGTGGACTATTATT
The DNA here is from genome assembly GCA_014799805.1 of Ruminococcus sp. Classification (GTDB taxonomy): domain Bacteria; phylum Bacillota; class Clostridia; order Oscillospirales; family Ruminococcaceae; genus UBA3855. Next base: position 7,422 of record JAAVHJ010000032.1, read on the forward strand.
TGTTACATTATTTTGAACAGTGGTAATAGTACCATCTGATTCATACTGTTTTATTTTTTCTAACATTAATTCAAAGTTCTGCTTAAACTTGTCCTCATTAATAGAAAATGCATTCATTTTCTCAACTCTACATGATGGAAAACAAGGGCGTACATTCTTTCCTGAATCATCTGATTTATTAAGTAAACACAGTGCACTAAAAGTAAAATCATCTATAGCAAGCACATCATTGTTTTTCCAATGATACTCATTAATAGAAAGCTCACAACTTTGGTTAAAATAGATATCATCACTATAAGCTGCATCCATAATGTTATATCTTCCGACCCAAAGAATAATCTGGCACGTCAGATATGTGTTTGTTGTCATTCCATCAGCTTCTAAAACTTCTTCTAGTTTTAATTCAGCAGATTCCGGAATTACCCCAAAGGGGATGCATTCATTTACAATATCAAACGATGTATTTGTGATAACCCATTTAGAATCATGTCCTCCGACTCTCCACTTGTTGTTATCTTCTGGATCGCGATACAAGTGAGCAACAACGGGTTTATTATAAAATTCGCCTCTTGCCATAGCCTTTTGAACAGACTCTAAAGTAATATCAGAACCATTAACATTATCGCCAGTAGCAAGCATATAACATTTACATCTTATAAATTCTTGATTGACAATTTCAAAATTAGATAACTTTGAAGTAAAACCTAATGTCTGATTTTTATTAAATTTCAATTATTGGTTTCCTCCTTCCTTGTAAAATAGCCTCTCGGATTGTTCAGCCCCTATTTTATGCTGTTTTCAAATCCTATTTTTATAAAATTCCCCCACTTTTTTTGCCAAAACACTTGACAAATCCCTCAAAAAATGCGGTGCTA
>JAAVHJ010000033.1 GCA_014799805.1 Ruminococcus sp.
AACTACAGCAGAAACAACTGCCTCTACAAATGATACAACTACAGCAGAAACAACTGCCTCTACAAATGATACAACTACAACAGAAACGACTACATCTATAAGTGATACAACAACTACAATTGATACAACAGTAACTACGGACACGACGGTTTCTACAGATAATACAACAATAACAACTACATCTATCAATGATACAACAACAAATGAAACTGATTGCACAACTGATATTTGTACAACTGATATTTGCACAACTGATATTTGCACAACTGATATTTGCACAACTGATATTTGCACAACTGATATTTGTACAACCGATATTTGCACAACTGATATTTGCACAACTGATATTTGTACAACTGATATTTGTACAACTGATATTTGCACAACCTGTGACAATGAAACAACTGGAACAGAAGTAACTACAACAGAGGAAACAATGAACACTGAAGATATGGCTACAACAACTCAAGAAACGACTACGACAGAAATAATAGAAGAACCAATCGAAACAACTGTTACTAACATGGCATCTGATGAAGAACTTTGTGATTGGGCAATCAATGACTATAAATCTAAAAATAAACCAAAGGGGATTGTCAAAGCTATTATTAGTAAATCAGCTGGCAGTCAATATGAAATTACATTAATTGACGATTCTGAAAATTTGCTTGATGTTTATAGCATTAACCCAGTTACAGGAATTGGGACAAATTCCAGTGATGAAGAAATCAATTTGCCACAGACAGGCAATAATTCCTTGAAAAGTTTATTAATCGCTTTTGGCGGATTGATGACAACAGTATTTGGTTTCTTTGCTGTGAAATCTTCTGGCATGATTCGTCGTAGAAAAAATGAAAATTAATTAAAATTTCAAAAGGCAACCTGCTAAAAGGTTGCCTTTTTTAATAGACTAAATTTCTTTATATTTTTTTGTGAAAAACAAATAGATTCCTATTGCGATTACAGGTAAGCCACTAAATATAAGTGATAATGGCGATTTCAAAAGTGAATTTGTTAAGTAATTATAAGCCGTTGGTAAACCTGCAAGCGAAACATAACATAGGATATAATAGATAACAGATATATATTTTTCTGTATGGTTGATATAGAATTTTGTCATAAAAAATACAATTACTAATGACAGAAACATAATTACAAAAGCAAAAGGGTCACTTGCACTTGCCATAACATCTGCTTTTAGAACCAAAGCTAAAATAATACCACCTATTGAAAAACCTACACCAGAAATCGCCGTTACAATCACAGGAATTTTTATTTTTTCAGGGATTTTAAATTTAAAATCACCTGTTACCCAGAGAGAAAATAAAAGCGTTTGGATAAATAATTCAGGAGCTGTTTTTAAATGAAATTCCAATGGCAATTGCGAGTAAATAATCCCTTCAATAGAAGCTGGAGAAGCACCTGGTGTACATAAAATGCCTAAACCTGCAAATATTATCCAAAGGTATAACCAACTATTTTTCATTTTTAAGATATTATCTTTTAAAATTAATAAAATACAACCAATTATAATTCCTCTTAAAATTTGTATAAAAGGACCTATTAAACTAGAAGTGCCAAAAGCATCTTTCATAAAATATTGCACATTGTCTAGTTTAAATAATGTCTGATAGTCAAATAATTTTGAAAATATTAAACCGCATATGAAATAACTAAAAAAATGTGCAACTGTTACTTTTATGACAAATTTTATTTTTTGATTTCCAGTTTCGTTCATATTTTTTCAATACCTCCAAATATATAATATCAAAAGAATAACATATTTTTTTTAATTTGTCAATCATTTTTCTAATATTTCTAAAAAATTTTTTTACTTGCTTTTTTTTTTTAATTATGTTATAATAAAATTGCTGTCATAGCAAAATAATAAAATTATGATTCAGGGGGATTTTTTATGAAACTTGTATTTGCCATTGTCAACGGTGATGATAGCCAAGCGGTCAGTAAAGCTTTGCTAAAATCTGGATTTTATGCAACAAAATTAGCTTCTACAGGTAGTTTTTTAAGTGCTGGAAATACAACTTTTTTACTTTGTGTAGAAGATAGTAAACTGGATGAATTAATAGAAGTCATTAAACAAAAAAGTCATAAACGCAAGAAAATTGTTCCAAACGGACTGCCAATTAGTTCAGAAATTAATTTTCCTGTAGAAGTCGAAGTTGGCGGAGCAATTATATTTGTAACAGATGTAGAACGGTTTGAAAAATTATGAATAGATTTGAAATTTATGGTAATGCAAAAAATTTAAAATTAATGAGAAGCATGAAAGAACATCAGCATTTACCACATGCTTGTTTATTTTACGGTGAAAAAGGTTCAGGCAAAAAAACGCTTGCAAAATATTTTGCAATGACGGCTTTTTGTACAGAAGAACATGCCCCTTGTGGCACATGTCGGAATTGCAAAAAAATTCTGCATAATATGCATCCTGATTTTATATTTGTAGAACATTCAGGCAAAAAACAAGGCTTTTCTGTAGATACAGTCAGAAAAATTTGTCATGATGCAATTGTTGCTCCCAATGATAATAATTTAAAAATTTATCTGTTTGCAGATTGTGATGCAATTGGTATTCCTGCACAGAACACACTGTTAAAACTTACAGAAGAACCGCCAGAACATGTGATTTTATTATTCACAGCGGAACAAAAAACTATTTTTTTAGAAACCATGCTGTCACGTATGATGCAAATTGCTGTGAATCCCTGTAGTCAGGAAGAGTGCAAAACAGCTTTATTAGCACAAGGCAAGAATATAGCAGATTCTGAAAAAGCTGTGAATGCTTGTGGCGGAAATATTGGAAAGGCTTTGCATTGGCTGGAAGATAATACTATGCAGGAATTAACAAAACAAGTTGCTGATTTTACAAATGCGATTGCCAACAGAAAGCATTATGAAATATTAAAAATTTTATATGCTTATGAAAAAGACAGACAGCAGGCATTAGAATTTTTAAAATTATTAAATTTGCAATTTCGTGACGCATTAATCATGAAATATCAATATGAAAATAATTTTTTAATGGGCTGTGATAAAGCCAGTTCACAAGCATTATCTTCTGTATTAACAAGTAATCATGCAATACAATTACAAAATTTTGTCAGAGATGCGTATCTTGCAATAGAATCTAATGTCAGTGTAAAATTAGCCTTGTCTGCTTTTGGAGGAAATTTGTTATTATTATAATAAATTAATACTAGAAAGGATTGAAATTTATGATTGAAGTAGTAGGTGTTCGTTTTGAGAATTCTAATAAAATATATTATTTTGCACCCAATGATTTGGTACTTCCCTTAGGAACAAAAGTAATTGTAGAAACAACCAAAGGCATTGAATGGGGCATCATTGCGATTGCGAATAAAGAAATTGCAGATGATACTATCATAACGCCTTTAAAATCTATTATACGCATTATGAATCAAGAGGATTTCAGAACATTAGAAGCAAATCAGCAAAAAGAAAAAAAAGCATTTGCTGTTTGTGAACAGAAAATCGCTTTACATGGTCTGAAAATGAAACTTGTTGATGTAAACTGTACATTTGATAATAGCAAATTATTATTTTATTTCACAGCAGATTCCCGTGTAGATTTTCGGGAATTAGTAAAAGATTTAGCTTCCGTGTTCAGAATGCGAATTGAATTGCGTCAGATTGGTGTGCGTGATGAAGCCAAAATGTTTGGTGGTTTTGGTGTTTGTGGTCGTGAATTTTGTTGCAGAGGATATTTAGGCGATTTTCAGCCTGTTTCTATTAAAATGGCAAAAGAACAGGGATTGTCTTTAAATCCGACTAAAATTTCTGGTACTTGTGGAAGACTCATGTGTTGTTTGAAGCATGAGCAAGATGTATATGAAGAGTTACAAAAAATTACACCAAAAATTGGCTCACTTGTGAAAACATCACAAGGCAAAGGTCGTGTAGAAGATGCAAATTTAATTACTGGAAAACTTCGCATTCGTTCTGAAAAACAAGAAGATGTTTTATATACTGTTGACCGTTCTGAAGTGGAAGTACTTCGTGCGGGAAAAGTTCGCAATCATCTGACAAAAGAAGAAAAACAGTGCCAAAAACTAGAGTAAAAATAATTTTTTATTTGTTTAATATGCAGAATATTTTCGTCAAAAATTAGTGATTTCTACGAAAACTATACAGAAACCTTGACAGATTTCGTAAAATATGCTATAATTAATCTATCATAAATCCTACATCCTTATTATTTTTTAGGCGGTTCTTGTTGGGAACCGCTTTTTTTATTTAAAATATTTATATATTATTTAATAATTTAATAATAAACTGTCAATTTCTTTCCAAATTTGCCCCGTTACAGCATATTCACCTGTGCCAATTGTAAAATGATATTCTACTGGTGTGAGATAGTCTAAATTTTTCATACATTGATTTAAAATATGATACACTTGTTTGGCATAAACTTCTTCTAATTTATCTGCTTTTTCCTGCGTAGGCGCTTGTTCATATTTGGGTGTGAATTCATTTTCATAATAGGCTTTTATTTCAGGTTCTGATTTTTCCCAGAAATCAATTGGCGAAATAATCAAAGTTACTTGATAGGCGTCCCCTGATTTTATGACTTCACGGACAGTATATTTTGTTTTTTTCAGAATTTCTTCTGCAAGTGTATCATATAACTGAATGGTATCTTGAGAAATCATATCAGATTTTACGCCATAATAAATTCTCATTCGTTCGCTCAAAGCACTTGATTCATTTTTAAATAAATCACTTGCTTCTGGAATGGTACAAATTGTCATATCATGATAAGCAGTATACTCATTATGATAACTTGCATCTAATACTGCATTTACATAGTCTTTATAAGTTGTGCCTGCAAAACCGCAACCTGTCAAATTTAAAATCCATAGCAAGCACATAAAAATTGCTGTTATTCTTAATTTATTCTTTTTCATAATTATTCTTCCTGTTCTAAATTTTTTTAATAGGACGGATTTAACGGAATGGTATTGCCCTCCTGGTCATAAAAAATAATATTATCTAAATACCAATCAGAAATATTTTGCATACCTGAACGTGTAATGATTACATTTACATTTTCTTGTGAACTATCCCAACGCATGCTTGATTCTGTAAATTTCAGTTCCACATGAGAGGAATCAGAAATATCTTCAAAATCATACCATTCATCATTGGCACAAACTGTTTTTCCACTAATAACAATATTAGATTCTGTATTTAAATTATCTTTTGACAGTGCATAGCTATCAAATCCAATCATAAAAACACTTTCTAATTGGTCTGGATTTAGCAATTTATCAACAGAAATACAAATTTTCTGCACAGCATTTTCTAAATTCTCTGCATTTGTAGACAAATCTGTAAATTTCAACAGAAAATTTCCATCAATATTTTCAACAGAAAAATTTCCCTCTGCACAAGTAGCATCATCATTTACTATTTGCACAAAATCAAATTTTCCGTCATTAAATGTATGAGCATTAAAATCCGTTTCTGAAAAATCTATATGGATTGACTGTATTTCTTGTAATTCTTCTGTTTCTGGTTCTGTTTTTGATTCTGTTTCAATATCAGAATCATTATTTTCTGATGTTTCTATTATTTGATTATTATTATTATTATTATTATCTAATTCTGGTTTTTGTTCTTGCTTGCAAGCTGTCAGGCATGTTAATATTACAATAACAGCTCCTAAATATATTTTTTTCAAATTATCACTCCCATTCAAAAAATGCCCTCTGAAAAACAGAGGGCTGTTACATTTTCATTATAACATATATTTTTTAAAAAATCTATTGTAATTCTGCACAAATTTTATTCACGCATAACAGCAATTTTTTCTAAATGATAAAATTTCATGATTTCTAGCCAATCTTTCGTTAAATATTCTCCACTGACAACAATTGGAACAGCTGGCGGACAAGGTACTTGCACTGTGGCACAAATTCTGCCCTCTGCCTGTTCTAAATGAATCATTTCCCATGGTGCAAATGCACTTTCCCGCATAGAATATATTTGCTTTAGGGGCAAAGGCAATTCTGGAACGGATTCTGCTGGAATTACTTCACAATTCATACATGCAAATTCTAGTCTGGCAAAATCTTCTTCTGTCATCATGGGGGATAATAATAAAACTAAACAAGTTTTATCGGCATATTCACATTCTATTTGATAATTTTTTCTGAGTATCTCTGACATGAGAATGCCATTTACTTGTAAAGTCAAATGCATGGAATCATTGCCAATGAATAAATATTTTTTTGCAAGTTTCTGTTTTAATTTCTCAACACGTTCTGCACAAATCTGAATTTGTTCCTTGCCTTGTGTAGCAAGCCATTCTGTGCAGGTTTCCAGTGATTGCATGATTAAATAAGACGGACTTGTAGAACCGAACATTTGCATATGCTGTTTGATTAAATTTAAATTATCTGGATTTTTCATATGCAAAAATGCCCCTCCTGTGAGTGCTGGCAAAGTTTTATGTGCCGAATCACAACACATGTCAGCACCTAATGCGATTGGGTGCTGATTTTTTTTTAAAAATGCAAGATGTGTGCCGTGAGCATTGTCTACTAATAATTTTGCTTGATATTTCTTGCAAATTTTTGCTAATCCTGCAATATCTTGTATATTTCCTAAATAATCGGGCGAAGTAAGATAAATACATGCTGGTTTTGTAATTTCCTGCAAGGCTTTTTCAAAATCCTGTAATAAATAATTGCCTCCAATAATTCCGCCAGATACAGGAAATACCCATTTCACAGGTAAATCTAGTAAAATACAGCTATTTAAAAAAGCTCTATGAACGGTTCTTGCTGCAATAATCATTCTATTTTCTAATTTCATTTGGGCAAGCATTGCCTGAATACAAAGCGTTGACCCTCCAGCACTCCAGCAAGTCGCAGGTACTTGATAAATTTGAGCTGTTTCTTGTTCAGCATGTTTTAAAATGCCGTCTGCTTCAAATAAACTATCCGCACCTGAAATTTCAGTAATATCCCATGCATAGGCAGGAGATAATTTTTTGATTAAGCTTTTGCCTTTATGACCAGGCATATGCATTCTGAGCATATTGCTTTTTTCGTAATTTTCTAAAAAAATTGTTAATTTTTTCGACATTTTTAAACAATACCCCCTTGACAAATACAAAAAAATCCTGTAGAATAATATTAGAACATTTGTTCTTTTTAGTAAATTTAAAATTAAATTCAGAAAGGATTGATTTTTTTGCAGGAATTAATTGCGAATTATGAAAATTGTAGATTATTATTACAAAGCAGAATTTATGAATTAAATAAATTACTTAGAAATAATACGCTACAAACAATAGAAAGACAAGTACTCACAGCAAGGCGTGATATGTTGACCACAGAACGCACAGAATTATCAATGATGATTCTTGATATGAAAAAACATCTTAAAAAGGAGGATAATTAATTATGGCTCTGAAACGTGTTTCAGAATGTGCAATGGAATTTAATCAGTCTTTAATAAAAGACCTTACTGGAATGCCGTCTACAAATAAAAAGCAACTTGAAACAGCTAAAAAAGCATTACAAGAAGTGATTCAAAAAGATTTAACTTCCAGACAGCGTGAATTAATTTATTTATATTATTATCAGCAATTAAATAATAGACAAATTGCAAATTACTTGCACCTGGATGAATCAACAATTTCCAGAACATTAAAACGTGCCAGAAATAAAATTTATAAATCTCTGCATATTTATTTTGATTATATTTATTTACGTCTGAACGAAGATTCCTGATAAAATTTTTATCACAAAAACAAAAGCTCTCTGTACCAGAGAGCTTCTATATGGTTGGGATGGCGAGATTTGAACTCACGACTGACGGAGTCAAAGTCCGTTGCCTTACCGCTTGGCTACACCCCAATCTTGATTACAGGTATTATTATAACATATTTTTTTGCGTTTGTCAAGCACTTAATCATAATTTTTTGCATAAATTATTATAAAAAATAAAATTTGCAGAATATCTGCATAAATAGTAAATAACTTGCGATACTAAAATTAAGAAAATACTTTAAAACAAGCAAGAAATCTAAAAATTCTAAAAAGGAGTTGTTATTTTTTTATGATGTCCGTGAAACGTGGAGAAATTTATTATGCAGATTTAAGTCCTGTCGTTGGTTCAGAACAGGGCGGAATCCGTCCCGTACTTATCGTACAAAATGATGTTGGCAATCGTCATAGCCCAACGGTCATTGCTGCTGCGATTACAAGTAGATTAGATAAAGCAAAATTGCCAACGCATATTTCTTTAGAAGCCGAAAGCTGTGGCTTACAAAAAGATAGCATTGTATTATTAGAACAAATTCGTACAATTGATAAAAAGCGTTTAAAAGACAGAATGGGTTCTCTTGATACAAACTCTATGAATCGTGTGGACAATGCACTTTCGATTAGTTTTGGCTTGCATTAATATTAAAAAATGCCCTTGCTATAATAAGCAGGGGCATTTTTTGTAAAATTTTATTTTTTTACGCATCTTCTTCTAATTCTTTTAGTATTTCACCCAAAGAATCATATATTTTTTTGTTTGCATCTTTTTTTAGGGACTGAACAATTTCCCGAATTGCTAAAATTGGATCAACATTTGATGTATCGTATTGAATCACATTTTGCATGTGTCTAACGATATTTCCCTTTACATTTTCGCCGTTCCTACTAACAATACTTTTATAAGCATTGTAAGTATCTCTGTCCATGACAAAAGAACAAGTCACTTTGTTTGCATTCATAAAATCACCTCATTAAATTTTACTTAGATTACTATGTGTACTAAGTTTACTTAGTTTATTATAGCATATTTTTTTTTTGTTGTCAATAGATTTTTGAGATATTTTCAAAAAAATTTTTTACTGCTTACGAATATTTCACTTGACAAAGACTATTATTTGCTATATAATGGAACTGTAAGTAAAATAATATTTCAAGGAGGCTAAATGATGGTAAATCTCAAGAAAAAAAATAAAAAATCTACAAAAGAATATTTTATTGCAACTGGCGGTAAAGTGTTAGTACTTGTGAGTATTCTTGCAAATTTCACAGAAATTGCAACCTGGACAGAAAATTTTATTGAACGGCATTCTGAAAAAAATGCAACATCAGCAAATATTGTGGAACTAAAACAAGAACAAGCTGTAGATACAGGTATACAAGAAGAAAATGTTGCAGAAGTAGCTTATGTTACAAGTGATGTGATAGAGGAAGTTACTTTTGTAGAAGTTCCAGTCGAACCAGCTATCCCTGAGCATAATTGCGTGCAAGAAGTTACTATTGTAGATGATGTAGCCGTTGTCGAAGATGTCGATGTGATAACATGTTATCATTAAATTAATATAAAAAAATGCTCTTGCTGTAATAAGCAGGAGCATTTTTTTATAAATTACAAAAATACTTGACAATTTTATAAAATTATGATAAAATTATAAATATAATTAATCTTGAAAGGAGTATTTGATTATGAATGTAAAACGTTTGGGAGCATTACTGTTATCTGCAACAGTTGCAATGCCAATTCTGCCACAAATGATTGCTGTAGCAGAAGATAGTTCTTATGCTATGAATGTGACGGTGGATTTATCTGGAGAACGCAAAGAAATTAGCCCTTATATTTACGGCGTAAATATCTACGGCAATGAAAATCGTTTAAAAGACTTAAATATTAATGCAGTTCGTCAGGGCGGAAACCGTATGACAGCGTATAACTGGGAGAATAATGCCTCTAATGCTGGTTCAGACTGGAAACATAGTTCTGATGATAATTTGACAAAATCAAATGAACCCGCTGCCGTAGTACAAGAACTTTCAGAACAATGTGTCAAAAATGATGTTGCTTATAAATTCACAACGTTACAACTTGCTGGCTATGTTGCAGCTGATAAAAATGGTCCTGTTTCTGAAGCAGAATCCGCTCCGTCAGACCGTTGGAATAAAGTTGTTTTTACAAAAAATAGTGCATTTTCTGATACACCTGATTTAACTGATGGTGTTGTTTACATGGACGAATATGTGAATTATATTGTCAAAACACTTGGCGATTCTAAAACAGCAACAGGTATGCAGGGCTATAGCCTTGATAATGAACCTGCTTTATGGTCTCATACACATAGCCGTATACATGCAGACCCTGTAACAGTCAGTGAACTTTCCGAAAAATCTATCGAAGTTGCAAAAGCTGTAAAATCAATTGACCCCAATGCAGAAATTTTTGGCCCTGCACTCTATGGCTATACAGCATATGAACATCTTGCTGATGTGGATGACTGGAATGCTGTAAAAGAATCTGGAAATTATCACTGGTATTTAGACAGCTATCTTGATGACATGAAAAAAGCAAGTGATGCATGCGGTACACGTTTACTTGATGTTGTAGATATTCATTATTATACAGAATCTGGACGTGATAGCACAGAAGATAGATTGCAATCTGTTCGCACACTCTATGAAGAAGGATTTGCTGAGAATAGCTGGATTGGACAATGGTGTCAGGAAAATATTCCAATTTTGCCAACAATTCAAAAATCCATTGATACTTATTTTCCAGGTACAAAGCTTGCCATTTCTGAATATAATTTTGGGGGCAATGATTTAAGTGCAACGATTGCACAAGCAGAAGCCCTTGGTTGCTATGCGGACGCAGGTGTTTATCTTGCGACACTTTGGGACGGAAGCGATTATATTTTCTCTGGCATGAAGTTATATACAAATTATGACGGCAAGGGTGGCAGTTTTGGGAATATGCTTGTGCCTACTAAAACAGATGATGTTTCGTTAGCATCTTCTTATTCTGCAATTAATGGCAATGATGACAGTCAAGTAACTGTTATGCTAACTAATAAAAGCTTTACACAGTCTGAAAATGCAACAATTACACTTGCCAATAGCAATGCAAATTATAAAGCTGCTGGTGTTTATGCTGTCTATGGCGACTCTGAAGAAATTAGATTAATTGATATTATTGACAATATTTCTGATAATACAGTCAATGTTACACTTCCAGCTTATTCAGCAGCAATGATTGTTGTAACAGATGATGCATCTGATTTTGCAGATAAAGAAATTTATGATGAAAATAAAGCGCAACAAAAAATAGTTAATTTTGATAATTTTGATAATATGCTGAATCAAGATGGCAATATTGAAATTCCAATTGAAGACCCTGAGCATTTGAAAAAAATTATTTTAACTGGTGATGTGACTTCCAGTGCAGGTTCGTCCTATGGTGGTGCAGGATGTGCATTATGTGTCAATGTCGAAACACCAGACGGCACGGAATTCTGGTCTAGCAAAAGTTTTACTATGACGCTAGGAAATAATCAAACGGCAACTGTTAATTTTGATGGAACATTCAGCAACGAAGATGAAATTTTAGAAGCTGTGATTGCTGACGGAAAAATTGAAGTTCAAAAATGGTGGGATTATTCCGAAAAGCAGGAACTTGATATAGAAGATGTGATTTCTGTAAACTATACGAATATTCAAGTGATTTATGAAACAACAGCCTCTATAGATACTGGAGTGATTGGGGACGTAAATGCAGACGGTGAATTTTCTTTAACAGATATTATTGCAATGCAAAAATGGTTATTAGGCAAAGGCAAATTGCCAAATTCAAAAGCTGGTGATTTAGATAATAATGGCTTACTTAATATCTATGATTTCTGTTTGATGAAAAATCTTTTGCTTAGAAATGAGGGATAATTTTAATCATGAAATCAAAAAAGAAAATGCTATATATTTCTATTTTTGTGGTTTATATGGTATTTTTGCTGATATTTGTAATTTTTAAAATATTTCCTCTGTCTCGGTTTTTCAGCACACACAATACAATTGCAGAAACTATAAAATACGGAGCATCTAATTATAAAATCATTCCTTTTGAAACAATTGCTAGTCTTTCTAAAAAAAGTCTTTTAAAAAATATTATTAGTTTTATGCCATTTGGATTTTTTGTATTTCCATTTTTCAAATGCAGTTATCTCAAAACTATGCTGGCAAGTGAAGTATTTATTTTCGCATGTGAAATGATAAAAGCCAAAGCTGTGATTAATTATTTTGATATTGATGATTTTATCAGATATACAATAGGCATTATATTTGGAATTATTCTATTTAGATTTTATGATTTGGTAATCCGCAAAACAAGATTATTTGTGCTTGTGAAAAATAAACAAAAAAATAGTGTTTAATAAATTTGTTTTTATTTATTTATTTAGACAATAGAAAATGGAAAATTTTCTTGACTTTTTTCTGTTGAAATGTTATAATTAATTATATGGCATTGGTAACTTATGATATAATTGATTATTATAATTTTGAACAAAGAAATTTTTTGAATTAAGGAAGCTAGAACATATGGAATACTCACATAAAAATTCTAAATCTAATAATAAAAGTTTATTTATATTTATATCAATTTTAATATTTTCAATATTTTTAATGTTTTTAATAATTTATTTATTTTTATATACAGATTTACCAAGAAAGATATTTTTTCCTATACATTATTATGAAAAATACTCATTTACAGATAAAGAGATATCCTCGATTTCAGATGCTATCAATATAGAGTGTAATTCTATTGAAATGATGTCTTATTTTGCTACAAGAGATGGTGAGTTTACTATTTACATTTCAGATTTTGAAAAAAAGGATTTATATGAAAATTATACTAAAAATTCATATTCATATGATAATATAGTATATGAAGATAAAGACCCTGATACAATATATGACACAATTTGTTATTTTGAAGAATATAATGGACAAAATGTATTAGTGGTAAGAATGCCAAGTTATGATGATAATTTGTATAAAATAGTTAAGAAAAAGTCAAAACATACAATATATTAATCCTAAGGTATTCTGATTGGAATTATCTTTGCGAAACTCCATGATTCTAAGCTAATTAATATTAAATTCAATAAAAAAGCTGTAAACACGTTAGTTTACAGCTTTTTTGATATTAATATATTAGTCTTGTTTGCGTTTTTGTAAAAAGCCAAAGATAATTAAAAATAAAGCTCCGATTAATAACGTCATTGCAGATAATAAAATTGCCTGATTGGTTAAAATATGCAAGTAGCCGACAACAGCTGAAAAAATTTGTTGGTCTTTGATGACAAAGCCAGATACATAATCTGTTGTTTTTAAATATAGGCAAGGCAATAATAATAATAATCCTGAAATAAATCCTGAAATTCCAGTCCAGTATAAAATTTCTGTGATTTGTTTCACACAAAAAGTAAATAATAAAATAAAAATAATAATTGTGATAATGATTAATAACATAGAAATTTTATTGAAAATAGACATGTAATTTTTGGCTTTCGCAAGCCAGCCATTTTCATAAATCGTAGAAAATTTAAATGTATCTGTCATAAATAAAATTTCTTTTTCAGCTTCTTGTATCGTAGAATTTACTTTTTGTTGATAAATATCATCTTTTTCAAAATTATTTTCATCTGCATAATTACTAAAAAATTCTGTGATAGAATTTTCTAATGCTGTGAAATCCATTGTAAATTGATAATCATCTGATTTTTGATTTACATAATCAAAGGCATTGGAAACGCTTGTTAAAGTCCCTTGTTTTAAATTATTTTTATCGATTGCAGTTAAATAAACAGAAGCGGGAATTCCTGTACTATTAGAACGTGTTTGAAAATAATTTTCCAGTGTGGTATATGTTTTTTCTTCCAGCTGTTCAGATTCGACAACTTTTTCAAATATAGCAGGATTTAACGCTGTATATTTTGCAAATAAAGTTAATTCTGTGCCTAACAGGCAGAATATAAATAAAAATGCAAATATAATTTTTACAGGATATAATTTAATAGAACGCATTTATTCACCCTCCCCTGTATTAGCTTGCACAGGGTTATAAAATTGTTTGCTCACAAGATTGCAAATAAACCCAATTCTGGTAGAGGAAGTGCCTAATACTTGTGCCTCACATGTATAAAGCGTGAGCTGGTCTGTTTCTGTTGGGAGGACATATTTTTTATTCGTATTTGCAAAAGTAACTTGTTCTGCTACTTCATAAGTAAAAATGCCATAAGTTGTATAAATAATAACTTGATTACCAGTTTCCAGTTTTGGCAAATCTGCAAAAAAAGTATTTACATGTGCGTCAATGACAACGTTTCCAGTTTCACCCAATACAACAGAGCTACTAGATTGGCAAGCACCAAGTTCTAATAATTCTGGACTAGAACCCCAGTAAACTGGTACAGATAAACTAATATCTTCACATGTTAAAATAGCATATTGTTCTCCAAATGACGGACGAATAATTTCACCTTCAGAATAAAATTGCTGTTCTGAATTATTTGAAACAGGTGTTGTTTCGATTTCATTTTCTTTGATAACAAGTCCATCTAATCCAGATGATGGTGTAATTCGCATATTTTGATCCATGAAAATAATATTTAAATAACTTTTCGCTTTTTCATAGGGTGTAATTAATACGGCAATACTAACAGCAATACATAAAATTAATAAAAATATCCCTGTGAATATCCAGATAATATTATTTTTTGATTGTTTTTCAGTCAAGAAAAGCTCCTTTCTAGTCTGTACATGTAATTATATTTAATTATTCTGTTGGTTTATTATACCAGTATAACAAACTAAGACCTGCAATTGCTGTCAAAATTCCCAAGCCTGCCAATAATAAAGGCTTTGTGTGGGAAATTCCCGTTTCGTCAATGATTACGCCTACATCGGCTTTATTAATAATCATACCGTCTTCATTTCTAATTGTCAAAGAAATATTATCATCTGTAATAGAATCTACAGAAACATTTAAGCCCATTGTATCGGCTGTGTCAATATAATCCTGCATAAGTAGCATTTTTTGGTCTGTTGGGAGCTGTTTCATAATACTATTGCGTTCAGCAGGGGATAAACTTGCTAAAAATATTTCTCTTTCGCTATCTGTTAGAGAATTAATATAATTTTGTTTTTCTTCTAATGTCATGCTAATAAATGCATTAGAATCAATTTGATTATCCAGTGCTGTTTCCTGTGGCAATTCTGGAGATGGCTCTGTACTGGGTGGGAAAATTTCCTTAAATGCATCATCTTGTTTTTTCTTGTATGCTTCTATTTTATGATAAATTATATTTAAATCATCTTGTGTGTAATTTTCAGAATTAACTTCCCACTCATTCTTGCCTGTCTGAATGAAATCTTCAGGATAACCAACTTCTTCTGCCATAGTCGTAATATCATCAACAGTATGAGATTTATCACATTCTATGTCATAAGCATCATAATGCGGAGCAGTTGCATGTGAAATGATATGATGTACAGAATTATTATGATGTGCTGTTGCAGAAATATTTGCACTGCAAAGTAAGCAAGCAGTGAAACTACTAATCAAAATAGCCTGTTTTTTCATAAAATTTCACTCCTGTTCCGTGCGTTTGCCATACCAGTATAACAGGCTAAAGCCTGCAATTGCAGTCAAAATTCCCAAACCTGCAAATACTAACGGCTTTGTGTGTGAAATTCCAGTTTCATCAATGACAATGCCAACATCAGCTTTGTCAATAATAATTCCCTGATTATCTCTGACAGTTAAAGAAATATTATTATCTGTGACAGAATCTACAACAACATTCATGCCCATAGAACTTGCTGTATCAATATAATTTTGCATAAGAGTCATTTTCTGGTCTGTTGGGAGCTGTTTAATAATGCTGTTTCTTTCTTCACGGGTAAGACCAGATAAAAACTCATTTTTTTGACTTTCTTCTAGTGTGTTGACATATTCTATTTTTTCGTCCAGTGTCATATTAATAAAATCTGCGGGTGCAATACGGTCATCTTGCGTTGCGGAATTATCTGGTGTTTCAGAATTACCTGATGATGTCGTTTGCTGTTGTGCTTCTGTAGGTTTTTGTGGTTCTATGCCAAACATATTACAAATCATTTCTTCTGTTTGTTCGTCATAGTTCTGCACAGCATAATAGGCTTCATCTAAGTCATCTTGTGAATAAGAACCAGATGCCCATTCATTGTATCCTGCTTGAATTAAATATTCAGGCCAACCAGCACTTCTTGCCCTTTGTGCAACATCATCGGCTGTATAGGCTTTGGCAGAAATACTTGCACTGCAAATGAGACAAGCTGTCAAAATTCCAGTGAAAATTGCATATTTTTTCATAAATTTTCATCTCCCTTCTAGGAATATATTTATTATACCAGATTTTTTAGAGAAATGCAAGTGCAAAATCGTTCCATTTTAATCTTCTGCATGGTCAATCAGATAATTTACAATATCTCCAATGGTACGAATGCTGTCAACTGCTTCATCTGGAATTTTAATATCCGTTGTGCTTTCAATTGCGATGATTAATTCTACAATATCCATAGAAGTTGCATTTAAATCTTCCTGAATATCTGTATGTTCATTGAGTCTGTTCACGTCCATGTCAAATTGGTCTGCAATAATTGATGCAATTGTTTCAAAATCCATATAAATTCCCTCCTGAATTAAAATTTTTGGTTTTGCTAGCTAAAACTAGTATAAGTATATATTAAAATGTGGTCTTACGTCAATATACTGAATCACAATATTTTTTTAATTTTTACGAATAATTTTGTGCATAATGCTATTTTTATATACTAAAAGCTATTTTTTATTTTAATAATACTAAAATTGGCTTGCTATTTTTATTTTTTTCCAAATTTTAGCGGAAAATAATCGGCACAATTGCCTGAATTGCAGATGTGCCGATTGTGAATATAGATGGAGAGAAAATAGAAACTGGCTTATATAAATTATCTATTATTCTAACAAGTGAAATCAGAAAAGATTGGAAAAATCATGAAAAATTCATAAATTATTTATGAATTATTAAAAAATATCAAAAATACACAAGGGAAATATTAGCATACTATAATAAATTTTCAAGTTTTAAAAGCATTTTTCTGAAAATATTTGGCTGTAATAATTCTTGTATCAGCATTTCTGGTGCATAGCGTATCGCATATTCTCTTAAATTGCCTATGTAAATAATTTCTATTTTATCCAGTTGCAGAAAATCTTCTGGTATTGTAATTGGATTAAAATAATTAGTATCTACGATTTTAAATTTTTCCAGTGTGTCTCTGACAAATTCAGAACAGTAATATTTATTTTTTGCGTGATGAACAATGCCTAAACTTGCTAATAGTAAGCCAGAAATATTATAATGATATTTTTCTTTTTCAGCGTACATTTGGATTAGAAAATTTTCTAATTCCTGATATTGCATTTTAGAAACTGGCATACGCATGATAATTCCTGTTGTGTTTCTAAATCTTCTCATGGCTCCAAAAAAAGGACTCTCCATCATGAAGCCACCCCAGACGGGATTATAAGCATTGCGTCTGCTGAAAGAATACATGTGTTGCATATTTTTATCAAGGCTAATAGAAATATGATTATAGTTAGCTTTTGTAACATATTTTAGCAATTTTGAAAGCCATGAACCACTTTGGCTAAGCACAAGATAAATTGCAGTGTCAGATTGAAAATTTGTAGAATTTCGCATAAAATTACCACACTTTCATGAGTAAGTATAAATATTATTTATGATTATAGCATAAAGCAAGATATTTGTCAACAGGGATAAAAATCATAAAAAAATGATAAAAAATTTGCTAATTTTGTAAGAAAAAATATTTTTTAAAAATTATCTTGACATTCTGAAAAAAATATGCTATACTAAATAAAGTCTGGAAGTGGAAAGCAATTTTACTTTACACAGGAGGCATTCCATGGCTAAGAATTTAAACTATGTGTTTTTGTTAGATTGTTATGGTGAATTATTAACAGAACGACAACAACAAATTGCAGAGCTATATTATAACGAAGATTTCTCTTTGTCGGAAATCGCAGAAATGCAGAATATTACAAGACAGGCTGTAAGGGATAGCTTACGGCATTCTGAAAATATATTATCGCAGACAGAAGAAAAATTAGGCATGGCAAAGAGAATATCACAAATGCGGTTTTGTCTGGAACAAATTGTAAAAAATTCTGAATCAGAACAAATTGCAGAATTGGCAAGAAATGGACTTGCATTATTATAACAAAAGGAGTATTTTTCATGGCATTTGAGGGACTTTCTGAAAAATTAAGCAATGTATTTAAAAAATTAAAATCTCATGGCAGACTGACAGAAAGTGATGTCAAAGAAGCTATGCGTGAAGTACGTCTTGCCTTGCTGGAAGCAGATGTTAGTTATAAAGTCGTAAAAGATTTTGTTGCAAATGTTTCTAAACGGGCTGTTGGCGAAGATGTATTATCCAGTCTGACACCAGCACAGCAAGTGATTAAAATTGTCAATGATGAATTGATTCAGCTCATGGGCAATGATAATGTAAGAATTAACATGTCTTCTAAACCGCCAACTGTTATGATGATGTGCGGTCTGCAAGGTTCAGGTAAAACCACACATTCTGCAAAGTTAGCAAAATATCTCAAAGCTGAAGGACATAGACCGTTATTAGTTGCCTGTGATATTTACAGACCTGCCGCAATTCAGCAATTACAAGTCGTTGGCGAAAAAGCCAATGTCACTGTATTTGAAATGGGGCAGATAAATCCCATGACAATTGCAACACAAGCTGTGAAATATGCCAAAGATTATGGACATGATATTATTATTTTGGATACAGCAGGGCGTTTGCATATTGATGTGGAATTAATGCAGGAATTGCAGGACGTAAAAGCAGCCACACACCCTGATGAAATTATGTTAGTTGTAGATGCAATGACAGGACAAGATGCAGTTAATGTCGCAAAGGCTTTTGATGATGCTCTTGGCATTGATAGTATTCTGATGTCAAAATTAGATTCTGATACAAGAGGCGGTGCCGCATTGTCTGTGTTAGCTGTCACTGGTAAGCCGATTAAATTTGTGGGTATGGGTGAAAAACTTGATGAATTTGAAAAATTTCACCCCAAACGCATGGCGTCCAGAATTTTGGGTATGGGCGATGTCTTGACTTTAATTGAACGTGCTGAAAATGTGATTGACCATAAAGAAGCTGAAAAGCTAACAAGAAAAATGCAAGAACAAAAATTTGACATGACTGACTTGTTAGAACAGCTCCGACAAATTCGTAAAATGGGTTCACTCAAAAGCATTGTTTCTATGTTCCCTGGTGGAGATAAAATAGATGACAGTGCCTTAGATGATAAACAATTTGATAGATTAGAAGCGATTATTTTAGCTATGACACCTGCGGAACGTGCGAAGCCTTCAATTATTAATCCGTCCAGAAAAAGACGTATTGCCAAAGGCAGTGGTATGAAAGTGGAAGATGTTAATAGACTATTAAAGCAATTTGAACAAATGCAAAAAGTGATGAAACAGTTCACTAACAAAGGCAAAAAACAAAAGGCTATGCTCCGACAGGCAAAACGCTCTTTTGCAGGCATGAATTTTGATAATATGCCTGGTATGAAGCCTAAGAAAAAAAAATAATTTGCTTTTTATGCGATTTCCGCATGAAATATATATGAAATATTAAATTTGTGAGGTGAATTTAAAATGGCAGTAAAAATCAGATTAAGAAGAATGGGTGCAAAAAAAGCGCCTTTCTATCGAATTGTAGTTGCTGATTCTCGTTTCCCAAGAGATGGCAGAAGCATTGACGAAATCGGTTATTATGACCCGACAAAAGAACCATCTATTGTAAAAGTAGATGCTGAAAAAGCCAAAGAATGGATTGGCAAAGGTGCACAGCCAACAGATATTGTCAAAACTCTGCTGAAAAAAGAGGGCGTGCTTTAATCTAAAGCTAAAAATGGATAGTGCCTGAATTATCCCTCGCTTTGCAAGTTGTTCTGCTTGCAAGTGAGGGGAATTGATGGCATGAAGAAAGGATTTTTTTATTATGAAAGATTTATTATATGCCATTGTTGTGGGTCTGGTAGAAGATAGTTCTGCAATTGAAATTACACAAGATGAACCAAATGAAGAAGGTGTGATTGTATTTCATTTACGTGTTGCAGAAAATGATATGGGCAGAGTGATTGGCAAGCAGGGCAGAATTGCAAAAGCGATTAGAACAATTATGCGTTCTGGTGCAACCAGAAAGGGCATAGATGCAATTGCAGTTGAAATTGGCTGATATAGGTGAATCTCATGCAAAAGCGTTTTTTAGAAATTGGAAAAATAACCAACGTCCATGGTCTGCATGGGGAGCTGAAAGTTTACCCGTGGTGTGATGATGTGACGTTTTTGTGTTCTTTTGGGAAATTATATTTAGATAAGCAAGGAAAAAAAGAAATTAAAATTATAAAAACTAAAATTCAGCAAAATCTTGTAATTATGCAAATAGAAAATTGCAATACTCGTGAACAGGCAGAGAATTTTAAAAATCAAGTGCTTTATATGGACAGACAAGATGTGGAGTTAGAAGAAAATTGTTATTTTATTCAGGATTTAATCGGCTTGCAAGTAATAGATATTGATACTGGCAAAATATGGGGTGTGATTCGTGATGTCATGCAAACAGGTGCAAATGATGTCTATGCTATCTGGAATGCACAGGAAAAAAAAGAATATCTTGCTCCTGCCATTCCTGATGTGATTCTGGAAACAGATTTAAAATCAGGTATCATGAAAATCAGACCATTGAGAGGGCTATTTGATGATACGGATTGATATTGCAACGTTATTTCCAGAAATGTGTGAAACTGTTTTGTCAGAAAGTATTATTGGTCGTGCCAGAAAATCAGGAGCAATTGAAATTCATTGTCATAATATCAGAGACTATACAACAGATAAACATCGTCGTGCAGATGATACCCCTTATGGTGGGGGAATGGGCATGGTCATGAAAGCAGAGCCGATTTATCGCTGTTGGCAAGCTGTCTGTGAAGAATTAAACCAAAAGCCTTATAGTATTTTTTTATCTCCACAAGGACATGTATTAACACAGAAAAAAACTGTGGCATTATCTAAAAAAGAAAATTTATTTTTACTTTGTGGACATTATGAAGGTGTTGACCAAAGAGTATTAGATAAAATCATTGATGAAGAAATTTCGATTGGTGATTATGTATTAACTGGCGGTGAACTGCCTGCTTTAGTACTGACAGATGCCATTGCAAGAATGTGTCCTAATGTATTATCTTCTGCATTATGCTTTGAAGATGAAAGCCATTGGAATGGTTTGCTGGAATATCCGCAGTATACCAAACCTGAAACATGGGAAAATTTATCTGTTCCAAGCGTATTATTATCAGGCCATCATTTAAAAATTGCCCAGTGGCATGAACAGGAAAGTTTGCGTGTGACACAAGAAAAGCGTCCTGATTTGTATCAATCATGGATTGACAAAAATTGACAAATTTTCTAGCACCCTGCACAGAATTTTAAGTTGAAATTTGTAAGATACGAATAGTATCTTTCACAAAAATCATGATTGATATGATTTGTGAATATGTACAAATAATAAGTCTATTAGTAGGCTTTTGTTTTAACAAACCGTAGAATTTTGAAAAAAAACGTCTGAATATTAAAAAAAACTATTGACGAGATTGTAATTTGCATGTATAATTACATTATGCGAAATAATTAAATTATATTGCAGTGTTGCAAAGATGGGAGAGTTTTTTATGTTTGTGAAAGATGTAACTGTTCAAAATCAAGTAGGTCTGCATGCAAGACCAGCAACTTTCTTTATTCAGAAAGCGAATGAATTCAAGTCCTCTATCTGGATTGAAAAGAAAGAACGCCGTGTAAACGCAAAGAGCCTGTTAGGCATTTTGTCTCTTGGTATCGTTGGTGGCACGGATATTCGTATTATTGCTGATGGCAGTGACGAATCAGCAGCCGTTGATGCACTGGTTGAACTGGTGGAAAGCGGTTTCAATGACGAAAACAGATAAGAAAGCGGACATACTCTATTGGGCTGCCAATATGGCAGCCCTTTTTTTATTATTTTTCGCTTGCTTTTTATTCTGTGCTTCTGGTATATTCATACATGTTTTCTGCAAAAATACCATAACCCATAGAGGGCTGACTGACAAAAACATGTGTAACAGCTCCTACTAATTTGCCGTTTTGTATAATTGGACTGCCACTCATGCCTTGTACAATTCCGCCAGTATAATTTAATAATTCTTCGTCTGTGACTTCAATTATCATATTTTGTGTGTCGTCTGTATAATCTAATGCTGTAATTTCTACAGAATAGGCTTTTGGTTCATTGCCCTGTACTGTTGTTAAAATCACAGCTTCGCCAAGTGTAATTTCTTGTTTTAATCCTAAGGGAATTGCTTCTGCATCACTGGGAAGATTTTCTAAATGACCAAATACACCGCATTTGCCATTATAGTCTAATGTTCCAATTGGTTCTTGTGCAGAGAAATAGCCTTGTAGCTGTCCAGCAGAACCTGCTTGTCCTTTAATTGCGCCGTTAATTGTCACTGTATCTGCAACGCCACTGCCCAAAGGAATTAATTCTCCTGTGTCTGCATCACAAATAGGGTGTCCTAAACCGCCAAAGCATTTACTAGATGGTTCATAATAAGTTAGCGTTCCAATACCAGCTGTACTGTCACGTACCCAAAGCCCCGTTTGCCAACACTGTTCCATAACAGAATATTTTGGAAAAAGCGTTAAGTCAAGAAATTTATCATCTCTTTGTATTGTTAATGCTAACGCATTACCGTTAGAATTTGCTACGGCATTTTTAAAGTCATTGGTGCTAGTAATCTCTTGATGATTAATTTGTTTAATAATATCGCCCTCTAAAATACCAGTTTCTACAGCAGGACAGCAACCGCCTGTTTTGGATTCGACTTCGCCAAAGCCAATTACCATGATGCCGTCCATGAGCATTCTTACGCCGAATGGTTGCCCACAGGGAACTAGCATAATTTGATCAACAGTTTGCACTTGTACTTGTTTCACAGGAAAAATATTAAATAATTTTAATTGCATTTGATTTGTAGAATTGATATTAGCTTTTGAAAGTGCAACTGTTGCCGCCACGGCTTCTGTTGGTGTTGCTGTAATCGGCAATATTGTGTTAAATTCTAGTGTCTCCCCACGGTGTATATAATAATTATCTGCTAAATGTCCTGCATAATATAATGCACTTGTGACAGGTTGTAACAGTAAAAGCGTGGCAAGCATTGCGAGCCTTTTTTTAAAATTTTTTTTATCATGAAATTGCATGCTTCACCTACTTTCTTAAATTTTTTATTTTAATTTTTTTAAGTTATGCAATGCATTTGCATGCACATCAATAGCGTTTCCGTTTTGTATCAAAATTATAAAAGAAAAATTCAGACAGAAAGGGCAATTTATGAAAATTTTTATCAAAATTTATTTTTTGTGTATGTTTTTTCTGTTAATATTGACTTTTGTAATGACGTGTGATATAATAAAAATACTGCAAATTAGAATCGATGGAGGAAAAAACAGTATGAAGAAAACAATATTATTTGTAATTTTACAACAGTATGCAGATTGGGAAGCAGCATATATTTCATCGGCAATTGCTATGTTAGGACAGGGCGAATATGAAATAAAAACAGTGTCTTTATCAAATGATTTTGTCCAGTCAATCGGTGGATTTAAAGTATTGCCTGACTATGATATAATATCTGTTCCTGATAATTATGAAGCTGTTATTTTGATAGGTGGTATGACATGGAGAAATGAAAACGCAAAAAAGATTGACAAGCTTGTGAATGAATGCGTTCAGAAAGGAAAGATTTTAGGCGGTATCTGTGATGCCTCCGCTTTTTTGGGAACAGTTGGCGTTCTAAATGATGTCATGCATACAAGCAATGATTTAAATGATTTGAAACAATGGGCAGGTTCAATTTATACAGGCGAATCAAAATATATTGCCAAACAGGCAGTTCGTGATAAAAATATTATCACAGCGAACGGAACGGCAACAATGGAATTTGCCAAAGAAATTTTACTTGCTTTGAATATCGCTGAAGATAAAGTATTAGATTGGTATTATTTTCACAAATTAGGCTTCTATGTTGCACCTATGCCTAACATGTAAATTTATTTTTGATAGACTAATTAATATTACATATTTTTTAAAATCGTAATTTTTTGTATCAAACTACTTGACAAATAACTAGTAAATACAGTATAATAAAATTATACAAATATTTTTTGCAAAAAGGCAAAAAAATAATCAATTACTATTATTTTTTAGAAAGGAAGGTAATTTTAAATCATGAAAATGAAAAAAATCATAGCAGGTGTTTTAGCTATGACACTTGTATGTGCTGTAAGCACACCTGTGATACAACAAACAGATTTCAGCTCTCTCACAGCACAAGCAATGGGTGAGGCTGTAAAATCTAATTGGGATATTAAAAAATATTATGATATTGATGATTTTACAATTCAGTATGTGCAAGCTGGTTATGTGCAGATTATTTCTTATAATAATCCTGATGCAGAAGAAGTTGTCATTCCTGATAGTTTCAATGATGGTGATACAGATTTTCCAGTGCAAGTACTCTATGCCGAATCTTTTCAAGGTTGCAAAATGAAAAAAGTAACCATTCCGGATACTGTCAAGACAATCAAAGCAAATGCATTCTGTAACTGTGACCAGCTGGAAGAAATTATTGGCATGAAAAATGTAGAAAGTATTGCAGAAAGTGCATTTACATCTTGTCAGGCATTGAAAGAACTTAATTTGCCTGATACGTTGACAACAATCGGCACAGAAGCATTTGCATTCTGTAATAGCTTGACGGAAGTCACAATTCCAGGTAGTGTCACAAGTATGGGAACTTATTTATTTTCTACTTGTATCAATCTGGAAACAATTACGATTTCAGAGGGTGTGACAAAAATCAGTGACAAAATGGCATATTATTGCAGTAATTTAAAAACTGTTAATATTCCAGCAAGTGTTACAACCATTCGTGATGGTGCATTCCAGTTAACGGGACTAGAAGAATTTGTAATTCCAGACACTGTGAAAAAAGTTGGTCAGGGTGCATTTACATTCTGCGGAAGTTTAAAAAGTGTTACGCTCTCCAAAGGGTGTACTGTATTAGAAACGGAATTATTCCAAGATTGTTCTGCACTTGAAACTGTTATTATTCCAGAGGGAATAGAGAGAATCCGCAGAGGTGCATTTACCAATTGTACAAGTTTAAAACAATTAACATTGCCATCTACAGTGAACAGAATAGAAAGTTACGCATTTTATAACTGCTCTGCATTAGAAACATTGAGTTTCCCTGATGGTGTCACAGCAATTGATGAATATACATTCAGTAAGTGTACAGCTTTAAATCATATTACATTGCCATCTAATTTGACGAATATTGGTGTTTATGCATTCTATGACTGCAAATCTCTTGACAGCATTGTGATTCCTGCATCTGTGAATTCTGTTGGAAGTTATGCATTCTATGGCTGTGACGGCATGAAAACTGCAAAATTTGAGGGCAGTATGAAAAAATTAGGTATTTGGAGTTTTGCAGGCTGTACCAGTCTTGAAGAAATTACTTTGCCAGAGGGTTTAACAACATTAGATAATCATATCTTATACAGATGTACCGCTTTGGAAAATCTTGAAATTCCAGATACTGTGACTAAAATTGATGGTTATGCACTTGCTGGATGTGATTCTTTGAAAGAAGTGCAAATTCCTGAAAGTGTAACTTCTGTTGGTGATTATGCAATCGGCTATGGTGAGGGCGTTGTACCTGAAGTCAATACAGAAATTAATATTGTCAGCGATTCAGAAGCTGTACAGGATTTCTGCAAAGATAATCAGGTTGTCCTGAATGGTGAATTGCCTTCTGATAATAATACACCAACTGATAAAGAAGTAACTTCTGATTTGTTATTAAGTTATTTACATGGCAAAGAAACATTCTCTGAAAATCAATTTAAATCTGCTGATAAAAATGGAGATGGCATTGTTAATATTTATGACTGGGTTCTGATGAAAAAAGGTAGTAATTCTGTAGAATCAACACCAACAGAGGAAGAAGTATCACCAGAGCAAACTGGACCTGAAGAAGTAATAATTCCAGACACACCTGAAGCATTTGTTACACTTCCTGAATAATT
This sequence comes from Ruminococcus sp., assembly GCA_014799805.1. GTDB lineage: Bacteria > Bacillota > Clostridia > Oscillospirales > Ruminococcaceae > UBA3855. The sequence goes on from JAAVHJ010000033.1 coordinate 26,126, forward strand.
TTTTTTAAAATTAAAATTATTTATTTTGTAAATTAAAAAAAGAGGCTGGCAACAGCTTCTTTTTGTTAGATGATTAGATGATTAGAATTAGAAAGGGTTATTTTATGAATTTCAAAAAAGAACCTATTGGAAATGCTATTTTTGTGTATACATCAAAAGAACATAGATTTGGAACAGATGCATTTTTATTAACAAAATTTTCAAATTATAAATCCAAAGATATTGTTTGTGAATTCGGCACGGGCTGTGGCATTATTGCATTGCTAATGCAGAAATATAAACCACCTGTTATGACATATGCGTTAGATATTCAGGAACAGGCGATTATGCAATTAGAATTAGGCATACAGGCAAGTCATGCGAAAAATATTATGCCAGTTTGTACAGATTTAAAAAATTTTCAAGACTGGGAAACTATTCCCTATGGGAAAATTAGTTTAATTATCTGTAATCCGCCTTATCAGCCTTGTGGTTCGGGCTATGAAGCAAGTCTGGAATCACAAAGAATTGCAAGACATGGTGTTTATTGCAGTCCAGAAGATATTTGCAATTCTGCCTGTCAGTTATTAAACGCAAACGGACGGCTTTGTATTTGCGGAAAACCAGAACGTTTGCCAGATTATATCTGTGCCATGAGAAATTATAACATAGAGCCAAAACGTTTGCAATTTGTTTCTAAAAATGCGGAAGATATGCCTTGGCTGTTTTTACTGGAGGGCAGGAAACATGCGAAAAAATTTTTACAAATGGAAAAGCCTTTTATTATGTATCAGAACGGTGAATTAACCCCACAGGCAAGAGCTTTATATCAGAATCAGGAGCGTGAATCATGAGCGGTATTTTATATGTTACAGGGACACCAATTGGAAATTTAGAAGATATTACATTAAGACAGCTTAGAATTTTACAAGAAGTTGATTTTATTATTGCCGAAGATACCAGAGTTACCAGGAAATTATTAACCCATTTTGAAATCAAAAATGAATTAATTAGCTATCATGAACATAGTGATATAACTACAATCAATTATATTCTTGATAGAATTCAAAACGGTGAAAATTGTGCCATTGTGACAGATGCGGGTATGCCTTGTATTTCCGACCCTGGAGAAAAAATTGTAAAATTATGCTATGAAAAAAATATTTCTGTGCAGTCTGTTCCAGGTGCAAGTGCTGTGATTACAGCTTTGTCTATCAGTGGCGGTTCGACAAAGCAATTTGCATTTTATGGTTTCTTACCAGTGGATAAAAAACAGCGTTCTGCTATGCTGGAAGAATTAAAAACAGAATTCAGAACTTGTGTGTTATATGAAGCACCTCATAAGCTTTTGAAAACAGTTTCTGATTTATATAAAATTTTAGGAGCTGAACGAAAATTATCACTTTGCCGTGAATTAACTAAAATTCATGAAGAAGTGATTCGGTTTTCTTTGCAGGAAGCTGTGAATTATTATGAAACTCATGTGCCGAGGGGTGAATATGTTCTGGTTTTAGACGGTGCAGAAAAATCAGATAATGATAAATTAACTTTAGAAGATGCAATTTCTATTGCAAAAGCTTATCTTGCACAGGGTATGTCTGCAGCAACTGCTGCGAAATTATCTGCAAAAGAAACTGGTATTCAGAAAAATTTCATTTATCAGGCTTTGCATCATACAGGAAATTCTTAACAGCAAAAAAATTTTTTTAGTTCTAAATTGTGAAGTTTTCACAAATTTTTATAATATTATCTTGTAAGCCTGTTGTTTGTGTTGACATTCTGTAAAATTTATTGTATAATAATTTTATTGTTTTGCGTTTAAAGTTTAAATTGAAATGAGGTTTTACATATGCAACAGAAAAAAGAAACTTGGGAAGATTTAAAAAAACGTGCAAGATGGGATAGAATTTTTGGTGCATTGGCTGTATTTTTATTAATATTAATATTATTTATTTCAGGTGTCAGCTCTTGTGCGAAAAAATTAACACAAGATGATGATACAAAGCCTGCAAATGTAGATGAAACTTTGCCCATTGGTGAAACAAATTCTATGACAAGTGATATTATTGATAATTCCATGGCAGTGTTTTTAAGTCCGTCTACACAAGAAGATAATGTTTATGCTTGTGATAATACTATCACAGAAGAAAATGCCATGTGGCAAATTGCCAGACGTGTGCAGGCGTTATTAGAAACAGATGGTTATCAAGTTTACATCTGTGGTGAAGATGATACTGTGATGAGTAAAGTGCAACAAGGAAATGCCTTAAAATGTGGTGCTTATGTTGCGATTCATAGTAATTCCAGTGGCGAATCTGGTGACGGGCAGGGAACAGAAATTTTTTATAATACAAATATTCCTGGAAGTCAGGCATTAGCAGAATATATTTATAATCGTGTGGCTAATTTAACACCTACAGAAGATAGAGGCGTAAAAGACCAGACACAAAGAGATTTATACGAAATTGAAAGAAATGAAAATGCTTGCTGTTTATTAGAAGTTGAATTTCATGATGATATGACTACTTCACAATGGATTTTAAATCATGTGGAAGAAATTGCAATTTGTATTAAAGACGGTATTACAGATTATTTGAAAATGAAAGCTTATAGTACGCCTGCAACGCCGTCTGAGTCTGAAACTTTTGGAACAGGAGGCTTAATTTAATGCAGAAATTAAATTATGATTCAGAAATGCAGAAAATTTTAGCAATGACTAAGCCTAGTGTATTATTACATGCTTGTTGTGCACCTTGCTCTAGTGCTGTATTAGAAAGAATTTCCAGTCAGGCAGATTTAACAATTTATTTTTATAATCCGAATATTATTCCTGAATCTGAATATAATTACAGATTACAGGAATTAAAAAGATTAGTTCAGGAAATGCCCTCTGCACAGGGAATTGAAATTTTAGAAGGCAATTATGAACCTGAAAAATTTCTTGCTTTCGCAGAGGCACTTGCCAATGAGCCAGAACGTGGAAAACGTTGCCAGAAATGCATTGCCTTGCGTTTAGAAGAAACTGCAAAACTGGCAGATAATCTGGGCGCTGATTATTTTGCAACGACTTTGACATTAAGTCCGCATAAAGACGCTTTTTTTATTAATACAGCAGGTTTTGCAATTGCTGAAAATTTTCATGTAAACTGGTTGCCGTCTGATTTTAAGAAAAAAGAGGGTTATAAACGTTCTATTCTATTATCGCATGAATATTGCTTATATCGGCAGGATTTTTGCGGTTGTCCGTTTTCAAAAAAATTAAAACACCCTGAAAGTTGATGGAATGCGGAATCATGAGCAAAGTAATTAAAATATTATATATTACGATTACTAGCATTTCTTGGGTAATTTTTATAGTAAGTCTAATACGAGTAATTATAATTTGGGATTCCCTACCTGATAAAATCGGTGTTCATTTTGCCAGTAATGGCGAATTTGATGTGTTTGATAATAAAAATTATATAGCTTATCCTTATTTTATTGCAGTTATGAATCTTGTGTTCTGCGAGATTTTAGCAATATTATCAAAAAAAATAAAATTAGGTATGAAAATAAGTGAAAAAGGTGATAGTCAGATAAGAACAGCATTTCAAATGCTCCTTGCTATGTTAAAGCTCGCATTTTCTTTTTTCTTCTCGGGTGTCTGGGCAGACTGTGTGATAAGACAGCGTCCACTTAATACTAATATTCCAGTGGCTATCGTGCTGATAATATTTTTTACATTTTTTGTATTCATAATCGTTTCAGTTGTAATAAAAACCAAAAATTCGCCCGAAAGCAGTTGAAAAACTACTTTCGGGCATTGCTTCTATATGAGTATCGCTCTTAATGCAGGGTGTTTTTTGATTATTCAGATAAACTTGCTGAAAATTCAGAATAAGATTGATAATTTAAATCTGTATTATAATTTGTAGGATAGTTTTCTGTGTAGAATGTATTATATTCTTCTTCTGTAATTTTTTCATAGTTTAAATAATATCCATTTCCATTAATATAATGATGAGAATCATCATTTTTTAAATAAGGATATTGTTCAAATAGAGTATCAGCATCATTCACACATGTTAATATAGTTTCTTCAACAAGTTTATGTTCTGGTGTAATTGTCAGGTAAATATTATGATAAATTAGCCCTGCATATTCTCCGACATTATAATAAATGCTATTTTTTTCTGGGTGGAAACAATAACCCATGTTATTATTTATTCCATAAGCCCATTTGTCCATTAGTTCATAAACTTGATTATCTGCGTAAGTATATAAACTTATCCAGTAAGAAAAGCCATGAATCACTAGTTCAGGTGTGCCGTCTTTGTCGACATCATACAGGCAATAAGATAAATTATTGAAATCTTTTTCGTATTCTTCGCAAATTTCAAGATATGCAGTCAGATAAGCAGGTTTTGTTGTAATTGGTTCAGTTTGTGTAGTAGTTGTTGTTGTTGTTGTTTCTGTAACGGGAGCTGTTACTGGTGATTCTGTTTCTATCACAGAATTTGTTACAGGAGCTGATATAGAATTTATTGCAATTGGTTCTGTTTCATAGGAAAGAACTGTTTCTTTATGTGGGAGTGTGACTGTAGTAGTTATTGTTGTTGTAATAGGAGTTGTTTGCGTTGTTGAGGCAATGATACTTGTTTCTGTAGAAGTTGCAGATGTTGCAGTAGAAAAAATTTCTGGAGTTGTTTGTATCATTGCTTGTGATGTGATTTGTGTTGTTGTCTGGACTGTTTCGGAAGTTTCAGAAAAAGTAGTTGTTTCTGTTGCAATTACAGACGGAATCGTTGTAGTAATATTTGTTTCTGTTTGAGAATTGTTGTTCTCAGATGGTGAAGTGAAACGAGTTAATTTCCAGATTCCTCCAAATGTTCCGCCCATGACTAATATACAAGCTGTTGCAATGCCAAAAGTTCTTGTCCATGGCATATAGTTTATATTTTTTGCATGATAGGTTTCTGAAATTTTATATTCTTGTTGATTCATGGCTTTTTTCCTTTCACAAACTTGTTGATAAATTTTTTCTTTTGTCTTACTATCTGTCGCTTGATAAATATTTGCAATTTGATTCATTGTCTGTTCGTCAATAGAATCTAACAGCTTTTTGATATATTTTCGATTCATGAGAATACCTCCTTATAGTGTAATATTTTCTTTTAGTAGCATGGTTTTCAAGCGTTTTAATGCTCTGGAACAACGTACACGAATAGCAACAGGATTTAATTTGATAATTTTAGAAATCTCTATTGAATTACGATGATAGAAAAATTTCTGAATAATAATACTTGCATCTGGTTCGCCTAATTCTGAAATGCAATGCATTAAAATTTTAGTCTGTTCAGATTGTTCTGTTAAGTTCTGAATATTTTCATCAGAGGATATTTGATTTAATTTTTCTTCTTCCAGAAAAACTTGCTTTTTTGCTTTGGCTTGTAACTGTTTGCTCATATTAATTGCCTTGTGTTTGGCAACAGTGCCAATGTATGCTTTTAATGAACCGTCATAATCTGGATTGACATGCATTAAAATTTCTGCAAAACAATCAATGACACATTCTTCTATGTCCTCACGACTGCCTATATCACGCAATTTTTGATAAATAATAATATATACATAATTATAATATTCGTCAAATAATGCTCTCTCACCTTGTTCTGGTTTTGATTTCAGCAATGCACGGATTTTTGATTCTGTCATTCTATATGACCCCCTTTCATCATACACATACAAATTAGCTATGTCAAGTGTTACATATTTTTATAAAAATTTTTTCCAAAATTAAAAAAAATAAAAGCCAATATGCGAATCATAACATATTGGCTATTGTTCACTATAAATTAAATTTTAAAAAATCTTCTGCCAGTTGTTCAGCCTCCTGATAAGAAGATAATTGATAACATCTTGCACGAAATGCAGAGGCAAATTTTAATCCTGTCATATACCAAGAAGCATGTTTTCTAGCCTCTCTGATTGCAATTTCAGGCGGTTTTTCACTAAATTTTAAAATTAATTGAATATGATTCAACATCATGTCCATGCGTTCCTGAACCGTTGGAGCTGTATAGACAAGTTTTTTTCGATAACAATCAATTTCTTCAAAAATCCAAGGATTTCCATAGCTTGCACGTCCGACAGCAACTAAATCCACACCTGTTTCCTCATACATGCGTTCACAGTCTTGTGCATTGCGAATATCGCCGTTTCCAATCACGGGAATTTTTACAGCTTGTTTGACTTGTTGAATCACACTCCAGTCCGCTTTTCCAGAATATAATTGTTGTTTGGTTCTACCGTGAACAGTTAAAGCACTTGCCCCAGCAGATTCTAATAATTTCGCAAATTCAACTGCATTAATCGTATTGCTATCCCAGCCGATACGCATTTTAACTGTAATTGGCACAGAAGATTCTTTGACAGCCGATTTTACACAGGATTCTGCTAATTCTGGTGTTTTTAATAAAGCTGACCCTGCACCAGTATTTGTGACTTTGGGAACAGGACAACCCATATTTAAATCTATCCAGTCAGGCTGATAATCTTGTAATAAACAAGTGGCTTTTGCAATAAATTCAGGTTCACTGCCGAATAATTGTAACCCCATAGGGCGTTCCTGTTCTGTGATTCTACAAAGAAATGCACTGCCTTTACTATCATAGCAAAGCCCTTTTGCAGAAATCATTTCACTAACTGTCATGACAGCTCCTTTTTTTCTTGCTAAAATTCTATAAGCTGTATCTGCAACGCCTGCCATTGGTGCAAGTGTTGCAGTTTGTGGACATGAAATATTTAATAGATTAATTTCTTGCATGATTCATTCTCCAGTTTTTTATTTTTATTATAGCATAATTTTGCATAACAGTCAAATTTATTATTTTTATTTGTATAAATTGCTTAAAAATTCTTGACAAATAAAAAATAATATGTTATAATATAAAAATAAAATATTTGTTAAGAAAGGCTTTGTGATAAATATGAGTCAATACACATATAAGATAACAACAGAAGAAATTTATAAATATTTAAGCATATCTGTCTGTTCACCTGAAAATAAAGAACTAAAAATATTAAATACTTTTATTATAACAGATATTGGTGAGAGTGCAAGAAAAACATTAGATTTACTGTATCATGTACAAGCTATTCTGAATGGCAAACAAGAAACTTATAGCTGGTTAGGGGAAATATGTGCAATCTATGTAGGAAAAGAAAAAAGCATGATTGTTGATACGTTATCAGGGTATAATTATAATGAAAATTATGATTATGATTATCCTGCTATTACGCCACCTGACATATGCGATTATGAAGAAATAGAAACTGTTGCATTAAAAGAAATATTGAAAGCTTGGTATGAAGAAATCACTCAGATTCATAGAAAGAAAATAATAAATATGAGCAAATATATAACAAAAGATAGTAAACTTACGAAAAGATTACACATCTCTGTTTGTTCCCCTGAAAACAAACAATCAAAAATATTAAATACCTTCATTATAATAGATTTGGAAAATAAAAGAAACACATTAAATTTACTGAATCATGTACAAGCTGTTCTGAATGGCGAACAAGAAACTTATAGCTGGTTAGGCAAAATATGTGCTGTTTATGTATCGAAAGAAAAAAGCATGATTGTTGATACGTTATCAGGGTATAATTATGATGAAAATTATGAAGGTTATGATTATTTTTCTATTACGCCATCTAATATATGCGATTATGAAGAAATAGAAACAATTGCGTTAGAAGAGATATTGCAAGCTTGGTATCATGCAATTATTAATAATTAAGTAATTAAATAATCAAATCCCCCGTTTTGATAGGCGGGGGATTTTTTGATTATTTTACAGCATCAAAACCATGTTGCAAATCTTCTAAAATATCGTCAATATGTTCTGTACCTATGGATAATCTAATTGTATTTGGCTTAATGCCTGCACTTAATAATTCTTCTTCATTCATTTGGGAATGTGTTGTTGACGCAGGGTGAATCACAAGAGATTTTACATCTGCCACATTTGCCAACAAAGAGAATAATCCTAAACTCTCTGTGAATTGTTTTGCTTTTTCAGCATCGCCTTTTAATTCAAACGTGAAAATAGATGCTGCACCATTCGGGAAATATTCAGCATATAATTCTTGTTGTCTGCCTGTTGCCAAAGACGGATGGTTTACTTTTTCAACTTGTGGGTGATTTTTTAAGAAATCTACAACTTTTAAAGCATTTTCCACGTGACGTTCTAATCTTAATGACAGAGTTTCCAGCCCTTGTAATAACAAGAATGAATTAAATGGTGAAATTGTTGCCCCTTGGTCTCTCATAAGAGTTGTTCTTAATTTCAAAATATATGCAAGATTTCCGCAAGCTTCTGTGAATACAACGCCATGATAAGATGGATTTGGTTTTGATAAGCTTGGGAATTTATCATTTTGTGACCAGTCAAATTTACCAGAATCTATAACGACACCACCCATAACTGTACCATGACCGCCGATAAATTTTGTTGCAGAATGCACAACAATATCAGCTCCATGTTCAATTGGTCTTAATAGATACGGTGTTGCAAATGTATTATCTACAATCAATGGAATACCATGTTTATGAGCGATTTCTGCAATTGCTTTTAAATCAATGACATCTGAATTCGGATTGCCAAGCGTTTCAGCATATAATAATTTTGTATTTTCCTGAATTGCTTTTTCAAAATTTTCAGGTTCAGATGGGTCAACAAATGTTGTTGTTAAACCCTGTTCTGGCAGAGTATTTGCAAATAAATTATATGTTCCGCCATATAAATTTGTAGAAGAAACAATATGATCACCAACAGTTGCAATATTTTGAATTGCATAAGTAATCGCCGCAGAACCAGAAGCTGTTGCTAATGCACCTGCACCGCACTCTAATGCACAGATACGCTGTTCAAATACATCAGAAGTTGGATTCATGAGACGAGTATAAATATTACCACCCTCTGTTAAAGCAAATCTTCCTGCTGCCGTTGCGGAATCTTTGAATACATAAGAAGTTGTTGCATAAATTGGAACAGCTCTTGCATCTGTAGTAGGGTCTGGATTTTCCTGTCCAGCATGTAACTGAATTGTTTCAAATTTATAATTTTTGCTCATAAAAAACATTCTCCTTTGAAAATTATTTAAATCTTATTAAATCAATAGGTAAACTAGATTTTAATATTATTATAGCATAGTTTGTCTGATTTGTCAAGTAAAATTTTGAATTATTTTATTTTTTCAGAAAGAAGACCTCCGCCTTTGTGGGCGGAGGAGTTTTTTTTATTACTATTAATAAAAAGTTGCGACTTCCTGTTCTGGAGCATTCGTTAAAATAATATTCTGTATTTTCAAAACAGGTCCTTTGCCCTGATAAAGTTTATGACGTTGTACAGAAATATCTGCTGTCAAACGCACCCATTGCCGAGTATCAAACATCTGTGCTTTTTCCCATTCACAAACAAGCCAACAGTACTGAATATCTTCTACACAGCAAGTCATCACATGACGACCACCAGCAAATACATTTTTAGGAAATTTTTTATCTCTCACCACAGCCGCACGGAAAGTTACTTTTTTGCCATTATATTTTTCTGGTTCTTCCATAATATCCCTGTAAAATAAAGCATAATCTTCATCGTTAATTACAATTTCATCTGCGTGAATATCAAATGGCAAAGGGTCTTGAATGTCATCATAAGCGACTTCGCCATCAGTTGTTTCATAAGCAATTTGTGTACGGCGACTGATACCTCTTACAATTTTATGAAAATCTAATTGGTTCATTGTCGCTTTATCAAAACGATTAAATACAACTAATTCACTGACATTAATTTTATCCACAACAAGACTACGCATATTCGCATTATAATTTAAAAATGTTCCAGAATCCACAAAACACATAGCCTGATAAACAGCCCATTCCATTGGCAGATTCTCAAATAAATCATTAATAGTCCACATGCCGTTATATTCCAGAACAACTCTAGTTGCGCCAGTTTCCGCAAGAATCTTTTTCAGATTTTCTTCGTTAAAATCTTCTTTTTCTTCAATCACATGTTGAAAAATAGTGCCTGCATTTGGGAAACGTGATGCATCATATTCTTCTTCGCCCTCTTCACAGAGCAAAAGCAAAGTCTTTTCGCCGTTATTAAAACGCTTATCTTCCAGTGTTTCCTGAATAAATTTTGTTTTACCGCCCTCTAAAAAGCCAACAAACAAATATACAGGAATATCTTCTATTTCCTGATTGGGCATAAAAATTTCTCCTTTATATGATATAATAAAATTAATAAATACTAATAAGAGGGTACAAATGCACCCTCTTAAACAGCAAAATTATTCTGCGTGGAATAATTCTGCAATTGCAGATTCGTTAATTTTGGAGCCAATGACACAAAGTCTGCCAGTTGTTGCAGGGCTTCCATGACGGACATCAGGAGAATTTGGAATATAATCATAATGAATCCAATTTCCATCAGTACCAGCAACAATACCTTTTGCACGGAGAATCAAACCATAAGTTTCGGAATCCTCCAAAGCCTCCAAAGCAGATTGAATTTCTTCGACAGTATATTTTCTAGCTGTTTCAGCTCCCCAGCTTGTGAACACTTCATCTGCATGATGATGTTCATGGTCATGACAGCAATGTTCATGTCCTTCATGGTCATGATGATGATGTTCGTGTTCCTCATGGTCATGACAACAATGTTCATGTTCTTCATGGTCGTGATGATGATGTTCGTGTTCCTCATGGTCATGACAACAATGTTCATGTTCTTCATGGCCATGATGATGATGTTCATGATGTTTTTCTTCTTCCAGCAAAGATTTTAATTCATTATCAAGTGTATTTTTTTGTGTCATAGCTTCTGTGAGCTGTTCGCCTGTGAGTGATTCCCAGTCAGTTGTTACAATTGGAGCTGTTGCGTTCTTTTCACGCAAACGCTTTACGCAATCATCAAGTTTATCTTGATTTAAGCCTTTGGTATGACTTAAAATTAAGCAACTTGCATAGGTAATCTGATTATCAAAAAATTCACCGAAATTTTTCTGATACATCTTGCATTTTTTCGCATCAACCACAGTTGTAAAACCATCAAGTTCTACATCATGCATTTCTAAATTCTGAACAGCTCTGATTACATCACTAAGTTTACCAACGCCAGATGGTTCAATTAAAATTCTGTCAGGGTGATACTGGTCTAATACTTTTTGCAGAGCTTCACCGAAATCACCTACCAGAGAACAACAGATACAGCCAGAATTCATTTCTGTAATTTCTACGCCTGCATCTTGCAAGAAACCGCCATCAATGCCAATCTGACCGAATTCATTTTCAATCAGAACAAGCTTTTCGTTTTGATAAGCTTCTGCAATTAATTTTTTAATCAAAGTTGTCTTTCCTGCACCAAGAAATCCAGAAAAAATAGTAATCTTTGTCATAATTACACACTTCTTTCTTTTAAAATTTACAGCTAAGCTGTTATAGTTATTAGTATAGCACTTTTTTAGAAAACTTGCAAGAGGAGATTTAAAATTTTCCTGATTTTATCACAAAACTTGTGATAACACTAAAATTTTTGTAAACCAATGCAACAAAAAGAGCTGAAATATCAGCCCTTTTATAATTTCAAATAATTTTAAATTCTAAGTAAGTGTATACTCATCTGAAATTGTTTGTTTTCCAGATTCAAATTTGATAAATTTATTATCTTTAAAAGTCACTGTTCCTATTTCACGATAAGGCATTTGTTGGTGTGCGGATTTGGAACAAGCTAAACTGAAATTATCACCCTTTGATGTTTCAAAAATTAATTCAAATTTTTCATTACGTATCGAAGAATGGTGATATTCATCTAATAAACGCTTACGTTCATCAGATTTGAATATCACACAAGCTGTTTCTGTTTTAAAATTTTTCGGAGTATTTTTTAGAACTAATTTATTTTCTGAAACAGAATGATTTTCATGTTCCTCATCTTTATTTTCATACGCATCATCTTCATCATTATCAATGCTATCTGTATTTTTTTCAGTAAACATAGTTCTGCTACTGGAAATGATAATCATAATCAGCAAAATCAATCCCATAATAGCAAGACCAAATAATAAAATTGTAGTAAGTGTCATAGATTAAAGACCATTTGGATTCTGTTGCATGAATCGCCAGCTGTCTTCACACATTGTTTCTAACGTTTCGTGTGCTTCCCAATTCAGAAGTTGTTTGGCAAGTTCTGCATTTGCATAAGAAGAAGCAATATCGCCTGCACGTCTGTCAGTAATCCGATATTTTAATGCATGACCGCAAGCTTTTTCATAAGCATGAATCATTTCTAATACGCTTACACCATGACCTGTGCCAAGATTAATTGCAATAAAGCCTTTATTCTGATTTGCATAATCCAATGCAGAAACATGTCCCTTTGCTAAATCAACAACATGAATATAATCTCTGACACCTGTACCATCTGGTGTATCATAATCATTGCCAAATACAGAAATTTGTTCTAATTTACCAACAGCAACCTGTCCGATATAAGGCAGTAAATTATTAGGAATTCCGTTAGGGTCTTCGCCGATTAATCCGCTTTTATGTGCTCCAATCGGATTAAAATAACGCAGAGCAACAACCCGAAATTCAGGGTCAGCGATACAAACATCATGCAAAATTTGTTCAATCATAACTTTTGTATAGCCGTAAGGATTTGTTGCAGAAGTCGGCATATTTTCTACATAAGGCACAGGATTATTCACACCGTAAACTGTTGCGGAAGAAGAAAATACAAATTTCTTGCAGGCAAATTCACGCATAATTTTTAATAATACAAACGTACCATTAATATTATTTTCATAATATTCTAAAGGCTTTTCTACAGATTCGCCAACAGCTTTCAAGCCTGCGAAATGCACAACAGAATCAATTTCCTGTTCTGTAAAAATTGTTCTAACGGCTTCTTCATCACGCATGTCAGCCCTATAAAAACCTATCTGTTTACCTGTAATTTTTTCAATTCTGTGAATGCTTTTTTCTTTGGAATTGCTTAAATTATCCAGTACGACTACAGAATAACCTGCCTCCAGAAATTCAACACAAGTATGACTGCCGATAAATCCAGCACCACCAGTTACTAAAATTTTTCCCATGGGAAACGCTCCTTTTAAACTCAAAATTAAAATAAATTTTCTATATTACTAGTATATACGATTTTCATTAAGTTTTCAAGTATTTTTTGAGAAAAACTTTATTATATTTTATTTTTTGTAGATTTTCGCTAAAATTTACTCTACTTGAAAACAAATCCCTGAAAATGCTGGCAAAGATATTTTAAAATAATTATCTTTGGGTGTAATGACTGTTCCAACAGTATCCTGACCAGAACCGCCATAAATTTCAGCATTTGTATCTAAAAGCACAATCAGACGCTTTGCATCACAATGCAAAATATAATTCTCCTGTGGAATCCCTGCAAAATTAAATACACCAAGAATAGATTCTTTAGAAGAATATCTCTGCATAGCATAGACACAAGGATATTTCTGTGAACAATCACGCCATTCAAAACCGCCTTGCGTATAATCACGTTCAAATAATGCTGAATGGTTTAAATATAAAAAATTAATATCTTTGATAAATTGCTGAAATTTCGCATGGATAGGATAATTTAATAAAAACCAGTCTTGTTCTCTTTTTTCATTCCATTCACGGAGCTGTCCGAATTCACTGCCCATAAAATCTAATAATTTTCCTGCATGGATAGTATTATATAAATAAAATACTCTTGCTTGAGGGAATTTATTTTCATATTGTCCATTCATTTTTTGTAAAATAGTTGCCTTACCATGAACATTTTCGTCATGGGAAAACGGCAGAATATAATATTCAGTATGATAATATAGCATAGAAAATGTCAATTTTTGTGAAGCATGATAGCGATACAATGGGTCAGTCTGGAAATAATTTAGTGTATCATTCATATAGCCCATATCCCATTTATAATCAAATCCCAATCCATCTTGCGAAACAGGAGCCGTTACATTTGGAAAATTCGTAGAATCTTCTGCACATAAAATGCAATTTGGAAATCTTTGTTTTAGCCCTGCATTCATAGTTTTAATAAATTCAAGAGATTTGCCATTCACACCAGATTCAGGATTGCCATGCCAGTAAATCATACGACTGATTGCGTCCATGCGTAATCCGTCAAAATGATATTCTTCCAGCCAATAACAAGCATTAGACTGTAAAAAACTTCTGACTTCGCCCCTAGAATGAATAAAATTATAACTACCCCATTCACTGATACCTGCACTATCGTTTGGATATTCATACAAGGGCATACCATCAAATTTTGCAAGTCCATAACTATCTATTGCAAAATGCACTAATACAAAATCTAATAATACACCTATTTGATTTTGATGACACTTGTCTATAAAAGCTTTTAATTGCTGAGCTGTACCATAACGGGATGTTGGTGCAAAAAATCCTGTATTCTGATAGCCCCAGGATTCATCACAGGGGTGTTCGGAAATTGGCATTAGTTCTATATAATTATAACCCATTTCTTTTACATAAGGAATTAATAAATCTGCAATTTCTTCATAATTATACCATTCGCCAGATTCATCTTCTGGGTTTTTTTTCTTTTGCTTCCAAGAGCCTAAATGCACTTCATAAATATGCAGGGGTTTGTCTTTGCAATCTGTTCTATGACGCATCCAGTTACTATCATGAAATACATAATCTGATAAATCCCGAATGACAGAACAAAATGCTGGTCTCAAATCCATGCCGAATCCGTAAGGGTCACAATGTTCTGTATAACTGCCATCTTTATGCCAGATTTTATATAAATATCTTTGTCCAGCTTGTGCCTGTGGAACAGTAACTTCCCAAAAATGCTCGTTAAAACTATGATACATTTCCCAATCTTGCCAGTTGTTAAATTCTCCAATTAATGTAATTCGTTCTGCATGTGGTGCATACACTCGAAATAAATAACCATTTTCAGCTTTATGCACGCCTAAATATTTATGTGCATCAAAAATTTGCCCTGTATAAAATCCATAAATATCCATGTAAAAAACCTTCTTTCTAAAAATTTGAAAAAATACTTGCAGATTATAAAAAAATCTGCTATAATAAAAATATACTTTATAATTATATATTATACAATGCTTTTTTTCCCTAAGCAATCTGCATTTTTTGATAATAGTCTGATAAGCGACGGATGTCTAAAATTATCTAATATTTTATCCTAACAGGAGGAATTTCTATGGATTTACGTCAGCAACGCACAAAGCGTAATATTACCAATGCATTTTTAAAACTGCGTAGTCAAAAACCCCTTGAAAAAATCACAATAAAAGAACTTGCTGAAAAAGCCGAGATTCACAAAGCAACGTTTTATTTACATTATCATGATATTTATGAATTATCAGAAGTGCTGGAATTGGAAGTAATCCATAATATTTTAAATGGTTTGTCTGATCCTACAATGTTACTAACTGATACAGAACGATTTGGTGAAGAGTTATATTATTTCATCATGTCATATGATAGTATATTAGAAATTTTATTTTCCGATAGCCGTGCTGGAATGTTTACTATGAAACTGGAAAAATGTCTGAAAGAATATATTTTTGAAAGAAAACCTGATTGGAATACACTTGAAATGAATGTCATTTTAACATGTTTAGTTCATGGGGGATATCATACTTATGTACAATATAAACATGAAATTCGCAAAAGCCAAGTAGATTTAAAACAGATTACCCTGATGATTAATAAAATAGCTGGTTCTGTTCTCAGTATGTACACACAGGAAAATCAATCACAATAAGAAACATCATATTTATTCATGATTTTAAATTTTAAATTTCAAATGCGTAGCATTCTTTCTGCAAAATATTTTATATTTTAGTAAAAAGCAACAAAATAAAAATAGAATCCTGTGATTTTTGATTTTTAAAATAATTAATTTAAGTAATAAAAAATTTGCAATTCAAGAATATTTTTCTATCTAATAATACTTAGAGTAAAATTTATGTGTTGATTTAGTGAAAATTTCTAAAAAAAAAATAACTATTTATGAAAAAATACAGTTGCATTTTTGATAGCTAAATGCTATAATTAAAATACTGGAGTATTATGCTGAAATATTCTTGCAAATACAAACCAAAATTTATTGGAGGTGGTCGAATGAAAAGTTTTTCCTACGTTGCAACAACGCCTGCAGGTAAGCAGGTAAAAGGCACTATCAATGCAGAAGACGCAAAAGAATTTGCGACAAAAGCAAAAGAAAAGGGTCTGACGGTTACAAAATACGAGGAAAAAGAAATCGGCAAAAAGAAAACTATTAAGAAATTCAGCACCAAAGATTTGGCATTCAACTGTAGACAGCTTGCAGCAATGCTGACTTCCGGTTTGACACTGGTAAAAGCTTTGGACATTCTTAGTAAAGAACAGCCGACAGAAGAAGCAAAGGAACTTTGGCAGAGCGTTTATGAAAACGTTCAAAAAGGTGAATCGTTTTCTGATTCCCTTTCCCAGTACCGAGGCGTTTTCCCTGAATTCATGATTTCCATGATTGCGGCAGGTGAAACGTCAGGCTCACTGGACACAATTTCACAAGATTTGTCCGATTATTACCAAAAGCAAAACAAAATGAATAATACAATCAAAGGTGCGATTACTTACCCAATTATTTTGGGCGTACTTTGTATTGTAATTGTTATTTTCATGTTTGCTTTTATCATGCCGACTTTTGCAGGCATGTACGAAAACCCAGATGACATGCCAGCGTTGACAAAAGTCATGATGGGTTTTAGTGATTCACTGGTTAGCTATTGGTATATCTATGTCGCTGTAATAATTGGTATTATTTTTGCTGTGACATATATGATGAAAATACCAAGCACAAGGCTAAAATGGGATAAGCTGATTATAAAAGGTCCTGGTTTTGGTCCTTTGGTTGTAAAAGTTTATACAGCCCGTTTTGCTAGTACACTTTCTTCTTTATATTCTTCTGGTATTCCTATGGTAGATTGCTTAAGACGTTCTTCTGATATTTTGGGCAATATGTATATCAGTGAATGCTTTGAACAAGTCATTGACGAAGTAAAACAAGGTGAAACGTTGTCATCTGCAATTCAGAGAACAGAAATTTTTGATTCTATGTTCTGTTCCATTATTTTCGTTGGTGAAGAAGCTGGTGCGTTAGATACAATTTTGAGTAAAACTGCTGATTACTATGACGAAGAAGCCGATTCTGCTGTTGGTCGTTTGGTCGGAATGCTTGAACCTCTCATGATTATTATCATGGGTATTGCTGTAGGTTTGTTATTAGCATCTATCTTCCCAGCATTGTATGGCTCATTTGATGCGATTGCCGCATAATTTAACAACTAGAGAGGTGGAAAATAAATATGCTTTCATTTGATATTACTGACAGAAATATCCGTATTATAAAGGGTACGGAGAGCAACGGCAAGATTAGAGTTGTCAATGCGGCAGAAATGAAACTTGACGAAGCTGTAATTATGAACGGGCATGTAAATGACCCGAACCGTGTGGCTGCGACAATCAGCCAGGTTTTTAAGGAAACAGGAATTGCCGACAAAGAAGCCATTATTTCAATTTCTTCTAACCAGACTGTTTTCAAAGAGTTAATGATTCCCCCAAATCCAAAAGAATCTGAATTTTTGAAAAATGTTCGTATGGAACTTCAAAGTCAAATTAATATTGATGATTCTTATTCTGTTGGCTATACGATTGTAGGCGAACCAGAAGAAAATGCAAATCATGAAAAATTACAAAAAGTTCTTGCAACGGCATGTCCCCGTGAAGTAATTGATAGCTACAGAAGTATTTTCCGTATGCTTGGTGTGACATTAAAATCTGTTATGATTGGTTGTAATGCCATCACAAAAATATTACTGGCAGATGCAAAAAATAAGGCTAAAATGCCTTTGCTTGCTGTACAGATTGATGCTAATTTTATCAGCTTGAACTTATATGAAGAAAGTCAGCTGTCATTCTCACGTTTCGCATCAATTGACCCTGAAGACTATGATAACCCAAATGACTATATTTATGAAGCTGTGAATGAAAATATTAGCCGTATGTTACAATTTGCCAGAATTCGTGGCTCAGAAGATATTTATAATGTTGTATTCTATGGTGATATTGACGCTTCACCTGATTTATATAAACGTCTGGAAGATTTTCTGAAAAGAGATGAAATCACAGTTAGTAAATTAATTGCACCGCCACAAATTCATGGCAATCAGAATTTGAAATTTTCGATTTATGCCAATGCAATTGGTGCAATGTTCAAACGTGATAAATTAACAGAATATATTAACTTGCTTGAAACAGATATTGCATTACAAGGTGTCGCTGGCAGAGTACAAGATAACGGCTCTTTTGCAATTATTGCTGGTGTCGGCATTGGGTTAAGTGTTGTTATTGTTGGTGCAGTATTTGGCGTTCTTTTTGGAATGGATTTAAAATACAAAAACGCTACAAAAGACCTTAAAGCAAAATTGGAGTCCCCAGATACTGCTGCACAACTTCAGCAATATGATGATTTACAAGTCATGAAAGACAATGTAAGGCTGTATTCTGAAAATATTAATAGTGCAAGTGATGCTTATAAAACACAACCTATTATTTATAATGCAATATATGATGCGATTGATGAAGCAATGGAAACTGTTACGGACCAAACAGATGGTATCAATGAAAGTCCATCTTATTCTGTAGATTATGAAGATGGTATTTTGACTGTTTCTGTTGTTGTTCAGACAACAGAAGAATTCTCACAAAAATATCCGTCTAATCTTGTGCAGTATCTCTATGAAACATACGGCGAAGAAGCAAGCGAAAAAGAAAACCGACTTTTCTCATCTGTGGAATATGAAAGCTATACACTTACTACAACTGCAAATTCAGAAAACCCTAATGATGAGAGAAAAACAATTTCTTTTGATTTGGCAGTTTCTATGTTGCCAAGTGAATTACCTGAAATTGTAGAAGAAACTGTCCCTGAAGAAACAACTGCTGATGAAAATGCAGATTCAGCAGAATAAAGGAGGTTGATTTTAATTATGACACGTGAAATGAGTTACAGAGACAAAATGATTCTTGTGATTATCACAGCAATTATTATTCTGGCAGTAGGTTTTTTTGGCTTTATTCGTCCAAAATATAATGCTTTGGTAACAGATAGAGATACTTATGAAACAACAAAAACAGAATGGGATGGTGTGGAATCAAAATTAAAGCAAATTCCTACTCTTCAGGATTCTATTAAAAAAGAAGCCAATGAAGCAAAAAAAGTTGCAGAATTATTTGTCAATGAAGCTTTTGAAACTGTAAATGATACATTCGATAATGCGAAATCAAATTATATTATTGAACAGTATGTTCAGCCTATGATTGATGAAAGCGAACTGGAAGTAACTGATTTTAATGCTGAGGGAATTTCTGCTGAAAATTTAAGTTATTATTGCTATGAACCTGATGTTTTAACATATTCTTTGTTGGAAAATGCAGATATTAATGGCAGTTATGCAAAGCAGGTTTCTGATTTGCTGAAAGAAAGCAATTATTTGAAAACAAAAGAAACAGCAGAAGTAATGGTAAACAGTATCAGTCTGACTGTAAAAGGCACAAAAGAAAATTTAATGATGTTTCTTGATAAAATCAAAGAAGATGAAAATGCAATTCTGGTAACAATGGTTACGATTAATGACTATCAATTTGGTGCAGGGCAGACCCGTACTGAAAGTGTAGAAACAACTGACGAAGAAGGTAATGTGACAACTACAACCAGAGAAGTTACACTTGATGGTGATGGCAAGTCTGAAATGACTCTGGATTTGGCGTTCTATAATGCAATGCCAATTGATAATCCGAATGTTGGTGATTAAATTAATGTAAGAAAAGAGACAACAAGAAACGCTTCATCAGAAAGGTGGTTGTTATGATGAAGAAAAAAGCAATTCCTAAGAAATTAAAAGGTACGGTTTTGTTCACAGTCGTTTCTGTTATGATGGTATTGATTGTATTTTTGGTTGCGACACTTGCATTAGCATCAACTGCTAGCAAACGTGCCTATACAAATTATCAGCAGGAACAAGCAGAATATACTGCAAAAGCTGTTATGGAGGCTGTGACAAGAGAGATTGAAGCAGATGTGAATAGTCTTTTTATTCGTGCTGAAATTGTGAATTACAATGATATGCCTGGTGATACAGATACTATCAATGTACAAATTGATGATGGTGCTGGCTCCGTGGAAACATATCCTGTTACAATTGTCAATACTGGTGAACAACGTGCGATGTATGATGCATCATCAGGTTGGCAGAACTTAGATGTATACAGACTTTCTGTTACAGTAAACAGCAATACAACAACTGCTGAAGCTACTTATGAAACTTTTATTGGCTTGAAGAAAATCAGTAATACAAATCCGCAACCTAATCCGAATTCTGGTGGTGATGGTGGTGCATTCGTCAGCTTGGGTGATACAGGCGGTACTGAAATTGCAACACATGGTTATACAACTGGTGGTACCTATCTTGGTATCGGTGTAACTGGATATGATTATCATATGTCCGCTGGTGGTGATATTACCATTGATGCACCATTCTATGTAAATGGTAATTTGCATTCACCTACACAATTTATTATGCATTTCACAAAACCGAATGATTTCATGGTAATCAGAGGAGACTTTTCTGCACAGAATGATAATATTCAAACATCATTTGCAGGCTATACAGATGTCACTACAACAGGTGGGTCTACTTACGAAAATACGCCTTATATTTATGTAGAAGGAAAACTTTCTTCCCCTGGCAGTAAATTTAAATTTGGTGAATCTGCTCATGCAGTCAATGTTTACTGTGGTTCTTTAGAAGTTGGATCGAATGGTTTTGAAATGTGGGGAGACCTTTATTTGATGGACGAAGACACAGAATCTACAATCAAGTCATCTGGTGCATCAACAAAGCTTTATAAATGGTCAGGAAGTACATTCACACGTAATGAAGGTTATGATACCCAATATGGCAATATTTACTCCATGGGTTCATTGAAAGTAGAAGAAAACAACGGTTTGATGGTAGATGGAAATGTACAGATTAATGGTGACCTGACAATTTCAAATCTGGCAGTAAGTGGCGATATTGTTGTAAATGGGACATTGAAAGTTGGAAATACTTTAACTTGCAGTGGAAATATTTATGCTGGCAAAATCGAAAACAATGGTACAATTAATTGTTCAGGAACTGTCAATGCTGTAGAACATGCTGGAGCTGACCCTGTTGGCAAAACATTTACAGATATTGTTGGCTTAGCACCAACAACGACTACCAGTACAAAACAAGTTTATTACACAGATGTTACAGCATGGATAAATACGAAATTCACAGAAGGGGCAGTTGGTCACTTTGCAGATGATGAATATGAAGTACAGGTAGCTTATATAGAACATGTCATAGATAGTAATGGTATTGAAACCACTACTGCCCATGGTGATAGTAGCAATAATAACTATTATTATAACAGAGAAAAAATTATTAATCAAACAGTCTTTGATGCTACAGCTGGATATGCTACAATTCATGACTATCTGATAGCGAATCATGAGTTGTACAAAAATCTGCATACTGCAACAGACCCAACAACCGCAGTAACAGTCACAGAAACAAAAAATTCTTATGATTTGAGCAGTGTATATGGCAGAGAAGTTTATCCGAGTAGTTATACAAAAACAAAACTGAATGAAGTTGACCCTGTAACGAATAAGAGCAAGATTGAAAATCCACAGGCTTCTAATTATGAATCAATGTATCCTATCAGTGTGGATAATTTGGATGCAACGATTTATGACGGTGGGTATAAAGTCCCAGTATATGCAAATGGAAGTCTGGAAAAACCAAGTCTTACTGGCACATACGGCATAGAAGAACTTGATCCACCAGATCTAAATGGCAATAAGAAAAATTATTACACTGTAACAACAAACTGTGTTTTGAATGGTTATTTCAACAAAAATGTTTATATTGATGGTTCTGCAGGAAATATTACAGTTGTACTTGATAATGTTACATTTGAGGGTAACAATGGTGCAAGTATTATTGTAAATGATACAAATAATGTAACTCTGTTCATTGTAGGTACTTTATCACTTGGTACATCTGGTCAAGGTACTTCTATTATTACAACTGACTATCTTGATTTGTTTAAAGGTGTAGGCGGTTGGGATTATACAGATAATCTGAAGGGTATCATGGGAAGTTTACAAAATGATGTGCAGATTGAACAAGTTCAACAAGTTGGTGATGATAAATATCCAAATGTGGTAATTCATTCTGATGATAATGCTACATTAAGCGTCCCTGAAAATGGTCTTGTAGTTGGTCTTGTCAGAGCTCCAAAGCTGATTTATAATTCTGGTCAGGCAAGAGACTGCAATAAAACAATTGCATATGAATTGCCTACAGGTGAAATTGTAAACTATGGTGCGAACCGTTCTATTAATGTAACTGGTACACAAGCAGTTGGTTTGATTGGACAGTTAATTGCAGGAAAAATTCAATTAAGCAGTAATGGTAACTGGGGTATGCTTTATATCACAGATCCAAATTCAGCACCAAATCCAAATCCAAATCCAAATCCGAATCCGAATCCAAATCCACAACCTGTTACAGAATCTATTCAATATACAATGCTTTATAACAACATGTATTAAGGAGGGTATCTCATGAAGTTACGAAGAAAAAACAAAAAACTTAAGGGCATGACACTGATTGAATGTATCATAGCAATGGCAGTTTTAGCAATTACTGGTGTCATTGTAGCCAGAACAGCTTCTGTGACAAACAGATTATTTATTAATACCAATCATCTGAACAATAAAACACAGGCAGAATCTGCAATCGGTAGTGTGAGAGATACAACAAAGCTGAATCAGTATTGTAATGCAAATTCTGTTTCCAATGGTGAACAAGATGTCACTTTCACAGTTGGAGGATATACTCCCAGAACTGCGAAAAGATATTCCACCAAAGCCGCAGATGTCGCTTCTAGCAAAGATTGTGATACAAACTTAAATGATGATGCAAGTCTGCAATACTATGTGTTTAATTAATCAGGAGGCGGAATTGTGAAAAAGAAAAAATTAAAGGGTTTCACTTTGATTGAATTAATTGTTGTAATGGCGATTTTCGGAATCATTCTGGTTGCAGCAATGCAATTGATGTTACCCGCTTCCAAAGTCATGGTGCAGTCAGAACATTATGAAAATCAACAGGCAGTTGTGACAAATATTTCTAATTATTTAGAAAGTGTGTTGACACCAGCGGAATTTATGGACATATATAACGGTAATAGAGACCCTGGAACAATTGCACAGAGTTATGCTGAAAATTACTATGAAGGCGTATTAAGAAGTGGTTCTGATGTCAACTCACCAACTTTTGCAACTGGCAAGATTCATGTATTGGAACTGGATAACAGCGGTACAAATACGATATTGAAAAATTATGTTTATGATGCAGATTTTACTACGGGTAGTGTTTCTGTCGCATATAATCCTTTAGAAACAGTTGACAATGCAATTAATAATGCTTATTATGATAATTATAATTTGCAAATTAGAGTAGGGGCTTTTGATGAAAATACTTGGAATGATTTATTAAGCCAGCCTGATTTCCTGAGTAATGTCAGTGCAAGCAATACAGTGTTTACAATCAGATCAGAAACCAGAAGTGCTGTAAATGGCACTGTGCATACTTCTTATCATACAGAGTTTATGGCATTAGGGAATATTTTCAATAATTCTACAGCGAATCTGAATTATTATGTCATTGATGAGAAAGCCGCACCACCTCCAGCAAATCCATTAGACCCGCCAGATCCTAATATATTAAGCATTGTACAAATTGCAACGCCTAATATAACAGCACGTAAATTAGATGCTTCCATGACAAATGCACGTTGGGCAGGTACATTATCAGACCGTACAAGATCAGATTATGCAGTACCAACAAGTGCAATTGAAAATTATTATTTTGTTTATAGTTATGGTTCAGATATTAGCTATTAATTAAAAAAATAATCGGCAGTCGGAATAGATTGCAGTCCGACTGCCGAGTTATTTTGAAAATTAAGCGATTTCATAAGGATTATATGTAATCCAGGCAATATACCAGTCAAAAATTTGATTTCCGAATAAAGTTCCTAGAAATAAGCCAATTGCAAGATAAGGTCCAAAAGCAAATTTGGAGTCACCATCACGCATTTTTAGAATCATGCCACAAACACCAGCAATGATAATTCCTAAAAATGCAGAAACAACAACGGCTTTCCAGCCAATTAATAATCCGCCACAAGCCATTAGTACTGTGTCGCCAAGTTCGATAGCCCGAAAACGTTCGCCAAATTTTTTTTCAATAATTGGCACACTGATTTCACCAATTATGAAAAAAGGCAGACTAATGCAAACAAGTCCTATTAAATGAGAAGCCAACGACACGGAATGTTCCGTGATAAAATAATGCAGATTTTGAAATTTTTCAGGTGAAGCAAGAGAAATCACAGAAATTATCATATCTGGAATGGCAAGAATTGCAATAAAAATTAACAAACGCAAATCCATTTCCATTGTGTCCCAGTCAATAAATGCAATGCAGATTAATGCAGAGAAAAAAAAGCAATAAATTACGCTTTGCAAATTAAAATCTAACACTGTGAATGTGATTAAATAAATAATACAGTTCAGAGATTCTACAATTGGATAGCGTCTAGAAATAGGTTCATGACAATTACGGCATTTGCCTTTTAATAAAAGCCAGCTAAGCACTGGAATATTATCTCTGGCACGGATTTTTGTTCCGCAAGTCATGCAGTGTGAAGACCGTTTGACAAGAGATTCTTCTTTTGGTAGCCTGAAAATGACAACATTCAGAAAACTGCCGATACATATCCCATAGAAAAATACGATGAGGTAAAACATGATGTAAAATTGCAGTTCCATAAATTCACTGTGTAGCATTATGAATGCCCTCCTTAAATCGTTAATATATATATTATAACATAAAATGACATCATTTACAAGTATAATTCAAAAAACTAATTTGTAATTAAAATAAAATATGGAGGTTATTTTTTCATGAAAAATATTCGTATTGGTGATTATCTTGTAGAACAGAAATTAATCACACAAGAACAATTAAATCAAGTATTGACAAAACAAGAAGAAAACAGCAAGAAACATTTTGATGAAATGATTCTTGAATTGGGATTTATTTCTGAAACTAGTCTTACAAGAGCATGGGCAAAAATATTGGGTGTACCATTTGTAGATTTGGAAAATTTGGAAAATTTTAGATTATTTGAAAAAGATGCAGTACGCAGAATCCCACAAAATTTTGCAAAAAAAAATACAGTTATTGCGATTAATTCACAAGGACGTAGATTATTCGTTGCAACGAATGCCCCGATTAATCTTAGTGTTTTGGAAGATATTAAAGCACAGACTGGTATGGACGCACTTCCAGTAATGGCAACAAAATCAGCGATTACAAAAACAATTGACAGCATGTATGATAGTATAAATAAATGACATATTTTTAATAAATATAAAATATAAAATAAAAATAAAATATGGAGGTTATTTTTTCATGAGAAACATTCGTATTGGTGATTATCTTGTAGAACAAAAGTTAATCACCCAAGACCAATTAAATCAAGTATTAACAAAACAAAAAGAAAACGGTGGGAAACGTTTTGGTGAAACTGTTGTTGAATTGGGATTTATTTCAGAAGTCAGTTTATCAAAAGCATTGGCAGCAAAATTGCGTGTACCGTATGTAGATTTGTCAAATGTTGAAATTGATGAAGATGCAGTACGCAGAATCCCAGAAAATCTTGCAAAAAAATACACAGTTATTGCTATTAACGTTACAGGGCGTAGATTAACTGTTGCAACAGATGACCCAATTAATTTTAATATTCTGGAAGATATTAAAATGCAGACTGGTATGGATACGATTCCAGTATTAGCAACAAAATCAGCAATTAATAAAGCAATTGGTAACATGTATTCTATGGAGAATGTCGACAGCGTTATTGAAGGTATGTCACAATTTATGCAAAGTGATGACCAAGATGAAGAATCCAAAGAAAGAGTAGACAATGCACCAATTGTAAAACTTGCAACAACAATTGTAGAAAATTCTTTCCGTGCAGATGCAACGGATATTCATATTGAGCCTTTTAAAACATATACTAGAATCAGAATTCGTGTAAACGGCGACTTAGTAGAATTAATGAACGTTTCAAATGTCGTGCATAATGCTCTGACAACTCGTTTGAAATTGATTTCTGGCATGAATATTGCCGAAAAGCGTGTTCCACAAGACGGACGTTTCACACAGGTTGTTGACGGCACAACGCTTGACGTCCGTGTGTCTTCCTTGCCTATGGTAAACGGTGAAAAAATCGTTATTCGTATTTTATCCACTGGTAATATTGCATTGCGTAAAATTACAGATTTAGGTATGTCTGATTATAATTATAATTTATTTGAATCTATGATTAAGTGCCCACATGGTGTTATTCTGGTAACTGGTCCTACTGGTTCTGGTAAAACAACAACTTTATATGCGGCATTGGGCGAATTGGCAAAACCACATGTAAACGTAATCACTGTAGAAGACCCAGTCGAAAAAGCGATTGACGGCATTAATCAAGTTCAGGTAAATGCAAAAACAGGTATGACATTTGCAGCAGCATTGCGTTCTATTCTCCGTCAGGACCCTGATATTGTTATGATAGGTGAGATGCGTGACTCTGAAACGGCTGATATTGGTATCAGAGCCGCTATTACTGGACACTTGGTATTATCTACATTGCATACAAATGATGCCGCTTCTACAATTGTACGTCTGGTAGATATGGGTGTTGCACCTTATATGGTTGCTACTTCTTTGATTGGTGTAATTGCACAGCGTCTTGTAAAAGTACTTTGTCCAAAATGCAAAGTACAGCGTTTCTCTGACGAAGATGAAAATAAACTGATGAAACTAGATGATATTTATACACCGATTCCATTATTTGAAGCACAAGGTTGTCCAGACTGCAATGGCACAGGTTATAGAGGACGTACGGCGATTCATGAAATTATTCACTGTACAGCAGGTATTTCTACAATTGTTGCACGTAGTGGCAGTAAGGAAGAAATCGAAGAAAAAGCAAGAGAAAACGGCACAAAGTTATTGCGTGACAATGTTTCTGAATTAGTGCAAAAAGGTGTTACGTCTATGGACGAATTAGTCCGTGTAACGTATGCTGTATAAAAATGATTAATTATTAAAAAATTTATTTAGTTTGGAGGAAAAAATGCATGGCGATTGAAATTAATCAAATTTTGAATGAAGCTCGTGCGATAGGTTGTTCAGACTTGCATTTTACATTTGGAATTAATCCAATTGTAAGACTAAACGGCGCACTTCGTAAAATGACAAAATATCCAGAGCTTGACGAAGAAGAAGTTATGTCAATTGTCAATCAAATGACGAACGATTGGCAAATGGCAAGTGTCCGTCAACATAAAGATACGGACTTTTCATTCCAGACAACGGCTGGCTATCGTCACCGTGTCAATGTATATTTTCAAAGAGGGCATACGGCAATTGCAATTCGTTTGTTAAGAAATGATATTCCGACTTTGGACGATTTGGACTTGCCACCAGTATTAGCAGATTTTGCAATGCGTCCCCGTGGCTTAATATTAGTAACAGGTCCTACTGGTTCGGGTAAATCTACAACATTAGCAGGCATGATTGACTATATTAACGTTCATAGAAGTGCACATGTTATTACAATCGAAGACCCGATAGAATATATTCATCAGCATAAACTTTGCATGGTAAACCAAAGAGAAGTTGGCGATGATGTACCTGACTTTGCAGGGGCATTGCGTGCTGCACTCCGTGAAGACCCTGATGTTATTCTTGTGGGAGAAATGCGTGACTTTGAAACAATCGGTGCGGCTGTAACTGCTGCCGAAACTGGACACTTAGTATTATCCACTTTGCATACAACTTCTGCCGCTGATACTATCAACCGTATTATTGACGTTTATCCAGAACATCAGCAAGGGCAGATTCGTACACAGTTAGCAAATAACTTAGTAGGTGTTGTATCACAGACTTTATTGCCAAGACTTGACGGCAAGGGACGTGTTGCCTGCATGGAAATTCTGAATGTAACAGACGCTTGCTCTGCCATGATTCGTGATGATAAAGTACATTTGTTATTATCTGCAATTCAGTCAGGTAAACAATATGGCATGATGTGCTTAGACCAAGAATTAGCACGTTATGTAAAGCGTGGCATTGTTTCTGAAACTGCTGCACTTGAGAAATGCCAAAGCAAAGCAGAATTTTATAGATTCTTGAATGGCAATGGCTAATTAATCATAATCTGAAAGCCCTCCAGTATGGCAGGGCTTTCTAAATGTTTTTATTAATATTTAATATTAGGGAGGGGATTTTTTGAAATTACTTGTCATTGACGGAAATAGCATGATTCATAGGGCTTATTATGGCGTGCGTGCGTTATCTAATCATGCGGGAATTGCTACAAATGCAATTTTTGGCTTTATGAATATGTATTTGAAAGAAATTGGAGCTGTCAAACCTGATGCTGTTGCAGTAGCATTTGATTTAGATGTTCCAACGTTTCGACATGAAAAAAATGCAGAATATAAAGCTAATCGTAAAGGTATGCCCGAAGAATTAGCAATGCAAATGCCTTATGTGAAACAAATTTTAACTAATTTAGGCATTGCTTGTGTGAGTGCTGAAAAATTTGAAGCAGATGATATTTTAGGAACACTTGCAAATGCCTGTGACAAGCAGAATCAGGAATGTATTTTGATGACAGGCGATAGAGATAGTTTGCAATTAATTACTAAAAATACGACTGTGCATTTGGTAAAAAATCAAGAAATGATTTGTTATACACCTGAAAAATTTCAAGAAGAATACGGATTCGCACCAGAATATTTAATTGATTTAAAAGCCTTAATGGGTGATAGTTCTGATAATATCAAAGGCGTGAAAGGGATTGGCGAAAAAACAGCAAAAAATTTAATTCAGGCATGGAATAGCATTGAAAATTTATATGCGAATTTAGAAACGATTTCTGCAACGCCCAGAATTAAAAAATTACTCACAGAGGGCAAAGCAAATGCGGAAGAAAGTAAATTTCTTGCAACTATTGTGAAAAATGCCCCTGTTTCTGTGAATTTGCAAGATTATATTCCCAAAAAGCAAGATTCTGAAAATTTAAGAAAGATTTTAACAGAATTAGAATTAAATCGCCTGTTAGAACGTCTGCATTTACAGCCGTTAATTTCTACGGATACGCAAGATATAATAATTACAAAAAAACAAATGCCTGAATTTATTTTTTCTGATAAAATCATAAAAAAATCTGATAAGCCTGTGAGTTATATTTTTTCTGGACAAGAATTAGTGATTTGTCAAGATAATTTGATTATGAAAACACAGGATAAAACAGAAATTTTAGATTTTTTAGAATCTGATATTGAAAAAATTACGGATAATGCAAAGCCACATTATCGCTATGCATTTGCAAATCATAGAAAATTAAATAATTTAATATTTGATGCGTCAATCTGTGGTTATGTATTAAATCCATCTGAAACAGATTATAGTATTTCTGCATTATGTAAAAATTTAAATATCTCTTATTTTGAAGAATTAAAAAATTTAGCTCCTGTACAGGCTTTAGCTGAAATTTACAGAAAAGGCATTCAGCAATTAGAACAAGATAATTTATTAAAACTTTGGCGAGAAATTGAATTGCCTTTGATTAGAGTACTTGCCTCTATGGAACATGTTGGCGTGCTAGTTGATACAAAAGGCATTCAGGAATTTGGAAACATGCTTGCAGGGCTAATTGCAGAAACAAAACAGAAAATTTATGATATTGCAGGCGAAGAATTTAATATTGCTTCTCCGAAACAATTGGGCGTAATTTTATTTGAAAAGCTTAATTTACCAGTTGTGAAAAAAACAAAAACTGGTTATGCTACCAATGCCGAAGTTCTGGAAGAATTACTAGAAAAAACAGGACATGAAATTATTAATTATATTCTGGAATATCGAAAATATACAAAACTACAGTCAACTTATGTTGACGGCTTATTATCTAAAATGGAACCTGACGGCAGAATTCACACAAATTATAAACAAACAGAAACCCGCACAGGACGAATTTCTTCTACAGAACCAAATTTGCAAAATATTCCGATTCGTACAGAATTAGGTCGACAAATGCGGAAATTTTTTAAAGCAAGTGAAAATCATATTTTGCTGGACGCTGATTATAGTCAGATTGAATTGCGTTTAATGGCTGATTTAAGTCAAGATAAAGCCATGCAACAAGCTTTTCTTTCTGGTTTTGATATTCATACTGCAACAGCATCTAAAATTTTTAATGTTCCAGAGCTGTCAGTTACTTCTGAAATGCGTAGTACTGTAAAAGCAATTAATTTTGGGATTCTTTATGGCATGGGAGCTTATTCTTTGTCAAAAGATATTCATGTGTCTAAACAAGAAGCAGAAAATTATATTCAGGAGTATTTAGGCTCTTATCCTAAAGTTTCAGAATTTTTGGATAATATGATTAAAAATGCTACTAAAAATGGCTATGTTTCTACAATGTTTGGCAGAAGAAGATATATTCCAGATTTGACATCTAAAAATAAACAAGTACAAGCTGGAGCAAAACGTATTGCCATGAATACACCTGTACAGGGCAGTTCAGCGGATATTATTAAGCTTGCCATGATTCGTGTGCATGACAGACTTGAAAAAGAAGTCCCAAGTGCAAAATTATTATTACAAGTGCATGATGAATTAATTATTGAAGTACCAGAATCAGATGCTGATTCCGCACAGAAAATTTTACAGGAAGAAATGACCAATGCTGTAGATTTATCTGTGCCATTAATTGCCGAAGTCAAGAAAGGGAAAACTTGGTATGACGCAAAAGATTAGAATTAAAAAAATTTCTGAATCAGATATAGATTTATTAAAATCCTGTGCAGAATTAGAAAAAATTTGCATTCCAGAACCTTGGAGTTATGAAAGTTTTTTATCAGAAGTCAAGAAAAAAAATGCTTATATTCTGGTTGCTTTTGATAATTTCAATAATTTTAATCAAGTTGCTGGCTTTTTAACAGCAAGTTATGTCTTAGATACAGCAGATTTGACAAATATTGCTGTTGCACCAGAATTTAGAAATCAAGGCATTGCTTCGAAATTATTAAAATTTTTATTACAGGAATTAAAAAATTATCATATATTTCTGGAAGTCAGAATTTCTAATATTCCAGCGATTAATTTATATCAGAAATTTCATTTTAAACAAGTGGGCATTCGGAAAAGATTTTATCAGAATCCGATAGAAGATGCTATTTTAATGCAATATGGAGAAGAAAATTTATGTTAATTTTAGGAATTGAAACTTCTTGCGATGAAACAGCCGCAAGTGTTGTACAAGATTGTGTAATTCAAAAATCGTCTGTGATTGCTTCACAGGCGATGGAACATAGGCTTTATGGAGGCGTTGTTCCTGAATTGGCTTCCAGACGGCATTGTGAAAATATTCTTGCTGTCACACAACAAGCTTTAACACAAGCGAATGTTACAATTCAGGATATTGACGGCATTGCAGTCACTTATACCCCTGGATTAATTGGAGCTTTATTAGTTGGTGTGAATTTTGCAAAAGGTTTAGCTTTTGCTTCTGGAAAGCCTCTGATTCCCGTACATCATATTATGGGACATATTGCGGCGAATTATCTTGCACACCCAGAATTAAAGCCGCCGTATTTATGCCTTGTTGTCAGTGGTGGGCATACAATGCTTGTTGAAGTCAAAGATTATACCAAATTTCAAATTTTGGGTACAACCAGAGATGATGCCGCTGGTGAATGTTTTGATAAATGCGGTCGTGTGTTAGGATTCCCTTATCCAGCAGGTGTGCAGATTGATCATGCTTCTAAAACAGGTGACAGTTACAAATACAGTCTGCCCCGTCCCAGAGTTGCAGGAAGTGCCTTAGATTGTAGCTTTTCTGGCTTGAAAACGGCTGTGATTAATCAAGTGCATCATGCAGAACAAATCGGCGAAGAAATCGACAGAAACGCTATGTCAGCATGTTTGCAAAGAACCATTGCAGAAATTCTCACTGAAAAAACGGAACTTGCCGCTGCATTAACAGGCTATACAACAATTGCTATGGCAGGTGGTGTATCTGCAAATTCTGGATTACGTTCTGCTATGCAAGAAATATGCCAAAAGCATAATTATCAACTTTATGTTCCGCCTTTGGAGCTGTGCGGAGATAATGCCGCTATGATTGCTTGTCAAGGGTCTTATAACTATCTTGCAGGTATGACAGCGGACGAGAGCTTAAATGCCTATGCTTCGGGTACAGCGATTGGCGAAATGAAAGTATAATAATAAATCCCCCATATCACGCATGGGGGATTTTGTATATTAGGTTAAGTAAAATCTAATTATGCACAAGCATCAGCTAAAGCGAATGTAGTATAGTTATCAGTTGTAGCACCTGTTGGATGACCGCCAGTATAAACACCATCTGTACACCATGCACCAATAGCAGCCATATCTTGAATTCTAAAGCTATAGTCATTTAAATCACTTACACCTGAGAAATATTGTGCAACTTTATACTGTAAGTCAGCTTCATCGCCACCAGCAGCACTTGGGTTTGATGCTGGAATAGTAGCACCTTGCTTATATGGTGAAGTTGTGCAGTCTGTAGAAGCACCAGCTGTACCAATTACATGACCTTCGGAATCCATTTCTACTAAAGATGTAGCAACTGCATCATATAAGCTCTTAGCATTAGAGTTCATAGCAGAAACTTTGGATTTTTTCACATAACCCAACATGGACGGTACGAGGATAGCTGCCAATACACCAATGATAGCGATTACAACAATCAGCTCAACGAGTGTGAAACCTTTCACTTTTCTTGTTTTCATAGCGAAAACCTCCTTATAATATAATAATAAATATAATATTTTGCGGCATAAAACCGCAACCGTGGAATTCACTGCATAAGCCGTACCAGTGTTTTCCTCACAAATATAGTTTAACATATATCTAAACTTTTGTCAATAGTTTTTTCATAAAAAAACAAACTATGAACAAATTTTTACAAAATTGAGATGTAAAACGTTTAAGTTAACACTTTTTTCGTCAATTTGCACAATTAGTATCAAAGACAGTATATTTCCTAATTTGCTAGTAACATCGCTATAAATTCTATTTTTAACAAAAATGTTGTTAATAATTTATACATATATTCCTCAATGTAAATGCCAAAAAACACGATATTTGTACATATATTACAGCTGTTAGTGCTGATTTATTCATAATTCAGACATATTTTTATCAGTGATTAAAAATTGACATTCTTTGATTTTGTCAGTTTGAACAAATTTTTAATCATTTTTTCATACAGTTAATTTTCATAATCTCTTAAAAAATGCTTGACAACAAAAGTTAAATCATGGTATAATAGAGCTGATAGTCGTTAGATTATCTAATATTTTTACAGAAATGGAGGAATATTGTATGCAGATACAACAACGGGAATTGTCAGTGCGACAACGAGCGGTTAGCTTCCTATTAGCAATCTTAATGATTCTAATGGGTATTCCGTCGTCACTCACGTCTACCTTGGCAGATGGTCCTATGGGTGGTGGCTTGAGTGGTTATAATTTGGGCAGAAATAACGTGCTGACAAATGTGTCTGTTTCGTTCTATGATAGCAAATTTCATGCGATTACCGAAGCAGATAGTGGCGAACTGTTCTATTTATCTGTTCAGCTCGCCGGCAACAACGTCAATGAACCATTTGGAAAAGATAATTTCCGTCTGGAAATTTCAGACAATAATTTACTTCTTCCAAACTTTGCTGGCAATGGTTTCAAAGACGGTGCTGTGTATAACGGTTTCACTTTGCACTATGATGAAGCAACTGGAAAACGTTATCTTGATTATGATATCCGAAATGGTGATACCAAAATGATTCGTTTGCAAGCAAAGTTTGCAAATGGTATCACACCAGATGGACTGAAGGAAACTGTTAAGTTAATTCAAACATCATCTGGTAAAACGATTAGCAACACTATCACAGCTAATTCTAATCTTGCTTGGAATCAGAATAAATCGCAAGATAAAAATATGCTGTCTGGTGATGCATTCAAAAATGGAGGCTCTGTTACAGTGAATTATACACTGTCTGCAAGCTCCAACAATGCAAACAAAAGCAAAGGTGCATGGTTTGCTAGTGGTTTGCACTTCGTGGATAACTTAAAAATTCCCGAAGGTATAAGTGCTGAAATCACAGAAGATATTGTAAAAAAAGCAATTGAAAATGCTGGTTTCACAGTATCCGATGATGCCAAAGTGACAGTTACCCAATCAGGAGATACTATCAAAATTGAGTTCTGGGTGGACAGCAAAGACGAATCAAAAGAAATGGATTCTGTTAATATCATATTACCTGTTACATTCACTTGTGATGATCCAGAAATATCTATCACAACAGATAATGTAACAATTACGAATGGATTAACAGTATCTGTAAGTGGTATTGGTGAAGAAACTTACAAAGAAATTAGCAAGAGTAGTGTTTCTTTGTCAGTATCAAAGCCAACTGTGTCAAAAGCAAGTTTTGAAATTACTAAGAAAGCTGATCCAGAGTCATTAGATTATGATGAGAATATGACCGCAGGAACAAACGGAAAAACAGCTACTGTAAAATATACTGTTACTGTTAAAAACACTGGTGATAAGAAAGGCGATATTACATTGAAGGAAGACCCTGCATCAGACATTACAATTAATTCTATAAATCTTCCTGAAAATGTTCCTGATGGTGTAACCGCAACAGTAGATGGCACATCTTCTATCACAATTAAAGATGTTCCTGCAAAGAGTGATGAAATAACCTTTATTGTAAATGCTACGATTACAGCAAGCGGTGTAGGTTCATTTACGAATCATATCTACGAAGAAGGTAACGAAAATAATGGTGCCTATGCTACAACAAATGTAACTAAAAAGGAAGCTAAAATTACTTCAGATAAATTTGGTTGGGTAGGCACAAACCCAAATGATACAAGTGATAAAGCTTATAAAGCAGGGGAACAAATTAATTATAGCATTATCATTAAAAATACTGGTACTGATAACAAGAAAGTCTCTGTAATAGATGACTTGTCTGCAGTCGTTGATGGTACTAATTTCATTGAGAATGGTGTCATAACTTGGAAAGACACTGCTACTGTTACAGCTAAAAAAATTAGTAATGGTACAGCGGTTGATGTTTCAAATATCAGTACTAACTTAATTAATAATAGATATGATACAGAAATTAAAGTAGATCCAGATACAGAAATTACAATTACATTTAGTGGTACTGTTAATGGTACTACAACTGGCATTGGTGATGATGCTGTTACAACAATTCCTGATTCAATTACAAATAATGCTGAAGTAGACGAAAAACCAGTATCTGCGACATTAACCAAAGGTAAACCAATTTTAGGTGTGACTAAAACTGCTGATAATAGACAAATAGTAAAAAATGGTGGAGAGCAAACTGTTACTTATGAAGTTGTAATCTCAAATACTGGTAAAGTAACCGCAAATGATTTGGAAATCACAGAGAAGCCAGAAGATGGAATTACAATTAAGAGTGTAAGTATTGCTACTGATAAAACATCTTTAACAGGTGTAGAAGATTTAGAAAACTTAAACGCTGAAATTAAAAGTAATGTAATTACAATCAAAAATGGTGAAGAAGAAATAACATCATTAAATGATGGTGATAAAATCACATTAACTGTTACAGCAACAATTAACCCTACAGAGGATACTTATAAAAACGAAGTAGAAGTTTCAGCTGATAATGCTGATAAAGCCACTGGTTTTGAGACAGTATCTGCAACAACACCGCCGAAAAAAATGTCTATTACAAAGGAACTTGTTAAAGTTAATAATGAAAAAGTTCCAAATGATACAGAAATTTCTATTGGTGATAAATTAACTTATCAGATAAAAGTAATCAATGATGAAGAACCAACTGATGATGAAGATGAGAAAAAAGCTAGAACTATAGAAAACTTGTATTTGGCAGATTTTTGCAATGCAGTAAGATTTGATGAAAATTTAACTCTAACCATTATAAAGGATGGTCAAGAAGACTATACTATAGAGTGTAGAAATAACAAAGATGATAAATTTTCTAATGCTGTGAATAGTGTTAATTTGAAACCAGGTGAATCTGTAATTATACAATATGAAGCTACTGTGCAATCCTGTAGTAACGGGCATTATGATGGTTGTATGCACACATATACATCGATATGGTATGTCATTCCTGCGAACTATCCTGATACTAAATATACGAATACTAACCCTTTTGAAAACGGAAAAAATGGTGTTTATAACTATGTTTTAGTAGGAGAAGCAGATAATAATGGATTGTTGAATAAATATAGTGCTGAAGATCTTACATACAATGAGCTTGATAGCAAAAAAGTAGACCTAGGGAAATATGTTACAGGTAATCCTGATATTTTTCGTTATGCTGAAACAGAAGACGAAATAGATGGGGACTACATACTTAATTTGACTGACCTAACAGAACAGGAAATCAAAGACATTAGAATCGAATATACATTAAATGTCACAGGCCAAAATAATGACTATTCTGGTAAAGAAGTTACAATTACTGATATATTGCCAAAAGGCATGGAATTAGTAGGAATCCCCGAAGTTTCCAATGGAAATACAGCTGAAATTACAAATTTTACCCAAGAAAATGGAATTTTAAAACTTATTTTAACTTCAATTAGTAGTCTTGGTAATAGTAAAGATGCTAATAGCTATAATAATACTATCGAAATTAAATATACTTTGAAGTTTTCAGATGAGAAAGTAGCAGAGCTTGTTGCAATGGGAGCTACTACTAAAAAGAATTTTAAAAATACCGCTGAAGTAGTATTAAAAGACAACGGAAAAACAGCTTCCTCCTCTGCAATATTCACTGCAACAAAAACATCTCCTGCCCCAGGTTTTGCGAAAAAAGCAGTTGCTTCTTTTGCAGGAACAGATATGAATGAAGAGGGTGTTCAATTCAGCCGTGTAGAAAATGGTTATATTACTGCTGGTGACTCTTTGATTTGGGACTTAGTTGTATATAACGGTGATGGTACTTCAAAGAACGTTGCAGATTTTCCGCTTGCTAACATGAGTGTAACAGATATTTTGCCAAGTGTATATTCTTATGCAAGTACCCCTGTATTATCTGCTAAGATTTATCAGTTAGATAAAGAACAAGAAGATAGTACAACAGATAGTCCAAAATATGGTTACTTTGATTCTAAAGATAAGGACGGCGTTGCTGATAATATTGATGAACTGTTCAATTATGGAACAGTTAAACAGGAAAATGTAGCTGTAACATACAATAATGATGGTACATTTACATTACCTGATATTACACTTAAGGCAAACCAATGCTTAGTAATCCGTGTTCTGACGACTATCAAAGACGGACAGGAAACAGAGGGCGTTATTACCAACAAAGGTTATTTGACAACAGACAAAGAATATTCACAAAATGCAGTCGTTGCAGGTGAACCAAAAGGCAAGGAAATCTGGAACTATGCAAACTATAACATCGTTGGTTTAACAACAGAATCTTGGAAGACAATTAATTACAAAAATGAAGGTCACACAGGCGACCCACACACAGACCCTAAAACAGATACAGGTTATAGCCGTGAGGCAACACATAACTATATACAGGGTATGCAGGGCGAAAAAGTAACTTATGAATTGCATATCAAGAACACATCACCACAAAACTTAGAATCATGGACAATCATCGACAGATTACCATATGTTGGCGATGTTGGCTTAGTGTCTGGATTTGAAAGAGATTCTGCATTTGGCGTGATGATGGGAGAAATTTCTAAAATTACAGTTGGTGGCGAAGAACTAGCCAAATCAGATTATGAAGTTTCTTATTCTACAGATAAGACAACTGTATTGACAGAATATTCAAAAGACTGGTTTAGAGGAACTTCTGGCGAAATGCAATGGAGTTCTAAAAAAACAGATTCTACAATTGATTTTAGAGTAGCATTTGTTAAAAATGAAAACACAATTGTAGAACCTGGTGAAGAAATCGTTATCACATTCACAGGTTATGTACCTGCTTATGTCGCAAATACAGGGGAAGATAATATTGCATGGAACTCTTTTGCATATGCTTATCAATGCCCATCTATATTTGGTGATGATTATGTCATGGTAGCAGAACCTGCAAAAGTTGGTGTATGGGTAGAACAACCAGATAATACAATTACAATTACTATTAATAAAACTTCTGACACAGCAGGCACATTCTATTTTGCATTATTTGACACAGCAGATGCTACAGGAAATCGCTTGAGTGATGTAATTTCCATTACAATTCCAGCAGGCGCAACAACAGGCTCAACTTCTATGAAAGTCGCATTGGCTGAATTAAATGCAAAAATAGAAGCTTTGAAAACAGATCATAATACTTCTGATGAGCAAGCAAATAATTTCTATGTTGTAGAAACAGACCAATACGGCAAAGCATTAAAGGGCTATACAACAACATATGAAAATCAGGAAATTTCAACAGATACAACAGAAAATGTCACTGTTACTATTAAAAATACTGCAAATGTTGGCAAAATTACAGTTAATAAAACAGTAACAGGGAATGACTTTGAAAAAGACACATTCTATTTTGCACTGTATGAATTAGTTGATGGTCGTTATGTTCGTTATGAAGATGTCCCAGTAGGAACAATCACGATTAACAGTACAGACGACAAAGGAACATGGACATTTGAAAATGTACCTGCTGACGGCACAAAATTCTATGTATTAGAATGCAATGCTAAGGGCGTATTAGCAGATAGTGCTGAAAAGACACAGGAAACATATACTTCTGCTTCTGGTGCAACTTATGCTGTAACAAATAGCGGAGCTGTTACATTGACAGACACTGTAAAAACGGCAACAGTAAATATTACAAATAATAAACAAGTTGACTATTCTATTACTGTTATGAAATCTTTGGTATTGAAAGAGCTTGAAAATGCAAATCTGACAGGAACATTTAAAGTTGGTTTGTTTAACAATGCAAATGGTACAGGTGAACCAATTGAGACAAAAACAGTAGCCAATGGTCAAGAAGTAGTATTTAAAAATTTGGAAGCAGAAACGACATACTATGTGTTCGAAATGATTGGTAATACTGTTATTAATGACAATATTGATCATAAATTTACATTGACAAATACAAAAGTAAAAGATCCAATTACAAATAAAAATGAAACAAAAAATGTTGATATTTGGACCTCTTATGATGGTAATGGTGTAACACTTGATGAAGCAAACAATAAAACATCAGCAACTATTGTAGTAACTAATACTGATAGAAATCTGAACCAAATTGAAGTGACTAAGATTGCTATTAATGAAGCATTAGAAAGTGATAACAAATATGAATCAGGTCATAAAATTACTGTTGGTTTGTATACATTGAAATCTGATGTACTAAAAGATGAAGATGGTAATACTGTAATTCAATATAAAGATGCATCTAAGGCTGAAAATTATGAACCTGTTCTGAACGATGATAAAAAACCAATCACAGAAGAAATGGTAACTGATGAAAAAGGCAAATATAGTATTATCTTTAACAATTTAGCAAAAGACATACCTTATTATGTATTTGAATTAGATGCAAAAGGCAATATTGTATTTGATGGCAATACTGTTGAAGTAGACAAAAAGGTTTATGTAGCAACTTATGACAAATCTAGTGTTGTATTAGATGATAATGCTCCAGCTTCATTGACAATTACAGATACACACTCTAATGAGGTAGAATTACAATTTAGTAAACAAGATGTCAATGGTGATTTATTCAAGGGTGCAACATTATTTATCAGTGGTAAAGACTTTACAGATGTTTCTTATGGTCCAGCTGAATTGATAGACGATAGTATTACATGGACAACAGACGGTGAAAATGACCTTTCTATAAAGAACCTGAAACCAGGTAATTATATATTAGGTGAAAAAGAAGAAGGTTCAGAAGGCTTTGCTAATGTACATGTAGAATTTACAGTAGATGAGAATGGTTATATTGCATCTATTGGTGATAATAGCACATTAGCAAGCATGAGTGCAACTTCATTAACTGTTGTAAACCGTTCTGAAATTACTGTTAGCAAAAAAGCAATTACTGGTGATGAAGAAGTAGCAGGGGCAGAAATTAAGATTACTCGTATTGAGAGTGCAAATGGAATTACTGCTTTGAACAAGGATTATATCACAGCTACTTACAAAGAAACTAAAGATGAAGAAACTAAAATTGTAGAAAATACACTTACATTCAGAGCAAATAATTCTTTTAGCTTTATTTCTAAGAATGCAGAAATTGTAATTGCAGGTCTGCCAGATGGCACATATACTTTTGAAGAAGTAACATCTCCTATAGGTTATGAAAAAGCAGACGGTATATGGAAGTTTACAATTACAAAAGGTAAAGTTGAACGAGTTACAGATTATGCAGAAGACGAAATACAAATTGATAACAACCATATTCAATTGGGAGAAATTAATAAGATTACTCTAAGAGATGACGTTGTAACTGGTGACGTAACCATTAGTAAATATGATACTGTTGGAAAAATAGAAATTTCAGATGCAACACTCACAATTACAGGTGATACATTGAAAGACATGAGTGAGGACGCAAAAAATGCAATCACTGCTAAAGAAATTGGCGAAGATGGCAAGGAAGTAACATTAATTTGGAATGAAAATGGTTTCAGCTATGTCACAACTGGTAAGAAAGTAACAATTTCTGGACTTCAAACAGGTGTATATGTACTAACTGAAACAGTTGTTCCAGAAAACTATGAAGAAGCAGAACAAATTACATTTGAAATTCTTGCAGACGGTACTGCTAAATCTGGTGCACTTGATGAAGAAGAAAATGTAATTGTCATGGTAGATGAACCAAAAGACATTGTTACATTAACTGTCAGCAAGAGAGATGCAACAGGCAATAGTGAACTTGAAAAAGCAATCTTGATAATTACACGCACGAATGAAGATGATGTTACATTAGAGGACGTAACCGCAACACGTGGTAATGACGATTTCACAGGATTTAGTCTAATTAACAATAATACTGCAATTAGATTTGAATCTGGTAAAACAGCAACTATTTTCTATCACCTCCCAGTAGGTACTTATACACTAACAGAAGATACTGCACCGTTAGGCTATACAACAGATACAGCAGTAACATTCACAGTTAATGAGGACGTTACAATCACTTCTAATGATAAACGCTTTGGCAATGATAAAGTAACTTTAACAGACAAAGTAATTGAATTACAAATTGACAAAGTAGCAATCATTGATGATGAAGTACAGGAACTTGCAGGTGCAGAATTGACAATCACACGCACAAATGAAGATGATGTTACATTAAATGGTGTGACAGTAGCACGTGGTGACAAGGAAATTGACGTAAATAGAACAGACAATACAATTACATTTATTTCTGGTGAAGAAGCAACTATTTTAAGCAAATTGCCAACTGGTAATTATACTTTGGAAGAAGTTACAACGCCAGATAATACTGTATATCAATTATCTGAAACAATTAGCTTTACAATTGGTACAGATGGTAAACTGAAAAATGTAGAAAATCATTATGATTCTGATACAGATATTGAAAATACAGATGGAAAAGTAGTGTCTAATATCAAAATGTTAGATACCAAAGCAGGGGAAGTAGTCGTTAGTAAGTTGGACAGCACAACCCAAAAAGGTGTTAAAG
Organism: Ruminococcus sp.; assembly: GCA_014799805.1. Classification (GTDB taxonomy): domain Bacteria; phylum Bacillota; class Clostridia; order Oscillospirales; family Ruminococcaceae; genus UBA3855. The sequence continues at coordinate 68,178 of JAAVHJ010000033.1, forward strand.
GTGCATTGTTCACAATTGCATTCGATAATGAAAATGGCATTTCTGCTGATGAAGTAACTGTTTCACAGCGTAAATTTGCAGAATCCTTTACAGAAGAAAATAAATATACTGTATATACGATTAAAGATGGTATATTAAGCTTCTACTCTAATGGAGTGATTCCTGCTACTATTTCTGGATTGAACGATGGAACTTATACATTAACAGAAGAATATGCTCCAGAGGGCTATCTCATTAATGAAAGTATAGTAACATTTGAAATCAAAGATGGAAAAGCAAGTGATACTACTATCGTTATCAAAGATGAAGCAATTAATGTTACAATTAGCAAATGGGATATTGCAAATAGCAAAGAATTAGAAAATGCAACTTTGACAATTGAGGGTGACAATCTGCAAAAAGCAATAAATACTATCTATGCATTAGATGAAAATGGCAAATCAGTAGAGTTAGTAATTGCAGAAGATTTGGCTAGTGTATCTTACCAGACAACTGGCAAGAAAGTAACAATTTACGGATTACCAGCAGGTGATTATACATTGACAGAAGAATCTGCTCCAGAGGGCTATCAAATCGCTGAAGAAATCAAGTTTACAATTGATGAAAAAGGAAAAGCAAAATCTGATGCCCTTGATGCTGATGGCGTTATTGTGATGAATGATGATGTTATCACAGACAAAGTACAGGTCGCTATTAGTAAGAAAGATGCAGCAAGTGGCAATGAACTTGCAGGTGCAAAATTAACAGTTACCAACAATGAAGGAACATCTTTGGAAAATGTAGAAGTAATTGGCGGTGGTGCAACAAGTGCAGAAAAGAAAGGTGCAAGCATTACGTTTATATCTGGTAACAGAGAGACTACTTTGCGTGACCTTCCAGCAGGTACTTATACATTGACAGAAGATACTGCACCATTAGGCTATACAACAGCTACAAAAGCAACATTTACAGTTAATGAAGATGGTACCGTAAGTGCTAAGAGAGTTATTTTAACAGATAAAGTAATTGAACTGACAATTGACAAAGTAGAAATTGCTGGTGATGGTACACAAGAACTTGCAGGTGCAAA
>JAAVHJ010000034.1 GCA_014799805.1 Ruminococcus sp.
CTTTCATGGTCGCCTATTCCAGTTGAAACGCCTGCTGATACTTTAGTAGCACATATTTTTACTATGCCGTTTCTGAAATTTTCACTTTCTCTTGAGGATACCGTAATTCCGCAAAATGGCAAAAATATTCTATATGCACAAAGTATTTGACAAAGCTGTTTTTCATGAACATCAAGAGGATTGATATTAGCATTATTAATAATAGGTCTTAATCTTGGGCATGATAATGCTATCTCAGCATGAGGGTATTTTCTTTGCAAATAATAGACATGTAATGCACTTGCAAGGGCATCTTTGCGAAAATCTGACAATCCAAGTAAAGCAGAACATGCAATTCCTCTCATTCCTGCCATTAATGCACGTTCTTGTGCATCAAATCTATATGGAAATACACGTTTATGACCCAATAAATGAAGTTGTTCATATCTATCACTGTCGTAAGTTTCTTGAAATACAGTTACATAATCAACACCACATTCATGAAGATATTGGTATTCATCTGTATTTACAGGATAAATTTCAACTCCCACAAGCCGAAAATATTTTCTTGCAAGTTTACAAGCATCACCTATGTAATTAATACTTGATTTTGCACGACTCTCACCTGTCAAAATAAGTATTTCTTCCATTCCGCTTTGTGAAATTATCTGCATTTCATGTTCAATCTGTTCCATACTGAGTTTCATTCGCTGTATTGTATTATAGCAATTAAATCCGCAATATACACAATAATTTTCGCAATAATTTGCGATATATAATGGCGTAAAAATATAAACCGTATTGCCAAAATGTTTCTGTGTTTCAAGACGTGCTTTTTGTGCCATTTGTTCCAGAAAAGATTCGCCAGCAGGTGAAAGAAGTGCTTTAAAATCCTCAATTGTACAAGTATCATGACATAATGCACGGCGTACATCTACAGCAGTATAGCTATTATAATCATAATTTTTCATTTCTGACATGACTTTATCAAAAATATCTGAATTGATACGCTCCATACCATCCATATATTCCATATGATTTGTACGTGAATATGGATTTGTTTCCAGTTCATGTTTTTTTTCAAGTGCTTTTTTTGAAAGCTTATCAGAATCAATAAAATAATTATTTTTCATTCTTCCACCTCAATCACGAAGAAATCCCGTAAGTGAATCTGACGGTGATGCTCCACGGGTCAGAACACGTCCCAAGCCTGATAAATAAGCTTTACGTCCTGCCTCAACAGCCTGGCGGAAAGCTTCCGCCATAACAGGTAAATCCCCTGCGGTTGCAAGTGCAGTATTTAACATAACTGCCGTTGCCCCCATTTCCATAACTTCACAAGCCTGTGATGGTCTTCCTATTCCCGCATCTACTATAATTGGCAGGTCGATTTCATCTATAAGAATTTGAATAAAATCTTTTGTTGCAAGTCCTTTATTTGAACCTATTGGAGCTGCAAGTGGCATTACAGAAACAGCACCTGCATTGACTAAATCTCTTGCTGTATTCAAATCTGGGTACATATATGGCATTACTAAAAATCCCTCTTTGGCAAGAATTTCTGTTGCTTTTACAGTTTCAGCATTATCAGGAAGCAGATATTTTGTATCTCTCATAATCTCAACTTTTACAAAATTACCACAGCCCAATTCTCTTGCAAGGCGTGCAATTCTTACTGCTTCCTCAGCATTTCTTGCCCCTGAGGTATTTGGCAGGAGTGTTATATTTTTGGGAATATAGTCAAGTATATTTTCATGTTCCGCAGTATTTGCACGGCGTACAGCAAGCGTAATCATTTCAGCTCCAGCATATTTTACGACTGCTTCAATCAGTTTCAGGGAATATTTTCCTGAACCAAGAATAAAACGTGAATGAAATTCATGTCCACCTATGATAAATTTATCATTGTTATGCATTTAAAATCCTCCTCATGCTTCATATTTTCCTGCAATTATTCTCAATATTGTATGTGCCTGATGTCCCGCACAAACCATTACTCTTGAAGAAAAAAGTCCCATTCCGTCAGCTATATCACTGTATTCATCTCCACACAGATAAAATTTTTCTGTTATTTTTCTTGTCTGTATCATATTTGCAGAATCAATTCCAGCCATTCCTGAACCTGATACAAGATATTTGTCTGGCATATTTTCAAGCACACAATTCACAAACATTGCCTTTGTTTCAGCATTGTCAAAAGCTTCGCATATAATATCTTCGTGTTTCAACAGTTCAGGTATATTTATTTCATTAAGTTTCACACAATCAGCAGTAATTTCACAATAGGGTGCAATATGTGAAAGTGTTTCTTTTAAAGCGTCTGTCTTATACATTCCAAGTTGTTCTAAAAAATATTGCTGACGGTTGAGATTTGATATATCCACTTTATCAAAATCAATAATATGAATATTTTTAACACCTGCACGAGCAAGTGATATTGCTATGTTTGAACCAAGTCCACCTATTCCACAAACTGCAACCGAAGCGGAAGAAACTTTTTTCTGAAAAATTTTTCCATGACGTTCCGCAAGTGCATTATACATTTCCATTTTTGATGGTATCATAATGATTATCCTCCCCCTACAAAACGTACTATTTCAAGCTTATCATCATCATGAATCATAATATTTTTATATTCTGCCTTTGGTGCGATATTTCCATTTAGTTCAACTGCAACACGTTTTTCATCATATCCGAGAATTTCAAGAAGTTCAGCAATTGTTTTCCTTACAAATTCAAGCTTTTCACCATTTACTGTTATCATTTTTTCCTCCTTACAAAATAAATTAATAAATTAAAATCAAAAAGAGAACTGCAATAACGCAGTTCTCTAAAAAAATACAAGTATATTTCCAGCTCCCTACGTTGGCATTATCCAAATCAGGTTAAAGGGTCAAAAGTTATACTTTCCTCTCAGCCTGTCTTACAAGCTCCCCTACATATATTTTTTATTTTTTTGAAATTCCCACACTTTTTTGCAGGATACTCTCTAAGCATTTATTATAGCATATATTTTTTCGAATGTCAATAGTTTTTTTCAATTAATCAGAGCAACAGCATTTACTTTTTAAGATAATTAAAAAAAGTCCAGCTTTTCACTGAACTTTTTTTAATGAAATATCAATTTGGAGAGTCTTGCAATGCATCATAACCATGTTCATTGGTTCTGACTTTTACAACATCTTCTACATCATAAATAAATATTTTACCATCACCAATATTGCCAGTATATAAAGCTTTTCTGATTGCTGTGAGGGCTTTTTCCACAGGAACAGCGGTAATAACTGCCTCAACTTTTACTTTAGAATGCAAAGATGGTAATTCCTGTTTGATACCACGATAATAAGTTGTATGTCCCATTTGCGTCCCGTAGCCTAAGACATGTGTCACTGTAATCCCATGAATGCCAACTTCAGCAAGACAGGCTTGTAAATCTTCTAATTTTGCAGGGCGACAAACAATAGAAAGTTTTGTTAATTTTGCACCAGAGTTTCCAGTAGATTGATTAATAACAACTGGAGCTGGATTATTATTTAATTTCTCAACATCTGAACCGAATACATTTCGCATTTCTTTGCTGTCAACGTCATGGCGTTTTGCCTGACGGCTTACCTGTAACATCGTATCTGTCGCTGGTGCAAAATCCGCATAAGAACTAGATAAACCATGTTCTGTTAAATCAAGACCAATAATTTCTTCTTCGGCAGTTGCACGCAATCCCAGTGTTTTTTTAATAATGAAAAACGTAATAGAAATCGTAATTGCAGTCCATGCACCAACAGCTAAAATTGCAAGAATTTGTAATCCAAGCTGATGAAAACCACCACCATAGAATAAGCCTGTTACGGTATCATTATTTGGCACAGAAGTTGTTGCAAATAAGCCAACGGCAAATGTTCCCCAAATACCATTGCACATGTGAACAGCAACAGCTCCGACAGGGTCATCAATATGCAATACATGGTCTAGCAACCATACACCGAAAATAACTAATAAACCAGACACAATGCCAATACAAGTTGCACCCAGAGCATCTACAACATCACAACTTGCTGTAACACCTACCAAACCAGCAAGAGAAGCATTCAAGCACATGGAAACATCAGGTTTGCCATATTTTATCCAGGTGAAAATCATACATGTAAAAGTCGCAATGGCAGGAGCAATTGTTGTTGCAACAAAAATGCTTGCTAACTGTCCGCCAGATGTTGCAGCAGCTCCATTAAAGCCATACCAGCCGAACCATAAAATAAAACAGCCTAATGCACCAATTGTTAAATTATGTCCCTGAATCGCATTAACTTTAATTACTTTTCCGTCTTTATCTCTCTTAAATTTGCCAATACGTGCACCTTCCATTGCCGCACCAATCAAAGCAGAAATTCCGCCAACCATATGAATGGCACAAGAACCTGCAAAATCATGAAATCCTAATTGCGACAACCAACCACCGCCCCAAATCCAGTGGGCTTCAATCGGATAAATAATACCAGAAATAATCGCTGAATAGACACAATAAGATAAAAATTTCGTTCTTTCTGCCATTGCACCAGAAACAATAGTCGCAGTAGTTGCACAAAATACTAAATTAAATATAAAATTAGACCAATCAAAATTTTCGTAATCTGTGAAAATTTTCAGATTTGGCAAGCCAATCAGACCGCCTAGTGCATCTTCGCCCAAAAATAAGCCAAAGCCTATAGCGATAAATACAACTGTACCAATACAGAAATCCATTAGATTTTTCATGATAATATTTCCAGCATTTTTTGCCCTTGTGAAACCAGTTTCCACCATGGCAAATCCAGCTTGCATGAAAAATACAAATGACGCACCAATTAAAAACCAAATATTAAATATTTGTTCATTTGTGCTGGTTAAGACCTTGTTCAAAATATCCATGTTTTTCCATCCTTTCAAAAATAAATCATCTGCCGGCAAAACAAAAAAACACGCTGAAACATACAAGATTCTTGCATGCTTCAGCGTCTTTGCTGTTTACAGTTATTAGTATATAATATTATTTTAAATTTGTCAATTGGAAGTCATACTGTGAATTTTCATAAAGCCAAAATTTTTTTTGGTTATCCTGCATAATACTCACTGTTTTGCATTTATTTTAATTTATTTTTTTAAGTCTAAACAATAATTACTTTCAATAAATTTGCAAAATCAGCAAAAAACAAAATAGTTATTTAAAATAATTTTAAAAAATATCTATCTGGTGTGCCTTGCAATTGTTCTGTTTCGACAATGGCAAAATTTTTGCCAATAATAATTGCACTCATGCCATTGCTTAACACTAATTTTAATGCCTGTTTTAAATTACATGTTAATTTATCTAATTCTTGATGATACGCCATAATATAACATTCTGGATTGCCAAGTATTTTTTCAAAATCCTGTGTATCACAAATTTTTTGCATATCTAATAAATCTTCTGCATGATGGCAGAATCTGCCAAGACAATCCTGGCGTTTTTTAGAATTTTGTAATTCATATAATAATCTGTCCTGTTTGGAATTAATAATAAAATTTTTGACAAAAAATAATTCATAATTCATAAGTCGATAAAATCCTCAAAGCAACTTCTTTTCGGGTAGAGCGTGTATCCATTGCCTGTTTTTCAATATAGCGATGTGCTTCTGGTTCAGTAAATTTTAAATACTGCATTAAAGCACATTTTGCACGGTTAATTAAACGCATTTCGTCTATTTTTACCATTAATTGCGAATTTTCTCGTTTCAATCCCAGCATTCTGGAACGTGTTGCTTGTACAAGCCGAATAGACTGGTGCAAAATATTTCGATTCATGGGTTTTGAAACAATGCATACACCATAATCGCTGATTTTTTCAGCGACATCATCTGCAATGTCAGCCTTGCATAATAAAATAATGCCTGCACTGGTATTTTCTGCCATATGGACAGATAATTCATGTCCAAATTCGTCTTTCAAGGGTGTATTAATAATAATTAATGCATAATCTACACTGTTCATGATACGGCGGGCTTCACTGCCACTTGTCGCCGAAGTCAAATTTGTATAACCGTAAGAGTGCAAAAATTGGGCTATGATTTCCATATTCTTTTCAGAACCAGAAACAATCAAAGCTCTGTCCAAAATCACTCAACTCCTTCAAAATAATTCATGATTTTTATTCATTACTCAGATAGAAAATACTGCTGTTCTTCAAATAAAGCCTTATCTTCTGCAACATCGTATAATGCAAGTTGTTTTTCAATATTTTGATAAAAATTTCTTCTGATTTCTTCTGGCAGATTTTCTTGAATAAATGCACTTGTTTTTGCAATTTCATAAGCTTTTCTAAGCGTTGCAGGCAATGCTGCAAATTGTTTTTCTTCTGCTGTAACAAGCATATTTTCTGATAATGTTAAATTTTTCTTCATGCCGTCAATCCCTGCAGATAATAATAATCTAAATGAAATATAGGGATTACAGCAACAATCCGCACTACGAATATCAATTTTTGCCAATCCGTCTGTGAATTTATGCACACGAATTAAGGGATTACGATTTTCAAAAGACCAATTAATATGATTAGGAGCACCTCTGTGTCTAAGTCTGGTATAAGAATTTACAATCGGATTCAAGAAAACAGTCATTTCTGGTGCATGTGCCAGAACACCTGCAATAAAACTTGCACCTTCTGGAGAAATCTGATTATTTTTTATTTCAAAAATATTTTTGCCGTTATATTTTAAGCTTATCACAATTGTTAAAGCACTTCCATAAGTGCCACTTAAAGGCTTAGGCATAAAAGACGCATACAAGCCATTCTGTGAAGCAATTGTTTTCACGACATTTTTATAATGCACCATATTATCAGCGGCTGTCACAGGTTCACTGCATTTGAAATCAATTTCATTCTGTCCGTAGCCATATTTATGACAAGAACGCTGTGGATGCAAGCCCATTTCTTCAAGAGACAAACAAATTTCACGTCTGACATTTTCGCATTTATCTAACGGTGCAACATCAAGATAGCCTGCATGGTCATGTGGGATTTTAGTTGGCTTGCCTAATTCATCACAGTCAAATAAATAAAATTCACTTCTTGTGCCAAATTCGCAGGAATAGCCTTTTGTATATAATTCTTGTATATAACTCTGTAGCGTATAACGTAATTCTCCTGCATAGGGCGAACCGTCTAAATTTTTAATATTACAGAAAAAACGCACAACACGCCCTGATTTTGGTCGCCAGGGCAACACAGACAAAGTAGAAATATCTGGTATTAATAATAAATCCTGATAACAATCAGAAAATCCTGCTGCATCTAGTAAAATGCCATGTGAAAAAGCTTTTGGCAATTCATCTGGCATGATAGCAATATTTTTTAAATTTCCCTGCATATCACAAAATGTCAAACGAATAAATTTGACGTCATTTTCTTTTACAAAATTTAAAATTTCTTTCGGTGAAAAATTCATAATTAGCCCTCCGTACTTGATTTATTAATTTTTTTCTGAAAAATACGGCTCACAGACGGAATTGCGAGCCGTTAGACTTTATTTTTTTAATCATGATTTTCATAAATAGCTAAAATTTTGCCAATATATAATTTATGCATTGCATCACTCGCATAAAATTTAGAAAAATTTTCTTTTTCTATAAAATTTTCTGCTTGCATATCTTGTGCATATGTTTTCTGACAAACAAATACAATTTTGGCTTGTGAAAAACTGACACAGCCGTTTAATGCTACAGGCGTTAAGCCAGTTTCTTTAGCCTTGTCGCAATCTCTGCCAGAATGACTGCCACAGAATGCAAGTGCTTTGCGATATGCTTCTGAAAATACACTGACTGTAAATAAATCATTTTTTTCTAAATAATCATATGTGTATCTGGAGCTTCTGACATAAGCCGTCAAAGAAGGTTGATTCCAGATAACACCCATTGCTCCCCAAGAACAAGTCATAGTATTATAATTTTCTAAATTTCCAGAAGTCAACAAAAACCAATCTTTGCTAATCAAATCAAATGGATTACACTGCAATTCAGAAATATTTTTTTGAATAAAAGCCATGAAAACTATCATCCTTTCTTAAAAGCCTAATTTATCATTATTCTATGCAGAAAACAGTGACAGAATACCTCTGCCACTGTTTTTAGAAATACTTTATTCTTCATCAGCAGGAGCAAATTTTTCAATTTCTTCTGCATCAAAATCAAATTCTAACTCCTCACCGCAGTTTGGGCAGACTGTTTCGCCTTCTTCCAGCATACGTTCATCTAACAAAATATAATGCCCGCATGTTGGACAAACGGTTTCATATTCTTCTTCGCCGTCCATCAGAAAATTCTCTTCTGTTTCTGTATCATCAATCATATTATTACTATTATTTTCAACAGTTTCAATTGCTTGATTATTTTTTATATTTTCATCTTTTGTTACAGTAGCTTCCATTTTCTCAGTTTCTTCAACAGAATTTTCTTGTTCTTCTGTTGCATTTATTTGTTTTACTTCTTCTGATTCAGATTTAACTTCATCATCAGGAGAAACAGCTACATCTGGGGATTCTGCAATAAAATCTTCTGCCACTGTCAAACTGCCACAATTTTTACAGCTAAAATTATCATCTTCGAGCATTTCTTCCACAAGCCCCAAATCTTGATCCAGAATATCGCATAATTCTTCTAATTCAGCGACACGGTTTTCAAGTTCTTCTGTATATTTCGCAGATTCTTCCAAAGCCTCACAAACAGCGTAAAAAATTTTACCTTCTCTTGATTCTGGATTTACATCAAGTCCAGCAAGCAGACCCTTTAAATAAGAAACTTTGTTCATAGTAATTCCTCCGTGTTATTTATTCACACGTTCCATGTATTCACCAGTTCGTGTGTCAATACGAATGATTTCACCTTCATCAATAAACAATGGCACACGTACTTCTGCACCTGTTTCCAAAGTAGCTGGCTTTGTTGCATTAGTAGCTGTGTCACCTTTAAAGCCAGGGTCAGTCTGTGTAACTTGCAATTCTACAAAATAAGGCGGTTCAACACCAAATACATTGCCTTTATAAGACAAAACTTTTACTTCCATGTTTTCTTTTACAAATGCAAAACTTGCACCAAGCTTTGCCTGTTCAACTGGCAACTGTTCATAAGTTTCCATATCCATGAAATAATACAGACCAGAATCTTCATACAAATACTGCATGTCCTTACGTTCTACAAAAGCAGTCGGAAATTTTTCTGTTGGATTGAAAGAACGTTCTACGACAGAACCAGTGATAACATTCTTATATTTTGTTCTTACGAACGCTGCACCTTTACCAGGTTTTACATGCTGAAATTCCACAACCTGAACAACGTTGCCGTCAAGCTCAAACGTAACGCCGTTTCTGAAATCGCCTGCTGTAATCATAATTAAAAAACCTCCATAAAATTAAACTAATATATTTTTATTTTACACCAAAAATTAAAATTTTGCAATAGTTATCGCAAAAATATTACAAACAAATCAACGTATTTGTAATATTTGTCAAATTTTCACAGCCATTTTTAGTAATATGCACGAAATCTTCAATACGCACACCAAACTTTTCAGGCAAATAAATTCCAGGTTCGATAGTTACCACATTGCCGATTTCTAAAATTTTATGATAACCAGGGCTTGCCAGGGGATATTCATGAATTTCCATGCCAACACCATGCCCGAGAGAATGCCCGAATTGTTTTTCATAGCCTGCTTGTGAAATCACATTCCTTGCAACAGCATCTAAATCTTTGCCAGAAATTCCTGCTTTTGCGGATTTTTTTGCCATATCCTGTGCATGGCGAACAATTTCATAGATATAGTTCATTTCTTCTGTTGGTTGTCCAACACAGACAGTTCTTGTCATGTCGCTATGATAACCATCTACAACAGCTCCAAAATCCATTAAAACAAAATCATGTTTCTGAATTTTTCTGTCATCTGGTACACCATGTGGCATAGACGTATGCGAACCAGTCAACGCAATTGTTTCAAAAGACAAATCTTCTGCTCCATTTTCCCGCATATTAAAATCTAATGCAAGTGCAACTTCCCGTTCTGTCATGCCGACATGCAGATTTTCTAATAAATTATGAAAAGCATGTTCTGCAAGTGCCTGAGCAGATTTGATTTTCTGAATTTCTTCCTGTGATTTGACAGTTCTTAAATCATATAAACTCTGACTTAGTATATCACTTGTGATAAATTCAAAATCTTTTAAATTTTCTTGAAAATTTCTTAATCTTTGCAATGTCATATGTTTAGATTCTACAGCAATTGTTTTGACATGATGTTTTTGCAAAATGATTTTTAATTGTGCAAATAGATTTTGCTCTTGTTCTATTACTTCACAAGATTTCACAAGACTTCTTGCTTTTTCAATATATCTAAAATCAATTATCAAATATGCTTGCTCTGGAAAAACTAAAACAAATCCAGCAGAAGATTTCATACCAGTTAAATATCTTCTGTTAATAGCATCTGTAATCAAAGCACAGTCTGCTTTATTAGAAATCAAATTTATTAATGTCTCAATTCTGGTTTTCATGCAGTCATCTCCGATAATGCTTTTACAGCCAAATCATAGCTTAATAATCCAAAACCTGAAATACTGCCTGCACAAACAGGTGCAATGACAGAATTGGACCTGAATTTATCTCTTGCAAAAATATTACTAATATGCACTTCAATAACTGGAATTTTAATTGCTTTAATTGCATCAGCAATTGCATAGCTATAATGCGTATAAGCCCCTGCATTAAGAACAACGCCTGCAAATTCTTTTCTTGCTTCATGCAATTGATCAATTAATGCTCCCTCATGATTTGACTGAAAAATTTCAGCTTCCAAGCCAAGGAATTCTGCATAATTTACTAAATGCTGATTTAATTTCTGAAAATCAGTATTTCCATAAATAGCAGGCTCACGCTCGCCTAATAAATTTAAATTAGGCCCATGCATAATTAAAATTTTCTTTGCCAAAATATTCACCTCATAAAATCTTGTTCTTTCGGAAGAAACGGTTTTTCCATGAAACGTTTAAATTTAAAAAAATTTGTTTTTTCAAGTTCCATCGGTTTTACATAAATGCTTTTGACATGAAACCAGTTTGCCCCTAAAATATCTGTGTAAATTTGGTCGCCTACAACGCAAAGTTTATTTTTCGGGAGTTGCATTTCCTGCATTGCCTGTAAAAAACCTTTGCACAAAGGCTTTTTGCTTTCACAGATACAAGAAATATTTAAAATTTCCGAAAATTTCTGCACTCTGGGGGCATGATTATTAGAAACAAGACGCATTTGAATCTTAGCAGATTTCATATTTGCAATCCAGTCCAGAACACCGATTGCAGGTTTAGGATTATCATGCGTTGTCAATGTATTATCAATATCCAATAATAAACCTGTTACACCCAAATTTTCTAACATTTCGGGGGTAATATCACACACAGATTTTACTGCTATTGTTGCCCGAAACAAAAAAATTTACCTCCATTCGTCCGAAAAAACAGAGGCATGCCAGCTATAGCACACCCCTGCATTTCACCAGTCACGCTATTAATACTTGCGTTTGCGGGCAGCCTCGGACTTTTTCTTACGTTTTACCGAAGGCTTTTCATAATGCTCTCTCTTACGCACTTCAGCAATCACGCCGTCCTTGGCACAGTTTCTCTTGAAACGCTTCAAAGCAGCGTCCAGAGATTCGTTTTTGCCAACACGTACTTCTGCCATTTAATTTCCCTCCCTTAACTTAGAGGTTCTACCTGATGCTAAACCAGATAGTATGATAAATGCCCTTTTATGGGAATTAGTCATCAACCAAAATCACTCATAATATTTTTATTACTATTTAAAAAACAGCTTATTAATATTATAGCATGTCCAATAGAATTTGTCAATAGGATTTTTTAAAACGCACAAATTTTGTTATTTTACAACAAAATTAACAAGTTTATTTTGTACATAAATTTGCTTGATAATCGTTTTTCCAGCAACTGCTTCTGCAATTTTTGCATCAGCTAAAGCTTGTGCTAACACATCATCTTTTTCAGCATTGATAGAAATCATTAATTTTGTTCTAACTTTGCCATTAATTTGCACAACAATTTCAACAGTTTCATCAATACATAAATTTTCATCATAACTAATCCAGCTTTGCTGATTTAAAACACCGCCAAAATCGCAGATTTCATAAAGTTCTTCTGTCATATGAGGTGCAAACGGATTTAATAAAATCAGAAGTGTTTTATATTCTGCTTGATTAATACTTCCAGTTGCATAAATATCATTGACAAGAGCCATCATAGCCGCAATTGCAGTATTAAATTTCAATGCTTCAATATCTTCAGTGACTTTTTTGATAGTTTTATGAAAATTAGAAACTAATTCTGGACGATAGTCATCACCAGCAATTAAAATATCTTGCAAAGCCCAAACTCTGTCTAAAAATCTTTTACAGCCTTTAATACTTGATGGACTCCAAGGTGCAGTTTTTTCAAAATCGCCGATAAACATTTCATATAATCTTAGTGTATCTGCACCATATTGACGCACCACATCATCAGGATTAATCACATTGCCACGTGATTTAGACATTTTCTGACCGTCTTGCCCTAAAATCATACCATGAGATGTACGTTTCATATAAGGTTCTTTACAAGGCACAGAACCAATATCATATAAAAATTTATTCCAGAATCTTGAATATAATAAATGCAAAGTAGTATGCTCCATACCGCCGTTATACCAATCAACAGGCATCCAATATTCTAATGCTTCTTTAGAAGCAAGTGCTGTAGTATTATGTGCATCACAATAACGCAGGAAATACCATGAAGAACCTGCCCATTGTGGCATTGTATCTGTTTCACGTTTTGCAGGAGAACCACAGCAAGGACAAGTTGTATGAATAAAACTTTCCAGTGTTGACAAAGGCGATTCGCCGTTATCAGTAGGCATATAGCTTTCTACTTCTGGTAAACACAATGGCAGTTCTTCTTCTGGAATGGCAACCCAACCGCATTTTTCGCAATTAACAAGTGGAATCGGCTCACCCCAATATCTTTGGCGACTGAACACCCAGTCACGAAGTTTATAATTAATTTTTCTATGTCCTTTGCCAGTTTCTTCCAGCCAGTCCTTGATTTTAATTTTGGCATCTTCCACGCTTAAACCAGTTAAAAATCCTGAATTTACCATGACACCAGTTGCACAATCTGTAAATGCACATTCTTGAATATTACCACCTGCAACAACTTCAATCATATCAATATTAAATACTTTTGCAAATTCCCAGTCTCTGTCATCATGAGCAGGAACAGCCATAATAGCACCTGTGCCATAACTCATTAAAACATAATCAGAAATAAAAATCGGAATTTCATTGCCATTCACTGGATTAATCGCACGAACACCCTCTAATTTGACACCTGTTTTGTCTTTATTCATTTCAGTTCTGTCAAAATCAGATTTTTTAGCAGCCAATTCTTGATAAGCTTTAATTTCATCTAAATTACTTAATTTATCAGCCCATTTTTTCAGCATAGGGTGTTCAGGGGCGATTACCATATAAGTCGCACCAAACAACGTATCAGGTCTGGTTGTATAAACTGTTAAAATATCTCCTGAAGTTGTTTCAAAATCTACTTCTGCACCCTCTGAACGACCAATCCAGTTAATTTGCGTTGTCTTGATTTTATCTAAATAATTTACTTCTGTTAAATCATCAATTAATTTCTGCGCATATTCTGTAATTTTCAGCATCCATTGACTTTTTACTTTGCGAATTACCTCACCGCCACAGCGTTCACAGCAACCGCCGACAACTTCTTCATTTGCCAAAACAACTTTACAAGAAGTACACCAGTTAACAGCCATTTCTTTTTTATAAGCAAGTCCATGTTTAAATAACTGAATAAAAATCCATTGTGTCCATTTGAAATATTCTGGACTTGTTGTATTGACTTCTCTATCCCAATCAAAGCTTAAACCCAAAGATTTTAATTGTTCTTTGAAACGTTTGACATTATTTTCTGTTACAATTGCAGGGTGAATTTTATTTTTAATTGCAAAATTTTCCGTTGGCAAGCCAAATGCGTCCCAACCCATTGGGAATAATACATTGTAGCCTTCTAAACGGCGTTTTCTGGCAACAATATCCATAGCCGTATAAGGTCTTGGGTGACCAATATGCAAGCCTTGTCCTGACGGATAGGGAAATTCTACCAAAGCATAAAATTTAGGCTTAGAATAATCTGTACCTGCTTTAAAACTTTCATGTTCGTCCCAATAATTCTGCCATTTTTTTTCAATACTTGTGTAATCATAATTTTTCATGAAAAAAACCCTCTTTCAAAATAAAATAATAATTATTCTCTTACAATCCAGTTAGAAATATCTACCTGCTCCGCATCAGCCCAAAGTTGTTCCAACCTGTAAAATTCTCTTGTTTCCTGATAAAATACATGAATAATAATATCTCTATAATCCAGAATATACCAGTTAGAACCATTCATACCCTCTCTATGATGTGGTTCAATGCCCTGTTGGGAGAGCTGAAATTCCACTTCTTCGGCAAGCGTTTTTGTATGCGTTGTGCTATTACCATTGGCAATAATAAAATAATCGCCTAAAATTGTCAAATCTGTAACTTTTAATACCTGAATATCTTCTGCACGTTTAGAATCCAGTGCTTTTACAGCAATTTTAATTTTTTCTTCTGTTGTCATAAAAAATATCACCTCATCATAAAATAAATTAATTTAATTTTCATAATCCGCATCATATTTGTTTTTATAACTAGAATTTAATTGCGGATTATTTCCCTTTTCACCATCGTCAATATCCTGAAAATTTGCAGACATATCATCATAATCTGTATTTTTATAATTTTCTTCTGTGATATATTCTACAATTGCACTTTTTTTATCTGTTAATTTAATTTGCTGTGTTCTAAAATGTTCATTCAGAATTTCCAGTGTTGCGGACTTATGCACAGACCAAATGGACTGGTCGCCAGCCATTGCACTTTCTCCAGGGAGCATAAAAATATTAACATTTTCCATAGCAATTGTACCAGCTAAATCAGCAATTCGGCTAATATCTTCCATGCTTAAATCTGTTGCAATTAATTCTTGTTTATAAATTTTATTAACAGCATTGAAAATCTGTACTGTATTCATGCTAATTGCTTTTTTCATAGCTGCAACCATAAAAATTCGTTGTGCTTGCACTCTGCCAATATCGCCGTTCTGATAGCCGTAACGAAATCTTAAAAACCATTCAGATTCTTCACCGCTCAGAATTTGCTCACCATCTGGAATTACTTTATCTGCCTCAAATACAACAGGATACGGCATATCAATTGGCACACCGCCGACAATATCCACAATTTCTGCAACATTATCACAAGTTGTAGTTACATAGGCATCTACAGGCACACCGAAATTTTCCTGCACACAGTCAACGACACGTTGAATATTGCTTTTTTCTTTATTTCCATGTGTATATATGCTGTTAAATTTTCCTGTAGATGAATTTGTATAATAAGGCATATAGGTATCACGAGGAATTTGCAAAATATTCATACTGGCTGTCAGTAAATTAAACTGAATTAAATAATTTACATCATGCAAACTGCCACTGCCATTATCATCACTATCAAAACCTAAAAACAGAATTGTAAATTGTCCTTCGATAGTTTGCTTTAAATCCAAGCCATCATTAAAATCTTGATCAATATCTTCACGAATGTTTAAATCCTGTGTTTTTAATCTGGTAATATTCCCTTCAAGATATTGCATTGGCTTACGTGTTTTGAAATATTTTGTAATAGAAATCTGTGAAATTTTATTAAAATTATCCGTATCAGTATAAGACAAAATAGGGGCATTTAAAATCATAACTGCCATTAATACCATTGTGAGAGCAACAGAAATTAATTTTACACAAAGATTCAATGCAAATTCATTGCGTAAATTTTCTTTATTTTTATGACTTTTGGGCATGACTGGAAGCTCCTTTCTTAGAAACAGAATCTTTTTCTTTATGTTCTTTATTTTCCAGTGCCTTATTCATATAAAAATTATATGCCTCTATCGTATAAACAGGAACGAATCCATTTTTTTTCATAACAGAGCTAACCGCATCTCGTAATGCTTCTAACATTGCTGACTGTAAATTTTTTTGTGCCAGACGTCTCATTTTATCAACGCCTTTATAATCCCGTTCTTCTGAAATCATGTCAGCAATATAAATAATTTCTTCCAGAATAGACATATTAGCTCTGCCAACTGTATGAAACCTAACAGCATTTAAAATATCCATATCTTCAATATGAAATTCCTGTTGTAAAAAATAGGCACCTGCGATACCATGCCAAAGCTTCTTAGAATGCAATTCTGCAAAATCGGGCTTAAAATTTCCAGCTTTTACAAGTTCATATTGTTTCTCAAAATTCATTTCTTTACAGATATCATGCACAAGCCCAGCGAAATATGCTTTTTGCATATCCGCTCCATATTGCTGAGCAAGTAATTTTGCTGCTCTTGCAACATTACATGAGTGTTTAAATCTCTTAGCCGATAGTGTCCTTTCAAGAAATGCAAT
Source organism: Ruminococcus sp. (assembly GCA_014799805.1). Lineage (GTDB taxonomy): Bacteria > Bacillota > Clostridia > Oscillospirales > Ruminococcaceae > UBA3855. The sequence goes on from JAAVHJ010000034.1 coordinate 16,588, forward strand.
TTTTGTTTTTACTTGATACAATCCGCACCACTTCCTGTGTACAAATTTCTTGTTCTAATATATTGTACTATTTTTTCGGGCAAATAGCAAGAATAATTTTCATTTTTTTCTATCATTTTTCTAATTTTTGTAGAAGATACTGCAAAACTTTGTGTATTTATCAAGAATATTTCACCAGATTGACATAATTTATTAGCAAATGATAGTAAATTTTCATATTCACCATCTTCACGGGCAATACATGCAAGAGATGCATATTTTAAAATTTCTTGCCACTTGAACCAAGTTTGAAAACTAGCCAGCATATCACCGCCAATGACTAGAAATAACTTTGCATCTGGCATTAATTTTTTAAAATATTTTACAGTATAATACGTGTAACTCACACGATTTTGACACAATTCAAAATCTTCTGCCACTAACCATGGATATAATTCTGAAATGATTTCACACATTGCAAATCTGTCCATTTCAGAAATATAAGCCTGATTTGACTTGTGTGGCGGTTTTTTTGCAGGAATCAATCTGATTTCATCTAGTGATAATACATCATGCACTGTTTTTGCAAGGTGTAAATGTCCCAAATGCGGTGGATTAAAACTACCGCCAAATAATCCGATTTTCCGCATTATCTTGCTAATTTTAAATCAATTACAGGTTCTTGTGGATTGCGTTTAAATAACACAAATCTGCTTCCGATAACCTGCACAACATCAGATTTTGTCAATTCTGCTAATTCATCAGACGCTTCTCTTGCTGTGAGCATAGAATTATCCAGTACACGCAATTTAATTAATTCACGTTTTTTCAAAGCATCTTGCACTTGTTGCACAAGATTTTCAGAAATGCCAGCTTTGCCAATCTGAAAAATTGTCTCATATTTTGATGCAATTCCACGCAAATATGCTCTTTGTTTACTATTCAGCATGATTCAAGCTCCTTTCTTTAAGAATTTCATATAATTTCCGAAGTGCAATGCCTCTATGACTAATTGCATTTTTTTCATCTGCTGAAAGCTCTGCAAATGATTTTCCCTGATACAAAAATACAGGGTCATAGCCGAAACCATTTGTACCTTTTTTTTCAAATCCAATTGCACCTTGACAAACACCTTCACAAAGAATTTCTTTGCCATTTTCATCTAAAAAAGCAATTACTGTCACAAACTGTGCAGTTCTCTGATTTTCTGGAATGTTTTCTAATTCCTGCAATAATTTTTCACATTGTTGACCCTCTGGAGCATATCTTGCAGAATAAACATTTGGTCTGCCGTCCAAAGCATCTACACAAAGACCGCTATCATCTGCAATCACAGGGCATTTTAACAAATCATATACAGCATGAGCTTTAATCAAAGCATTTTCTGCAAAAGTCTTGCCATTTTCTTCTGGTTCTATTGCAATACCTGCTTCTTTCTGTGAAATAATTACAATTCCAAGAGAATCAAAAATTTCTCTTGCCTCTTTAAGTTTATTTTGATTATTAGTTGCCATGACAATTTTCATAAATTAATCCTCCTTTTTGCCAAACAGTCTTGAAAATAAAGATTTTTTCTTTTTAGGAGTTTCTTCTTGTTCTGTTTCAGTTTCTTTCATAATAGATTCTATTTCTTCTGGTTCTACTTTTTCTATAACAGATTCTATTTGTTCAGTTTCCTCTATAACAGGTTCAACTTGTTCAGTTTCTTCTACAACAGATTCAATTTGTTCAACTTCTTCTGCAACAGATTCAATTTGTTCAGCTTCTTCTGCAATAGGTTCAATTTGTTCTGGTTCTTCTGCAACAAGTTCAACTTGTTCTGACTCTTCTGATTCAGCATCTTTTTTCTTCCCAAATGAAAACCAAGATTTTTTTTGTTCTGGTTCTTCTTCCTGAATTTCTTCAGTTTCTGCATTTTCATCAAATATCACATCATCAGAATGGTCAAATAATGCCTTTACAAAATCTGCATTATTAAATTTCTGCAAATCATCAATTTTTTCACCAACGCCAACAAGTTTTACTGGAATTCCCAATTCATTTTTGATAGAAACAACAATACCACCTTTTGCAGTGCCATCAAGTTTTGTTAAAACAATACCTGTAATATTAGCAACTTCACTGAATAATCTTGCCTGATTCACAGCATTTTGTCCTGTCGTCGCATCTAATACTAACAGTGTTTCAATGGCACACCCTTCCGCACGTTGTTGTAAAATGCGATTCATTTTTGCAAGTTCGTCCATGAGATTTTTTTTATTCTGCAAGCGTCCAGCAGTATCTACAATGACAATATCACAATTTCTTGCAATGGAAGCCGTAACAGCATCATAAACCACAGAAGCAGGGTCACTGCCTTCAGCATGTTTCACAATATCCACACCAGCTCTTTGTGTCCAGACTTCCAACTGGTCAATTGCAGCAGCCCTGAATGTATCTGCGGCAGCAACTAAAACTTTTTTTCCTTCGTTTTTAAATTGATAGCATAACTTGCCAATTGTTGTTGTCTTTCCCGCACCATTGACACCAATTACCATAATCACAGCAGGCTTTGTTGACAAATCTAATTCTGTTTCTTCACCCATCATGTCGCTGATAATTTCTTCAATCAGATTCATAATTTCAGCAGGATTTTTTACGCCACGTTCTTTGACAAGTTTTCTAAGCCGTTCGCAGATTTCAACAGAAGTTTCTACCCCCATATCGCTCATAATCATAGTTTCTTCTAATTGTTCAAATAATTCTTCATCAATTTTAGTAAACGAATTTAAAATAGATTGCATTTTCTGCATCATAGCATTTCTTGTTTTTTGCAGACTTGCTTTAATTTTAGAAAAAAATCCCATAAAAAACCTCCTTTAATAATTTTCATCTTCTGGCTGTTCTAATTTCAACAATCTGGAAATCCCGTCTTCCTGCATTGTGACACCATATAAAACATTAGCTTCTTCCATAGCACTTCTTCGATGTGTAACCAGAACAAATTGAGTATGATTGATAAAATTTCTGATATAACGGGCATATTTTCGGACATTTGCTTCATCAAGAGCAGCGTCTATTTCATCTAGAATACAAAACGGTGCAGGACGTAATTTTAAAATTGCAAAATAAATCGCAATTGCAACAAAAGACTGTTCACCCCCAGAGAGTGAAATTAAATTTTTAATTATTTTTCCAGTGGGAGAGACTTTAATTTCAATTCCAGAATCTAAAACATGTTCTGGCTCTGTGAGAATTAATTCTGCGTGTCCGCCACCGAATAAATCCCGAAAAATTTTTTTAAAATTCTGATTAATTATCACAAAGCTTTCTGAAAAAATCCGACACATTTCTTGTGTAAGTTCTTCAATCATTTTTTCAAGTGCATGTCTGGATTTTTTAATATCTGTCATTTCTTTGGCATAGAGGGCATACCGTTCTGAAACTTCCTGATATTCTGCAAGAGAATCTAAATTCACGCTACCCAAAGCACGAATTTTTTGTTTTAAATCTGATAATTTTTTTTTAGCAAATAGAATATCTGTTACAGGTTCAGCCATTGCCTGTGCTTCTGAACGGGTTAATTCATAAATTTCAAATAATTTTTCAATGATTTTATCATGTTCTGATTTTAAATTTAATTCACGTTCAGATAATCTGGTAATTTCTGTAGAAAGTTTTTCTTTTGTCGCATGATAAGCATTTAAATCAGATTGCAAGTCCTGAATTTTAATATACTGCTCATCATGTTTTTTTGTAAAAAATTTTGCTTCCTGTTCGGAATTTATTATTTTTTTCTCTATGTCAGCAAGAAAAATTTCCCGCTCCTGAATCAGTTTTGATTTTTCAGCAATTTCATTCTGATAATATTTAGATTCCAGTATATATTTTTCTTCTGTTTGCTTTGCTTTCTGAACAGAATCCTGTAATTGTTGTAATGCATATGCAGAAGATTCCCTGTCTTTTTCAACTTGTGCGAAATATATTTTTAAATTATGATAATTTTCAGATATTTGCTCATGTTCTTGTTGCATTATCATTCTGGATTTTTTCAAATCAGCAATGCTAATTTCAGCCAATGCAATTTCTTGCAATTTTTTTTCATAAGCTAATTTTGCATTGTCAAGTGCATGATTAGCCTGTGCAGATTTTATTTTTAAATTTTCCATGTGTTCAGAATACACTTGCATTTGCTTTTGAAATTGCGAAACGGGAAAAGCTAATTGCTCTGTTTTATTTTGTGCCTGTAAAAAATTTTGTTTTAATAAATTAAAATTTTCTGTTTCCAGTTTTAAAATTTTTTCATATTCTGCCGCTTGTTCAGCACAAGTAATGGCATGTTTTTCAGCTTCCTGACATTGCAGAGCAAGCTGTTTGATTTCTTCTTGCAAAGCATGAATTTCTGTTTTTCTAGTAAGCATACCGCCAGTTTTCTGAACAGAACCACCTGTAAATGAACCGCCAGCATGAATCACTTGTCCATCTATTGTAACAATACGAAATTTAAAATGACAAGTTTTTGCAATTACAGCTCCAGTATCCAGATTTTCTGCAATAATAATTTTACCTAATAGATTTTCAACTATTTGTTTATAACTAGATTCGCAAGTTACTAAATCACTTGCAATGGCAATAAATCCTGCGATGTTAGAAAGCGATTCTAAATCCTGTTGACTAATATATCTGCTTTTGGTAGTCGTCAACGGCAAAAAAGTAGCACGTCCAGCCTTATTATCACGCAAAAATTTTATACCTGCTTTTGCGGCATTTTCGTCTGCAACAACTAAATGCTGAACACTTGCACCTAATGCTGTTTCAATCGCAATACTAAATTTTGAATCTACTTGAATTAACTGTGCCACACTGCCAAAAATATAATTTAAATGATTTTGCTTGACATATCGCATAATTGCTTTTGCACTGCCTGAAAAACCTTCCAGATTATTTTCTAAATCTGTTAAAATTTTATGCCTTTGTTTTTTATCTTGTAGCTGAAAACGAAACTGTTTTAATAATTCTTCTGCTTGTTCTTCTTTTGTTTTAGATTCCTGTGCATTTTTTTGAAAATCAGCAAGTTTTTGTTCTTGTATCAAAACTTGATTTTGTAAATCCTGCGTGATGAAAAAACTATCTTGATATATTTTTTCAGCTTGTTGTAAATCTTGTATATTAGAATTTATTTCTATTTCAAGATTGGCAATTTCGGTTAAAAATTGCTCTTTTTTTTCTTCGGCAGAACGAATTGCAAATTGTAATTCACTTCGTTGCAAATATAATGCATGTAAATTTTCATCAGCTTGTTTTGCAGTTTCATCTTTTATTTGAAAATTTTCTTCCATTTTTTGAAATTCTTGTTCTGCATTTGCAAGAGCCTGTCTGGTTGTAATAAACAATTCCTGTATTTTCAGATTTTTTTCTTCTGCCTGTTTTAATTCAGAAAGCAAACAATTTAGTTCCTGTAAACCCTGTTTATGCCGATTTTTTAAAACCTGCAAAGCCTCCTGACTATGAATTTTATCATTTTCCCAGACAGCAATATCAGATTTTGCCTGTAAAATTTGTTCTTGTAAATTTTTCACATAAGCATGTGTTTCTTCTGCCTTTGCAGAATATGCCTGTATATTTTGATAGCAGGTCTGAATTTTTAATTCTTCACTTGTAATATCAAGTTTTATATTTTCATATTCTGTTTGATTTATCAGCAATATTTCCTGTAAATTTTTTAAATTTTCCTGCAAGTCATTTAGTTGCTGAATCCAGACAGAAACTTCTAATTTTTTTTCTTCTTCTGCAAGTATTAAAAATTTTTGGGCTTTTTCTGACTGTAATCTAAGCGGTTCTATTCTGTTTTCCAGTTCTGAAAAAATATCTTGCACACGTTCCATTTTTTCCTGTACCTGAGCAAGACGGCGTTCTGCCTCTGATTTTCGATAACGAAATTTAGAAATTCCAGCAGCTTCTTCAAAAATTTCACGGCGTTCATTACTTTTGGCACCTACGATTTCAGAAATTCTTCCCTGACCAATCAGAGAATAACCATCACGTCCAAGCCCTGTATCCATAAAAAGCTCATTAATATCTTTTAGTCTGACAGCCTTTCCGTTAATGCGATATTCACTATCACCACTACGATATAATTTTCTTGTCACGTTGACTTCTTGTTCATAGCCTTCTAAGCGATTTTCGCTATTATCAATTACTAGCGTGACGGAAGCAAAACCTGTAGGTTTTCTGCCGACTGTACCGGAAAAAATAACATCTTCCATTTTATTACTACGAAGTGTTTTTGTGGATTGTTCCCCAAGCACCCACCGCACAGCATCACTAATATTACTTTTTCCGCTACCGTTAGGACCTACAATTGCCGTCAAACCTCTGTCAAAACTTAATTTAATTTTATCTGGAAAAGATTTAAAGCCTTGTAATTCCAAAGATTTCAGATACATGGATTTATTTTACTCCTCTAGCAATTTAATAATCTTACTTCAAACAGCCCTAAATTTTCATCAGGTTTGATTTTAATAGTTACAAAAAACTTATTTTTAAAATAATTAATATTACATTTTTTTTGTCCGATAGCTTTACTGATGCATTTGTTATTTACAGCAAATATTAATTCTTTATTTTTAAAATAACTTAAATTTTGTAATATTATTTTTTCAAAATAATTTCTATAGATTCTGCTTTCGCACAGTTCCCGAAATGCAGGGTGATAATAACCTGCAATTTTATCAGATTCCACAAATTCACTGGCATGTAATCCGACTTTGATAATTTTAATATGATTTTGCATAAATTTTTGCATATAAACAGCCGTCATTGCAACGACATCATCTAATGAATTTTGCTTATTATTAAAAAAATGATAATTCCCAGCCTGATAAATTTCAGCAAGTTTCGTATGTTTTAAAACCACAACAGGATAAATTCTGACTGTATCAGGCTTAATTTTAATCATTTTATCAACAGTTTCAGATTCATCTTGCCAAGTGCTTTGATATAAGCCTATCATCATTTGTAAACCCAATTCAAAATGATATTCTTGAATTAATTTTGATGCATAAATAATATCTTGCTCTGTATGCCCTCTTTGATTGGCAAGCAATATTTTATTGCTCATAGATTGTGCACCAAGTTCAATACTTGTAACATGATAATATTTTAATAATGCTAATATTTCGGGATTAATATAATCTGGTCTAGTAGAAATTCTGATACCAGAAAATTTATTTTTTCCAATAAATTCTTGTGCAGATTCCAGCAATTCCAGCATATAAGATTGTTTAATTGCTGTAAAACTACCACCAAAAAAAGCAATTTCTGTATTAATTTTAGAGTTATCAGGAATTTGAAGCATAGCCTGTTGACAGATTTTTTTAATATCCGCACCATGTGGTAAATGATTTTGTTCTGTAATTATTTTCTGATTACAGAATGCACATTGATGTTGACAACCTGCATGCGGAATAAAAATAGAAATATTATGATGCATCTTCATAACCCATTAAGGCAAGTGCTTCTTTTGCAGCCATTTGTTCAGCTTCTTTTTTGCTTTTGCCAATGCCTTTGCCGATAACATTAGAATTTAAATATACTTCCACGACAAACGTTTTATTATGGTCTGGACCTGATTCTTCAATTAATTGATAATCTACTTTTTCCTCAGGGTTTTTCTGAATAACTTCTTGTAAAGCTGTTTTATAATCCCCAAATAAGATAGAATGCTTTTCTGGGATATTTTTTGGAATAAAATGCAAAATATGCTCTCTTGCAGATTCTAAACCACCATCAAGATAAATTGCCGCAATCACAGCCTCAAAAGCGTCTGCTAAAATAGAAGGACGTTCACGCCCACCCGTATGAACTTCACCTTTGCCCAATAATAAATAATCACCTAAATTAATTTTTAAAGCAAATCTATGCAGAGATTTTTCACAAACAAGAGCCGCACGGATTTTTGTCAATTCCCCCTCTGGTAAATCAGGGTAATGCTCAAATAAATACTGTGATACAACAAGTGATAAAATACTATCACCTAAAAATTCCAGTCTTTCGTTGCTTTTTCTTTGTTTTTTTTTCTCATTCGCATAAGAAGAATGCGATAATGCTTCATAAATAAAATCCTGATTTTTAAAACAATAACCGATTTTTTTTTCCAGTTCTGAAAAAGAAATATTCATAAAAATTAATTTCCTCCTTTCATGCTTTCCAGAATATCAGTAATCACAGAAATCATATTGCCATCAACACATTTTTTTGCCTGACGAATTGCGTTATAAAAAGCTTTTGCGTCGGAGCTTCCATGTGCTTTAATCACTGGATAGGCAATCCCTAATAAAATTGCACCACCTTCTTCTTTGTAATCCATTAATTTCTGAAAATCTTTAATTTTATTTAATAATAACAAAGCCGATAATTTACCTTTGACACCACTGAACCAATTTTTTAAATTATCTCGGAATAAAGCTCCCATGCCTTCATAAAGCTTTAATGTAATATTGCCAGAAAATCCATCACAGACAATGACATCATAATTACCCTCTGGGAGTTCTCTTGCTTCCGCATTGCCAATAAAATTAATAGGTGCATTTTTTAACAATTCATAAGCCTGTAATTCCTGTTCTCGTCCCTTTGTTTCTTCTGCACCGATATTTAATAACCCGACTCTTGGATGAGCAATATGTTTCACACATTTCATATAAGCTGTTCCCATGATAGCAAATTGTACCAACATGTCAGCTCTGCATTCTGTATTTGCACCAGCATCTAATAATATAAATTTATTCCGATTAGATGGCAACATAGGTGCAAGAGCAGGACGCTTAATGCCTTTAATGCGTTTGGTCAAAAGCGTTGCACCTGTTACCAAACCTCCAGTACTTCCTGCACTGACAAAAGCGTCACCTTTGCCATCACGAAGAGCCTGTAATCCTACTGCTAGAGAAGTATTTTTGCCTTCTCTTAAAATACTTGCGGGCTGTGCATGAATATCAAAAATTTCATCAGCCTGCAAGATTTCAAATCCTGCAATATCAAGATTTTCTTGTGTTGCAACTTGTTTAATTTTTGTCTCATCGCCTGTTAAAATAATATCTACCTGTAATTCTTGTTTTGCCAGTTGACAACCTTTGATGACTTCCAATGGTGCATTATCACCGCCGAAAGCGTCTACAATAATTTTCATAAATTAAATTACTCCAAGTTCTGTAAAAATTCTGTCAATCTTGAGACAGCAAGTTCTGCTGTTTTTTGATAGCGTTCTTGTTTCCCTTTGATACGTTCAGATAAAGCAGGCAGTAATCCCATATTTGCACCCATAGGCTGAAATTCAGAAAAGCCTCCCTCACTGACATAATTAGCTAATGCCCCTGTCATTGTATCTTTTGGCAGAATATATGCTGATTTGCCTTGTAATTTCCTTGCAAGGCTCTTTCCAGCAATCATACCACTGGAAGCTGATTCCATATAGCCTTCAACGCCTGTGATTTGTCCAGCAAAAAACATAGTTTCAGCATTTTTAAGCGAATAATCTGGATTTAATAATGCAGGACTATTCAGGAAAAAATTTCTATGCATGACACCATATCTTAGAAATTCTGCATGTTCTAATCCTGGAATCATGCCAAACACCCTTTTTTGTTCATTGAATTTTAAATTTGTCTGAAATCCAACTAGATTAAACATTGTTGCATTTTTATTTTCACGGCGTAATTGTACAACAGCATAGGGTCTTTTGCCTGTTTTCGGGTCACGCAAACCGACAGGTTTTAAGCAACCAAATCTAAGTGTGTCAATTCCTCTTGATGCCAGAACTTCTACAGGCATACAACCTTCATATACTTTAAAGAATTCTTTATCATGTTCATGCAAGGGAGCTTTTTCAGCAGTTACCAGAGCATTCCAGAAATTTTCATATTCTTGCTGATTCATGGGACAATTTAAATAATCTGCGTCACCTCTGTCATATCTTGATTGCAAGAAAATCTTATCCATAGCAAGACTTTCAGCAGAAACAACAGGAGCTGCGGCATCAAAAAAACTTAATCTATTGCCACAGAGTAATTCTATTTTTTCAGCAAGCAAATCCGAAGTGAGAGGTCCTGTTGCAATAATTGCATTTTTATCTGGCAATTCTGTAATTTCTTCACGAATTATAGTAATTAATTCTTGATTTTGCATTTTTTCCGTCACAAGTTCTGAAAATTGTTCACGGTCAACGGCTAATGCACCGCCAGCAGGTACTGCACAAGCTTTGGCACAGGAAATTAATAAACTACCTTGCAATTCCATTTCTGCTTTCAGCAATCCGCCAGCAGATGCCAGACGGGAAGCTTTTAACGAATTAGAACAGACAAGTTCTGCTAAATTTTCATGATGATGTGCTGGACTATATTTATTTGGCTTCATTTCGTAAAGCATAACAGAAATTCCTGCCTGACTTAACTGCCAAGCAGCTTCACAGCCAGCAAGACCTCCACCAATTACAATTGCATTCATTTTAAATTCCTTTCATAACCACAGCCATCTTTTTGACAAATCAGCATTCCCATTTTACCGCCTTTTTTAAATAACGTAGACTGACATTGTGGACAATGTTCTTCTGTAGGCGTGAACCAAGTCATAAAATGACAGTCAGGATAGCCTAGACAACCATAAAAACTTCTGCCACGTTTGGACTTTTTTTGAATAATTTTATTGCCACAGGCAGGACATATACCACAGGTTTCCTGTACAATTTTTTGTGTATTTTTACAATCAGGATACCCTGTACAAGCAATAAACTTTCCAAAACGTCCAAATTTAATTACCATAGGTTTTCCACATTGTTCACAGATAATATCTGTTTGTTCTTCTGGAATTTTCATGTGTTTGCCGTCCATCGCTTCTTCAGCCGTTGCAAGTGTTTTTGAAAAATCCTGATAAAAATTATCCAGCATATTCACCCAATCCGCAGAACCTTGTTCAATATTATCAAGCTCTGTTTCCATATTTGCTGTGAAATCTGCATCTACAATATGCTGAAAATGTTCTTTCATGACTTGTGTTGTCACGTCTCCTAAAGGCGTTGGACGGAGCTGTTTTCCTTCACGTTCTACATACATTCTGGATAAAATTGTTGTAATCGTTGGTGCATAGGTACTCGGTCTGCCGATTCCATTTTCTTCCAATGTTTTAATCAAACTCGCTTCAGAATATCTTGCAGGAGGCTGTGTAAAATGCTGATTGCCGTCAAGACTAGCAATTTTCAAAATATCCTGTTCTTTGAGTGGCGGAAGCATTTTTTCATTTTCTTCTGAATCATTCTTGTCATCATATAGAACTGTAAAGCCATCAAATTTTACAGAATAACCAGAGGCTTTAAAAATACAATTATCTGCTTGAATCTCTACAGAGATAGTATTTAATAAAGCATTTGCCATCTGACTTGCAATAAATCTTTCCCAAATTAATTTGTATAATTTATACTGGTCGCTCGTTAAACTTGATTGAATACTATCAGGTGTTACATTTGGCATAGATGGACGAATTGCCTCGTGGGCATCTTGTGCATTTTTCTTGCTTTTAAATACACGGGGTTTTTCAGGTAAATAATTATCACCATAACTATTTTTAATATATTCTGTTGCTGCTTCCTGAGCATCAGCAGAAATTCTTAAGCTATCTGTTCGCATATAGGTAATCAAACCAACAGCTCCCATACCATTTACATCAATGCCTTCATAAAGTTCCTGTGCTGTTTTCATAGTACGTTTGGATTGAAATCCTAATTTTTTAGATGCTTCTTGTTGCAATGTTGAAGTAATAAACGGTGGTGATGGTTGTCTTTTGGTAACACGCTTTTTTATCGTTTGTACTTGAAATACTGCATTTTTAAGCCGTTCCAGAATTTTTTCTGTCTGTTCCTGATTTTCAAGCTCTATTTTTTTACCATCTACAGAAGCTAATTTTGCAGAAAAGATTTTATCACTATCTGCATATAATTTTGCGTCAATTGTCCAATATTCTTTTGGAACAAATAATTTAATTTCTTCTTCCCTGTCAACAATTAATCGCACTGCGACTGACTGCACACGACCAGCAGATAAGCCACGTTTGACTTTTTTCCAAAGAAATGGACTAAGTTTATAGCCAACCAATCTATCTAAAATTCTTCTTGCCTGTTGTGCATTGACTAAATCCAAATCAATTTTATGCGGATTAGACATGCCATTCTGGACACCTGTTTTTGTAATTTCATTAAAAGCAATTCGATTATTTGCGTTCAAGTCAAGACCAAGCATTTGTGCAAGATGCCATGAAATTGCTTCACCCTCTCTATCGGGGTCAGTTGCAAGATAAACATAGTCACTTTTTTTAGCTCGTTTTTTCAAATCTTTGATGACATCGCCCTTGCCTTTCATATCTACATATTGTGGTGTAAATCTATTTTCAACATCGACACCAAGTTTAGATTTTGGCAAATCTCGCACATGTCCCATAGATGCAATCACTTCATAACCTGTACCCAAGTATTTCTGAATCGTCTTAGCTTTCGCTGGGGACTCTACAATTACTAAATTAGACATAGTTTCACCGTTTGTACGGCACACTCTCCTTTCAAATCAAATCAATCAAATCAATAGTTGCTTTAAATTTATTTTAAATTATCTGCTAATTGATAGTAATCCATGCCTTTATTAAAAATCCAACCTTGAATTTCCATTTCTACTAGATTTGTTGACAACACTTCAAAATGCATTTCTGCAAGTTGACAAAGCATATTTATATTTTTATCACTTTCTTTAAGTAATTCTAGAATTTTTTGCTGTTCTGATGTAGCTTCTGATGGAATCCAGTCAGTCGTCATAACAGAATGTTTTATTTCTGTTAATTCAGATGCTAATTTTTCTTGAGATTCAGAAACAGAAAGTTTATTTTCTTGTTTTTTATTTTTTTGCTGTTTGATTGATTTAACAGGTTTTTGCATTGGCTCAAAAATTTTATCATTTTTTATTGATAAAATATCTTCTGCGCTGAAAACAGGTGTTGCACCATCACGCAATAAAATTGCCTGCCCATCATAACGCTTATCAAAAATATTCGTAGGTGGTAAACAGAAAACAGTTCTGTTCTGGTCACATGCATTATTAGCAGTAATCATTGCACCACTTTTTTCTGCTGCTTCTAAAATCAAAGTTCCTTTGCTAATACCAGAAAGAATTCTATTTCTAATAGGAAAATTTCTGCTATAAGCAGGTGTACCAGGGAAATATTCTGAAATAAAAATTCCTGTTTCAAGAATTTTTTCTCGTAATGGTCTATTTTCTTTTGGATAATCAAAATCGATTCCACAGCCCATGACAGCAATTGTTGGCTTTCCTGCCATAAGAGCCGATTTATGGGCAACGCTATCCATTCCCATAGCACCACCACTTGCTATGATAATATCCTGCTCGGCAATCTCTATGCAAAGCTGTTCTCCTGTATAAATACTGTAATTTGATGGATATCTTGTACCTACAACGGTTAAAATATCTTCTTCTTGTAAAATAGTTGGGTCTCCTTTATAAAACAGCACCGCTGGTGCATCATAAATATTGCGGAGATGTTTGGGATAATAAATACTATCCCATGTGATAACACCAATACCATTCTGTTGACAAGATATTAAAATCTGTTTGGCTGCACCAAGTGAAGTTTCTGTTACTTTTCGATATTCATTTTCTTTTAAAAATTCGTTATCAGGTTCATGCATCATATAGTATAATGCTTTAATATCTGGATATTCTTTGATAAGTTCTATTGTTCTTGCATTTGCAATGCCCATTACCATAACAAGCCAAAGCCAGCCTATGACCATGCCATCTTGCATAAATATGCCCCCTAGTGATGTTAATATGCTATTATTTTTATTATTTTTATCACTATTTTGATTTCATCATTTCCCATGCCAAAATACCAGCTGCCATTGCTGCATTGAAAGATTCCGCACCACCACGCATAGGAATTGTAATTTTATTTTCACATGCGGAAATAATTTCTTTTGGTAATCCGTTGCCCTCATTGCCAACCCAAACAGCACAACCATTTTGAAAATGACAGTCTGTCAAAGAAATTGCCTGTTGAGATGGAACAGAAGCATAATTACAAATATGCTGAGCTTGTAATACTTGAAGTAAATGCATTGCGTTTGGTTCGTCCCAAACAGAAACCCGAAGTGCAGAACCCATTGCAGAACGTATTGTTTTCGGATTATATAACTCACAACTGCCACTTGTTAAAACAGCATCAATTCCCAATGCGTCACAAGTTCGCAAAATCATTCCCATATTTCCAGTATCTTGCAGATTGCATAATACTAAATACCTGCCATGAGATTGTAATAATTCTGCAACTGGTTTTTGAACAGGCATTTTACAGATTGCAAAAATGCCCTGTGTATGTTCAGTATCTGTTAAATATTCGCCAATATAATCTGAAATATGTAATAATTGAATTTTTTCTATTTTTTTTAAATCCTGTAATATTTCATAATACTTATGCCAACATGTTTCTGTAATAAATATTTGCTGTATTAAGAACGCATATTGCAAAGCATCTTTTACAATACGTAATCCTTCAATTACAAATAACTGTTCTGTGCGTCTTGCTTTTTTACTATCTCGCAATTTTTTATAATGTTTTACAGCAGGATTATCTTTTGAAACAATTTCTTTTTGTAACATTTTTATCATGACTCCTATCAGGCAATATAACAAAACACGCCATTTGGCGTGTTCTGTTATTGTCTGAATCTCTGAATTAAAGAGCAGACTTTGCCTTTTCTACGATTGCTGCAAATCCCTCTGCATCGTGAATTGCAATTTCAGAGAGCATTTTTCTATTAAGCGTAATACCAGCTTTTTTACAGCCATTCATGAATGTAGAATAATTCATACCATTGCTTTTTGCAGCAGCAGAAATTCTAGCAATCCAAAGCTGGCGGAAGTTTCTTTTTTTCTGTTTTCTGCCAATATATGCATATTGACCAGATTTCATGACAGCCTGTTTTGCCATCTTGAAATGTTTGCTCTTTGCACCAAAATAGCCCTTTGCAAGTTTCAGGGTTTTATTTCTTCTTTTACGTGTTGCTAACGCACCTTTAATACGTGCCATAATTTAATACCTCCCAGTGTGAAATTTTTAATCAAAGATATGGAATCATTTTCTTAATAGCTGGTGCATTGGTCACATCTGCTACACCTGCATTTCTTGCGATTCTCTTACGTTTTGTGTCTTTCTGGGTCAGTCTATGACGCTTATTTGTGTGCTGATACTTTACTTTACCACTTGCGGTAAGCTTGAATCTTTTTTTGGCACCAGAATGTGTCTTGACCTTTACTTTTTTAGCCATGATAAAAAGCCTCCTTATGCTTTTGTTGCTTTCGGGGATATGAACATAACAATACTGCGTCCCTCGGTTTTCGCAGGTTTTTCGACAATCCCAAATTCAGAACAAGCTTCTTTGAATCGTTCTAATAATTCTTCGCCGAACTGCGGATGTGCAATGGCACGCCTTCTGAAACGTACGGAAACTTTAAGCTTATCACCGGATTTCAGGAATTTAATCCCCTGATTGACTTTGGTTTCAAAATCATGTGTATCAATTGTAGAAAACATGCGAATTTCTTTAATTGACATCACTTTTTGATTTTTCTTGGCTTCTTTTTCACGTTTCTGTTGTTCAAAACAGAATTTGCCGTAATCTAAAATACGACATACAGGCGGTTTCGCCTGTGGTGCAATTTTCACCAAATCCAGATTTTTCTCATAAGCGAGCATTTGTGCATCTCTTGCAGACATGACACCAAGTTTCTTTCCGTCAGAATCAATGACCAGAATTTCTTTATCCCGAATCATTTCGTTAATCTGCATGTCCTTATTTTCCTTGCTTATTGCTGGCACCCCCAAGCATTAAAATTTTTAAAAAACAAAAATGAGTGCGGATACAAACTCTGCACTCATGCAATTGCTAATTTTATTATAATCTATCATAACTAAAATAACAGCAATTGACCGTTTCGGCATATCAGAAAAAAACTAAATTTATTTTATAAAATTTTTACAAAATTCTGTGTCAAACGGTGAGATACAGTCTGCATCTGCTTTGTTCTAAATGCTATTATAGCAGATTAAAATTTATTTGTCAAGTGTTTTTTTGCAAAATCTAATTTTTTTTTTATTGCATAGCATTTTATACAGAATTTTTATGCAAGCTATTGACTTTTCTGTAAAAACAGTGTATAATGAAAGGGTGAGCGTAAGAATTTAGATTGCTGAAAAATAAAAAATTGTAATTTTTAGATAAGCAAGGGTGAAAAATTTGACAATAGAAAAATATATTCATTTTGATAATCCTGCTGTGATGCAGGCTGTGTTCGGAAATTATGACGAAAATTTAAATTTACTCCAACGGGAATATCATGTGGTTATCATTGGTCGGGGGTGTGATATTGCTATCACAGGAGAATCTGAGCAGACAGATAAAGCCATACGGGTATTGCATAGTATTATCTCACTTGTTAACAAAGGAAGATTAATCACAGAACAAACTGTTCGTTATATGATAGCAATGGTGAATGAAAACAAAGATACTGAACTTCATGACATGAGTAGTGATGATATTTGTATCACGGCTACTGGCAAAATTATCCGTTCCAAAACAGTCGGTCAAAAAAAATATGTAGATGCAATTAAAAAAAATACAATTGTACTAGGTGTAGGACCTGCTGGAACTGGTAAAACTTATTTAGCCGTGGCACTTGCTGTGAAAGCGTTTAAATCCCATGAAGTGCAGAAAATTATTTTAACACGCCCAGCTGTAGAGGCAGGCGAAAAATTGGGTTTTCTTCCTGGAGATTTGCAAGATAAAGTTTATCCGTATTTAAGACCATTATATGACGCTTTATTTGACATGTTTGGTGCAGAGACTTTTGCAAGATATATGGAAAAAAATATTATCGAAGTTGCACCGCTTGCTTATATGAGAGGCAGGACATTAGATGATGCATTTGTAATTTTAGATGAAGCACAAAATACAACTTCGGAGCAAATTAAAATGTTTTTGACTCGTTTGGGAACAAATAGCAAAATGGTAATTACAGGTGATATTACACAGATTGACTTACCTGAAAAAAACAAATCAGGGCTAATAGAAGCTATGAAAGTTTTGCAAAAAATTGATGATATTGCTATCATGCGATTTACAGAAAAGGACGTTGTCCGTCATAGGCTCGTACAGGATATTATAAAAGCCTATGAGCATTATTATCATTCTAAAAATAAATAAAAAAATAATTGATTTACAGAAAAGGAGCTTGATTATGGCACAGCAAACAGGTAAATTAAAAGTAAGTATTAAAAATAATCAGAATACTGTGAAAATTCCGTCTGGTATTCGGTTGTTAATTCGGCGTTGTTGTCATGCAGTGTTAATTTCTGAGGGATTTACACAGAATGCAGAAGTCAGCGTTTCGTTTGTATCAAATCAGGAAATTAAAAATTTAAATAAAACATATCGTCAAAAAGACAGCGTTACAGATGTGTTATCTTTTCCGCTTACCAGCGAAGATGGAACTGTAGAAATCAGTGCAGAAACTGGTTTTGTCATGCTTGGTGATATTGTAATCTCAATTGAAACAGCAGTAAAACAGGCTAATATTTACGGACATTCGTTAAGCCGTGAAATCGGATTTTTAACAGTGCATTCTATGTTGCATCTGTTGGGTTATGACCATGAAACCAGTCCGCTTGATGAAAGAATTATGCGTGAAAAAGAAGAATCTGTTTTAGACAAACTGGGCATTTCCAGAGAATTAACTTTTACGTCTGGAGAGGAAATATAACATGACAGAAACAAAATCTATTTTTTTAACGCTGTCAGGTCGCACAAATGCAGGAAAATCTACTTTGTTAAATGCTTTAATTGGTGAAAAAATAGCTTCTGTCAGCAGTAAACCGCAGACAACCAGAACCAGAATTACAGGCATTTTAACACGAGGAAATACACAATATGTATTTATTGACACGCCAGGATTGCATAAGCCAAAAAATAAATTAAGTGGCTATATGTTGAAAACAGCAGAGACTTCTGCAACAGATGCAGACGCTGTTTTATATGTCATTGACTGTACAAAGAAATTACATGAACAAGATGAAATTATGCTTGAAAATTTAGCTAAGAAAAAAATTTCTTGTGTGATAATTCTGAATAAAATTGATTTATTACAGGATAAATCTGCTATGATGCCTCTGATGTTAAGACTTGAGAATCAATATAAGCCCTATGCGATTATTCCAGTCAGTGCATCAGAACAAGACGGTTTGAAAGAAATTCTTGCTGTTGCAGAAGAATTAGCACAGCCGTCTGTGCATTTTTTTCCTGATGATAAATTCACAGACCAGCCAGAACGTGTGCTTGTTGCAGAAATTATCCGTGAAAAATTATTAAGATTATTAAATGAAGAAGTTCCACACGGGATTGCAGTTACAATTGAGAAATTACAGGAACGGCAGGACAAAGATTTATTAGATATTTCAGCTGTTATT
Source organism: Ruminococcus sp. (assembly GCA_014799805.1). Lineage (GTDB taxonomy): Bacteria > Bacillota > Clostridia > Oscillospirales > Ruminococcaceae > UBA3855. The sequence goes on from JAAVHJ010000034.1 coordinate 35,113, forward strand.
TATTGTGAACGTGATTCTCACAAAGGCATTGTGATTGGTAAGAAAGGCAGTATGCTGAAAAAAATTGCCAGTTCAGCAAGACGGGATTTAGAAAGTTTTTTTGAAATTCAGGTAAATTTGCAATGCTTTGTCAAAGTCAAAGAAGATTGGCGTAATAGAGAAAATTTAATTAGAAGTTTCGGCTTGTCTGAATAAAATTATTTCCAACAATATTTCCTCCTGTTTTGCAAATAATATTCAAAAACAGGAGGGCGTATTATGCTAGAATTATGGGAAAAATTTCAAGCAACTGGAAAAATTTCAGATTATTTGCAGTATGCTGAACAGAAAGGAAATTATGACAATCAAGGGTGTTGTTCTCTCACAGAAAACATGGGGCGAACAGGATAAATTTATTGATATTCTCACAGAAACAGGAGTTGTGGAAATTCTTGTAAAAGGCTCTGCAAAGATGACTAGTAAAACAGGCAGTGCAACACAATTATTTGCCTATGCAGAATTTGATGTTTCAGATAAGAAAAACAGAAAAAATTTTTATATGCTTAGAACTGTTGTGCCGATTCAAATTTTTTATGGATTAAGAAATTCTGTTAGTTCTGTAGCATTGGCATCTTATTTTGCACAGGTAATATTATATTCTGCACTGCCACAGACAAATACACCAGAAATTTTGCGGTTGCTATTAAATTGTTTTTATTATTTATCAGAAAAAAATGAAACTCTTGACGAATTATTATTAAAATGCATTTTTGAATTACGAATTGCAAGTTTATTAGGTTTTTTGCCAGATGTTATTATGTGCAGAAATTGTAATTGCTATTTGCCAGAAAATTTATATTTTTCTGTAGAACAGGGCTGTTTTTATTGCGAATCTTGTAAAAAAATTGGAATTTTCATGCCTGCTGGTGCATTACAGGCAATCCGTCATATTGTGTTGCAGGATTTTGAAAAAATTTTTTGGTTTAAAATTTCTGAACATTGCAAAAAGCCTTTATTTGCATTCGCAGAAGAATTTCTGCAATATCATACAGATAACTCTTTTCAAGCTTTAGAATATTATAAAAAAATAATATAATTAATACAGGTGTGGCATTCCGCTATGCCTGATTGCCTTATTAAGGAGGTTAAATTTATGAAATCTTTTGAACAAGTTTTAGAATTACATAAAGTATTAGCACAAGCTTCTGAATTTGCTTCTAATGAAACAAGTAAAAATATGATATTATCTTGTCAGCCAAGTAGTGATTTAACAGAAGTTCGCAGAGAAATTGAAAAAACAGATGATGCATTGCAATTGGCTTTACAATTTGGAACGCCACCCTTTTCAGATTTTAAAAATATTTGCAACATGGTGACAAGAGCATCTTCTGGTGCAAGATTATCTCTAAAAGATTTGCTAGATGTTGCGGATTTGTTGCGACAAGTGCAAAGTTTATATCATTGGTATAGCCATTGCAGTGAAACAGCAACTTCGTTAGATTATTTATTTTCGCTGATAGTTCCTGATGATGTTTTATTAAATTCATTAGAGCGTTCTATTATTTCAGAAGAAGAAATTGCTGACAGTGCAAGCCCAACACTTGCCGAAATCAGAAAAAAATTAGTGCGTTCCAGAGCAAATTTGCGTGAAACACTTGACAAAATGGTAAAAAATAAAACAACACAGAAATATTTACAAGAAAATACAGTAACAATTCGTGATGGCAGATTTGTATTACCTGTCAAAACAGAATATCGCAGTCAAATTGCAGGATTAATTCATGATACTTCGTCTAGTGGGCAGACTATTTTTGTTGAGCCTCTGCAAATTGTAGAGGCAAATAATGATATTAGACTGCTAGAAAGCCGTGAACTGGAAGAAATAGAACGCATTATGCAAAAACTTTGTACAGAAGTCGGCAAACAAGCAGATAATTTAAAAAATTTACATGCCACTTGTGCAGAATTAAATTATTATTTTGCCAAAGCGAATTATGCGTTATCTATCAAAGCAATTAAGCCCATGATTCGTGATGATGGTGTGTTAGAACTCAAAAAAGCAAGACACCCGTTATTAGATAAAAATAAAGCCGTGCCAATTGATTTAGCTTTAGGCGAGTTTCATAATGCTTTAATCGTCACAGGTCCTAATACTGGTGGTAAAACAGTTGCTTTGAAAACAGCAGGTTTATTAACAGCTATGACAATGTGCGGATTATTAATCCCTGTTGCAGAGGGAAGTAAAATTTCAGTTTTTCGACATATTTTAGCTGATATTGGTGACAGCCAAAGCATTGAACAAAATTTATCTACATTTTCTTCTCATACGCTTAATCTTGTGGAAATTTTAAAAATTGCTGATGATAGTACACTTGTATTATTAGATGAATTAGGTTCAGGCACTGACCCTGTAGAGGGTGCAGCATTGGCAATTTCTGTGATTGATTATTTAAAACAGCTCGGTTCAAAACTCATGGTAACAACGCATTATCAGGAATTAAAATTATATGCATCTGATACGCCAGATGTTATTAATGCTTCTTGTGAATTTAACACAGAGACTTTAAAACCGACTTATCGCTTAATAATTGGTTCTGTCGGCAAATCTAATGCATTTGCAATTTCCAGCCAGCTTGGTATACCAGAAATTATTTTAAATCATGCAAAATCACTGATTAGTGAAGAAAATAAAAATTTTGAACATGTGATTGAAAAATTTGAACAGACTAGAAAAGAATTAGAACAAGAAAAAGAATTCACAGTTCAGCTCCGTCAGGAAGCAGAATTATTAAAATCAGAATGGGAAAAAAAATCCCGTGAATTAGCTGAAAAAGAAAAACAAATTTTAGAACATGCAACAGAACAAGCTAGTCGTATTGTAGAATCAACAAAAGCACAGTCAAATGCATTACTTGATGAATTGGAGCATTTAAGAAAAGAAAAAGAAAAAGCAGATTTTTCTTCTCGTGTATCTAATATCAAAAGCTCCAGCACACAGCAATTAAGAGACATGTATAAAACAGCAAATCCTGTGATTGGTAGTATTGATGAGAATGGTAATTATCGTTTGCCAAGAGCTTTGCAAAAAGGCGATAAAGTATTCATTGCAGATTTGCATCAAGAAGGTTTTATTGTTTCTGAACCCAAAAATTCTGATTCTGTATTCGTGCAAATTGGTGTCATGAAAATGAAAGTGCAGATTTCCAGATTAAGATTATTAGATAAAACAAAACAAAATAAAAATGCTAAAAAATCGAAACAGCATAATATTTCTACAAAAGTAGAACGCAAAGGTTCTATGGAATTAGATATTCGGGGTTATACTTGTGATGAGGGTGTTTATGAAGTAGAAAGCTTTATTGCAAGTGCTGTGCTTGCAAATATGAATACCGTTATGATTATTCATGGCAAGGGAACAGGCTTGCTTAGAAAAGCTGTTCAGCAAAAATTAAAATCAATGCATTGCGTAAAAGAGTATCGTAATGGTGTTTATGGGGAAGGCGAAGAGGGTGTAACTGTTGTTACTCTAAAATAATTAAAATTACTGTCAGAATTTTTCAATTTCTGACAGTTTGTTTTTTTAAATATTTTTCAAAAAATTTGACAGCCGTGTATTGACGAAAAGGTTTTTTTTCGGTATAATATTATTATAGAGAAAAAATAGGAGGTAGGATAATTTGAATACGCAAATTGCTGTGTCAATGTTAAGTGCTGATATGTTGCATTTGCATGACGAATTGGAAAAATTAAAACAGGCTGGTGCAGATATATTGCATTTTGATGTCATGGACGGAATGTTTGTTCCAAATATTTCATTTGGATTGCCTGTATTGCAAGCCGTATCCAAACAAACAGATTTATTTATTGATGTGCATTTAATGATTCAGAATCCTGTGGATTACATACAGGATTTTGCAAAAGCTGGAGCTGATTTAATTACATTTCATTTAGAAAGCAGTAGCAATCCATTTGAAGTAATTAAATTAATTAAAAATACTGGCTGCCAAGTCGGGATTTCTGTAAAACCTGCTACACCAGCAAAGGCTTTGTTGCCGTTTCTTGATGATATTGATGTAATTCTTGTTATGACAGTTGAACCAGGATTTGGAGGGCAAAGTTATCTACATGAAATGACAGCAAAAATAGCAGAAATAAAATCTATGATGCAAGATAGAAATATTAAAATTGAAGTTGATGGTGGTATTGATGCCACAACTGCATCAGAGGCATTACAAGCTGGTGCAACTATATTAGTATCAGGAAGCTACTTGTTCAATCAAAGAGAGATGAGAAAAGCAATTGAACAGTTGAGAAATTAATTTTTAGAATTTTTAGAACAAGAGAATAATCAGAGAGGAGACTTTGAAATTCTATGAAAATCAAACCAAAAGGTCGAAAAATTTACAGAAGAAAAGACCGGTTTGAACACGCAAAGCATGTCAGACATAATACAGCTTCCGTGATTATGACATTTCTGTTAGCTGGTGCAATTGGATTTGTTGGCTATAGTGTAGGCGCTCCTATTTTGGCATTTTTGCAGGAGAAAAATTTTTTTGTCACAGAATCAGAAAATAATAATAATCCTGAAATAACAGATACAACAGAATCAGAAGAAAATACAGAAATAACTGAAACAACAGAAATCATAGAAACAACGGAAGAAATCACAGAACCAACGACAGAAGAACAACTTGGTTTTATACAGAAAGCCCCTGACATGCAAGGCTATGAACTGGATATTTCTGCTTTGATGACAGAAACAGCATTAGAACAGGCTCTGGAAGAATTACCAGAGGGTTTATCTCATGTGTTAGTACCGTTAAAAATAAATGGTGGCGGTGTTTATTATGCAACATCTGTACAAGATGCTGTTAAGAGCAGTGCTGTGCAAGCAGTTTTGTCATTGGATAAAATTTATGAAATGATAACTGCCAAAGGCTATGAACCTGTTGCCGTAATTAATGCATTACAAGATGATAATTATGCAAAAAATTATTCGGCTTCTTCTTATCTGAAAAAAGACACAGGCGAGCTTTGGGAAGATAAATCTGCTGCAGAAACAAGACTTTGGCTTTCTCCAGAAAGTTCTTTAACACAAGATTATCTTAGTGCATTTGCAGAAGAAATTGAACAGGCAAATTTTAAAATTTTAGTCTGTGAAGGGTTAAGTTTTCCGAATTTTCCAAGAAGTGATTTGGATAATTTAGAGGCTGTCTGTGGTGATACAGATAGATATCAGGCTTTGACAGATTTATTAGTTGCTATGCGTACAAATGCCCCAGAAATTTCCATTTTTATAAGAATAGATGGTGATAATGCGTTATTTGGTGATTTAGAAACCATGTATGCAGCAGAATATTTACCTGCTGATTGCTTACTAGTGACAATGAATGCTGAAAATAGAAACGATGTAGAAACATTAAAAAGCTTATCTACAACTGTGCCAATTATTATCGAATGGCAGGGAGAGGAAGCTCCAAAAACGCCAAAGCTAGAAAGTTATGTTTTAAATCCAGAAAGTGAATCGTGATAATTTTATTAAAGGAGTTGCTTTTTTATGGCAGAAAGATTTACAATTTCACTGCAAAAAATTATTGATGAGTTTAAACTCGAAGTAATTTACACCCCAAAAGCTCCAGCAGAGCTTTTGATTGACGAAAATGATGTGAACAGACCAGGACTACAGCTCATGGGATTTTATGAATATTTTAATCCTGAAAGAATTCAGATTATTGGCAAAATGGAATTTGCCTATTTATCAACGATTGATGAAAAAACAAGACGGGAACGTCTGGAATTGTTATTTTCGCAGAAACTTCCTGCATTGATTATTACAAGAGAATTGCCCTATTTTACAGAAATGCTGGAATTAGCACAAAAATTTGAAATGCCTTTATTAAGAAGCAAAGAAAGTACTTCTAATTTTATGTCAGGTTTAATTGCATTTTTAAATTTAAATCTTGCTCCTAGAATTACCCGTCATGGTGTTTTGATTGAAATTTACGGCGAAGGCATATTTTTGACGGGTGAAAGTGGTGTTGGAAAAAGTGAAACAGCAATCGAACTTGTCAAGAGAGGTCATAGATTAGTTGCAGATGATGCTGTTGAAATTAGAAAAGTTTCTAATATTAGTCTTGTGGGCAGCTCACCAGATAATATCAGACATTTTTTAGAACTTCGTGGCATTGGTATTATTAATGCAAGAAGATTATTCGGTATGGGTGCTGTTAAAATGACTGAAAAAATTGACTTAGTTGTAGAAATGGAACTCTGGAATCCTGAAAAAATTTATGACAGAATGGGCATTGATACAGAATATGCTTCTATATTAGGCGTGAAAGTACCTTGTTTAACAATTCCAGTGAAACCGGGCAGAAATCTTGCTGTTATTTTGGAAGTTGCCGCTATGAATAACAGACAGAAGAAAATGGGTTATAACGCTGCAACAGAATTACTAGACCGTTTGGGAATGGATATGGAAGGAACAGAATCTGTAAAAGATTATGATGTATTTTAATAAATTTTAAATTTTACAGGGGGTTTGTTCTATGAACAGAGAATTACAGGAAATTTGTCATGCATATCAAATGCAGCTGCAAGAAAATATTTCTCTTGCTCGTCATACGACTTTTCATATTGGTGGTAATGCTGATTTTTGGATTGAAATTAATTCTATACAAGGATTAGAGAAATTATTGCAATTTTGTCATGAAAAAAAAATAAATTATTTTATCATGGGCAGAGGAAGTAATATTTTAGTTTCTGATAAAGGCTATCAAGGTGTGATTCTGCATTTAGGAAATTGTTTTTCTGAAATAAAAATGCATGATGAAGTTATGTTAACTTGTCAAGCTGGTGCAATGCTTAGTAATATTGCAAAATTTGCAATGGAACATCATTTAACAGGCATGGAGGCATTAAGCGGTATTCCTGGTACTGTTGGCGGAGCGTTGTACATGAATGCTGGTGCTTATGGCAGTGAAATGAAAGATATTGTAACAGAATGCAGTTATATAGATAGCTCAGGCAAAGAATATTGTTTAAAAAATAAAGATTTAGATTTATCTTACAGACATAGCTTTTTTACAGAACATGTTGGAACTATTATAACTTCTGTGACAATATGTTTGCAAAAAGGCAATCCAGAAGAAATTGCAGAAAAATATGCGGATTTCGCCCAAAGACGAAAAGCCAAACAACCATTAAATTATCCAAGTGCTGGTAGTACGTTCAAACGTCCTAAGGGCAGCTATGCGTCTAAATTAATTGACGAATGCGGTTTGAAAGGCTATCAAATCGGTGACGCACAAGTCAGTGAAAAACATGCTGGCTTTGTAATTAATAAAGGACATGCGACTTGTCAAGATGTGCTAGATTTATGTCAGCATGTGCATGATGTTGTATTAGAAAAAACAGGGTATCTATTAGAACTTGAGCCTATTTTTTTAGGAATGCAAGGTGGTAAGTCATTATGCGATTAGTAATCATTACTGGTATGTCTGGTTCTGGTAAATCCACAGCTATGAAAGTTTTGGAAGATATTGGATTTTATTGCATTGATAATCTTCCTCCGCAATTTATTCCCAGTTTTGTAGATGTTTGTACTAGAACTGGGGGAAGTTTGAATAAAGTAGCAATTGCTGTTGATATTCGTACTGGTGACATGTTTTCTGAAATTTATGAAGTGCTGACACGGTTGAAAAAAAATATGTCAGGAAAATTAAAAGTATTATTTACAGATGCCTGCGATGAAGTATTAATTCGGCGTTATAAGGAAACAAGACGAAAACACCCACTTTTTGAAAAATATAATGCATTGCCTGATGCGATACAAGCAGAACGTGAAAAACTTTTGCCATTGAAATCATTAGCTGATTATGCAGTAGAAACTTCGTATTTGAGTACATCACAGCTTGGTGAAGAAATTCGGGATATTTTTCTGGAAAATAAAACAGATTCTTTGTTAGTAAAAGTTATGTCTTTTGGTTATAAATATGGTGCGTCTACAGAGTCAGATTTGATTTTTGATGTCAGATGTTTGCCAAATCCGTTTTATATTCCAGAATTAAAAAAACATACTGGTTTAGAATCTTGTGTACGTGATTATGTTATGCAGTTTCCACAATCGCAGATGTTGCAGATAAAAATCAATGATTTACTGGAATTTTTATTGCCGTTATATATTTCGGAGGGGAAAAGTCAGTTAGTGATTGCATTCGGCTGCACTGGCGGGAAGCACAGAAGTGTGACTTTTGCAGAGCTTATCGGAAATAATTTGAAAGAAAAAGGCTATCGTGTGCATAAAATGCATAGAGATATCAAAAAAGGCAGACATTAAAAAATGAATTATCAATTAATTACCTATCCTGATATGATAGGAAAAAGCAATTATACATTGGAGCAAGTTAAAGAAATAGCGAAAAATTATATCAAGAGTTATCAGAATAATAAATTAAAATTAAGAGTAAAATTAGATTCGTTTTTATATTGTCCAAATCTTATGTTTTATTATGAGGCGGTTTGGATTGTAGAAATTGAAAGTAAAATATCTAAAAATATTTATAGTATTTTCAGGACAATATTAATTTCTGATAAAACTGGTGAAATATGTGAAACTTTTGTAAATCTATCTGAAACAAGTGGAAATACAATTCTTACTTTGAATGAAGTAATTACAATTGCAACAGAATATAAAAATAATTTAGAACAAAAATATAAATATAAATTTCATTATCATGTTGTGATAAATCATATTAGCTATGATATGTGTTTCAAAAATAAAAATAATATCTATGAACCTAGTTGGTTTATTCCCATCGAATGTGAAGAAATGAAAATTTTTTCTGACCCGTGTCATTATTTATTTGTTTCTGATATTTCAGGTGAAATCATAGCAATTATGAATAATCACGGCAGAATGCTAGCACTTTCAGAGATGTAAATAATTAAAAATAAAGGAAGTGATGAAATTGTCGTTTTCCCATAATGTCAGAGAATGTATCAGAACAACTATCAATGACCATGATAGACGGTTTGCTTGTTTATATGGCATGTTGTTATATGGAAGAGCTATCACAAAAGAAGAAATTTGTTTAAAAAGTGAGAGCGAAGTATTCCGTTCTGTTTTCCCAGTATTAATAAAAACTATTTTTGGTGCATCTGTAAAACTGGACATGAAAGCAAAGCCCAGAAAAACAGGTAGAAATCTTTGGATTTATAAAATTACAGATAAAAAACAAGTGACGGAAATCAGACATGCGTTTCACATTCATGAAGAACGGCGAATTGATATGCGAAATTTGCCTATGAATAGTATGGGGGCATTCTTGGGTGGTGTGTTTTTAACATGTGGAAGTGTGACGAACCCTGCAAAAGAATATCATCTGGAATTTACTGCCCCTACAGAAACGCTTTACAAAGATTTATGCGATATTTTATATAGTGTTGGTGTTCACCCGAATGTCATACAAAGACGTTATGCATGGGCAGTCTATTTAAAAATAAGTGGTGAAATTGAAGATTTATTGACTTTCATGGGTGCACAAAAATGTACACTTGAATTAATTGATATTAAAATTGACAAAGAAGTCAAAAATAAAATTAATAGAATCAGTAACTGTGATATGGCAAATATCGAAAGAACTATTTCAGCTTCAGAAAGACAGTGTCAGGATATTCAAGAAATTATGAAACATGATGGTATGAAAAAATTATCTCCTGAATTAAGAGCTTTGGCAGAATTAAGAATAGAAAATCCGCATTTGAGTTTGTCTGAAATTGCAGAATTACTAGAAAAGCCTATCGGACGTTCTGGCGTGAATCATAGATTTCGCAGAATTGCTGTGATTGCCGAACAATACAGAAAGGAAAATCCAAATGACAGCAAATAATAATTTTGTGCATTTACATGTACATAGCGAATATAGTTTATTAGATGGTGTTTGTCGTTTAGAAAATCTTGTGCAACAGGCAAAGGCATTAGGACAATCTGCTGTTGCAATCACTGACCATGGGAATTTGTATGCTGCTTTGAAATTTTATCAGATTGCCAAACAAGCAGGGATTAAGCCAATTATTGGCTGTGAAGTGTATGTTGCAAAAAGAACCAGATTTGATAGAGATGCAAAACTTGATAGAAAAAGTTATCATTTAGTTTTGCTTTGTGAAAATCAAATGGGCTATCAGAATTTAATCAAATTAATTTCTCTTGCCAATATAGAGGGCTTTTATGAAAAACCAAGAATAGATTTGGAATTATTAAAAAAATATCACAAAGGCTTAATTTGCTTATCAGGCTGTATTTCTGGAGAGATTGCAAGATTATTATTAGAAAATAATTATTCTGGTGCAAAAGAAAAAGCTTTGACATATCAAAAAATTTTTGGAGCTGAAAATTATTTTTTAGAAATTCAGAATCATGGCTTGCAGGAAGAAAAAAATATAGTAAATTTATTAGTAAGGTTATCGCAAGAAACAGGCATTGCTTTAGTCGCTACAAATGATGTGCATTATATTAAAAAATCAGATTCTGTAATCAGAAATATTATGCTGTGTATCATGAAAAATAAAACAATTTATGATAATCATAATTTAAAATTTTCAACAGAAGAATTTTATTTGAAATCTTCAGAAGAAATGATAAATTTATTTTCTAATCTACCAGAGGCTATTATAAATTCTGCCAAAATTGCTGAAAGATGTCATCTTGAAATAAAATTTCATGAAAGAAAATTGCCATATTTTAAACAAGAGGGTGTCATAGATAATCAGGCTTATTTCAGAAAATTGTGTCAAGAGGGCATGATTCAGCATTATGGAAAAAATCCTGCTCCAGAAGTGCAGGAAAGATTAGAATATGAAATGCAAGTGATTACAGAATTGGGATTTGTAGATTATTTTTTAATTGTGTGGGATTATGTGCGTTATGCCAAAAGTCAAGATATCCCTGTTGGTGCAGGACGTGGTTCAGGTGCAGGGAGTTTATGTGCATATTGCTTGCATATTACAGAAATTGACCCAATTGCAAATGATTTATTATTTGAAAGATTTTTAAATCTGGGACGGAAAAATATGCCTGATATTGATGTTGATTTCTGTATTGAGGGCAGACAAAAAGTAAAAGATTATATTGTCAGACGTTATGGAAAGGAACATGTTGCAGAAATTGTTGTGTTTGATAGGATAAAAGCCAAAAGTGCCATTCGGTGTGTTGGCAAAGTATTAAATTTAAAATATGAATTTTATGACAAGATAGCAAAATATATTGATAATTTATTATCTATCAGGGAAGCTTTAGAAACAGTGCCAGAATTAAAATTACTATATCAGCAAGATGCACAAGTGAAATATTTGCTGGATATTGCTTTGCAAATAGAGAGAATGCCTAGAACAATTTCTGTGCATACGGCAGGCATTGTTATTACACAAGAACCTGTCATGAATGATTTTCCTGTTTCTATGATGAAAAATAATAATATTTATGTTTCGCAGTATAGCATGGATATTTTAGAGCAATTAGGCTTGCTGAAAATGGATTTGCTGGGATTAAAAAATTTGACTATTATCAGAAATACTGAAAAAGCCGTGCGAAACTATCAAAAGGGCTTTACGATTCAGAATATTCCTCTTGATGATAATGCAGTATATGCTTTGCTTGCCAGTGGGAATACTTCAGGAATTTTTCAGCTTGAAAGTGATGGTATGCGGAATTTTCTTATTCGTCTGCAACCAACATGTATGGAAGATATGATTGCAGTGCTGGCATTATACAGACCAGCAACGACAGAGTATATTAAATTATATATTGAAAATAAAAATCACCCTGAAAAAATTAAATATTTGCACCCGATTCTTGAAAAAATATTAGCTTCTAGTTATGGCTGTATGCTGTATCAGGAACAAGTCATGCAAATTTGCTGTGATATGGCAGGTTATTCTTATGCCCAAGCAGATAATGTTCGTAGGGCTATGTCTAAGAAAAAACAAGATATTATGAATCAGGAAAAACAAATATTTTTACAGGGAGCAATAAAAAATCATATTCCAGAACAAATCGCAAATCAGGTTTTTGAACAAATGGCAAATTTTGCATCTTATGCGTTTAATCGTTCTCATGCAACAGCTTATGCAAAAATTGCTTATCAGACAGCCTATTTAAAATGTCATTATTTTGGTGATTATATGGCATCTCTTATGACATATGCAGAAAGTAATTATGAAAAAATTCCATGTTACCTAGATGAATGCCGTAAACAAGGTTTGAAAATTTGTAAACCAGATATTAATATCAGCGAATGGCAATTTATCTATCAGAATGGAAAATTATATTTTGGTCTGTCAGGAATAAAAGGCTTAGGCAGAATGCTAGTTGATAAATTAATAGAAGAACGCAGAAAAAATGGCAAATTTATTAGCTTTGTAGACTTTTGTAAGAGAACACAGTCTTTGGGGACTGGGAAATTGCATTTTGAAGTGTTAATTAAATCTGGTGCATTAGATAATTTAGATTGTAATAGAAAACAAATGTTGCAGTATTATAAGCAAGTTCTGGAATCTGTTAATTCTAATCATAAAAATATTACAGATGGACAAATGAGTTTTTTTGAAGAAATAAATGTTTCTGAAAATCATGATTTGCCCAAAATAGCAGATTTTTCAGATTCTGAAAAATTACAGTTAGAAAAAGAAGTATTTGGATTTTATTTTACAAGTCATCCAGTAAAGAAACTGCAATATTTACAGGAGCTTCTCAAATGCCATAAAATTTCTGAATTAGAAAATTTACAAGAATCTACACATGTTAGAATCTTGGCTTTGATACAGTCTGATAGAAAATATCAGACCAAAAATAATCAGACAATGTGTTTTATGCGATTAGAAGACAGCTTTGGCATGATAGATGCTGTTGTATTCCAAAATGAATATTTAAAATTTCAAAACAGAATAAAAACGGGACATATTATTTATCTCACAGGGAAAATTTCTAAAAAAAATCAGCATGTAAATCTGATTTGTGAACAGGTCAGAACACAAAAAGAATTGCCTGCAATATTAGAAAATATGCAATTATGTATTAAAATTTCTCATGAAGAAAAATTATTATTACGGAAAATTGCAGAAATTTGTGAGAAATTTTCTGGCAAAACAGAAGTCATATTTTATTTGACAGAAACAGGAAATTATATTTTGCCTAAGAAAAAAATTTCCGTTGCTATAACAGAAAATTTATATCAGGCTTTATGTGAAATTATTTCACCTGAAAAAATAGGCTGTATTCCTGCTGTCATAAAATTAAAATAATGCTTTGATATTTTTTTATCAAAGAATTAGAAAAAAATACTTGACAGAATAAATAAAATATAGTAAAATAAAAGAGTAACAATTATTAATTATTATGAAAGGAGTAAGCTATTCAAAAAAAATTTGTTCGTGTTTTGAGTAGCAGAAAGATTTTTATGAAAAAAATAGGTGTTTTAACAAGTGGCGGTGACGCTCCTGGCATGAATGCAGCCGTTAGAGCCGTTGCACGTACGGCATTAAGCAAGGGCATGGAAGTAATTGGCATTCAAAGAGGCTATGTAGGGCTTTTAAATCGTGAATTTATTGACATGAATGCAAGTGCTGTTTCTGGTATTATTCAAAGAGGTGGTACTTGTCTGTATACAGCTAGATGCCCTGAATTTCGCAATATGGAAGGCGTTTTAAAAGGCAAGGAAGTTTGCGAAGAAATTGGTCTGGAGGGCTTAGTTGTTATCGGCGGTGACGGTTCTTTCAGAGGTGCAGGTGATTTGTCCAGTGTCGGTATTCCTTGCATTGGCATTCCTGGTACGATTGATAATGATATTCAATGTACAGAATATACTATCGGCTATGATACAGCTATGAATACCGCTATGGAAATGATAGACAAACTTCGTGATACAACGCAGTCACATGATAGATGCTCTGTTGTAGAAGTTATGGGCAGACGTGCTGGCTTTATTGCTGTAAATGTTGCTTTAGCTGTTGGTGCAGAAGCTGCCATTACATTGGAGCGTGAATATGATTTAAACGAAATTGCTAAAAAGATGACAAAAACTATGAGCGAAAAAGGTGGTAAACATCATTTTATTTTAGTTGTTTCTGAGGGCGTTGGACGTACGGAAAATATCGCTAGAGAAATTCAGGAAATGACTGGTATTGAATCCAGAGCGACAATTTTAGGCCATGTACAAAGAGGTGGTTCTCCTACTTTGCGTGACCGTGTCGTTGCAACAGAAATGGCTTATCATGCTGTAGAGCTTTTGGAACAAGGCATTGGCAATAGAATTGTTGGTCTGAAAAATGGTAAAGTTTATGATATTGACTTGCAAGAAGGTCTGAATATGAAAAAACCATTTATTGACCATCGTTATGATATTTTAGGAGCAACGGCTTATTAATTGTGCTTAAAATTTTAAAAAATATTATATTAATTTATTTAATATTTTCTATTATATGTTGCATAGGTAGTATTTTTATGCTTTCGCAAAGAAAAGATTGGGTTTCTACTACAGCAATTATAACAGAAGTTGATTCATTGAGTGGTACTGTAAGTGGTATGTTTACAGATATAAATGGTGTCACACATTCTAATGTGGAAATATATGCTAATAGAACTTATCAAGGTGATGAACATTTTGAAGATAGAAAGTTGATTATGAGAAAAGAAATAAAAATAGTATATAATCCAATTACTTATTATTCAACGCCTTATGGTTCATCTTTTGATGAAATAGATAGAAGTCGTATTGATTTTTATTGTTTTTCTGTCATTTCTTTGCTAATTTCAATCATTTTGCTATCTGTCTGTAAAAAAAATCTAAATTTATATGATAAAAATTGCGGGAGCTGATAGTTTCAGCTCCTGTTATATTATTACTGGAAAGAAGTTATAAATATGAATTATTCTGAAATTGAAATTTATTTAAGACAAGTTTCTAGAAGAGGTATAAAATTAGGGCTTGCCCGTGTAAAAGAATTGGCAAATCGTTTAGGAAATCCTCAAAATCAAGTGAAAATCATTCATATTGCAGGAACAAATGGCAAAGGCTCTGTTGGTGCAATGCTGGCAAATATTTTAAAATTTGCAGGTTACAAGACAGGACATTTTTCATCTCCAGCATTATTAAATTTAAATGATTATTTTAGGATTAATAGCAAAATCATTTCAGATAGATTATTAACTGAAATAATGTCAGAAGTGATTTTTCATGCAGAACAAATGCTTGATAAACCGACTGAATTTGAAATACTTGCTGTAACGGCGTATTTGCTTTTTGCAAGAACAAAATGCGAAATTGCGGTGATAGAATGCTGTATGGGCGGCGATATGGATTGTACTAATATTAATATAAAAGCTTTGTTAGCAGTGATTACTAATATTCAAAAAGACCATTGTGCTTTTTTGGGGAATACGCTTGCAGAAATTGCCTTGCATAAAGCAGGCATTATAAAATATAATGCCCCTGTTTTGACTGGCGAAAAAAATTTAGAAGCATTGCAAGTGATTAAAAATCAGGCTAATTTATTACATGCGGAATGTTATCTTGCTGAAAATTTAGTACAGGATAGTAATTTTAAAATTGATGGAACAGAATTAATTTGTCAGGATTTTGGCAAATTATATTTATCTTTGTTGGGATTATATCAGCCTGAAAATGCAAATCTTGTATTAAATTCTGTGAAAATTCTTAGAAAATTAGATATTAATATCTCAAATCAAGCTGTAAAAAATGGGCTTGCGAATTGTTCGTGGCATGGCAGATTTGAAATATTTTCAAAAAAGCCTTATATTATTTTTGATGGTGGTCATAATCCTGATGGCATGAAATTATTAACAGAAAGTCTAAAAAAATATTTTTCTGAAAAAAGTATTATAATAATTGGCATTATGGCAGATAAAGATGATTCTAGTTATGCAGAATTATTAGAATCCTGTGCAGATAGTATTATTACTGTTCAGGCAAATCATCTACGTGCATTAAATGCAGAATTATTAAAAACTAGTTTACAAGAAAAAATGCCAAATTTAACTATTATTTCTTGTGATTCTGTAGAACAGGCACTAGAAAAAGCATTACAAAATGCTAAATATTCTAAACAAATTATTTGCTTAGGGTCATTATATTTATATTCTGAATTTTATCACGCTGTAAAAAAATTAGAAAATCTTGGCTAATTATAGTTTTTTGTGAAAAAATACTTGCTTTTTTGTATGTTTTGATGTATAATAAAAGCAAAGTATTTTTTAATTTAGAAAGGATTTGATAAAATATGAATTCAAATTTAAATTTAAATTTAACAATTGGTTTTATTGGAGCTGGCAACATGGGAACTGCTATTATGAAAGGCATTGCAGGAAGTGAGTTACAGGCAGAATTATTCGCATTTGATACGGATATTGAAAAATTAAATAAATTACAGGATTATCATGTAACAGCTTGCCATTCTGGTCTGGAAATTTTACAAAAATGTAAATATGTATTCTTAGCTGTAAAGCCTCAAATGTTTGATGAGGTGCTTGCACAAATTGCAGATGGTGTCAATGAAAATACGGTATTAATTTCTATTGCTGCGGGAATTACAGCAGAATATATTAGAAATAAAACAAATACAAATGCAAAAGTTGTTTTAGTTATGCCAAATACGCCATTATTATTAGGTGCAGGTGCATCTGCTTTGGCGAAATCTGAACCAACTACAGAGGAAGAATTTGCAGTTGTTTGCAATATTTTTAATTCTTGTGGTATAACAGTTAAAATTTCAGAACATAAAATGAAAGAAATTATTGCAATTAATGGCAGTAGCCCTGCATTTATTTATTTATTTGCAAAAGCATTTGTAGATTACGCTTCTCAAGCAGGCATTTCACAGGAAATTGCTTTGCCGTTGTTTGCACAAAGTTTAATTGGCAGTGCCAAAATGCTAACAGATTCTGGTTATTCTATTGAAGAATTAATTAAAATGGTTTCTTCTCCAGGCGGAACAACGCTAGCTGGTCTTGAAAAATTATATCAAGGCGAACTAGAAAAAACAGTAAATAATGCTTGTGAAGCTTGTACCAAAAGAGCTTATGAATTATCTAAATAATAATTTTAAATTCGCATAATATGCTAGTGATATGCATATGTTCTATTAAAAAGGAGCTATGTATATGACGATTTTGAAACAACGGACAAGCCAAATGCTTGTGCTACTGCTTGCTGTATTTGCAGGTGTCATTCTGGGAAGTGTTCTGCATGCGTTTTATCCCACATGGGCAATTTGGGAAAATGCAACGTTCTTGCAAGGTATGGGATTAACTGTCATACACGGAAAAATATTTTATTATATTTTAACGCCGTTTTTCTGGCTTGCTATTTTGGGCATGCTTGGATTATCTGCTGTTGGACTTGTTGGCACACCAATTGTATTAATTCTAAGAGGCACAGCATTAGGGGCAATTTTAGAAATATTATATGCTTCTAATGGGTTCAAAGGCATTTTAACAGCATTATTATTTATTATGCCTTATGCATTTGGTGCAACTATTATTATGTCACTGGGTGCAAGAGAAACGTTTCGATTTTCTATGCAAATAGCAGGACTTGTGTGCGAAAAAACACAGGATAATTTAATTTCTGTGCAGTTATATATTATTAGATTTCTTGTATTATTTGCTTTGCTCGCAGTATCAGGCATTTTACAATGTTTGCTAATGCAATATGGTTATCCTTTGTTTATGAAATTTTATTAAATATTTATGATTTAAAATTTGAAAGGAATGATGTAAAAAAATGAGTTTATTCGGAAATTCTATCAAAACAGGTACAGGTATTGCCAAAGATGCTCCTAAAAAAAAGCCCTTTTTTCGTTATTGGGAAATTGCTTTTCGGAAATTCTGGAAAATTATTGATATTAATATGTTAATGGCTTTTGGCTTTTTGCCGTTATTGCTTGCAGGAATCGTGATTTATTATTTTGCTGAAAATTATGCAAAAACGGCTTTATTACTTGCTGGCGGATTAGTCATTTTATTTGCGGTTTGTTTTGGTCCTTTGCTAGCTGGCTGTACACAGGTTTTAAGAAATTTTGCAAGAGAAAAGCCAATTTTTTTATTAGATACGTTTTTTAAAGCGTTTAAAAATAATTTTAAACAGGCTTGTCTTGTGGGAATAATTGATCTAATTATGATAACTTCCGTTGCAAGTAGCTTTTATGTGTATCCAAAAATGATACAAGCTGATGGTTCTGTGATTTATTATATATTATTTATTTCTACACTCAGCATTGCAATTGCTGTAACTATGATGAGCTTTTATGCATATCTCATGATTGTTTCTACAGATTTAAGCATGAAAAATATTTTAAAAAATTCTCTTGCATTAAGTTTTATTGCTTTGAAACAAAATTTAATTACTCTCTTAATTGCAATACTTGTTATGGGAATTTTCGGGATATTAACTTATTTATTCCCATATATCTTGGCAATATTCTGGGTGTTTATTCCAACTGGATTTGTTGCATTTATGATAGTATTTAATTGTTATCCAGTGATTCAGAAATTTGTCATTAATCCGTATTATACACAAAAGGGCGAAATTAATCCTGAACTTACTGCAAATAGTACAGGTGGCGAAAATATTTTTGAAGACCGTGGCGGTTCAGAAAAGCCAACAGAGATTATTAACACAAAAGAAAACGAATCTAAAAATCACAAAACACCTAGAAAAAAAGGAAAAGTGATTTCTTAAATATATAAATAAATATAAAAAACGCATCTTGAATACAGATGCGTTTTTTAGTAATATGATTAAGATAAATTAATTTCATACTCCCAAAGTGTCGGATGTTCTTCTGTCTTGTCTTTCCATTCATATGGCTGATTTAAATCACCATAATCTAATAGCAATGTAAAAATTTTTGCATTTTCGTCATAAATATAACTAACTTGTTGATTTTCAAGCATATGCTGGTTTACAAACATATCTT
Source organism: Ruminococcus sp. (assembly GCA_014799805.1). Classification (GTDB taxonomy): domain Bacteria; phylum Bacillota; class Clostridia; order Oscillospirales; family Ruminococcaceae; genus UBA3855. The sequence goes on from JAAVHJ010000034.1 coordinate 54,082, forward strand.
CATAAATCTGCTTGCATTCAAGAACACCAAATTTACTAACTTGATAAACTGTTAATTTTGAATATGTACTATTAGAAGCAGTGGATTTTTCTGTTGATTCTATTAGCAAAATATTTTTACCATCAGCTAGCGGAATTGTTTGTTTTACATTTTTTTGATGATTAGTAATCATATTAAAAATATCCCCTATGATAAATAACATACAGATTGCAATCCATATAATAATTATTTTAAATAATCGAGGTCTTTTTTTTCTATTGTAAGTGAAATTAATATTCAGTAAATTTAATAATACAACACATAAATTTAAAAAACTTTCTCTCCAAATACACCCGAACAAATATAATTTCTGACTTGTATGGTTAAGATAAATGTCTAATATTAAAATTATAACCATAATACTTATAGAAATCCATTGAAAAATGGGAAATAATTTTATTTTCATATTTGAACAGCTCCTTTTTTTATTATAATAATTTAACAGCTCTGGCTCCTGTTTTTTAACTCCTATTGCTTACTTTTAATTATATCACATGTTGCTTTGTTTGTAAATACTTTTTGTGCTAATAAATTTTAATATGCCACTTGACAACTTATTCAAAAAGTGTTACACTTTACTATAAAGGGGAATAAACGAAACAAAGAAAGGAGATGAAAATATGCCCTATTCACCAGAAGAAAAAGCAATCATACGGTCTTATATGTATCGAAAAATTCGCACAATTCCATTTTTTGTTATGATATTTATTTCTTTTGCAATTCTTTGTTCTGATGCATTTCAATGGGTGAGAGGACAACTTGCATGGAATAAAACTGATGCAATTATCACACTAGTCACTTCAGAAACAGGCTATCAATATCAATATATTTGTAACAAAGATGAAATGTTTTATAAAAGTTCTACAACACGTCCAAAATTATTCTGGTATTTTTCTTATAAAAAAGATTTGCAAGAAGATGAAATATTAGAAATTGCCTATAATTCTAAAAATCCAAATCAACATGTGATTTTTCAGAAATTAGAAAGTCGTATGATAACATGGGGAATTATTTTTTTATTTTGTTTTATCATGTATTTCTGGTTGGAGTCTGTTTTTAAACGAAAAGCACAAATCAGACTTGTTGGTTAAAACATATTTTTCAGAAAATTGTACATGATATTATTATTAATTATTAATTTTAGAAAGGATTGCATGCAATGATGCTTAGAAATGAAATTGCAGAACAGGATAAATGGAATTTATCCAGTATTTATGAATCTGTTCAGGAATGGGAGCTGAATTTTCAGTCAGTACAGGAAAATTTAACTATTTTTTCAGATTTAGAAGAAAAAATGCTGAATTCTTCCGAAGATTTATACCAAACTTTAAAAAATATATTTCAAATTGGCGAACAGGTCAATAGAATTTATACGTTTGCAAGTCTGAAATATTCTGAAGATACAACAAATCAAGAATCTAAACGATTGATTGGATTGGCACAGAATTTGCTAACAGCGTATTCTGAAGCAACTGCTTTTTTTGATACAACGCTATTAGAATTACAGCCTGAAGTATTAGAAACATTTTTGCAGGAGCATAAAGGCTTACAGGAGTATGAAATTTTATTACGAAATATCTATCGCTATCAGCCTCATACTCTGCCAAAATCAGAAGAAAAATTATTAGCTATGTTTCAAAAAGAACGTGAAACAGCCTCTGATGTCTATCAGACATTAACAGATTCTGATATGAAATTTGGTAATATTACAGATGAGAATGGAAATTCTGTAGAATTAACGGATACAAACTATATGTTATATATTCGTTCTGAAAACAGACAAATCCGCAAATCTGCTTTTCAGCAATTATATGCTTCTTACAAGCAATATCAAAATACAATCGCAGGATTATATTCTGGACAATTGGAAGTAGAAAAAACAGTAGCAAAAGTTAAGAAATTTCATTCTGCTTTGGAAATGTCATTATTTGCAGATTATGTCACACCTGAAATTTATAATAATATTATTAACAGCATTTCAGGGCATTTAGATGTATTATTTAAATATTATCAACTCAAGAAAAAAGTGTTAAAATTAGATGAATTGCATATTTATGATATTTATGTACCAATGATTTCTGGTTCACAAAAAAAATATTCTTATCAAGAAGCAGTTCAGGAAGTATTATCCGCTGTGAAAATTTTTGGAAACGAGTATGTAGAAATTCTGAAAAAAGGCTATGCTGACAGATGGGTTGATGTTTATCCCAACAAAGGCAAAACTGGTGGCGCATTTTCAGGCGGTTGTGCAACAACAAATCCATTTATTTTATTAAATTTCTTAGGACTTGACGAAGATGTTTCTACTTTAGCACATGAGTCAGGGCATTCTATGCATAGTTATTTCACAAGAAAATATAATCCTTTGCAATATGCAGATTATACAATTTTTGTTGCCGAAGTACCATCTACTGTGAATGAATTAGTTCTGGCATATTATAAATTAGAACATTCTGAAAGTAAAGAAGAAAAACTTGCAGTATTAAATCACTTGATGGAACTGTACAAAGGTACAATTTATCGGCAAATTATGTTTGCAGAATTTGAAAAAATCACACATGAACTTTCTGAACAGGGTGAAATTTTAACAGCAGATTTGCTGAATGAAAAATATTATGCATTAAATCAAAAATATTTTGGCAATGAAGTAATCCTTGACAAAGAAATTGCTTTAGAATGGGCAAGAATTCCGCATTTTTACTATAATTTTTATGTGTATAAATATGCGATTGGATTAACTGCTGCTAGTCATATTGTAAAGCGTATCAGGAACCATGAACCTAATGCGTTAGAAGACTATTTTGCATTTTTAAAAACAGGCAGTAAAAAAAATCCTGTGGAATCTTTAAAAATTGCAGGTGTTGACATGACCAAAACAGATGCTTTTGATAGTGCAGTAGAAATTTTTAGTGAATTAATTGACGAATTTGAAAAAATTTATCAGGATTAATTA
>JAAVHJ010000035.1 GCA_014799805.1 Ruminococcus sp.
ATTCAAGCTCATCAAAATTTACATCTGTGACACTCGCTTCTACTGCTTTTCCTTCATCATTTAACATATAAAACAAAAATTTTCTCCTAGTCCAATCACATGGTGCATCTGGATTCAATACACTATCACCTACAATACGTCCAGTATTAAACAACTCCACATATTCAGCATGTGTATAGGGATTATAAAAAATACGTTCAACATATTCAAGCTCATCAATATTGATATTTGAAATACATATTCTTTCTGCTTTTCCCTCTTCATTCAACAGATAAATTTTAGAATTAGCAGAATCATCTATAACATCTACAATACGTCCAGCATCTAATAATTCTTCATATTCAGCACGTGTATATACTTTAATTCTAAGTGGTTCAATAAATTCAAGCTCATCTGTAGTGACATCCAGAATAGAATCACTAGCAACAGTATCTAATGCATTAACAACTGTTTGCACTGGAAAACAGGCAGTTGCCAGAACCAATGCTAAAATAGCACTAATCTTTTTTTTCATAAATAAAAAACCTCCTTACAAAATCAATAATTGATGTTCGGATTACTATTGTAAAACTGAAGCTGATAATTGGTAATCAGTGAACCAGCATTATATTGCTCACTAAGATTTATTCCATAACTATAAATTCCTAACACCACAGGAGTATATCTCTCAGCATCATTACCAGTCTTACTTTTTACAATAGTATACATAGGTGAACCACTTTGACCACCACTTGCATCAACATTAGAAAATAACAATAATCCATCCTTAATAGCAGTATTATTAATGTCAATGATTTTACCTTCATCAGTATAGAGAATATCTTCAGTATTGTCTTCCCATTTACCACTGGTTTTTATTTGGTTTGGACGCCCAGTCAAATAAATTGGCGTATCTGAAAAATTATAAGCTGTTCTATTATAAGCCGTTCCAAGTTTAAAATGGGTATATCCTTTAGACAAATCATCACTTACTGTAATCAACGCATAATCATATTCAGTTGACGTATTATCCTCACCTGCAAGAACAGGATATAATGCAGGAATATGGGCTTCAATAGCATTTAATGTTTTTGTTGTAAGTTTACCATTTGCACCATAAGTCGTAATTTTCAAATTGTTATAAAAACAGTGATTAACTGTATCATATACGCAATGAGCAGCCGTAGCAATTACATGGTCATCAACAATAAATCCTGTTACTTTATCACCTTTATTATTCTCAAGACACACAAGTCCTGTATTCTCATTTAACCCTTTTGCTTGCTTTCTTTCGTCTGTATCTCCTACTGTATAAACATCTACATCTGAATTTGATTTATTAACTGATTCTACATTTGGTCTTAAAACATAATCCACAGCTGTATCTAACTCATAAATGTATTTTTTGTAGCTGCGGAAAGTGTTAGAACCAGAAACACCATTTAAAGTAGGAGTTGATGGAATTTCAGGAAACGCAATTTCTTTGTTATTTTTTCTGGAATAAAAACTAGCAGTATAAGATAATTTTGTTACCTTTGCCATAACACAATCTGCATCAGTAGCATCTACAATCAAATCCTGATTGGCATCAAGCTGATTGTACTGTAGAACTGTTTTCTGTCCAGAAAGGTATCTGTTAATTGATGTTACATCAAGAATATCAACAGAACCATCATGATTCACATCACATGGGTCATAGGTGGCAGCAGATACAGATACTGGAATTGCACCTCCGACCAGACTCAACACAGCAAGTGCAGTTATTGCTTTTTTAAACAACTTCATAGTTATCTTCCCCTTTCAAATAAATCCTATACTTTTATTATAGCATAGTTCATAAAATTTGTCAACAAATTTTTATAAATATTCCAAAAAAATTCATTTTTTTAATTATTAATTAATAACTCCCCCCTGACTGCAATCAGGGAGGAGTTAAGAAACAATGATATTAAACTGGCAAATCTGGAATGAGCTGCACAATATATTTCATGACATTCAAAGAATCTGTTGGAGTTACTTTACCATCGTTATCAACATCAGCAGCTTTTCGTTCCTTGATAGTGAAATTTTTTTGACTTAATATACCCTTATTCATAGAAATAATATCTAAAATATCAACTTCACCATCATCATTCACATCACCATAAATAAAATCTTGTGCTGAGTCTGTTGTTTCCTGTGGTGGTTCTGTTGTTTCTTGTGGTGGTTCTGTTGTTTCCTGTGGTGATTCTGTTGTTTCCTGTGGTGGTTCTGTTGTTTCTTGCGGTGGTTCCGTAGTTTCTGTAGTTGGGTCTGTCCATTCTGGCACCCAACTTAATTCCATCAGTGCATTCTCAACTTTGTTATAACTCGGTTTCGGTGAATAATCGGAATTGATTAACAGCGGATAGCCGTCTTTTCTCCAGCTTGTGCCATCTGTAATACCCCAGAATACAACAGATGTAATATTTGCACCATATTTTTTAGCCCATAGAATCGTATAGATAATATTCTCATAAGCTTCTTCGTTTTTATAAGAATTACCCTGTGGGCTATTATAATCTGTAATATCTAATTCTGTAATCTGAATTTCAAGACCTAATTCAGCATATTTGTCAATTGCTTGTCGATATAAATCTGTATCTGGATAGCCTACATCTAAATGTGATTGCATACCAATACCGTCAATTAAATTTTTATCTTTGAGTTCTTTTGCCATATTATAAATTGCATCACGTTTTGCAGGAATATATTCATTAAAATCATTATAAAATAATTTAGTACCCTCTGGAGCATATTTTCTGGCATAAGTAAAAGCTTCTTCAATATAAGAATTATCGCCATAAATTAAACTCCATTGTGATTCTTCATTATTTGGATTTGTTCCTGCAACTCTCAAAGACCCGTCATCCAGATAACATTCATTGACAACGTCCCAACAATAAACATCTAAATCTGGAAATTCAACAGAAATTTGATTCAGAACGGCTTTAATATAATTTTCCAATCGTTGAGACATAATTTCTTTAGAAACATAAGCACCATTGCTATCGAAATTTTCTTTAAAAAACCAATCAGGCGTTTGGCTATACCAAAGCAAAACATGCCCTCTGACTGAAATCTGATTCTCTTCACAGAATTTTAATACATATCTTGCATTGTCAAGAGAAATCGCAGGCGTGACATTATCACCAATTGCTTGAGAACCAGCTTGATTCAATACAGCGTCTGGCTTTAATTCATTGCCAAGTGTTAAGCTATTAAAATGTCTCTTGACAATTTCTTTTGAAATGCTGGTATTTAATTCAGATGGCGTTGCAGCACAGCCGATTTTAAAATAATCTTTATAAATATCTTTCAATGGCGTTTTATCTAATAATTCTGTACTCCAGCTGGCTTCACCAGTGATAGAAACATCATCAATCATAAAATCATTTGTGCCGTCTGCTGTCTGGAAATAAATTAAAATATTCGTTGCGTCAGCGGGAATTTCATAACTTGCATTAATTTCAGACCATGTGCCTTTTGCAGAATCTGCACCGCCAATGCCTTTGTACTGGTCATTGCCTGAACCGTCTGTATATTTCAACGTCATTTGAATATTATCAGAGCTGGATGACTGCACCCATGCATTAAATTGATAAGTTTTCCCTGCTGTTAAAATACTTTCACCTGAAAGAGACGCACCTTGCCAGTTTTCACTTCTGCCAGAAACATATAAACAGCTATTTCCCTCATGGTGTTCATTGTTTGTTGTTGCAACAGATGTACCGCCGAAACTTGCCCAGCCATCTGTACCATTTTCAAAATCTGCGTTGTGCAACAGTGTATTTTCAGCACTTGCCGGTATAGCAGTAACTGTGCTGTTCATCATAAATACAGCTGTTAGCAAACTAGCGAATTTTTGCATCTTCATGAAAAAAATCCTCCTTTTAGTGTTATCAAATCTTTTTAAAACGATTTAGATAATTTTATTATAACATATCTTAAATAAAATTACAAGTAGTTTTATGATAATTTTATGAAAAATTATCTAAAATTTTCTGATATTTTTATGAATTTTGTTTTTAGAAAAGCATCACATCTTTACCATATTATGCGATAATACAGAAAAATATGCTATTAAATTAAAAATTTATTTAAAAAAATACAAGAGATTAATTAAAAATTAAGATTCTTTTAAGCTAATGATTTTATAATAAAAGCATATTCAAGACCAGAAAGGAGTTTTTCACATGGCAATTAGTACATTTATGAGAAAAGAATTAAAATATATGCTTTCTATGAGCCAGTATGAAGCATTGTTAACAGAAATTCATAAATATATGAATCCTGATAAATTTTGTGTCGGTGGGAAAGATTACGGAATTTATAATTTATATTATGACACACCAGATGATTATTTAATTCGGACTTCTCTTGAAAAGCCATATTATAAAGAAAAAATAAGATTAAGAAGTTATTATTCCCCTGCGAACCCAGATAGCAAAGTATTTCTGGAAATCAAGAAAAAAGTTGGTGGCATTGTCACAAAAAGGCGTGTGACACTCACACTTGCGGAATCTGATGCCTACATGCTTCATAGAACAAAGCCTGTTGATTTAAGTAAATACTTACAAAAGCAAATTTTCAGTGAATTAGATGTTTTCATGAATACTTACCATGATATTAAGCCAAAGCAGTATATTAGCTATCAGAGAAGTGCATTTTTTGGCAAAGATGACCCAGATTTCAGATTGACATTTGATAGACAAATTACAGAGAGGCGTTATGATTTATCACTAAGTTTGCCAAGTTATGGTGCTCAAATTATTGCCCCGAATCAGCGATTAATGGAAGTTAAAATTGCAGGTGCTATGCCAATATGGCTTGCACAAGCAATGGCAGATTTGAAAATTTATAAAATCAGCTTTTCTAAATACGGCACGGCTTACCAGAGATTTATTAAAAATCAGCTTTATGAGCAAAGAAAAACTCCAATTGTGAGAAGTTCTAAAATTATACAAACAAAAAATTTATCCAGAATTTATCAGAAAGGAAGTATTTAATGATGTTTCAGTCGATTATTGCACGTGATGCCCTTACAGGTGTAACAGAATTAGAATTAGGAACGTTTTTAGCCTGTTTGATTACTTCATTAGCGATTGGCTTTGGTGTTAGTATCATTTACATGCTGACTCACAAAAAGGAAGGTTATGCACAGAGTTATGCATTGACATTAATTATGTTGCCACCAATCGTTTGTGTGTTATTGCTTTTAATTGATACAGTTGAAGGAGGACTTGCTTTAGCAGGTGTGTTTACACTAACAAGATTCAGAAGTATTGCGGCTGACCCGAAAGATGTTTGTTATGTGTTCATGGCAATGGCATGTGGTGTTATTTTTGGAAAAGGCTATATTGCATTAGGAATTATATTTTTTGTCATAATTGCTGTTATCATGTATGCTTTGAATTTATTAAATTATGCTGCTCCAAAGGCAAATGACATGACACTAAAAATTTCTGTTCCTGAAAATTTAAATTATGAACATTTATTTGATGCTGTATTAGATAAATATACTAGTAATTGGAGATTACGCAGAGTGAAAACAACAAATTTTGGTTCTATGTTTGATTGTATTTATAGTATTCAGCTCCCGCATAATGTTGACCAGAAAAAATTCTTAGATGAATTAAGAACACTCAATGGCAATATGACAATTACATTGACGTTATTCAGATATGAAGACAGATTATATGAAATGAATAAATAAATAATAGCACTGTCTGAGATAAATTTCCCAGACAGTGTTAATTTTTTTGTTAACAGCAACAAGAGCAATATTTTTGTTTGACTTGTTGTAATTTTTTCTGTTCTGCTGTGTCTGGCTGATACCAGCCCTTAGAAGACATTTCAGAATAAATTTTTTCCTGCATTTGCAAAGAATTATCTAATGCATTTTTGAAAGATTGCTGTACATCACCTGTGCAAGATTCAATTGTACCATGCAAATATAAATCACAGCCATTTTTTTCTAAAATTAATAAATTTTCCATTAAATTCTTATCGTCCATGCTTGATTCACTCCCTTAGTAATTATCTTTAATTATCTTAATAATTAGCAATGCAACAAGCTATATAAGCTTGAAAAAATCTGTTCATGTGACTGTGCCATTTGTTCTGCACAATGTCTTAAATTTTCGTCCTGTAAAGCAGATGCTGTTTCATAGCATTTATTTTTAAAAAATTCTTCATGTCCTAATGCATCTTCTAAATATAATAATTCTTTTGATGTCATATTCTCACCTCCAGTAATGCTAGTATGTGCGTGCTTTTAAATTTTATGCATAGTTAATATTTCTGGAATAAAAAATAATTACAAGTAAATTTATAGATTAACAAAAAATTCATAATTAAAATATAAAAATTTCATGAAATTTACCAGATACTCATGCTAAAATAAGAATGCGAAATGCTTAGAAAGGTTGTGTTATTATGCCAACAGATTTATTTTATAGGCTTTCTTATGTAAAACAACAACATATTATTGATGCAATTAAAGCCGAAATTACCCGTGTACCTTATGAAGAATTTTCAATTTACAATGTCGTGCATCAATGCGGAATTTCAAGAGGGAGTTTTTATCAATATTTTACAAGCAGAGAAGATATTTATATTTATTTATTATCAGATTATAATCGCTTAATGATTGAACGGTTTATTCAGTCTTTAGAAGAACATGACGGCGATTATTTTATTGCATTGGAAGAAGCTTTTCGATTTGGAGTAAGAATGCTTTGTTATAAAGATTCCAAAATCTATCGTCAGCATTTATTTTGCAATGCCGAATTTTATCAGCGAATCTGGAAAGATAATGATTTTTCCGCAGAGAAACACCCTATTTTAAGTCAGGCATTCAGACTAATTAATATAAACAAATTAAATATCCAGGACGAAGAAGAATTAAAAACTTTTATTACTATCTGCATGGCAACTGTCGCAAGAGAATGTATTTCCCTTGTACTAAATAATACTTATGAAGAAGTCGCTTGTGCAAGTTTCATGAAAAAATTAAATTTGCTTAAACGTATATTCCAAAAACAAGAGTAAAGAATCATGCAAGCTCTGCAATATAGGGCAAATTTCTATATAATTCTCCACAGTCCATACCATAGCCGACAACAAATTTATCCTGAATTTCAAACAATGCCAAATCTGGCTTGAAATCTACAACACGGCGTTCTGGTTTATCTAGTAAAGTAATCACATGTAAAGAAATTGGATTTCTAGTCTTTAATAATTTTACGATTTCCGAAAGTGTTCGACCAGAGTCTATAATATCTTCCAAAATTACTACATGATAATTTTTAATATTTTGCTGTAAATCCATTGTAATTTCTACATGACCTGAAGAATAAGTATTTTTAAAATAACTCTGTGCCGTCATGAATCCAATTTCACATGGAGTTGTTACAGTTCGACATACGTCTGAAAGAAATATAAATGCCCCTTTGAGAATACTCACAAGTAAAATCGGCTTGTTATCATGAATATTAATATGATTAATAAAATTTCCAGCTTTGGAAATCGCATTTTGAATTTCCTGTGCGGAAATCAGAATTTTTTTTATTTGCATTTTTATCAGCTCCTGATTAAAATTATAAATTATTAACAATATATTTTATCATAGCATGAATTTTCAAAAAAGTCAAGTTAGAATTGGAAAATTGCTTGACTTTTTTTGTAATCTGTGTTAAAATAAAAATAAATTTATATATCTTGAAAGGAAGAAAATTTTATGGAACAAAAAATCCCTTATAAAATTTATCTGAGTGAAGAAGAATTGCCAAAACAATGGTATAATGTTAGAGCAGATATGAAAACGAAACCTGCACCGCTGTTAAATCCTGCGACAGGTCAACCCGTAACACTGGAAGAATTAAGCCAAATTTTCTGTACAGAGCTTGCAAAACAAGAGCTTGACAATGACAATGCCTATATAGACATTCCAGAGGAAATTCTTAGCTTTTACAAAATGTATCGTCCAGCACCTTTGGTAAGAGCCTATTTTTTAGAAAAAGCACTAGGTACGCCTGCGAAAATTTATTATAAATTTGAGGGTAATAATACTTCTGGTAGCCATAAATTAAATAGCTCTATTGCACAAGCTTATTATGCAAAAAAGCAAGGCTTAAAAGGCGTGACCACAGAAACAGGTGCTGGACAATGGGGAACAGCACTTGCAATGGCTTGTTCTTATTTTGATTTAGACTGCAAAGTATTTATGGTAAAATGTTCTTATGAACAAAAGCCTTTCCGCCGTGAAGTGATGAGAACTTATGGAGCAAATGTAACACCATCACCATCTGACACAACAGAAGTTGGCAGAAAAATTCTAGAAGAATTTCCTGGGACAAGTGGTTCACTAGGTTGTGCAATTTCTGAAGCAGTAGAATGTGCTGTTACAAATGAAGGCTATCGTTATGTATTAGGCTCTGTTTTGTCACAAGTATTATTGCATCAGTCTATTATTGGCTTGGAATGTATGACAGCTTGCGATAAATACGGCATTCAGCCCGATATTATTATTGGCTGTGCTGGTGGCGGTTCTAATTTAGGTGGCTTGATTTCTCCATTCATGGGCAGAAAATTAAGAGGCGAAGCAGATTATCAATTTATTGCAGTTGAGCCTGCATCTTGTCCATCTCTCACAAGAGGCAAATATGTTTATGATTTCTGCGATACGGGAAAAGTTTGCCCACTTTCTAAAATGTATACGCTTGGCAGTGGCTTTATTCCGTCACCAAATCATGCTGGAGGTTTGCGTTATCATGGTATGAGTAGTGTATTATCTGAACTTTATGACGAAGGCTTAATGGAAGCCAGAAGTGTAGAACAGACTTCTGTATTTGAAGCAGCAACGAAATTTGCCAGAATTGAGGGAACGCTCCCTGCTCCAGAAAGTAGCCATGCAATTAAAGTTGCCATTGATGAAGCTTTGAAATGCAAAGAAACAGGGGAAGAAAAGACGATTTTATTTGGTTTGACGGGAACAGGTTATTTTGATATGTTAGCTTATCAGAAATATAATGATAATCTGATGACGGATTATATTCCAACAGATGAAGATTTAGCAAAGGGCTTTGCAAATTTACCAAATGTTTAAAATTTAAAAAAATATAATTATCTGGAAACTACTCGAAATTATTTTAGTTCGAGTAGTTTTCTAGGTAAATAAAAAATTAGAAAGATGAGTGATAGAATTTATGAATTATCAAGCTTTGGCGAATTTATTATTTCCAGATGTGACAGAAACTCCAGAAGATTTGGAAAAAAAATATCCTGCCAGAAATCTTCCAGAACATGCTGTTGTTACAAGAATTGGACCTAGTCCGACAGGTTTTGTGCATTTGGGAAATTTATATAATGCCGTGATTGGCGAACGTCTCGCACATCAGTCAAATGGCGTATTTTATTTGCGTATTGAAGATACGGATAATAAACGCAAAGTAGACGGAGCTGTTGAAACGCTAATTCACGCAATGAATTATTTCAATGTGCATTTTGATGAGGGTGCAATAGAAAATCATCAAAATAATGGCATGTATGCCCCTTATTATCAGAGACAAAGAAAAAATATTTATCATGTCATTGCAAAATATCTTACAGAACAGGGCAAGACTTATCCTTGTTTTTTAACGCCTGAAGAATTAGATGCAATTCGGGAACAGCAAACAGCAAACAAAGAAGATATTGGTATTTATGGAAAATATGCATTCGCAAATAGAAATTTAAGTTTAGAACAGATTCAGGAAAATATAAATGCTGGTAAATCTTGGGTGTTAAGATTTAAAGCCGAGGATACACAAGAATTAATCTGTGTAGAAGATGCGATTCGTGGCAAATTAGAAATGCCCAGAAATTTCATGGATTTTGTGTTACTAAAGAGTGATGGCATTCCGACTTATCATTTTGCACATGTCGTAGATGATTATTTTATGCATTCTACACATATAATTCGTGGCGAAGAATGGATTTCTTCTTTACCAATGCATGTGGAATTATTTAATATTCTGCATTGGAAACAGCCAATTTATTGCCATACAGCAACACTTATGAAAATTGAAGACGGCAAAAAACGAAAATTATCAAAACGCAAAGACCCAGAACTTGCTTTAGCATATTATCAGCAGGAAGGCATTTGTCAGGATGCCGTTTGGGAATTTTTATTAACTGTCTTAAATTCTAATTTTGAAGAATGGCGTTTAGCAAATCCAGAATTGTCTTATTTAGATTTTGAATATTCGATTTCCAAAATGTCCATTTCTGGTGCATTGGTAGATTTAGATAAATTAAAAGATATTTCGAAAGAAGTGCTTAGCAGAATGCCAGCAGAAAAATTATATTCTGGTTGGCTGGATTGGTGCAAGCAATATGATTTAGAATTTGCAAAATTATTAGGAACTTATCCTGAAAGAACTATCAATGCCCTAAATGTCGGCAGAACTGCGAAAAAGCCTAGAAAAGATTTAGAAAACTGGAAACAGGCTTGTGAATTTATGCGTTTTTATTATCAGGAAAGTTTTGTATTACAAGATGCAATGCCTGAAGAAATTGACGAAGAAACCAGAAAATTATGTTTTAAATTATATTTAGAAAATTATCATCATGAAGATGATTCTGCTACTTGGTTCGCAAAAGTAAAAGCTTTGACAGAACAATTAGGCTGTGCAGTCAAACCAAAAGATTATAAGAAAAATCCAGACCAGTATAAAGGCAGTATTATTCATGTCACAAATATGTTGCGTATTGCTTTGACAGGCAGAGCAAATGCACCTGATATTTGGGAAGTCAGTCATGTATTAGGAGAAGAAATTGTTAGAAATAGACTAGAAAAATGGTTATAATTTTGTTTTAGTTAAATTAAATTTTAAGAAAGGATTAAAATTAACAAAATGAGTAAAAATAAATCTGAAAATAGAAATTTTGAGATTCCAAGACCAGAATTTCCAAAACGTGCTGTCATTACAGGCGGTATGCCTTATGGAAATAAAGAATTGCATTTTGGACATGTCGGCGGAATGTTAGTATTTGCTGACACATATGCAAGATTTTTGCGTGACAGAATCGGCAAGGAAAATGTTATTTTTGTTTCTGGAACAGATTGTTATGGTTCACCAATTGCTGAGGGTTGGCGTCAAAAAGTAGAAAAAGGCGAATTTACTGGCAGTTTAGAAGAATTTGTTTTGCAAAATCATGAAAAACAGAAAAAAACGCTGGAAGCTTATGGAATTTCACCGAATTTATTTGGTGCGTCTGGTTTAGGACGTTCGAAAGAAATTCATGCTGAAGTGACAAACTGGTTCTTGAAATCGCTTTATGAAAAAAAGCAATTAAATAAATTATCTACCATGCAATTTTTTGACGAAAAAGCAGGTGTTTTTCTAAACGGTCGTCAAGTTATCGGCAAATGTCCTGTTGAGGGTTGCCAATCTGAAAAAGGCTATGCTGATGAATGCGATTTAGGACATCAGTATATGCCAGAAAATTTAATTCATCCTGTTAGTACACTTACAGGAGAAACACCAACGATGAAACCTGTGACAAACTGGTATTTTAAATTGCGTGATTATGAAACATTAATGCTGGAATGGGTAGAAGAATTAAAAAAACGCAAAGATATCAGACCTGTTGTTTGGAAAACAATTGATGAATTTTTAAAGCCTCCTGTGATTTATATTAAACGTGAATTTGAAGAAATTTATTTTGATTTAAAAAATCAGTTGCCAAAACATGAATATTTAGAAGAAAAGAAAAAACCATCTTTTACAATTGCTTTTGAGAATTTATCTGATTGTGATGACGCATGCAGAATTTTGACAAAAAATCATATTCGCTACAGAACAGGAAAAACACTTGTGCCATTTCGTTTAACTGGTAATGTAGAATGGGGTGTACCTGCACCTGTTTTAGAAGATGAAGAAGCTTTAACAGTTTGGGTATGGCCAGAATCTCTTTGGGCGCCTATTTCATTTACAGAGGCTTATTTAGAACAAATTGGACATGACCGTTCCGAATGGAAAAATTTCTGGTGCAGCAAAGATTCTAATATTTATCAGTTTATCGGACAGGATAATATTTATTTTTACGGCATTGCAGAACCTGCTATGTGGATGGCACAACAGGATTCAGAACAGAAAAATTCTAATCCGTCAGAGAGTGAATTGCAATTGCCTTTGATTGTTGCAAATCATCATATTTTATTTTTAGATAAAAAAGCTTCCAGTTCTGGAGCTGTGAAACCTCCAATGGCTGATGATTTATTAAATTTCTATACGCCTGAACAGCTCCGTATGCATTGGTTAGGCTTAGGACTTGGACAACGTTCTGTTAGTTTCATGCCAAAGCCATTTAATCCGTCTGCAAAGCCTGATGATTCTGACCCTGTTGTCAAAGATGGCTTATTGTTATCTAATGTTTATAATCGCATGATTCGTACGGCTTTTTATACAACGCAAAAATATTTTGACGGTATTTTGCCAGACGTTGCACCAGAAGAAAAATTTTTAGCTGACGGCAAAAAAGCAGTGTTAGATTATGAAAGACACATGTCTAAATTCGCATTTCATCAATGCACTTATGTACTAGATAGCTATATCAGAAATGGCAGTAAATATATGTCTAAGGCTTTAAAAGGCGAAGAACAAAATCCAGATGAAGTTGCACAGGCTTTGGCAAATTTATTTTATATGATTAGAATTGCAGGAATTTTATTGCACCCAATGGCACCATTCGGCACGGAAAAATTAAGAGAATATTTGCAAGTAGATGAAAGAATCTGGTCTTGGGAATTTATTTTTGAGCCATTAAATTATTTCACTGGTGAAAAACATCAATTAAAATTCTTGCCACCAAAGACAGATTTTTTCACACGTCATGAAAGTCAGTTTGAAACAGGTAAATAATGATAAAGAAAATTAATTTATCTGAACATCAATCTAAAAAAATAAGAAAAATCATAATTATTTTATTAATTATCTTAATTCCAGTTTTAATCATTATGTTAAATCCGTTGCGAAGGTCCGAAGAAACAATAAGGAAAAAATTGCTAAAAGTAACGCATATTGGAACAGAAAAGCAAGATGTTCTTAATGAAGTTAATAGCCATAAAAATGAATATGTTTCTAATTCTGACCGATTCATTGATGTTTTTATGGGTGAGTATTATTATCCTATCTTATTTTGTGAATGTGTAAGTGCACTGTATAAATTTGATGAAAATAATAGGCTTGTTGACATTATTGTATCCAAAGAACTTGACGGACTTTAATGAAAATATAAATTAAGCCCTCAGAATTTTAAAATTCTGGGGCTTGTTTTTTATTGAAATTCAAAAACTCTTTGGAATGTCGTATAATTATTTTGTTTTCGGGGTGTATGATAAATCGCAAATTCTATATGCTGAAATTTATTTTTAAATTCTGGTTCTTGTAATACTTGACGATAGGCTTGTGCAACAATAAAAGGATTATTACAGAATGCACCACAGCCGAATGCTCCTAATACTAAGACTTGAATGTGATTTGCCAATGCAATCGAAAACATATGTCTTGCTCGGGAAATATGCAATTTTAAAAGTTCTCTGTCTGTTAGTTTTAATGGTTCTGAACCTTTACCAGGATTCATGCGATTATAAGGCTTTATTCTTAAATTAGGAGCTGCACATGTTAAAATATCAACTTTGCACCAATCAGATTCTGGCATGCGTTCGGGAAAATTATCATCTGTTTTGATAATTAAAATATCAGGCGAATAAATACAAGCATTGGTATAACGCAAGTCTTTTTTAAGTCTGTGAAATAAATAGAATTCTTGTTTCAGCCAATCTTGATTTAAACAGGGATATAAATTAGAACAACGGCATAAACTTTCTTCTTGTGCTCGGCTACCGTGTGTCACACCACCGCCAGCATTTGTTGCAGATGCAAAATTATGGACTGCTATTTTTGCATTTGGATATTGCTTATGTAATTGCATTGCTGTTTCAAAAGATTTTAATTTAGAAACATGAATTCTGGTTTGAAAATTTTCTTTTGATTCTGGAATTTTCGGTGTTTCTTGTTCTAAATAAAGTTTTGTGTGTGTCATAGAATTTTCCGTTGCTTGTTTTAATGTTGGATTTTCTTCAAGCTAATTTAATGTATCTTCAAAAATTGTAATTAATTTTTCTCGAATATCTGACATTTTTACCACCTCGGAAATTATTATAGCATAATAAATTAAATTTGTCAATGATTTTGTGAGAAAATCGAAAAAATAAGTTGACAAATATATGAAATCAGTCTATAATGATAAGTAGCAGAATTTCTTGCTAAATTTTGAGATAAAAGGGGTATCTTAAATTGAATATTTTAATTATCGGTTGCGGAAAAGCTGGAAGTATTTTAACACGAACGCTTTGCCATGAAGAGCATGATGTAACAGTGATTGATATTAATTCTGAAGTTGTGACGAATATTGTAGATAATTTTGATGTACAGGCATTGACTGGGAACGGCTTAATTATAAAAGATTTACAAGAGGCTGGTGTAGACCACGCTGATGTCGTGATTGCCATGACAGAATCAGATGAAACAAATATCATGTGTTGTATGATGGCACGCAAATGCGGTGCAAAGCATAGCATTGCCAGAGTGCGAAATCCTATGTTTTCAGAACAAATCGTATTCATGCGTGAAGAATTAGATATTAGCATGATGATTAATCCAGAATATCAGACAGCAAATGATATTGCCAGAATGTTGCGTTATCCGAATGCACTTCATGTGGAAAGTTTTGCAAATGGACGCATGGAGCTGGCTGAATTAAGAGTTACACCTAATGGCATTATGGATGGTTTGGTATTGTCAGCTTTGCCGTCAAAAATGAAATTAAGATTATTAGTTTGTGCTGTTATGCGTGGTGAGGAATGCTTTATTCCAGATGGTAATTTTATTTTGCGTGGCAATGATAGAATTTATATTACAGCGGCACATAGTGAGTTATCTAAATTTTATAAACAAGTGGGTGATGTGAAAAATAGAATTAAATCTGTAATGATTGTGGGCGGTGGAAAAATTAGTTATTATTTAATTCGGCAATTGCTGGAATTGGGTATGCAAGTGAAAATTATTGAACAAAATCGTGAACGTTGTGAACAATTAAGTGACTGGTTTTCCAAAGCGTCTATTATTTGTGCAGATGGCACTGACCAAGATATTTTGCTGGAAGAAGGAATTACTAGTGCTGATGCTTGTATTATGCTAACTGGTATTGATGAGGAAAATATTATTTTATCACTCTATGCTAAAAAAATCGGCGTGAATAAAATTGTGACGAAAATTAACAGAACTTCACTTTTGCCAATTTCAGATAGTGTAGGACTGGAAAATATTGTTTCTCCCAAAAATACAACTGTTGCATTGATTTTACAGTATATTCGAGGAAAACAAAATTCAGAGGGAAGTAATATTAATACACTATATAGATTAGCTGATGATAAACTAGAAGCCATTGAATTTATTGTCCGAGGAAATGCAAAATATATCGGCGTATCGCTGAAAAAATTAAAAATTAGTTCAGGTTTTCTGATTGCAGGCATTATTCGCAATAATAAGCGAATTATTCCAACTGGTGATGATTGCTTAAAATTAAATGATAGTGTGATTATTGTAACAACAAGACAAAAAGTTACAAGTTTAGATACAATTTTTCAGACACAGGGGGTAGGAAAATAAATCATGAATTATAAAATGATTGGTTATCTAACAGGACAAATCATTCGGGCATTAGGTGCATTAATGCTTTTGCCCTTGCTTGTGAGTCTGATTTATCATGAACCAACAAGCAGAAATGCATTTGCCATCACAGCAGGTATTTTAATTTTATCAGGAACTCTGGTTACACTGAAAAAGCCTGAAAATAAAGATATTTATACTCGTGAAGGCATGGCAACTGTAACAGTCACTTGGATTTTAGTTTCTATATTAGGTGCGTTGCCTTATTTTCTATCTGGAGAGATTCCTAATTTTGCAAATGCCATTTTTGAAACGGCTTCTGGATTTACAACAACAGGGTCTACAATTTTAAATGATATAGAAGCGATGTCAAATGCTTGTTTATTCTGGAGAAGCTTTTCACATTGGTTAGGCGGCATGGGTGTATTAATTTTCATGTTAGCTGTTTTGCCACAAAATGACACAAGAACAATGCATCTTGTAAGAGCTGAATCTCCTGGACCTACAGCGGGAAAATTAACTTCTAAAATGAGTTTTTCTGTTAGAATTTTATATGGCATTTATATTGCATTAACTGTTTTAGAAACAATTTTATTAAGTTTCAGCAAAATGACCTTTTTTGAAGCATTAAATCATGCATTTTCAACAGCAGGAACTGGTGGTTTTGGCATGACAAATCATAGCATTGCAGATTATAACAGTGCTTATATTGATATAATTATTACTATTTTTATGCTGTTATTTTCTATTAATTTCACGCTATATTATTTATTATTATCCAAAAAATTTCTGCAAGTGTTCAAAAACGAGGAATTAAGATTATTTTTAGGCATTGTCGCAGGGGCATCTATTTTAATTGCATGTGATAGTATTTCTATCTATGGAAATTTTTTCAAATCTTTTCGTTACTCATCGTTTCAGGTATTATCTATGATATCAACCGCTGGATTTGCAACAGCAGATTTTACAGAATGGTCTTATTTTTCGCAAATGATATTATTATTACTCATGTTTGTTGGAGGTTGTGCTGGTTCTACAGGTGGCGGTTTAAAAGTCATGAGAATTTTAATTATGTTCAAAACAGCTTATCGTGAAATTAAATGTGTATTAAATCCTCGTTCTGTTGTGACTGTCAAATGTGATGGTAAAGCAATTGATAAAGAAGTTGTCAGAGGTGTAAGTTTTTATTTTGTATTATTTATGTTATTATCTGCAATTTCTATGTTGTTATTGTCTTTAGATGGACATGATGTCGGTACAACAGTAACAGCTGTAATTACTTGCTTAAATAACGTAGGACCTGGTTTAGGTGAAATTAGCCCCTCTGGAAATTTTGCTGGATTTTCAGCATGGGCAAAGATTTTATTAAGTCTTGATATGCTATTAGGCAGATTGGAAATTTATCCAATGCTAGTATTATTTACAATTAGAAAAAAATAAAATAAAAATAATACCGCTTTTTAGGCGGTATTATTTTTAGTTAAAATTTCTTAGCTAGCTTGTGTAATGATTCAAATTCTGGTTTTAATTTTTGATAAGTGATTTTGATTTTTTCAGTGTTACGGTAATATTTTACAAGTGCATTATGCAACTCTACCAATGTATTAGATTTTTTAATAATTTCACCAATTTCTGTTAAAGTTTTTTTATCTATGTTATTACCCAATATATTTTTAATTGTATCTTGATATTCTATATCAAAATTTTTTTCTTGGTTTATTAACATACGCAATGTTTCAAAATGAGGTTTTATTTTCTGATAAACTGCATTGGATTTCTGCGTATTATTATAATAATTTGCAATTTCGCTGTGTAATTTATTTAATGTATTAGAGTTTGTTATAATTTCAAAAATTTCCGTGGCTGTTTTCTGGTCTATATTATTGTCAAAAATAATATTTATAATCTCCTGACACTGTGTATTAGCGTTTTTTTTTTCTTGTTCTACAAAAGAATCAGAACTTTCGGAATCCAGTTGTTTTACGATAGAAATCATATTTTCATTTTCCATTGTTTCCTGCAAAGAGGTCACTAGATTATTATATTCTTGTAAATGTTGTTGTTCTAAATTATCTATATTTAAATTAATACTCGCAATATCTGGAATGATTTGCAATGTGATAGCCTCATCATGAATATATTTTTTATAAAATTCTGTACCAAGCAGAAAATCTTTATCTTTGCTAATAATATAAATTTCTGAAGCCTGTTTTGTGCCAATTAAATAGCCTGTAAACATAATTAATTGCATATCTAATGCATTTTTGATAGGGTCACCAATTTTTAAACACATTGACACTTCATGCAAATTAATCTTTGCTTGACAGGCAACCAATTTTTCATATAATTCAAATGTCAAACTACAATGATTTTTTGTATAAAAAATATATATAGAATCTGGTTCTGTTAAATTTTCAATACCCCGTAAGCCATCTGCATGGACATTTTCATAATCTATTAAATATACCGCCATTTTTCAGCTCCTGTTCCATTTTAAATTATAATTCTGTTAAAATTTTATAGCATTCTGGACGTCTATCACGGAATAAGCCCCATTCTAAACGGGCTTTGTCAATATTTTGCAAATCAAATTCTTGTGTTAAGACAGCATCGCCCTGACGGTCTGCCTGTTGTAAAATTTCACCTGTTTCATTTGTAATAAAAGATGAACCGTAAAATAATAAACTAGATTCTTGATTTGCATTTTCTTCACAAGGTGTAACAGATTCTAAACCATAGCGATTAGAGGCAACCACAGGAATAATATTTGAAGCGGAATGTCCTTGCATACATCTTTGCCAGTGTGGCATACTGTCGCAATTTAAAATAGGTTCTGAGCCAATTGCCGTTGGATAGCATAAAATTTGTGCTCCCTGTAATGTCATAGCTCTTGCTGTTTCTGGGAACCACTGGTCCCAACAGATACCAACACCAATTTTGCCATATACTGTATCCCAGATTTTAAACCCTGTATCACCAGCAGTAAAATAAAATTTTTCCTGATAAAAATGGTCATCTGGAATATGTGTTTTGCGATAAACGCCTAATAAATTACCATCTGCATTAATCATTGCAATAGAATTAAATAATCTGTTTTTCTCTTTTTCATAAAAACTAATTGGCATGACTAGTTTTAATTCTTTGCAAATTTTTGAAAAATGCAGAACAGCTTTATTTTCATACACAGGCGTTGCAAATTGATAATACTCATATTTTCTTTCTTGACAAAAATATTGTCGTTCAAATAATTCAGGTAATAAAACTAAATTTGCCTGTTGTTTACTAGCCTCACGGACTAATTTTTCTGCATTGGCAATATTTTCCTCTGGATTTTCAGAACATTGCATTTGAATAGCAGAAACTATCATGAAAATTTACCCCCTTTTGGAATTTGTTGTGTTAAGCAATGAATATTTCCACCGCCTAATAATAATTCTCTTGCTGGAATAGGAATAATTTCTCTCTCTGGGCATAATTTTTGCATTAACTCTAAAGCAAATAAATCAGATTTTTTATTATTTCCTCCAAACTGTGGCAGTAATACAGAATCATTTGTAAAATAAAAATTTACATAAGAACCTGCTAAACGTTCGCCAACTTCTCGAACATCTTCACCCTCTTCAAATACATAGCCTTGTAAATCATGTTCTGTGATACAAATCGGATTTTCAGGAATTGGCAGTTTATGAATTTTTAACTTTTCTTGTTTTAAAACTTCTAAACAAGCATTTGATAATGCATATTGCGGGTCATTTTGATTATCTGTCCATGCTAGAACCACTTCTTCTGGATTTAAAAACGCACAGATATTATCTACATGTTCATTCGTTTCATCGTGATAAATACCTCTAGGCAACCAGATAATTTTTTCAGCTCCTAAATATTCACAAAGTATTTCTGTAATTTGCTGTTTATTTAAACTTGGATTTCTGCCTTGACTTAACAAACAAGCTTCCGTGACTAAAATACTTCCCTGACCGTTACTATGAATCGAACCGCCTTCTAATACAAAATGCTGTGCGTTATAGCAAGCATAACCTGTTTCAGAACAAAATTTTTTTGCAAGAGCATTATCTTCCTGCCAATTTTGATACAATCCGTCAAATAATCCGCCCCAAGCGTTAAATTGCCAATCAATGCCCCTTACTTCGCCTGTTTTATTATTTTTAACAAAAGTCGGTGCAGTATCTCTTGCCCAAGCATCATTTTGTGCAATTTCTAATAATTTAATATTCTGGAGCTGATTTTTTTTGATAAAAATTTCAGCTTCTGTATATTTTGAGTTACTTGTAATTAAATATAATAATTCACTTTTTGTAATTGCTTTAAAAATTTCCAGAAAGCTTTTTAAAGCAGGTTTTGCATCATAATTCCATGAGCCAGGACGCTCCGGAAAAATCATAATACTAGCATCATGCAATTCAAATTCTGCTGGCATATAAAAATTATCTTGTTTTGGTGTTGTCATGATAAACGCTCCTTGAAATCCTGATAACTAAATTTTTTAATTACTTCATAAGTTTTATTTGTATGTAACATACCAATATCAGGCAACGGCATACCATTAAACGTATTATTTTTAACCATAGAATAAATCATCATATCTTCAAAGCAAAGTCTATCGCCAATACTTAATATATTATCAAAGCTATAATCCCCTATCACATCTCCTGCTAAACAAGTACAAGAAGATAATCTATAATTATAATTTTTCTTATCTGGATAATCAGCTTGATACAAAGGCGGTCTATAAGGCATTTCCAAAACATCAGGCATATGACAACTTGCAGAAGCATCTAAAATTAATGTTTTTATATTTTGATTTTCAGTAATATCTAATATTTCTGTAATCAAATAGCCTGCATTTAAAGCAATTGCTTCCCCTGGTTCTAAATACACTTGTACCTGATATTTTTCAGAAAAATCTTTAATTAATTTTATTAATAAATTTCTATTATAATCAGGTCTTGTAATATGATGACCACCGCCGAAATTGACCCATTTACAAGCATATAAATATTTTTCAAATTTTTCTTCTACGGCTTTTAGAGTAAGCCCTAAAGCATCTGCATTTTGTTCACAGAGCGTATGAAAATGCAAGCCGTCAATATCAGGAAAACTTTCTAATTTCTCTAATTTATCAACAGTAACACCCAACCTTGAACCAACTGCACAAGGGTCATAAATTACGGTTTCTTGTGTCGAACATTCTGGATTGATACGCAAACCAATGCTTTTGCCTGCTTGACGGCAAAATTCGCCGTATTTTTCTAACTGGTTCAGAGAATTAAAAATAATATCATCAGCAATGCCTACTAATTCTTGCATGTCTTCTAGTTTATATGCTGGTGAAAATACATGTACTTCACCAGAAAAATATTCTTTTCCTAATTTTGCTTCATACAAGCCACTGGCAGTTGTTCCGGCGAGATATTTTTCAATTACAGGATACACAGAAAACATAGAAAATGCTTTCTGTGCTAATAAAATTTTACAACCTGACTGTTCCTGTATCTTTTTTAAAATTTCTAAATTTTGCAAAAGCTTTTCTTCGTCCAACACATAAGCAGGTGTATGTGAGACAAGTTTTTTTGCTAGTTCCTGATTACTTTGCATATTAATCCACCAATACTGGATTTTCGTCAACAATCCATGGCAAGCCATATTGATTTAACATATCCATATAGGGGTCTGGGTCAAATTCTTCTACATTGAATACACCTGCACCATTCCAGACACCAGAGGCTACTAAAGCCGTACCAATCATAGCAGGTACACCTGTTGTATAAGAAACGGCTTGTAATCCTGTTTCTTTGTAAGCTTCCTGATGGTCACAAATATTATAAATATAAATACTTTTTTCTTTGCCATTTTTAATGCCTTTAAAAATACAGCCAATATTTGTTTTTCCGACAGTTCTTGCACCCAATGACGCAGGGTCAGGCAAAAGTGCTTTTAAAAATTTAATTGGCACAATTTCATGTCCTTCAAACATAACAGGCGTTGTATCTAACATGCCGACATTTTGCAAGCAATTCATGTGTGTTAAATAGCTTTGCCCAAATGTCATAAAAAATCTGATACGTTTAATATTTGGAATATTTTTGACAAGGGATTCAATTTCTTCATGATGTAATAAATACATGTCTTTTTGTCCTACGCCTGCAAAATAATATTCACGTTTAATTTCCATAGGCTTTGTTTCTACCCAATGTCCATTTTCCCAATAAGAACCATTTGCGGACACTTCACGTAAGTTAATCTCAGGGTTAAAATTTGTCGCAAATGGATAACCATGGTCACCACCATTGCAGTCTAAAATATCAATTTCATGAATTTCATCAAAATAATGCTTTAATGCATAAGCTGTAAATACACTTGTTACCCCTGGGTCAAAACCTGTGCCTAACAGAGCAATTAAACCTGCCTGTTTAAATTTTTCCTGATAAGCCCATTGCCATGAATAATCAAAATAAGCTGTAAAACCTTTTTCTTGACAACGTTTTTCATAAATTGCACGCCATTCTGGATTATCTGTATCTTCAGCTTCATAATTTGCTGTATCAACATAATTTGCATGGCATTCTAAACATGCGTCCATAATGACTAAATCCTGATAAGGCAATGCGACATTCAGAACCGTATGTGGCTGAAATTCTTTCATGAGTGCAACCAGAGAGTCAAAACTATCCGCATTTACAGTTGCAGTTGTTAATTTCGCATTTGTCTTAGATGCAAGTTTTTCTGCCAAAGCTTCACATTTAGAAACAGTTCTGCTTGCAATGCAAATTTCTGTAAATACTGGGTTTTGACAACATTTATGAATTGCAACAGTTGCAACTCCACCACAGCCAATCACTAATAATTTCATAATAATTTCTATCCTTTCAAGTTATTTTTTTAATTTTGCCTTTCTTATCTTCAGATATTCTTCATAATGTTTATCTGTATAATATCTTTGATTTTTCGGTGTACGTGATGCTTTCAGTATTCCGCTATTATCCCAGCATTGTAATGTCTTGATTGATATACCTAGCATTTCTGCAAAAACTTTCGGTTTATAAATACTGATATTATGCAAATTTTCTGTTCCGACAAACGTTGCATAATGCTCATCTGTATAATATTTTTTATTATTTTTTGCACGATATGCTATTAGTAAACCATTTTTATCCCAATGTTCTAACGTTTTTACTGAAACACCCAGCATTTTTGCAAAATCTTTTTGTGTATAACGAGAAATCCCCTCTGCATTCTCTATTCCAAGATATTCTGCATAATGCTCATCTGTATAATATCTTCTGTTTTTCTTTGTACGACATGCTTTTAATATTCCTTTTTTATCCCAACGTTGTAATGTTTTTACGGAAACGCCTAACATTTCTGCAAATTCTTTTGGTCTGTAAATCATAATCATCTCCACTTCTTGCTTTAAATACTATATTATTTATTTTTATGTTCTTCTTCTTCCAGCAAATCTTCCACATATTTAGGAATCATAAACGCTCCCATATGCAAATTTGTTGTATAATACCAAGTTTTTAAATTTCTAGCTCTCCAACGTTTCGCATTTAAATCATGCAAAGGATGATATTTTTTAGAGGCAAAGCCAAAAAGCCAATACCCTGACGGACAAGTTGGAATATGTGCTTGATACACTCTACTAATGGGAAAACTTTTATAAGCTTTTCTATGCATGGCACGACAAGCTTCTTCATCTTCGTCAAAAAATGGACTTCCATGTTGATATACCATAATACCATCTTCTTTTAATGCTTTATAACAGCTCCCATAAAATTCTTTTGTGAATAATCCAGCTGTATGTCCTAACGGGTCGGTACTATCGTTAATAATTAAATCATATTCGCCTTGTTTACCACGCAAAAACCGCAAGCCGTCACGATAATAAACTTTTACTCTTGGGTCGTCTAACCCTCTTGCATTGTCTGGGAAAAATTCCTGACATACTTTGACAAATAATTCATCAGGTTCCACAACATCAATTTCTTCAATTTCATCATAATAAGACAATTCCCTTGCAACACCACCGTCACCGCCACCGATAACAAGTACTTTTTTGACATTAGGGTGTACCGCCATAGGCACATGTACTATCATTTCATCATAAGTAAACTCATCTTTTTCAGAAAAAATCACACTGCCGTCAGATGTTAAAAATCTTCCAAATTCTTCTGATTCAAATACATCAATTCTTTGAAAATCACTTTCACCAGAAAATAACTGCTTTTCTACACGAATCGACATTTTAACATTATGCGTATGCATTTCAGAAAACCAAAAGTCCAATTTTTCAGCCTCCTTTTGTTATATTATATTATTTTTAAATTTTATGATTCTTGAAAATTCCAGTGTTCAGGAATTCCCTGCACGTTTAATTTGCGATAACTTTCAGCTTGTTTCTGGAGCTGTTCATTTGTGCAGGTTTGAATATATTCATAATCCTGCCAAATGCGGTTTATTTCTTCCAGTACAAGTTCATGTTCTGCAAAGTCTTCCAAAGATTCTAATTCATCATAATCAATTAAAAAATCTTCTGAAATTGTCGATAAAATAAAATCATCTATATTAGAATTATGATTTATAATACCTGTTGCAAGTAATTCTAAATAATCACATAAATTTTGCATTGCCTGTGAAAAATAAATATTTAAGCAAAAAAATTTTTCAGGATTCTGTTCTTCATAAGCATACAACATTTCAAAACAAGAATCTATTTGCTTAATTCTATTTTGCATGTCAAAATTTTTACCATTGCAGACAAAATTAATACACTCGTCAACAATTTCTGAAAATGAGAAATCTAATTCTAAATTATCAAATGCAGTAAATTTTATAAAACTATATTCCATACGGCATAGGCTTAATAATCCCCATTTTTTCGCAATTTCAGGACTAGTTAAATTTTCTTGAATTTTTTTCAAATTTTCTACCAAAATATCCATATTATTTTTCCTCACTTAGTTTTTCAGAACGTTTAAATATTCTAAATTACTATCTTCAAATCCTTGCATAGAACAGCCTTTTTCTTTGGAATATAAAATATGTTCGATAATTTCTTTTGTGATCATTTCACCTGGGGCTAAAATCGGAATCCCTGGGGGATAACACATGACAAATTCTCCGCAAATTCTTCCGGCAGTTTCACGAATTGGAATAAATTCTTTTTCAGAATAGAATGCTTTTTGTGGCGTTGTCGCAACTAAGGGCGTAATATATTCTGCACTGTGCAAGCCTGAAATATCCCTTGTATATAAGCGTTTAATATCTTCTAATGCACCAACTAAACGCTCAATATCTTGAATTCTGTCGCCAATAGAAATATAGGCTAAAATATTACCAATATCACCAAATTCTATCTGGATATCATATTCATCACGGAGCAAATCATAAACTTCAATTCCTGTTAAGCCAATATCTCGGGTATAAATAGACAATTTTGTAACATCATAATCAAAAATACTACTGCCATTGACTAAATCTTTTCCATAGGCATAATAACCACCAATAGAATTAATTTCTTCTCTTGCATATTCTGCCATAGATGCTACTTTTTCAAAAGATTGCCGTCCACGTAGTGCTAAATTTCTTCGGGAAATATCCAAACTTGATAATAACAAATAAGAAGCACTTGTTGTTTGTGTTAAATTAATAATCTGTTCTACATAACGAGTATTCACCGTATGATTTAATAATAATAAAGAACTTTGTGTTAAACTTCCACCAGATTTATGCATAGAAACTGCGGACATATCTGCACCAGCTTCCATTGCAGAAACAGGTAAATTTTCATGAAAATATAAATGCGTGCCATGTGCTTCATCAACAAGAACCTGAATGCCATGTGTATGGGCTAATTTTACAATCGAACGCAAATCAGAACAAATGCCGTAATATGTCGGATTATTCACAAATATTGCAGTTGCGTCAGGATTTGCAAGAATTGCTTTTTCTACTTGGGAAATTTCCATGCCTAAGGCAATCCCAATATGAGAGTCTACATCTGGATTCACATAAACAGGCTCTGCACCACAAAGTACTAACGCATTAATCACACTTTTATGAACATTGCGTGGCAAAATAATTTTATCACCAGCTTTACAAGCAGTTAATATCATGCTTTGTACAGAAGAAGTTGTCCCGCCAACCATAAAATAGGCATTTGACGCACCAAAAGCGTCTGCCGCAAGTTTTTCAGCTTCATAAATGACTGAAACTGGATGACATAAATTATCTAACGGCTTCATAGAATTCACATCAAGACTAACGCATTGTTCTCCTAAAAGTTTGACTAATTCAGGGTTGCCACGTCCCCTTTTATGTCCTGGTACATCAAACGGCACAACACGCTGTCTCCGAAAACGTTCTAACGCTTCATAAACAGGAGCGGATTTTTGTTGTTCAATATTCATGAGTAATCATCTCAATTCTATAAAATAAATTTTCATATCTTGCATGATTAAAATTATCAAAGACTTGCATTTATTATAGCATATCGTATAAAGAATGTCAATAGATTTATTTTTGTAAACATGCAAATCAATTTTTGAAAATAGCTCTTAAAATATAATTTCAATTAATACTTGCAGTGTTACAAAACAATTAATAAAAATATTGGCGAAAATGTTTAAACATAGTAAAATATATGTAAAAATGTAAAAACCATATTGACAAAAGTAAATAAAAGTGGTATAATGTTTTTGTTATCATGCAAAAACCAAGCAAACGTAAATATGTATCGTTGTGAAATATCATACCAAATGTGAGTAGATAATAATTTTTTATTTTCAGAAACAAACACATTGAAATTTCAATAAAAATTTGGTATAATGATACAGTTATATAGCGAACCTATACGGACTATAAGTTGCAGGTTCCATTAGGAATATGGCGGAAACACTGCCCCTCTAATGTGTAAAATGTGCAAGAAGACACGAATACTTTGCTAAGGGTATTTTTAATGCTTGTCTTGATTTTTTTATTCATATTTATAAAATTATTCCCAATCAATGGGATGATGAGTGCGTGTTGCGTCCAGTTGTAGTAAATATGATTTCGACCAATTGAAATCTTAAAAAGTATAATTTTGTTAGCTATGGCTAACTATTAAATGAAGGAGCGATTAATTATGAAAAATATTTGGAAAAATGAAAAGCTTTGGTGTGCAATTGCTGGTGCGGCAACTGTGATAATTGGAAAAAAAGTTATCACATCAAAGAAAACCCGTCAGCTTGCAGTTTCTGGACTTGCCAAGGGTATGAAATTGCAAAATGATGCAAAAGAAGTATTCCAAAATATGAAAGATGAGGCAGCAGATATTTGCTATGATGCTAAAACAGAGGCTGGTCTTATGGAAGATGAAACTACAGAAAGTGATGAAGTAACCACAGAATGAAATTTCAAATCGTCTATGATAAACCTGGCAGAATCCGTTTTCGATGTGGAAGCTATGCATTTGAAAAATCTTTAGAAATCGCCATTGTAAAGTTAATATCCTCTAATGGATTTGTGACTCATTCAGAAGCACATAGTGAAAATGGTGGCATTTTGGTTTATTATAAAAAAGGATATCGTGATGCAGTAATTCATGTGATAGCAACAATTCAACCAAAAAAATTAACGCCGACTGTACCTGATTCTGATATTCAGATAACAGAAATTGATTACAGATTTAAAAATAGCTTGATAAAGCTTGTTGCAAAACGAATGCTTTCAAAAATATTAATTCCTGCACCACTTCGTTGCATGATAACAACCGCAAGAGGAATGAAGTATATTCTGAATGGTTTACAAGCACTTTCAGAATGTAAACTGAACGTAGATGTGCTTGATGCAGCGTCTGTTGCAACTTGTCTAGCACAAAAGAATTATAAAACTGCTAGCTCAATTATGTTTCTTCTGTCCATATCTTCACTTTTGGAGGGCTACACTAAAGAAAGAACCCGTGCAGTTCTGACGGACAGTCTTGCAGTGAAAATTGATAAAGTATGGCTGATAAAGGGCGAAACTGAAATTTTAATTCCTATTTCAGATTTGGAAGTCGGGAATTGTATTCGGGTGCGGACGGGCAGTATGATTCCAGTCGATGGAAAAATTGTTGATGGCGAAGCATATATCAATGAATCTTCTATGACGGGAGAACCGCTTGCTGTTATGAAATCATCCGGAGATACCGTATTTGCGGGAACAGTTGTGGAAGAAGGCACTGTTAGTATTTGTGTTCGTGAGCTTTCTTCCAATACAAAAATCAGCAAAATTATTGATTTGATTGAAAATTCTGAACATCTAAAGGCAGATGTACAAAGCCGTGCGGAACATCTTGCTGACAGTATTGTACCATTTAGTTTTCTTGGTTTTGGATTAACATTATTGCTAACAAGAAATGTGACAAAAGCAGTATCATTATTAATGGTGGACTATTCCTGTGCGATAAAGCTTTCTACACCAATTGCTGTAATTTCAGCAATTCGAGAGGCAGCAGACCATAATATTACTGTCAAAGGCGGAAAATATCTTGAAGAGTTTGCTCATGCAGATACGGTTATATTTGACAAAACTGGTACACTTACAAAAGCAGAACCTGTTCTTGAAAAAGTGATTCCTTTTAGTACATATACAACAGATGAAGTTCTCAGGATTGCGGCTTGCTTAGAAGAACATTTTCCGCATAGTGTAGCGAAAGCTATTGTAAAAGGTGCAGCAGATAAGGGTCTTGTTCATGAAGAAGAACATGCTGATGTACAGTATATTGTAGCACATGGCATTGCTACAGAATTTCATGGTGAGCGTGCCATTATCGGAAGCAGGCATTTTGTCTCAGATGATGAAAATGTTAAAATTACTGTCGAACAGCAAGCAGAGATAGATGAAAAATCAGGAGCTTGTTCGGTTATTTATTTAGCAATAGGCGGAAAACTTGCAGGTGCTCTTTGTATTAGCGACCCCCCACGAACAGAGGCGAAAACAGCAATTGATTTACTGAAAAAAGCTGGAATACATCATATTGTAATGCTGACTGGTGACAGTCAGAAAACGGCTTTAATTACTGCCGCAAGGCTTGGGATTACAGAATATCATGCACAAGTGCTTCCTGAAGACAAACACCGTATGATTGAAGAAATTAAATCACATGGACACCGCACAATTATGGTTGGAGATGGAATTAATGATGCCCCCGCATTAGCTGTGGCAAATGTTTCAGTAGCTATGAATGATGCTTCTGATATTGCCAGAGAGGTCGCAGATATTACATTAAGAGGTTCAGATTTGACAGAACTTGCAATATTCCGTGAATTAAGTAAAAGACTGATGAATAGAATTAACTGTAATTATCGTTTTATTGTAGGATTCAATTCAGCGTTGCTGCTGTCTGGGTTGTTTGGGATTCTGACACCATCTTTTTCAGCATTGCTACATAATGCGTCCACAATGGCGATTTGTGCAAAAAGTATGTTGCCATTGCTGGACGAAGATAAAGAAAAAAAATAATAGTTTGAAAATATCAGACAGTTTATCACTGTCAGATATTTTTAAAATAGAGTTAGCTTATGCTAATTAATGTTTTTTAGGAGAGTGAGTATATGTTTTTGGAAATCAGTGGAATTAAAAAGCATTTTGGCGAAGGTGAAAGTAGAATCGAGGTGCTGAAAGGAATTGATGCTGGAATCGAAAAAGGCGAAATCTGCGTATTGCTTGGACCATCTGGATCAGGAAAATCAACACTGCTAAATATTATCGGCGGAATTGACGGTGCAGACAGCGGATATATTTCAATAAACGGTGAAAAAACAGCAGATATGAATGAGAAAAAACTGACAATTTATCGCAGAAAACATTTGGGATATATTTTTCAGATGTATAATCTTATTCCCAATCTGAATATTAAAGAAAATGTCGAAGTTGGTGCATATCTTAGTGACAATCCACTGGACGTGGACGAACTTCTGAAAACGCTTGGACTTTATGAACATCGTCACAAACTTCCGAATCAGCTTTCGGGAGGTCAGCAACAGCGAACAGCAATCGGACGTGCAATTGTGAAAAATCCGGATATTTTGCTTTGTGACGAACCAACAGGTGCACTGGATTATAATACTTCAAAAGAAATTCTGAAATTAATCGAAAATTTGAATAAAAAATATGGCAGTACAGTCGTTATGGTCACACACAATGACGCCATTAAGAATATGGCAGATAGAGTTATTAGGCTCAGAGATGGTGTGATTCGTAAAAACTATGTGAATCAAGAAAAAATTTCTGCTCAGGAACTTGATTGGTAAGGAGGTCAGAATATGAAAAATCCTCTTATTAAAAGATTTCCAAGAGAGTTGAAAAGTGAATTTGGCAAGTATTTAATTATTTTTCTGTTTATTGCAGGGACAATTTCTATTGTATCTGGCTGGAATGTCGCAGGCAATAGTATGGCAACAGCTTATGATGAAAGCTTTGAAACATACAACATTGAGGACGGAAATTTTGAATTATATGCAGAGGCGGATAAGTCATTGATTTCTGATTTAGAAACGGATAGCATTAGCATTTACAAAAATTTCTATATAGAACGTAGTACGAAAGAAGTCGATAGTACATTGAGAGTATTTCATAAGCGTGACAAAATTAATCTTGAATGCCTTATGAATGGCGAATTTCCAGTATCTGATAATGAAATCGCAATTGACAGAATGTATGCAGACAATAATGCAATTTCTGTAGGTGATACATTGACTTTTGGTGATAATATGTTCACTGTAAGCGGACTTGTAGCACTTTCTGATTACAGCGCACTTTTTTCGAGCCCTGCAGATATGATGTTTGATGCGGTAAAATTTGGTGTTGCAATTGTGACTGAAAATTGCTTTGATTCTCTTGGAGAAAATGGATTGCATTACAGTTATTCATGGAAATATGACAAACGTCCAACAGACGATGTGCAAGCAAAGGAATTTTCAGAAGAATTTTTAGAACATCTTTATGAGCAGTCTGCTTTACACGAAAATACTGTTACAGAATATATTCCAGAATATACCAATCAGGCAATTATTTTTACAGGTGATGATATCAAGGGGGATAGTACTTTTATTACAATTTTCTTGTATCTTGTGGTTGTGATAATTGCATTTGTTTTTGCCATTACAACTGGAAATACGATTGCAAAAGAATCTACAGTAATAGGAACACTCCGTGCCACTGGTTACACAAAAAGTGAACTAATTCGACATTATATGGCAATGCCTATACTTGTAACATTTGCAGGTGCGATTATGGGAAATATTCTGGGTTATACAGTATTAAAAGACTTCGCTGCTTCTGCATATTACGGAAGTTACAGTTTGCCAACTTATGTAACGCTATGGAATCCAAGTGCATTTATCAATACAACAGTCATTCCATTAATTATCATGCTTGCAATTAATTTTATTATGCTATCCAGAAAGCTAAGTCTTTCACCACTGAAATTTATTCGTCGCGATTTGAGTCGCAGACAAAAGAAAAAAGTATTTAAACTTAATACCAAAATTGGAATAATGAAACGTTTCCGTCTGCGTGTGATATTCCAAAATCTCCCGAATTATATGACAATTTTTGTGGGTATCTTTTTTGCAAATATGATATTATTATTTGGATTCTTATTTTCGCCAATGCTAGATAAATATCAGGAGGATATTACAACAAATCTGCTTGCAAGTCATCAGTATTTGCTGAAAGCTCCAGTAGAAACAATGGAGAAATCTGCTGAAAAATATACAGCAACCTCTCTGAAAACACTAGAAGATAAACTGAAATCCGAAGAAGTAACTATTTACGGAATTTCCAATAACAGTCAATATATTGATATTAATTTAAAAAATGGCGTGTATATTTCTAATGCTTATGCTGAAAAGCATAATATAAAAATCGGTGATGAAATTACATTGCAGGAACAATTTGGAACTAAAACATACAGCTTTACAATTGATGGAATTTATTATTATCCAGCATCTCTCAGCGTATTCATGGACAAAGAAAACTTTAATCATAAATTTGATAATGACGCAGATTATTTCAATGGCTATTTCTCAGAAAAAGAAATTACAGATATTGACGAAATATATATCGCTACTGAAATTACAGCAGATGATCTGACCAAAACATCACGTCAATTGAAAATTTCAATGGGAAATATGATGAATATTTTTCTTGTATTTGGTATCGTGATGTTTATGCTAATTGTATATCTGCTTTCTAAACTGATTATTGAAAAAAATTCACAGTCTATTTCTATGACTAAAATTTTAGGCTATCAAAACAGTGAGATAAATAGTATTTATATTATGACGACTTCAATCATTGTTATATTATCTATGCTATTGACAATTCCAATTACCAATATTGCTTTGCAACAGACGTGTGAATATTTTTTCAAAGAGTATCCTGGCTGGCTACCATATTATGTTGCCCCATCGGTATTTGTAAAAATCATAGTTATGGACATTATTTCATATGCTGTGATTTCATTTTTCCAGATGAGAAAAATCAAAAAAGTTCCATTGGCAGATGCACTTAAAAATGTCGAATAAATATTAACAATGCGACCATGTATAAAAAAATCTGGTGTAATACCTAATATCATTAAGCTAAAAAAATAACAGTAGTCACAGGAACGGATAATGTTTCTGTGACTATTTTAATAAACGTGAGTTCGAAGAAAAAAAGATAGAAAAAACCGCCAGAATCTGTTATAATGAGAATAAGGACAAACTTAGAGAACAGAAAGGCGGTTTTTTCTATGGAACAGGTGGCAATATTTTGTGATGTAGATGATTTTTGTAAAGCATACGAGGAATATTGTATGCATTCGTTGATGATGGAAAAAAAGAAAGTCTTACCCAGGACAAGAATGGCATTAAGCGAAATTATAACA
>JAAVHJ010000036.1 GCA_014799805.1 Ruminococcus sp.
AGAAATACAAGAAAAAATCAATCATATTTATGCAATTGGAGCAGGTAGATATGCACTTGATATGATAAGTAAGATATTTGATAAAATACCAACAGTACATCCTGATTATAAGGCTTGGCGTGCATATCTTGAGAGTCTTGAAACAATCAAGAATTTTGAAGGGCATATGATAACAACTCACGACAGATTACTACTTCAAACTAAAAATAGTAAATTATTAGATGGCAGAGAAGTCATAATTGATGAGGATATTATGCGCACAATGATTGCAACAAATTCTATAGATAATGCAGATATCTCATATATGATAGAGAGTGATGTGCTGTCAAATCAGGTTGTAAAAAAGCTGGAATCAATTATCGCAAATGTCGGTTATCAGAGATACGATTACAGAGAAAATGAAGAAATTGAACTGACGGATGAAGTAATTGAATTATTGAATAATTTGGATGGAAATATGATTGATTTAGCAGAATCCTGTTATATTTATAATGACGGCAGAATTACAACTTTTTTAAAGAGGAAATGGCTACCTAGTGAAAAAGTGATTGTAATGTCTGCTACTGCCAATACTGAAATTTACAGTATGCTTACACATTATGATGTATATTACTATCCTTGTAAAATGGCTGAATATATTGGAAAATTAAGACTTTATCCCAAGTATACATGCAGCCGTCATGCTTTGCATGAACAGAATGGAATAATGGAGTATCTGAAAAGTCAAATCGGTGACGATGTAGTGATTACATTCAAGGCTTTTGAGGACTTGTTTCATACAAAATATCATTATGGTGCGATAGAAGGTCTTAACTGTCTTGAGGGTAAAAATATATCAGTAGTTGGTTTACCTAATGTGGATGAATTGGTGTATAAGTTGTATGGTATGGTTGCTGGAGTGAATGTTGACCAGTATCATATGCGTATAATTCGAGTAGGATATAACGGTTACGATTTTCAGATTAACTCTTTTGATAATGAAAAATTAAGAACAATTCAACTCTGG
The DNA here is from genome assembly GCA_014799805.1 of Ruminococcus sp. Classification (GTDB taxonomy): domain Bacteria; phylum Bacillota; class Clostridia; order Oscillospirales; family Ruminococcaceae; genus UBA3855. The sequence goes on from JAAVHJ010000036.1 coordinate 1,007, forward strand.
ATGCTGGAATCACTACTGGAACAAGCAGTAGGCAGAGCAAGATTACTGAGATTTGACTGTACTGTAAAAGTATTTGTACGATTTCCAATTGACCAGGCTTTAATTGAGTAACACAATTCTGAAAATGGTAATTTTTGCACAATCCCCTTATTATAGATAAGGGAAATGTGCATTTTTTACCATAGAATATCAAAATTTCTAGAGTTGCGTTTTTGAATATTGTACATATCTGATTTGAATCATGAAATTAAAATTAATTTTTAGGATTTAAGGATTATTTAATAATTTCTATGCTATAATGAAATACAGAAAGCGAGGAATGAAAATGTATCTTAAAATACTGAAGAAAGACTTGAAACGAAAAAAGACCATGAACTGCATACTTCTGCTGTTTGTGATACTGTCAGCGATGTTTTCGGCAAGCAGTGTGAACAATATTATAGCAGTAACGGGCGGACTTGACTATTATTTTGAAAAGGCAGGGGTAAGCGATTATGCTTTCATTGTAAAAGAATCCGATTTTGGCAATTCCATATCAACGATACTTGAGAACGAAAGTTCTGTAAAAGAATATAAAAAAGAGGAGATAATTTTCTCAACAGCAGAAAATTTTGAAAGGAATGGAAAGCAACTTGCTGATTTTTCAAATATTGCTGTAATCATGCTCGTGGACGAAGTAAAGCTGAATTATTTCGACAGTGATAATAATATCATAAAAGAGGTTGAATCGGGCAAGGTTTATATTTCCGGTTCTGTACCGAAAAAATCAGGACTTAAAATCGGAGATACTTTTCAGTTTAAATTCGGAGAAAATGAACTTACCCTTGAATTTGCAGGCATAGCAAAGGACGCATTCTTAGGCTCGGAAATGATGGATAATACAAGATTTATTCTGAATAATAGCGATTATGAAAAAATACGCTCCGACAGTTACGCTTTAAACGGCAACATGGGTGCAATTTACTATGTGAATACTGATGATGTTAAGGTTCTTGAATCGGCAACGGCTGATTGTACTGATATTATGTTCAAGAGTGCTGCTTCCACTCTGAAAATGACTTATTTCATGAACATACTTATTGCAGGAATACTTCTTATAGTCAGCATCTGCTTGATTCTTGTATCATTTGTGGTTTTGAGATTCACAATAGGTTTTACCATTGCCGAGGAGTTCAGGGAAATAGGAGTTATGAAAGCTGTCGGTATCAGAAATAATTCTGTCCGTGGACTTTATCTTGTGAAATATCTGGGAATAGCTGTAATCGGTGCAGTAATAGGATATATTGCAAGTATTCCGTTCGGAAATATGATGCTGGACAGTGTAAGTAAAAATATGGTTCTGGGCAATGGCAATTCAGTTTTGACAGGAATTTTATGTAGTATTGCAGTAGTCGGAATAATTCTGATGTTCTGCTGGAGCTGTACTGCAAAAATTAAAAAAATGTCCCCTGTTGATGCAGTAAGAAGTGGTCAGACAGGTGAACGCTTTCACAAAAAAAGCCTTGTACATCTTAGCAAAAGCAAGTTGAAAACAACAGGTTTTCTTTCACTTAATGATGTTTTGAGCAGTCCGAAACAGTACAGCATAATTACGGCAGTATTTACATTCTGTATGCTTCTTGTAATGATACTGGCGAATACTGCAAATACACTCAATAGTGATAAGTTAATTTTCCTTCTCGGTACTACAAAAAGTGATGTATATTACAATAATTTAGAAAGTGTTATGGAAGTCATGCAGGGTAAAAAAACTCTTGATGAAAGTCTTGAAGAAATCGAGAAAAAGCTCTTAGATAATGGTATGCCAGCAGATGTTCACATTGAAACTATGTATCAGCTCCCGGTGAAGTTTGGGGATATTAAAACGACTGTAAGGTTTCAGTTATGCAATAAAACAAGTGCTGATGAATACACCTATACTCAGGGAACAGCTCCGTGTTACGCCAATGAAATAGCAATCAGCGAACTCATTGCTGAAAAACTGAATGCAGAAATCGGCGATACTCTACAGCTTACCATAGACGATGAAGAAAAAGAGTACATCATTACAGCACTTTTTCAAAGTATGTGTCAGCTTGGAGAAGTTGGCAGACTTCACGAAAGTGTTTCCCCGTCTGATTCAAGTATTGCAGGTGCAATGGCATATCAGATTGACTTTGACGATAACCCCGATAAAAAAGAAATCGACAGCAGAATTGAAAAGCTGAAAGAAATTTTTAACAGTCAGAAAGTAATGAATGCTGAAGATTATGTCAAGGACACTACGGGAGTGAGTGATATTATCGCAGGAGTAAAAAATTTTGTGCTGATAATTTCATTTATTATCATTATTATGATAAGCGTACTCATGGAACGTTCGTTTATTGCAAAAGAAAAGTCTGAAATCGCACTCATGAAAGCAATTGGATTCAGAAACAGTGCGGTTTATGCACATCATACAGCAAAATTTTTTATAGTAGGAATTGTTGCGTATGTGATAGCAAGCTTACTTTGCAAGCCCTTTACAAAGCTTGCTATTGACCCCATTTTTTCTGTGATGGGAGCTGTGGCAGGTATCAGTTATGAGATTCGTCCCATTGAGATTTTTGTAGTTTATCCGCTTGTCATTTTATCAGCAACACTTGCAGGAACTTTTTTGACTTCTTTGTGTACAAAGTCAATCAAAGCCTCTGATACTTCCAATATTGAATAGGAGAAAAATAATATGAAAACTATACTTGAAGTCAAAGATTTATGCAAAACCTATATCGTTAATAAAAGGCAGAATAATGTGCTTTGCAATATAAGCTTTACGATAAATGAGGGTGAAATGGTGGCAGTAATGGGACCATCTGGTTCAGGAAAGTCTACTCTGCTTTACACTGTTTCGGGAATGGACAAAATGACCGCAGGAGGTGTATATTTTTGTGGCAGAAATATGGCAAGTCTGAATGAAAATGAACTTGCTAAAATGCGTCTTGATGATATGGGATTTATTTTTCAGCAAATGTATATGATGAAAAATTTATCTGTACTTGATAATATCATACTGCCTGCTGTAAAGTCAAATAAAATCAAGGAATCAAGACAAGCGACAGTTCAGCGTGGGCAAGATTTAATGCGAAAACTTGGTATTATTGAAACAATGGACAATGATATCAACGAGGTTTCAGGAGGACAGCTTCAGAGAGCCTGTATTTGCCGTAGCATGATAAATAATCCGCAGATGATATTTGCAGATGAGCCGACAGGTGCATTGAATCGTACTTCTTCCGAAGAAGTTATGAACGAACTGACAAAACTCAATAACGATGGTACAACTATTATGCTTGTAACTCATGATGCAAAAGTTGCTGCAAAATGTACAAGGTTACTTTTTCTGGTTGACGGAAATATAAAAGGGGAGTATAATATTAACAGAGGTCTTGCTCTTCGTGACCGTGAGCGTGACCTGAATAACTGGCTGTTGGAAATGGGTTGGTAAAATGATTGATATACTTGTTGTTGAAGATAATAAAGAACTTTGTGGACTGCTTTGTGATTTTCTGCGTATGGAAAATTATACAGTCAGCATTGCCGAAACAGGAGAAAAAGCCTTGTCACTGTATGAAAAATACGGGGCAAGGCTTGTCCTGCTTGATATCAATCTTCCTGAACTTGACGGATTTTCCGTATGCAGAAAAATCAGGCAAAATGACAATACACCTATTATTATGCTTACCGCACGTGATGACAAAGAAGATAAACTGAACGGAATACTTTCAGGAGCTGACGATTACATTGAAAAGCCATATGATATTGATATTCTGCTTGCAAAAATAAAAGGCATATTTAAACGCAGGCTTTCACTTGATATTATTTCAGATGATAATATTACACTGAATATTGCAGATGAAACTGTAACGAAATGCGGTATGCCTGTTGCTGTCACTTCAAAGGAATTTGAACTTCTGCGTTTGCTGATAGAAAATAAGGGACAAACGCTGAATAAAGACTTTTTATTCAACAGAATATGGGGAAGTGACAGTGAATCTGAATTACAGACTCTTACAGTACATATCAAATGGTTGAGACAGAAAATAGAGAACGACCCTAAAAATCCTGAAAAAATTCTGACTGTATGGGGCAGAGGATACCGTTGGAGGAACTGAAATGAAAACTTTTGACAGATTTATTGTTGTTGTTTCATTCATAATGATGACTATGATTCTTGTTATAAATTTTATTATGTTCAGTGAAAAATCGGATGACATGAAACTTTACAAGGTAGAAATAAATCGTATTGAACAGGAAATTACAGATGGCAACAAAGTAAGTGCAGATAACTATCATACAATTCTTGGTATCTATGAATATGATACAGGAGAAGACTTTTACAATGCAAAAAATGAATATGTAATACGAGAGATAAATGACATATTATATCGTATAGAATATGCTGATACGGCAGGTGACAGAAATATTAAAGTTCCTATAGCTATTAATATTTCATTGTTGATTTTATTTCTGCTTGTTCTTTCAACATTGCTATATATAAGATATCATATGATAAAGCCATTTACAGAACTAAGTGATTATCCCTATCAGCTTGCTAAAGGTACGCTTTCAGTTCCGCTTAAAGAAAGCAAAAGCCATTATTTTGGGAAATTTATATGGGGGCTTGATATGCTCAGGGAAACACTGGAAAAATCAAAACTGCGTGAAATCGAACAGGCAAAAAAAGAAAAAACTTTCCTGATGTCAATGTCTCATGATATAAAAACGCCTCTTTCGGCAATAAAACTGTATGCAAAAGCCATTTCAAAAGGACTTTACATTGGCAGTAAACAGATTGAAGTTGCAGAAAATATCAATTCTAAAGCTGATGAAATAGAGAAATTTGTAAATGAAATCATTGAAAATCTTAGCAGTGATTTTATGAAATTTGAAATAAATCTAACTGATTTTTATTTGTCACAGGTTATTGATAAAGTTACAGCATATTATACTGATAAATTATCTGCTCTCGGAACTGATTTTACTATCAGTGAACATACAGATTGTCTTATTTCAGGAGACCCTGACAGACTTGAAGAAGTTTTGCAGAATGTCATTGAGAATGCTATAAAATATGGGGATGGACATTGTATTTCTCTCAGTTTTTCTGATGAGGAGGACTGCCGTCTTGTTACTATTTCAAACAGTGGCTGTACTCTTCCTGATACGGAACTTCTGTATATTTTTGACAGTTTCTGGAGAGGTTCTAATATAGGAAGTAAACAGGGTTGTGGATTAGGACTTTACATTTGTCGCCAACTTATGAATACTATGGGAGGAGATATTTTTGCAGAAATATCATGTGACTATATGAATGTTACTATAGTATGCAGAAAATCTTATTGATAACATAAATATTTTAATTTGTACTGAATATTATTTTAATGATATAACGCAATTCTAGAAAATGGTAATTTTTGCACAATCCCCTTATTATAGATAAGGGAAATGTGCATTTTTCACCATTGAGAGAATGTGAAACTTCCAGGGTTGCATTACTGACTGATGATACGATATAAAGTGAAACATAATAAAATAAGTAACATTAATATAAAAAATAATACCATAGGAGGTTGTTAAGATGAATGAACTGTTTGAAAAGAAAGAAGTTTTAACACGAGATGAAGTTATGGAAAGTCTTAAAATAGGAAGAAGTACTTTTTATAAGCTCATACAGGAAGGAAAGCTGAAAGGATATAAAGATGGTAATAAGTTCAAGGTGCTGTCTACATCAGTAAATGATTATATCGCTGACAAAATGAAAACAGGAATTTGGTAATAACTAACAGAGTGCGGTTTTACTGCATTCTGTTTTTCTGTGCCTAGATACTTTTACTTATTCTGAAATCTAATTGATTTCAGCTTTTTTAGCTGTTATCAAATGCCAGTATGTGTAAGCTGGGAAAGGTTTTTAAAATTTTGGATTTTTTATTTTTGTTTTTATGAGTGAATGATTTTGATTCTCTTTTATTCTAAAAATGCAATAATTCAATTAAATTCGTATTCCTATAAAATCAAAAGAGATAGCACATTGGATTTTGATAATTATAAAATATGTAATATAAGATACCGATTTATAGTGAAATAAAAATCAACTATATTCATAAAAATCTGATATGACATACTTTTATCATGCGAAGTTGAGATATCTGCTTACTGTTGATGATGATTTAGCTGAGAGTGCAGTTTAGTCTGCATCTTGATTTTCTTTATTTTGAAATATACCTGATTTTGTCAGTCTCTGATTATACTTTTGAAAAATAAAAGCCATGCGAACAATATTATAAAATAGATGATAGCAGGAGGTAATAACCCATGACGAATACCATATCGCCCATAGTAAAGTGGGCAGGAGGAAAAACACAGCTTCTCGGAAAGCTTACAGCATTGATGCCGACTGAAGAAATAACTACATACTGTGAGCCTTTTCTTGGTGGCGGTGCAATTTTATTCAACATAAAGCCTGGAATTGCTTATGTAAATGATATAAATGCAGGGCTGATGAACGTATACAGTGTTATCAAATATTTCCCAGAGGCACTGATTGTCGAGCTTAGAGGATATGAGAATACAAGTGAATCCTTCAACAGAATGAGAGGTTTGGACAGAAATTCAGCAAGATTTG
>JAAVHJ010000037.1 GCA_014799805.1 Ruminococcus sp.
CGTCATAATAATTTGTGCCATTTTGGGATTCGGATTTTTTATATGCACAGGATATTGCAATTTTTTATCGTAAATCCACATAAAATTAATTCGCCTCTCTTTCCCAAGGGAAAGGACCTTTTCCCCATTCCCACTGGTTAGGATTTTGATTTTGAACTGCTTGCAAAGGACCAAACCGCTTGATATATTCATCAATTGCCTGTTGACGTTGAGAACGGTATTTGTCATATAATGCAAGAGCTTCTTGGCATTGCGTATGCGTATCAAGATATAGCATTAAATCATATAATGCAAAATCATATTTTTGAATTAAATATAATAATTGTTTTTTATTATGCATCATTGGCAACTCCCTTCCTCTGGACGAAAAGGCATATCTAACACAGGAAACATAGTTCCCTGTTGAAAGCCTTTTTCAGAATGATACACATCGCCCCATAATTGATATGGTACATATGCCATTCCAACAGGAGTAACATCTGGGAATACAGTCATAGGCTGTGGTTGTAAGCCAATAGTTTCACATTCAGAATTTTCTGCATGTGATTCTGGAAGTGATGTTTCAAATGATTCGGAATGCATTTCTGCATTTTGAGCAAGTTTCTGAAAAGCATGAAGTTCCATAGTTTGTAAAAAATCATCCTTTCTGAAAAATTCACATAAAAATATAATAATAAATTAAATTTTTATGTGTACTATATAATATGCAAAATTTGAGAACTTGTGTTGTAAAAACATAACTTTAACTGTAGATAAGTTAATTTCAAAAAAAACTGCATTGACAAGTTATAAATTATAACAAGTGAATGCAGTTGATTTTATCAAAAAAATAAATTTTCTAATTTTCGTATTATCTATAACAATTCTGAAATAACAGCATTAGAAACAACAAAGCCCTTAGGCGTGAGTGCAATATTGCCATTTGATTTTTTAATAATATAATTTGCTTTTGCAAGTATAGGAATTTTTGCTTTTGCCTGCTGACTAAGTAAATTTTCTGAAATGCCTTCTGTTGTTCGCAAAGCAAGCATGATTTTTTCTTCTGTATTGCAAGCTGATTCAGAAATTATGTTAATTTCTTGTTTTGGCATATCGCAAAATTTTTTAATATCTTTTGGCACAAAAAAGCGTTTATTCTGATAGCAAGAATGCGAACTCGCACCAATGCCCAAATATGGCTCACAATGCCAATATTTTAAATTATGTTGACTTTGAAAACCAGTTTTTGCAAAACTAGAAATTTCATATTGCTGGAATCCAGCAGATTCTAATGCATCAACTGTTTGCAAATAGAAATCTGCTGACATGTCATCATCAGGTAAATATGTTAACAGCTCCTGATTTTTTGACAAGGCCGTTTGTTCTTCAATCTGTAATAAATATGCTGAACAATGTGTAATTGGCAAGCTGATTAAATTAGCAAGCGATTCTGCAAGTAAATTTTTATCTTGATAAGGCGTTGCAAGTATCAAATCACAAGAAATATTTGTAAATCCTTGTTCATAAGCTGTTAACACTGTTTTAAAATTATCTTGCACAGAATGTGTTCTGCTCAGTAATTTTAATTGCGTATCAGAAAAGCTTTGTGTTCCGATAGAAAGCCGATTCACACCAGATAATCGCAAATCATGTAAATAATTTTTGCGATTTCCAGACGGATTATATTCCAGTGTAATTTCAGTATTTTCAGCAAATATAAAATACTTTGCACAGACGTTTAAAATTCTAGTAATCTGTTCTATTGATAATAATGACGGTGTTCCTCCGCCAAAATAAATAGTATTAATTTTAATCTTGTTTTCTAAGCCATAATATTTTATATTTCTTATAATTGCTTGTACATAATTTTCAACAAGTTGTTTCTGATAAGAAACCGAAAAAAAATCACAGTAATTGCATTTTTTTGCACAAAACGGTATATGAATATAAATTCCAGTCATATTATTTCATAACTCGAATTGGCTGGACAAGCTTACCAAAAAACATTCTAAACAAAAAGCTTAGTATAAATCTGGCAATAATAATAATTGCCATTAGTAAAACACTCTGCATTTTTACAGAGCTATCTGCTTTAAAATAAATTATCATAATTGCAATGAACATAATAATAGTAATAATACAATCAAAATAAATAGCTGCCATGCCGTTGCAACACTTTCTGCCACAATTGGGGCAAGGTTTGCCGACACTTTTCATAGAGCCAGCAAGAGCCTTCTGCAACGGCGTAAATGTTTTTTCATTGCAATGCGGACAAGTATATTTCATAGTGATTAACCTCTTTCGTTATTTTTAATTTTTATATCAATTCAATGCTTTTTTCTTACTGGGTGTCGAGGGTGTCTCAAATCAATTATCATTTGTATGGCTATTGTAGATAGTGCAATTTTCATGAAAATAACTGTTTGCCATTTTATTATCATGCTAATCAAAAAAAGCAATAAGCACACACCTGTTATAATTCCAAAAATAATTGCAATTCTGTTACACAATCCACTTGCAAACATTTTTTTATAGATTGCAATTTTACTTTTTAAATTATAACATTTTTTATATTGCCTTTTTGAAAGTGTTTCATAGGTAAAAAAATAATATTCCTTGTCAATATAGAATAACCATGCAAAAGCTCCCAGAATAAATAAAATTTTAGAAACAGCAATATCTTTTGAAGTCCACATATAAACAATTGCCATAATAAGACATATAAAAAAATAATATCGCTGATAATCTCATGAATTGATTTCATAATTTTTAATCATCTAGTTTTAGAACACTCATAAAAGCTTCTTGTGGAACTTCTACTGTGCCTAACTGACGCATACGTTTTTTATCCTCTTTTTGTTTTTTTAGCAATTTTTTCTTACGGGTAATATCACCACCATAGCATTTAGCAAGTACATCTTTACGCATTGCTTTCACAGTTTCACGGGCGATTATTTTACCGCCAATACATGCTTGAATTGGCACTTCAAATAATTGTCTTGGAATATTTTCTTTTAATTTTTCTGCAATTCTTCTGCCTCTTGCATAAGCTTTATCTGCATGTACAATAAAGCTTAATGCGTCAACAATATCACCATTTAACATAATATCTAATTTTACTAATTTTGACGGTACATAGCCCATTAATTCATAATCAAAAGACGCATAACCTCTTGTTCTGGATTTCAACGCATCAAAAAAATCATAGACAATCTCATTCAAAGGCAATTCATATTTGAGTGTCACTCGTGTATCATCTAAATATTGCATATCTTTAAAAATTCCCCGTCTGTCTTGGCATAAATCCATGACATTGCCGACAAATTCAGACGGCACAAGAATATCCGCTTTTACCATAGGTTCTTCCGCTGAAGCTAATACGGACGGCTCAGGGTAATTTGTCGGATTATCAATATACTGTACAGTACCATCTGTTAAAATTACTTTATAAATAACAGACGGAGCTGTTGTAATTAAATCAAGATTATATTCACGCTCTAACCGTTCTTGAATAATTTCCATATGCAATAAGCCTAAGAATCCGCAACGGAATCCAAATCCTAATGCAACAGATGTTTCAGGCTCGAAGCTTAAAGCAGCGTCATTGAGTTGTAATTTTTCCAAAGCGTCACGCAAATCACCATATTTTGCACCATCAGCTGGATAAATTCCAGAGAATACCATTGGATTGACTTTGCGATAGCCAGCTAATGCTTCTTCACAAGGACGATTGGCAAGTGTCACTGTATCGCCAACTTGTGTATCACCAATGCTTTTAATAGATGCTGCAATATAGCCAACTTCTCCAGCTGTTAAAATACCAGTATTCACAAGTTGGTCTGGTGTCATATAACCTGTTTCCGTCACAGTAAATTCTGAACCAGTCGCCATTAAATGAATCACATCACCAATTTTTACAGTACCCTCTTTAACACGAATATAAATAATAACACCCTTATAAGAATCATAATAACTATCAAAAATTAATGCTTTTAAAGGCATATCAGGGTTTCCTGTTGGAGCAGGAATATCTGTTACAATACGTTCTAACACTTCTTCCACATTAGTTCCTAATTTAGCCGAAATTCTTGGAGCATCCATTGCTGGAATGCCTATGACATCTTCGACTTCTTGGCAAACTTTTTCAGGCTGTGCAAACGGCAGGTCAATCTTGTTTACAACTGGGACAACTTCTAAATCATGCTCAATTGCAAGATAAGTATTTGCAAGTGTTTGTGCTTCAATACCTTGCGATGCATCTACAATTAAAATTGCTCCCTCACATGCGACTAGAGAACGTGATACTTCATAATTAAAATCCACATGTCCAGGAGTATCAATCAGGTTAAATATATAATCTTCGCCGTCGCTGGCTTTATAGTTCAAGCGTACAGCTCTTGCCTTAATTGTAATCCCTCTTTCACGTTCTAAATCCATATTATCCAGAATTTGTTGCTCCATATCACGCTGTGCAACAGTTTGTGTTTTTTCAAGGATTCTGTCCGCAAGTGTGGATTTTCCATGGTCGATATGGGCAATAATGCAAAAATTTCTTATATTTTCAGATTTCAATTTCATTCCTCCATAAAATGTAATATAACTTATTATAACATAGTTTTCTGAAAATGTAAAGTATTTTTCAAAAACTAAATAAAAAACCACTGTTTCAATAAATTACTATCATTAAAACAGTGATTTTTATTATGATAATTGGCAGATTAAATCAGATGCCCAATTTATTAATTTTTCAGAAACAGAATCCAGATTATTTATATATTTATTTTCAGAATAAATTAATAAAATTTCTTTTTCTTCAGGCGAAACATGTTGCATTAATATTTGTCTCTTATGAATATATTTCTGATTTTCCAGATAATATTTTGCCTGCATAACAAAAAAAGCTGATTTTAGTAAATCCTTTAAAATTTCACTACTTTTTTCATGTATAGCATTATGCACACACATATGGTAAATATTACAAGCTCCGATTTTTCCCAGTTTTCAAGTTCTTTTTTTCCAGAAATAAAACCGCATATTTTATCACACATAGACATTTTGCTTATAATTTCATCATAGCATTTTATATCATGATAAGATAATTTATCAAAAATCACTACAACATCAATGTCACTGTTTTCATTTGCTTCTTCTCTAGCATAACTTCCTTGAATGCCAATAAAAACTATTCTTTCTGGAAAATTATTTGTAATAATTTGTGTAAAATTTTTAAGCCATTGGTCTAACATAATTTTATTCCTCTCTAAGATTTAATATAGTTTAAAAACTATCCGTCAGATACAGATAATCCTTTGTAACCAAATTAACTAACGTTTCGACGGCTTCTGTTTCGTCATCTCCGTTTGCAGTAAATGTGATTGTGTCACCACATTTAATACCAATGCTAAGAATATCTAGTAATTTTTTGGCATCAGCTTTATGCCCATTATTTTCAACCCATATGTCCGATTTGAAATTATAAGCTTTTTGTAAAATAAAAATAGCTGGCGGTTTTCTACTGAGCATTCCTTTCATAATTGTTGCCTCTTTTGAAAACATATAATTCCTCCCTAATTTATACAAAATTCTATATCACTCTTTGGATTTGTTTCCTTTCTGGCATAGTTTTCTTGAACGCCAATAAAAATAATTCTCTCATGTAAAATTATAATCATTCATTGCAATCATGCGACTTTTATCACATTTTGAAATATATTGTGATGATTTTAATCTGCAAAACCAACAAGAACAATGAATTTTTCCTTTTGATAGCATACCATCGTATTTATAAAACCAATAATCATTTTATTTATGAATGATATGCTTTTTTCTATTAATATGTCGATTCCTCTGGTATCTGGTATAGGCTCTCCCACGTTTTATAGCCATTACTAAGCACCTCTTTCAGGAAAATTATTCTTGTATCACATGATAACATAATTTTTGGATTTTTTAATTTCTTCTTAAAATACAAATTATAAAATCATGTATTGAAGCGAATTTTTAATAATTCTCTTACAATTTGCGTACAAAATTTTTGCTTTCAAAATAGCATTAAAATAGGCATGGCTGTATGCAACTATTATTTTTTTCGTGTGATTATTATAACATAAAATAACAAATCTGTCAATATTTTTTCTTGACAATTTCTGCAAAAATCTGTATACTAAATTAAGGAGGTGAATTTATGCTATGCATAAAATGTAAAAAAGAAATTCCAACTGAAAGTATTTATTGTTTATATTGTGGCAAGAAACAAAAGAAAACAGAAAAAAAACGAACTAGAAAACGTCCTCACGGAACAGGAACAATTAGCCGTGATAATCATCATAAAAAACCTTGGACAGCTCACGCACCATATCATAATGGCAAAAGATTATACTTAGGCAATTATGCCAGTGCCAAAGAAGCACAAATGGCGATTGATAATTATATTAGGGACGGACATTCACAATCACAGGACACTTTGCAAGAAGTTTATCAAGCATGGTCAGAAGTGCATTATCAACAAGTTTCCCAATCGGCAATTAATTTATATAGTTCTACTTGGAAACATTTTTCTGAAATTCAACAGCTCCATATGTGGGAGATTAAAACACCAGATTTTCAAAAAATTGTCAATCAGGCAAAATCAAAATCTGCCTGTCAGATAATTAAAATCCTTGCGGGAATGCTTTGCAAATATGCCATTGAAAATGACATGATTCAGAAAAATTATGCAGATTTTATTAAAATTCCATTGTTTGAAAAAAAAGAAAAAAAGATTTTTTCACAGGAAGATTTGTCTATTTTATGGGAAAACAAAAATGATAAACGTGTGCAGATTATATTATTTATGATTTATACTGGTCTTCGTATCGGAGAATTGGCAATGCTGAAAATTTCAGATATTAATTTAGAAAATAATTATTTAATCTGTGGCGAAAAAACAAAGGCAGGAAAAAACAGAATTGTACCTTTGCCTGTAAATATTCCTGAAATCACAGAATTTATCAAAAACTGGATACAACAAGCAGATTCAGATAATTTATTAAGCTTGACCGTTTCACAAATCAGAAATCAATATTTTTATCCAGCTCTTGTGGATTTACAGCTTGTCATACCAGTTTCTAAAAGCCATGGCAGATATGTTTTTGAATCAGCACATTATACACCACATAGCACAAGACATACATTTGCATCTATATCGGCTTCTGTAGGCATGCAACCAGAAAATTTACAAAAAATTATTGGTCATGCTAATTTCAGTACAACAGCTGAAATTTACATTCATCAGGATATTAAAACGCTTTGTACAGAAATGGAGAAGTTAAGAAAATAATTTTTAAAATTAAAATAAATTTAAGCTAAGTTTAAGAATTTGCTTGTATAATAAAATTGTAATTTATGAAAATTTAAAATTTTTTGATAAAGGAGAATTGCTATGAAAAAGCATAATCGTTTTAAAGCTGGAATTATAGGCATTCTTGCAACAGCTACTATGTGTGCTATGATTCCTGCAATATCATCATCTGCAGAAGCTTTAACAGGTGATGTGAATTTAGATGGCTCTGTAGGCGTTACAGATATCATATTACTTCAGAAATATTTAATCGGAAGAGAAACTTTCTCAGAAGAGGCTTATCAAAATGCAAATATTATCAATGATGATGTTGTTAATATCTATGATTTTGTTGCATTAAAAAGAAAAGTCCTGAATGAAAGCGGTGGAAGTGTGATAACGCCAAATCCAACACCGACTGGAAATGAACTGGTAGAATCTATTGTTTATCATGATTCC
>JAAVHJ010000038.1 GCA_014799805.1 Ruminococcus sp.
GGGTAAGACTTTCTTTTTTTCCATCATCAACGAATGCATACAATATTCCTCGTATGCTTTACAAAAATCATCTACATCACAAAATATTGCTATCTGTTTCATAGAAAAAAACGCCTTTCTGTTCTTTGAGTTTGTCATTACTCTCATTATAACAGATTCTGGCGGTTTTTTCTATCTTTTTTTCTTCGAACTCACGTTTTATTAATAAGAAGTTTGATGAAAATTTTGACAGCACGGAAATTTTCATTGATTCTATGCTCTTCTCTCTTCCTGCAACACAGATTCTTGCAGGCTTAGGAAACAGCGACCGTGCGAAGACATTAGTGGATTCCATGGATGCTATGGACGAGATGATGTGTCTCTTCTACCAGCACAAGAGTTTGAACATCAGCAACGGCTACGGAAAGGATCGCACACCGCAACAGCACCTGAATATTCGCTACATGCATCAATTTGAGAATTCCTTCATGTATGCAGCAAGCAATCATATCGGCATTTAGTGGGGTTCTGTATCTGGTTTGGTAAATGTAAAGCCAAACAAAGATGAAAACGGCAATTATGTTAACAATGGTTATTTTGGCTGGGGCATTGCATATGAAATCGGACATTGTCTCGATCAAGGCACAATCTCTATGCCGGAAATCACAAACAATTACTTTGCAGAACTTGCAAAGGGCGGTGAAACCAACGCTGACAGACGTTTCAACTATACAAATATCTACAATAAAGTCAGCTCCGGTCAGAAAGGCGCTTCCCCTGATGTATTCACACAGCTTGGTCTCTACTGGCAACTCCATCTTGCTTATGATAAAGGCACAAATCATACAACTTACAGCAATTATCAAGAGCAGTTGAATAATCTCTTTTATGCAAAACTCTGCTACTACTCCAGAGAGCCTGGAAGAGTACCTAAACCCAATGGCATAGCACTGATGCTTGGTGACAAGGATCAAACTTTAATGTGTCTTGCATGTGCAGTGACAGAGAAAAACGTTTTGGAATTCTTTGAACGCTGGGGCAAAGAGCCTAATAAAGATACTATCGCTTATGCGGAGCAGTTTGAAAAAGAAACCCGTGCAATTTTCTATGCAAATGATGATTCCCGAACCTATGTACGTGAACACGCAGAAGAAGGCAGCAAACTGAATACAGATGCAACAACGGAGGCAATCAGTGCAGTAGAAGCAAAAATCAACCCCGACAAAAGGAATGAAGTAAATCTGACAATCACTCCGAATGGTACTGTTCCGGCAGATGATATTCTTGGTTATGAAATCGTACGCTGCACAATCACTGTTGGCAAAACACAGGAAGCAACAATCGGATTCACACAGACAAATCAATTTACAGATACTATTACTTCCCTGAACAACCACACAGTATCCTACAAAGTGATCATGGTTGATCAGTATCTGAACCGTTCCGCAGTAGCAGTATCTGATATGCTCAAGGTGGAGCATAAAGGTGTAACGAATAAATCTAAATTCCATATCAGCACAACAGACATGCAAGCAGAAGTACTCGAAAAGGAAATTAATACAATCAAAGCAGAAAATGAAGAGGAACATGCTCGAGAGTGCCAACATGGCAAGGTAACAATTGATCCGGCAACATTTGCAATCGACAATGATATAAATACATCTTACGCACCACAGTTAACCGGCACAGTAGACGAAGACAATACAAAAAGTCAGGGCGAAATTATACTTGATTTCAATGAAAAACTGGCAATTCAGGGTCTCCAATACACAGATATTACAAGCAAATCTGCTGTGCAGTACAAGATTTATGTACAGGATGGCGTGGATGAGACTGGCAATTACACATTCTCTGAAAATCCTGTTGCAACAGGCACATTCAAGAACAGCAAAGACAGTGAAATTATCTACTTCGCTTATAAAGATCAAAAATACATCTGTGCATATCCTACAAAAGCACTGAAAATTGAACTGATTGCTGACAAAAATGCAGCGATTTCCATTGCAGAACTGGATGTTCTTGCACCGACAGGCGATAATGTAGAAATCCGCATAACAGAAAACAAAGAGGCAACTCTCATTGGCACATTGCATGAAGATTATAAATATGGTGACGAGGCAACGAATGTGATTCCAGCAGGGTCTCTGATATTCACAGGTAAGTACAAAGGCAATCCAGCTTACAATATCATTTTGGTATTCGATGAAGAAGGTGAACAGGTGATGGGCGTTGATAAAGAAAACAATCTGGTAGCAGATCAGATTATTCTGGCAAATGTTCCAGAGAACGGAAACATCACCGACGTTGCAGATGGCACATGGATTTACTGGATTAAGCCTGAATATCTGGACAATATGAAACTTCCCAAGAAAGTACGTGCTGAACTGTACAGGGTGGATGATGCAAAGACAAATGAAGGTCAGCGTCTGGTCAGCGACTCACTGTTTGAAGAACTGACAGCAACAGATCTTGACAAACTTCCTGAGATCACTTTTACAAAGTGATGAACATTAACTTGAAAAGGAGCAATTGTGATGAAAAAAAGAATTTTGATTAGCACATTGATTGCTTTGATGCTCGACATAGTTCAGCCGGTGAGTGCAGTTTCCTTTGGTGTACATGGTTATGCTGGGACAATTGCACAGGAAACTGATGATACTACTGATAACGGTGCTATACCGTTATCAGTAATACCGGATACAATTAAGATTACCGAAACCGGCGAAATCCTATGGCTGTCGAATCATGCCAAAAAAGATGAAATTACCACGCTTCGGTTAAGCCTGCAAATCACAGATAAAGCAGATGCAGTTACAGTTGAATTTCATACTGATGCTAAGGATAAAGAATCTGGTTATTATAAAGTTGAGGAATATCGTTATAATCCAACTACAGGTTTACTTGATATTTATCTGTCTGATATAAAAGCACTCTTTGTTTTCCCAAAATCCGATAATTCGGATGGTATTGATTTATTAAATATAGGTACAATCACAGTAACAGATGCAGACGGCAAAGTAATGCCCATCAATTCGGACATTGTGCAGATTATAAGTGATTCTATACAGTATATTTATCAAAATGAACTCACCGTTGTTACTGTCGAAACTGAAATCGAAACTATACCTGAGATTGTAATTCAGGAAGAAACAGAAGAGAGTATTGAAACTACAGAAGAAACAATTGTAGAAACAACAACGTCTGCTTTGGTAACTACTGTTACAACAACACCTGCTCCGGCAACGACAGTTGCAATAACATCCACCATTGCAGAAACAACATCTGCTTCAGCAATGAAAATTGCAACAATATCCACCATTGCAGAAACAACATCTGCTCCAGCAGCGACAGTTGCAACAACATCTACCATTACGAAAACAACATCTGCTCTGGCAACGATAGTTGCAATAACATCCACCATTGCGGAAATACCATCTGCTCCCGCAACGAAAATTGCAACAACATCCACCATTGCAGAAACAACATCTGCTTCGGCAACGATAGTTGCAACAACATCCACCATTGCGGAAATACCATCTGCTCCCGCAACGAAAATTGCAACAACATCCACCATTGCAGAAACAACATCTGCTTCGGCAACGATAGTTGCAACAACATCCACTATTGCAGAAACAACATCTGTTCCAGCAACAATTGAAACTTCTGCAACACATATCGCTTCTAATGAAGACCTCTGCGACTGGGTCATCGTTGACTATGAAGACAAGACTGGCATTACGGCTGACAATGCTGAAATCACTGACGAAGAAAACGGCAACTATGAAATCACTCTGAAAGACAAGGATGAAGAAATCCTTGATATTTACATCATTGATCCCAACACTAGCACAGGCACAGAGACTAATAACAACAAAGAAGTTAATCTCCCACAGACCGGCAACTATTCTCTGACAAATCTGATGATTGCAGTTGGTGCATTCTTGGTGACAGGCATCGGCTTCTACACAATCAAGATTTCTGATGTGATTGGTTGCAAAGAAAAATAATAATCTGATTATCAATCAAAAAATGAGTCCTGTTAATTGCAGGACTCATCAGTTTGTCAAAAAAGTCGCTGCTTTCTTATTGAGAGCAGGGATAAAATGATGTAGATAGAAAATAAAAAGGAGAAAAAAATGAAATTCAGAAAGCAAACAGAAAGGAGTGCAGGTCTTTCCATCTGTGCTTGGCAAATTTTTTCAGGTTCATCGCAGTAAGTTTAAGCCTTACTCATTTTTTATTTTGAGAAAGAACTTTATACAAAGTATAACACATGGCATGTTTTTGTTTGGCATCTACAAATATATACTCTATCGTTTCTTTCCGAAGTGTATATAACTCCTTCATGCCTGAAGATTTCAACTTTGTCAAAATGGTTCTCTTGACGAAGGATTCTGCCCTCACGCTGTTCAAAATCTGAAAGTTTGTAAGGAACATTCACATGATGCTGTGTCATTTTGTTTACTCCGCCATGAAAAATTTTTATGCGACACTAAAAAGTGCCTTCGTACCCTTACCATACCCTTATTTGTCAAAACACTGGCTTAAAATAGGGGATGGTGAGGATTTTTTCGTGCGATTTTGTATTGCATAGACTAACAAAGTGGGAATTTTTCTGGGTTGTGCTGGATATATAAAATAGACAAATACAGCAGGTTGCACAATGATGTACTTAATATGAGGACAATTCAGGAAACATTCTTTGTCAGAGATACAATGATACAATATTGCATGTGCATATTGACGAAATTTACGGATTGAAGCATCGTTTGATAAAATCAACTCCAAATCTTGCAAAACGGTCCCATTTGCTGTATAATAGTAGTATATGGATTGGCTATAATAGCAGAATATAGTTAAATGTCATGTCTTATCATGTCAAAAATCTTATATTAAAGCTTGGTGATACCGAGATGGATTATGCCTAGTTTAGAACAGGCACGAAATCTCTGATAGTAATTCTTAGACTGAATTTGCGTGGTGTAAACAGCAATTTGCTTTGTTTAGTGAACGATGCGAACAATAAAACAAGATTATCATGCTTTAGCAATTCAACGAATACTGAAATTGTAATTTATTTTCGAAGTGTCATTTTCTTTTTCTTTTATAGCTTTTCTACTGATTTGAAAGAAAAAACGTAATACTATACTAATCTGATGTAATGGCTGTATGGTATAATTTATTGATTAAAAAGGAGGATATAAGTCATGAAATTGCTTGTGGTTGAAGACGAAAGAGACTTAAATGAAATAATAACAAAAGAGCTGACTATAAATGGATATGTTATTGACTCGTGCTTTGACGGGGAAGAGGCATATGCATATTTATCACTGGGAGAATATGATGGTGCAATACTCGATATTATGCTCCCAAAACTTGACGGTTTTGATGTGCTTGAAAGAATTAGAAGCAAGGGAATTCAAACCCCTATACTATTTCTTACTGCGAGAGATTTAAAAAAAGATATTATCCGTGGACTGGATTTAGGAGCAGATGACTATATTTCAAAACCATTTGACTTTGATGAGCTTTTGGCTCGTATTCGTGTCATGCTAAGAAAAAAGGTCGAAACCCGTGAAAATATCTATCGTTGCGGTGAGCTTGTTATTAACTGTAACGATTATACAGTTTTGCGCAAAGATAAGCCAATCTCACTTTCTGCAAAGGAATTTCAGTTGCTGCTTTACCTTGTAAGGAACAAAGGATTAGTTGTGACAAGAGAGCAGATTGAAAATAACCTGTGGCATTTTGATAGCGAAAACAGTTCAAATATTGTAGATGTATATATACGCTATCTGCGTAAAAAAATCGATAATGGACATGACAAAAAGATGATACACACTGTCAGAGGAGTTGGTTACCAATTAAAAGCGGAATGAGAAACAGGTCTGTTATGACCTATATAATGACAATATGGTTTATATCTGAAATAATAATGTTCTCCATTATGACTTTATTTGTTCATTTATACATTACTCAGTCAGTTGAACTTGATATCAGAAGCAGCCTTTCACGACAAGTTACCAGTCTTTCAGATAATATCGTGAGTGATAATGAGGCACTCAGTATTGACGAGAGTAAAATCGAAAAAAAATACCCTGATATGTATATTGTTATTATTGATGGCAAAGGAAATCTCATATGGGGTTCGGCTCCAGACGGAGTAAGAATTGATAGCAAAAGATCGTTCGCACCTGCGAAGGTCATGGCAGGGAAAGTTTCATATTACTATATTGATCGAGATATAAAATACACTATGTCTGACAATGGCTTTGTACGGGCATATGTCAGTGAAAATAATGTTCTCAGCAATTACATTCCTATCAGGGTTATCTCTTTTGGAGGAGCGACAGTTGTGTTTGCAGTTTTAACTATAGCAATGCTGTATGCTCTAAAGCGATTCAAACATTCTATAAAAACTATGGAAACGAGTGTAGCCAAAATCGGCACTTCACAACCGTTAGATAAACATATGGAAGAAAGCGGTCATTATAAGGAAATCAACTCTCTTATAAAAGCTAACAATCGTATGTTAGACCGTATGAATGAGATTTTTGATCAACAAGAACAGTTTTCTTCGGATGTTGCACATGAGTTAAAAACTCCAATTGCTGTCATTAAGGCGCAAAGTCAATATGTGCTGAATAATATGGAACTTTCTGCTGAAGAGAAAAAATCTTTTGAGGTAATTTTAAAACAGGCACAAAAAATGCAGAATCTTATCATTACATTACTTACGCTATCTCGTCTTGAATCGGGTGATAAAGAGGATATGCAAGAATTTATCGATTTAACGGAAATTGTGTCTGCTGTATGTGAAGCAGAACAGTATAAATTACTCGATTGTAAAATCAGATTTAAGATAACAAATATCAGTACATCGGAAACATTGGGGAATATTAATCTTATTACGATAGCCGTAACTAATCTGATTTCAAATGCTGTAAAATTCAGTCGTGATGATACTGTAATCGAGGTTGAGACCGGCGAGAAAGACGGCTTTGTTTTTGTAAAGGTAAAAGATAATGGTATTGGTATGACTGAGGATGAAAAGAAAAAAGTGTTTATACGCTTATTTAAATCGGATTCATCACGCAATAGCAGCGGTTATGGACTGGGAATGCCGATAGCTTTAAAAATAGCTAAAAAACATGGAGGTACAATCGAGGTTGAAAGCGAGCTTGGAAAGGGCAGTTGCTTTACAATTTATCTGGCAAAGAACAAATAAAAAAATTTTAGAATCATAATCTATTCAAAAACTAAATGTCAATAAAAATACTTACTATGATAAATGCTTTTTACTGATATTCAGTTCTAATTGAATAGATTTTTTTATATTTTCTAGTTTATTTGCTCTATTTTTAATCTAATTTTAATCATTGTAGTTTATACTATTAGATATATAAATAAGCATTAAAATGTACAAAGGGTAATTATGAAAAAGATATTAATAAAAAAACATAAGCTTATATTGATTGCTGTTACTGCAGTTGCTTTGCTTTTTGGTGTATTGGTCACCTATCTTGTTAAAATGAATGAAAAGCAAACTATAAGTGGTGATTGGGAAATGGTTCTTAATCCCGAAATTACAAATTCTACACTCGATGAAGTGAATGGTTCCCAAAAAGTATATTATTCCTTCAGCAAACCTGGTAAATACGGGGATGGAGAATATAAAACAATTTTTGATGGCGGTATTGAAGCAGGTGAATATAAGCTGTCTGAAAAGAAAAGCAAAAGCTATATCAACATGGGTACTGTAGACCTTGAATACAAGATAGAGGGTTCAGAACTTACCATGACTTATCCTGAAAGTTTTGACGAGCAGACAGGAGAAAAAATACCAGCAGAGGATTATGTCTTCACAAGAACAAAAGCACCTGAATATGAAAATGAATCTTATGAATCCTTTGAAACAGATGAAAGTTTGATAGCTGAATGGATAACAGAAGAAAGAATTCTTTCTTACTATACTGTTGAACTGTCCTATACAGAAACTGTAGAATTTATGGAAAATGGAATTATGATTATCAAATACTATAGTGAAGAGTTATTACTTGACAGATATATGTATTATGCATATACAGTCAAGGACAGTACGTTGTTATTCAGCCCTGTAACTGATAAAGAAACAAAATATAAAATTTTCTATATGTTGGATAAGAACGGAAATCTTAAATTTGAAAATGATGAAACAACATCTTCGATTTTTTCAGATGCTTTTTTCTCTGATGTGACATATTATCACAAAGAAAAAGATAATAAATAAGCTGTATAAATTGCATAGTTCAGCTTATTGTAATATTAAATTAAAATGAAATGAAAGGATGATTTTATGAAACATAGCCTTTTTAAACGATTGCTGTCAATTGTACTTGTGGCAACCTGTATAACCAGTGTTACTGTTACAAGTATGTCCCCATGTTTGGCAGCCGAGGTGGAAGCATCAAATGCTGAGCCAACCAAAAACGAATATCAGATTTTATCACCTGTTCCATCGGGTTCCTCAATCTCGCCTATTGAACAGCCTGCTCGTTTGGATTCCTTAAAAGGTAAAAGGATAGCCCTTGTAGGAGGGAGCTTCTCTGCTTCTGTAACACATCAGGTTATTAGTGATATGCTCAAAGAAGAATATGGGTGTACAACATACTATATGACAGATGAAATCGGCAAGAGTGGTACATTTAATCCTAACAGTATCAGCGACAAATCTAAAGAATTTCAGCAGAAGCTCAAAGAATACAAGATTGATGCTGTCATTTCTGGAAACTGTGGCTGTGGTATTTGTACAGTAAAGGAAACAGGCAATGGACTTGCTGCAGAATATGCAGGGATTCCGGCGGTTGTGGTCGGGGCTGAGGCATTTGTTCCTCAGATTGAGTCAACAGGCTATAACAGAGGTGTGCCTGTTGTAAGAACTGCTGCATATCCAGGTGCATTTGCAAGTGATACAACAGAAATACAACAGAAAAAGGCTCGTGAAATTTTATATCCTCAGATTGTAACAGCGCTTACGACCCAGATCACACAAGCAGAAAAGGATAGAATTGCTGGAGATGTAGCCGGTGTAAATTATGATGATATTGTTTTTACCGGCTCACATGAGCGTGTTCAGCAATTTTACGAGGTCAACGAGATGTCTGACGGTCTTTCCGTTGTACCTCCTACCAGAGAAAAAGTTGAATATTATCTGCAATATACGACATACCAAGCAACAGATATTGTGAATACAAGAAATGGTGAGATACAGGATGTACCTCCTGCAAACAAAGAAATACTCGCTTATCATGTTGCAGTCAACGCAATTATGGCAGGCTGTCCACCTGAATATATGCCACTATGTATTGCCATCACAAGATGTTTTGCAAATGGTAATTTCTACAAGTCGCTGGCAAGTACACACGGCTGGACCCCCTATGTTCTTGTAAGTGGTCCTATCGCTCGACAGCTTGGCATTTCTTATGGAGATGGAATGATTAACCAGGAAGCTAATAAACTTTTAGGAAGATTTGTTTCGCTCGCTATGTTAAATCTCGCTGGATATAAAATCAAAGAAAATCGAATGGGCACTTTTGGATATCTGTTACCTATCGCATTTGCTGAAGATGAGCAGGCTTGTCTGGATATCGGCTGGAATCCTTATCATGTTGAAAAGGGCTATGACCTCAACACAAGTGTAGTGACCTGTGGTTCTACTCTTACTTGGGGCAACCCGATAGACATAGGTACAACAGATGCAGATAAGGCAATTCAGCTTCTGTCATGGGATGTTACTGAAAAACAACAGAACGGTCTCGGTAATACTAACCCTCGTGAAGCTCGTATGATCTGGCTCACAAAGGATGCAGCTGCAACCATTGCAAAAGGTGCAAGCTCCAAGACAGAATTAAAAAATACGCTTATTGATACGGCAAGAAGACCTCTCTGGATGCGTACATATGCGCATTATTGGGCTAATACTGGCTCAAAGATTCATATGAATACCACATTTGACCAGCATTATAATGACATCAAACGTGGTGTTTCTACTGAAAACGTTGAACGGGATTATGTTTCCCAGACACCTGTGCCAGAATGGCTCAAAGGTGTTGTACCATTTGAAACAATTGATACAACACAAACGATTGAAGCAAGCAATACGGGATTTGTAATAACTGGTGGCGATATCAGCAGTCAGATACAAATTATGCCAGGTGGTGACACTTGTTCATTTAATGTAAATCTTCCACGCAACTGGGATACTTTGGTTGCGAATGAAGGATACAGCCCGATTGGAAATTATTATCTTTCAGAATAAAGCTTCTTACAAACATCAGAAAGGATGATATTATTATGAAGTTCAAATATTTTAACCGTGCGGCCTCTGTGCTTTCATGTTTCACGATTGTAATAAGCTTCCTGTCTGCTTCTCTTTCAGCGAATGCTGCTGTATTGAAAGACGGTTACGAAGATGAATATGAAGCACAGGGAAAAACCTATCAGAACTTGGGTGTCCTTGAGGATCAATATGATTTAATCGAGCCGGAAAATAACAGATTCCCTATCATTTCTCCAAGCAGCAAATATGACAATTCTTATCCTCCGCTGTTTATCGGAACATACGGGGAGGTAGAGAACTATTTTAAAGAAAATGGTATGACAGATGGCTTGCCTGTGGTACCGCCAACAAAGATAAAAGCAGAAAAGTTTATTGGTTATTCTTCTTACGGGTATAACGATGTAGTTGCTGTCGTTAATGGTAGAAAGGTGAAAACTTATCAGATTGCAGCAAATGCAATTATGGCAGGATGTTCACCAGAGCATTTGCCTGTATGTATTGCATTTGTAGAGGCATTAAGCGACAGTGAGTATCTTAACTCACTAGAATCAGGAAAGCTTACTCCTATGATGTATGTAAATGGTCCTGCTGCCCATCAGATTGGCATAGATAACACTCAGGGCATGACTACTGAAGAAGCCAATATTGCGATAGGTCGCTTTATGGAGCTTGCTCTTATCAATCTGGCAGGTATTAAACGCACAAATGCTTTTGGTAATGTTCAGCCGTTGGTTTTTTCTGAAAATGATGAAGTCTGTCTTAGTATAGGATGGAAACCGCATCATGTAGAAAAAGGGTATCAGCTCAATGACAATGTTATTACAGCTACATCATTCTCTATGTGGGGCAATAATGTGACTCCAGCTACAGATTTGCCAGAAGAAATTATGAAGGTTCTTGCATGGGATATTACAGAAAAAAATCTTGGTGCCCTTGGCAGTACTTCTGTAGAGGATAATGCCAATACACATCGTCTTATCTTTATTACAGAGCCTGTAGCAGCAGCTTTGGCGACTAAGTATAAATCTAAGGATTCTCTTGAAAATGCGCTTGTGGAAAACGCAAGGCGTCCGCTCTGGATGCGTGCTTATGCTTATTATTATGCAAATACGGGCGGTGCACTCACTAAATCATTTGGTGAAATTTACACTGAACTGAAATACACAGATTCAGAAGACGCAAAGTCTACAGCTTCGCCAGCTTGGATGAATGGTATCACATATTCTGAGATAGATACAGTTGCCACAATGATAAAAGGGAATACGGATATCATCGTGACTGGCGACAGCTCCAGAAATAAAACTCAGGTTATGCCCGGCGGAATTTCCGTGACAAAGGAAGTCAAACTGTCATCTGATTGGGATAAGCTTGTTACAAGTGTGAACTATCCTCAAAACGACAGCTACTTTCTTTCCGAGCAGGATAATACAATCACTCCACCTGTAACCGTACCATCGGTTCTTACAAACGGTACATATCGTATTCTTGACCCAGTATCCGGTTCATCAAATCTTACAAGAGAAGGCAGAGTATATTATGATTCTGAAAGCATGACTCTCTATTATTATGCATATGGTGCTTCAGGAACAACATCTACAGTATTAGACAGCAATAATAATGCTTCTTTCATTTCTTATCTGACAAACTTGGGATATAACAGCTCCTTTACTGTTAATAAAGGTAAACTTACTGACATAACGATTCGCTTCTCCTCCAACGAAAGTAAGCTTCGCAATAATACGATTGCTTTAACTGATAAGTCATTTGCCGGACTTAACTTAACACTTCACGCAAATAATACCTCTAACAGCAACATTGCTGGGGGTATCGCAAAAGATGGGGCTACAGTAGAATTGTCATCAACAGTAACTTCATACACAGTAAGCCTTGACGGTGATATTGTTATGGGTGACACAACAAATGCAAAATTTGTTAAGCTGAACGGTACAAAACTTACTGTTAATCCGTCTGTAGAAGCAGGTGCAACTGCTATTATAGGTTCAGTAAATTCAAATGGTACTTTCAGGACAATGACATTCGTAAATGGTGGTGACGGCACCTATACAATCACATATAATACTGCAAATACATTATCAAATACTGATTCAAATTTTTATTTGAAAGGCTCATTTAACAATCAGGATGAAACAGATATATTTAAGAAAACAGATAACAATGATATTGTTACTCTTACTAAAGAATTATCTGCTGGTAAATATACATTTAAGCTTTACAACCTTGCTACAGATAAATGGTATGGAAAGAATGATACTGTAATTACGGATACTATAAATCGCTTAGTTTTAGTTAACGCAGGAGATGCATGTGTGTTAAATATAACAGGCGGTATATATGAATTTAAGTACGAAATTTCAACCAATAGGCTCTCAATTTATTCTGCAAATACTGCTCGTATAGGTGATTGCAACGGTGACGGAAGTTTTGATGTCGCAGATGTCATTCTCTTACAAAAGTGGATTCTTGCTGTACCAAATACACATCTTGCAAATTGGAAAGCTGCTGATTTGTGTGATGATGGCAGATTAAATATATTTGACTTATGTATGATGAAACGCTTGCTTTTAAATAGTTGATAATTTATCTACACATATTGTGTTTATTTATCATAGCAATGGTTCACGAAACAGTTAGCATGAATTTATAAAAAAATTGCAAGAATATATAAATAATTAGTCACGGAAATCAATTTTCAAAATCTTGACAGGTATAGTAAAAATATAAAAAATAACGGAATAACAGAGTATTTTGAAGGAGGAATTCGGAATCAGTCACGTGCCGTGCTATGATTGGATATTATATCTTTTACACCTTATTAAGCATGAATCACTCAACTGCTGTTTTGCGGATTGGGTGTATTCGTTTATGCCTGAAAAATCAAAGAATATGACGATTTCTCTTGACGGAAAAACGGTATGCTCAACAATAAAAATTGAGAACATAGAAAGTCTGCTGTACATCATCAGCGCACAGATCTGTGAAATGGGACTGACGTTTGCATAGCGTTGTACTGATGATAAGAGCAATGAAATACCTGGGGTACAGGAACTTCTGAAAGAACTGAATATCAAAGAATATATCATAGTTGCAGATATCTTGAATTGCCAGAAAGAAACAAAAGATAACCCCCCGAATCTAAAAAAGGATATTGAAGATTTTATTCAAGATATATCACTGCAAAATGCTATGCAATCGGTATCAAAAAGCGAAAAAAATCATGGTAGAATAGAAACACGAACTGCTTTTGTGATTACAGACGTACAATGGCTTGTGCAGCGAAAAGAATGGAAAAATTTTAAATGCATAGGAGCAATTCATACTGAATTTACTACAAAAAAAGGAATTTCAAGCGAATGGCACTACTATATTTCAAGCTGATAGCTTACAACAGAAGAATTGCTACATCATGCAAGAATGGAATGGTGTGTTGAATCAATGCACTGGCTTCTTGATGTTCATTTTAAAGAACGTGAGTTCGACAGAAAAAATCATTCAAGCAGGAATAAAAAGCCCTCCTGCATATTAGAATCAGAAAATACAGAGGGCTTTTTAGGCAGAAAAGAGTAAGCAGCCAGAGCAGAAATCAGATTAACAAGGAAGTTGGTTACACTGTGATGTCTGGAATGTTCTATATCATAAATGTTTTTCAAGAAATCATTTACTGATTCAATGACAGCACGTTTGCGGAGCATAAGTCTGCCATATAAATCCATCAGCTTGTTTTTCATATTTTTCTTTGCTCTGGTGACAAGGGTAATATCTTTTTTCAGAAGTTTTTCAAACAGCTTTTGAGAAATATACCCTCTGTCAGCAAGCAGTTTTCCAAATATTTCTTTCGTCAGTGAATCCATCACAGCTTCGTTTCTGTCATCTATATTACCCGAAGTAAGGCAAAAAGACAAAATTTCCCCTTCATCATTGATAATCAGATGCAGTTTGAAGCCATAAAACCAACCCATAGAACTTTTTCCCATTTTGGCATATTGGCTGAATACACCATGCCTGTAGATTCTTTGGTTGTCACATACTTTGATTGGAGTGGAATCAATAAAAAATATTCCCGAGCACTTACTAAAACATACTTTTATAGTGTATCATATAAGTGGGACAAGTGCGAATTTCATAATTTCTACAAATCAGTTGTAACTTACAAGGTCAGGAAAATTTTTTGTCTGATGTATCATTACATGCTTCGTATCATACCATTTAAATTTCTTATATCCAGACAGATGATACATAATCAGTATTGTCATAATTTCACTTAATGACGTTTTTGTTCGAGGTACAACTTCTTCTTTATCCATCAACAGTTTGTCTTTACAATATTCCTCATATGCCTTGCAAAAATCATCTGTATCACAAAAAATTGTTATTTGTTCCATAAAAAACCGCCTTTCTGTTCCTTTGAGTTTGTGGTTATTCTCATTATAACAGATTTTGGCAGTTTTTTCTATTTTTTTCATCGAACTTACGTTTAATTATTTTATTTTTTCAAGAAATATAGAAATTTAATAAAAATAAAAAAACAAGGCCGTTTAAAAAACAGTCTTGTTTTATAAATTTCTGAATTTACCAAGAAATTATTATCTTGGTTCACAAATCAGCTTGATTGCTGTACGGTCTTCACCATCAATTTGAATGCTAGTGAATGCTGGAATGCAAATTAAATCAATTCCGATAGGTGCAAGATAACCTCTTGCAACAGCAATAGATTTAATCGCTTGATTTGCTGCACCTGCACCAACTGCTTGAATTTCCACGTTCTTGTTTTCACGGATAACACCTGCAATAGCTCCTGCAACAGAATTAGGAACGGAACGGGAAGAAACTTTTAATACTTCCATAATTAACCTCCATAGTATAATGAATTTTTAGATAATAGAACGACTGAAAACATTTCATTTTCACATCTAGGATTATTATACTATATTCTGAAAGAAAATGCAAGCGTTTTTTGAAATTTTGTGCATTATCGCATAATTATAGGGGTAATTTTAGTACATTTGCCACATTTATTATCAAAATCTATCAGTACAGCATTAAGATAACAATTGCCTTTGGCTTCCCGATAGCGAATAGGTGCATGTAAACGCAATCTGTCAATTGCATTTTGTGTATTGATACCCAATACAGAATTTTCTACCCCTGTCATGCCAGTATCTGTAATATAGCCTGTATGATGTTCTAAAATACAAGCATCAGCCGTTTGTACATGTGTATGTGTTCCTAAAACTGCTGTCACACGTCCAGCAAGATAGAATCCCATTGCACGTTTTTCAGAAGTCGCTTCTGCATGAAAATCTATAAAAATATTCGGCGTTTGTATTTGCTCTAATAAATTATCTATGACAGTAAACGGATTGTCTAAATTTTCTAAAAATAATACACCAGATAAATTAATCATAGCAATCTGACAGATTCCCATGTCATAAATCACAAATCCTTTTCCTGGGCAGGCATTACTATAATTTGCGGGACGAATAATAAATTCATTTTCATATAAATCTAATTCATTTTTTCGCTGGAATGCATGATTTCCTGTGGTAATGATATCTGCTCCAGCACGAAAAATTTGCTTAGAAGAATACTTTGTAATACCGTTACCAACAGCGGAATTTTCGCCGTTTACAACAGCAATATCCACTTGATATAAATATTTTAATTCAGGAAGCTTTTTTTGCAAAAATAAACAGCCTGTTTCACCAACAACATCACCAATAAATAATAATTTCATAAATATTTCTCCTGTTTTTATTTTGTAATTCTTGCAATTAATTCATCTATAGAAAGTTTATCCTGCATATCTTGTGTAGAACTTTTCTTTTCTTGTAGAATCTCTTGTAAACTTACTTGAGATTCAGATTTTTTTGGTTTTGGAATTGATTCAGATATGAGAATAGGCTCAGTAACTGGTTCAGAAATTGATTCAGGCATGAGAATAGGCTCAGCAACTGGTTCAGAAATTGATTCAGGCATGAGAACAGAGTCAGCAACTGGTTCAGAAATTGATTCAGATATGTGAATAGATTCAGCAACTGGTTCAGTCATTGGTTTTGAAATCGGTTCTAATTTGCGAATCGGTTTTTGCTTCTTTACAGGAATTATTTCTTCTTCGTCATCTTCATCATCTTCTGTATTCATATCAATAATAACACTACGTATGATAAAAACTGGTATTTGTAACAATAAACCTATTGTACAGCATAAAATAAATATCACAGGTACAGCAAAAAATCCGACAAATAATAAATTTTTCATATCAGGAAAATTTTCAATAATAGACGGCATGAGACAGTCAATCATAGTATCACCTAAGATTAATGCACATAATGCCCCGCCAGATGCACCAGCAAAAAAGCTATGCACTCCAGAATCACCACGTTTTTTACTTTCGAATAAGCTTAATATTAATAAAGCAATTAGCAAAGATGGTAAACTTGCCATACTGTCAAATTGTGGATAATATAAATAACCTCGTTCTGTGCAGACAAACATGACAGCAACTGTTTGCAACACACAAGTCAGTAATAACATGAAAGCCCAGAAAATTTTGCTGTGATTTTTCGCATAATATTTCACAAATGCACCGCCCACAAAGCCAGCAATCGGTGCAAGCATTTTGCACCATTCAGGCAATAAATAATTTTCTGAAATTACCAGCATAGGCTGTAGCGTGCTGACACCAGCAGAAATCACTAAAAATGTCAATCTTGCTTGATAAGTTTTTAATTCCCGAAATGCTGCACTTAAAAACGGCGAAGCAAGCAACAACATGAAATACATCGCAATGAATTTAGTCGTATCAGTTGCCATGAATTGATAAAGTATTTGCAGAATCGTTTCAAAATTCACTTCTTGGTCAAGTATCATTTTTTGCATGAGCATTGCACATAGACTACAAATTATATAAATATATCCTAGTCTTAAGAAAGGCTTAAATGAACGCCAAGAAAGTGTTTTTTCACTTATCACAAATCCCATACACGCAGACAAAAGCATTGCACCTGAAAGACAAATCCATCTTGTCGCAACGTGAACTGTACTTTCATAAGTGACAGGCTCGTTTAAAAAGCCAGCTGCCTGTATATACTGCAAAGCCAGTAAAAAAATTACACTCAGACATGACAGAAAATCTGTACATAAATATCGTTCTGTTTTTGAATCAGCCATAATTTTCGCCTCCTTTTTTTATTTTTATTATAGCATATTTTTCAAGATTTCGCAACTGATTTTCAAAAAAAATGCTCCCTGAGGAACATTTTTATTATTTTCGATTTCAATAAAAATTAATCTCCGCCTGCAAAAAAGCGGAGATTTTTGTTAGAGCCTGTTCACATAATTATTGGCATCTTGTTTTGAGCAGATAAAATACAGAATTGCCCTGTTTTCTTCTTTCATATTTTATTTCTTCTATTATATCACATTTCTTTTATGAAGACAAGCTCTAAGGTTTAGTGGCTTCATCAGGTAATCTAACGTAACCGCAGGCTTCTATCATAGTCTGCCCTTCATCTGAAAACAGCCATTCTACAAGTCTGACGACATTCGGATTATGATTATTTTTACGATACACAACATAAAAATTTACAGTAATCGGATATGAACCGTTCCTTATGTTCTCTGCATCAGGATAGATACCATCTACCGACAGCATTTTCACATTTTCATCGGCTACTATCCCTGACAGATAATATCGGAAAGAGTAACCGATTGATCTGCCAAATATAGATAGAGGATTTCTGGCGTTAATCATATTGCCCTCCATAAACTTATCCATCATCGTTTGACTGCCTGATCCTTCGATTCTTGTTAATGGATTGATTTGTCTGGAAGCTCCGCCTACTTCTTTCCAGTTTGTGATCTCTCCTCTGTAAATAGAGCGGATTTGTTCTGATGTAAGCTCATCCACAGGATTATCTTTGTTGACAAAGAAAACAAATGCTTCTAACCCTATTGGCACGATTTCAATTTCAACACCCTTTTCTTGTGCTGACAACATTTGTTCTTTGGAGGGGTGAGCTGTAAAAAACAGATCGACCGAGCCGTCAACAAGTGCATCAAATCCTCTGATCGTGTTCTGATATTGCATTACGCTGTCAGGTGCAAAGTTTTCGCCGTAGTAGTTATTGCTAGAAAACGCTCCACCCTCATAGGTAACAGTTCCTTCGGGGTAGCAATTCTCTATCACAGATGCGTAAACAGGTACAAGAGCTGCTGCTCCGTCTAAAACAGGTAAATCATCTCCATTTTCAAACTTTAGAGATGAGCCAGTTCTTGCAAGCTCTGATTTCTCCTCAAAAGGCAGAAATTTTGCCACATCGACCATTTGAAGCTTTCCTGTTCCACTGAAATTATTTGCAAGGCGGCTTGTAATTGTTATGTATAAAAAAGCATTTACAGCAACAAACAGAAAAATTGTTGTAAGAATTACAATTATTTTTTTCAAGGCTACAGCTCCCTTGCTATAAACTGTATGATTGAAGAATTCTGGTAGGCATAGTAAATATAGATCGAATGTGCAGTTGTAATAATGATTCCGATTAAAATAATAATAAGCAATATTCTTATGAATTTACGGTCACTCATTTTTACATACCCCTCATATCACGCATAATAAGGGTAAATAACAGTATTCCGATTATTACCACTAAAGCGATGATTGTCATACTGATGATGAACATAACTGTATATGTTACTTTTCTGCCTGTTCCTTTTCGCTTTGCAAGTATACCGTCCCTGATGAATAAAACAATAGATACAATTATAAACAAAGGAATTGCAATTAAAGGAATTGCATTTTTAATCGCCCAATTAAAGATTTGTATCAATCTCAAAATGTCCATAAATAATCTCCTTAATTTATATTTCTGTTATCCAACTCGCCATGATTTTTGATACTATCTTTTAATATGAACAGGCTCTAAATTTCTTCAGGAAATTTTAATGCAAGAGATAACTCAAAATTGCTATAGCCTTTTTGATCTGTCACATCTGCAATAATTTTTACCCAGTCAGGCAGTTTTACAGGCATGTTAATATCTGGTAATTCAATTTCTAAAGTCGCAAACTTTTGACTAAAATCATAAATATCCAGCTCCAGCATTTGCGTTTTATAAGCAATACAGTAGCGAATTTTTTTTACTGGTTTACGATTCGGGTCAGCTTCTTGCAAAAGCTTCTGGTACTTAGATTCAGAAATGTCACTTTCAAGTTCGATACGTTCACCAAAGCCGATTTTCTTCTTTTGTGTGTAGGTATAGCTAACATTATTTTTAATGCCACGCTTTCTCACTCGTCTTGTAAACCCATTTTCATTCTGAATCAAGTACACTTGTGTAATTTCTGTAAAGCTACAATTCGGCAGATTTTCTAAAAAATTTTTATCTGGGCAAGCAATTAAAAATTTTCTTTCAATTTCTTTTGGCATATCTTGCATAAAATTACTTCCTTAAATTAGTTTTACTTTGAAATTTTTCAGAGTCCACAACAAAACGCTTGTGTACACCATGACCGATTTCACTAATTTCATCATGTGCAGTTACTTTCAAAGTAATTTCACGACCATTTACAGCAATAATTTCCGCTTCTGCTGTAACCGTTACACCTTTTGGACTGGGTGCTGTGTGTTCGATATGCAAAGAAGTTCCGACAGTTGTTTCATCTTCTTCTAAAAACTGTGAAATCGCATTGCAAGACGCTTCTTCCATTAATGCACACATGGAAGGCGTTGCAAATACTTTTAAAGACCCACTACCAACAGCAATTGCTAATTTATCCGTTGTTACTTTTGTGTACACTTCTGCTTTTTGACCGATTGCAATTTCTTTCATAAAAATTCTCCTCCTTAATATATAATTATAATAACATTCCCTCCTGTTTGGCTAATTTAATAATTTCCTGTGCCAATTCATAAATATTATCACTGCCTTCTTGTGTGATAGGCAAATTGCGTTGTTCTACCTGTTCGGCGTGAATCGCATGCTTTTTCCAAGAAATACCGCCCTTTTGATAATTTAATAACATAGGTTGAATCCTGTCTAATGCATTTGCAAATTTAGATTCTGGTGTTTTTCTTTCTTCAAATTCATTCCATAAAGCAATATATTCTTCTTTCTGGTCTTCTGGTAAAATTGCAAAAATTCTATCTCTTGCTTTTTGTTCACGTTCTGCTTTATCTTGATAGCCGACACTATCATAACAGTAAGTATCACCCGCATCAATTTCTACTACATCATGAATTAATACCATTTTGATAGCATGCAAGATATTAATTTCTTCTTTGGCGTGTTCTGCCAGAATACAAGCCATTATGGCTAAATGAAAACTGTGTTCTGCATCGTTTTCGGCTCTGTCCTCATGTAACACAAGTGTCTGCCGATAAATATTTTTCATTTTATCTAATTCTAATAAAAAAGCAATCTGTTTAGAAAATCTATCTTGCATAACAATCACCCCAAAAGATTTAATTTTTGTTTTTCTAATAAAATTTTTTCTACACTTTGATTAATTCTGGATTCTGAAATCTGATCAGAATAAACCGCATTTTCCAAAGCTTGTACAGAAGCCGTTAAATCTGTCGGAATTAAAATAATATCAACACCAGCCTGAATGGCAAGTACAGCAGAATCGGCAGGAGAATAACGCCCAGAAATTGTATTCATGGCAAAAGAATCTGTAATAATAATACCATCAAAATTTAATTCATTGCGAAGTAAATCCGTACAGACCGTATAAGACAAACAAGATGGGAGATTATCACCAATGCTAGTTACAATCTGATGACTTACCATGACAAAATCAGCACCAGCATTAATCCCATATTGAAACGGTATAAATTCTTCTGTTCGGAGCTGTTCCAGAGTTCTGTCAATATAAACCGCATCATCATAGTGAGCATTACCGTTTTCAGCTCCTAACCCAGGGAAATGTTTTAGTGTAGCGGCAACACCTGTATTTTGCAGACCTTGTACAACACCAGAAACCATATTGCCAGTAATTTCGGGATTATCACTGAAAATTCGATTGCCTAATTCATTGCCAGAATTTAAATTTACATCAGCAACGGGTGCAAAATCTAAATTAAATCCAAATTGGGAAATATCCATGCCAAGTGTTTGCCCGATAGAAACCGCTTCATTGAAATCATTGCGTTCACCATAAGTTGCCATCGGCGACAGAGCCGTTGTGCCTAATTTTTTTGCACAACGTGCAACAAGTCCGCCTTCTTCGTCTATGGCAAGAAATAAGCCAATTCCTGATTGTCTTGCATATTGTTGTGAATTAGATAACATCATTGTTGTCTGATTAGAATCTATTAAATTATCTGCAAAATAAATCAATCCGCCAACAGGTTGGGAAATTAAGGCATTTTGGGTTTGTTCATCTGCAATTGTAACAGTTCCAGAATTTAAAAGTGTTTCAGGTGTGACAATAAATAATTGATAAATTTTTTCTTCCAGTGTCATCATGTCCATAATTTCCTGCACAGTACCAGATTTAAAAAATATTTCTGTTGTAGGTTCTGTTAATTCTTCTGTAGGATTTGTTGTTTCAATTATAAAATCTGTAGGAGTTGTTACAGTAACAGTTTCTGTAAAAGTCGTAGTTGAAGTTGTAGAATTTGTAGATTTAGATTTAGAACTTGTGTTATTTTTTTTCGTATCGTTATAAATGCCGATTATTTGATTCACAGAAGCAGTTACTGTGGCAGTATCAGTATGAATCATACTGGTTTGTTGACTTGTTTGAGAAGTATTCGCAGTATCTGTA
Organism: Ruminococcus sp.; assembly: GCA_014799805.1. GTDB lineage: Bacteria > Bacillota > Clostridia > Oscillospirales > Ruminococcaceae > UBA3855. The sequence continues at coordinate 22,085 of JAAVHJ010000038.1, forward strand.
ACAGCTCTATCAGTTAAAAATGTTCCCTCAGTAGATTCTGCTATTTCCGTTGTAAAAGTTGTTGATTTTGTAGCAATTTCAGTAAATAATTCTTTAGTCATCACAGAAGTAAATTCTGTTTCAAGATTTACTTCTGTTTTCATTGTTTCTATTGTAACTTGTTCAGATTGCTTTCCGCAACCTGCTATCATACAAGATAACAATAATAATAAAATAATTTTTTTAGGCTTCATAGATTAATAAGCTTTTCCCCAAAGCACAAGATGCTTTGCAGGCTTTCCGCAACAAACGCATTTGTCAGAAATTTGTTTTTGTTCTAGGGGAATACATCTTGAGCCAGCACCAGTTTGTGCTTTTACTTCGTCTTCGCAGGCTTCTTCGCCACACCACATTGCTTCAATAAAACCATCGCCTTTTTCTGTCAGAGCTTGATTGATTTCCTGAATGGTTTGGCATTGATAAGTTTTATTATTTCTGTTTTCAAGTGCAGATTGATATAAGCCATCATGTACTTCTTGCAATTTAGACTGCACGCTTTCTATGAGATTATCAAGAGAAATTTTTGTTTTCTCACCGTTATGACGAGTTGCAAGGATACATTGATTTTCTGCAATGTCACGAGGACCAATTTCTAAACGAACAGGAACGCCTTTCATTTCGTATTCAGCAAATTTCCAACCTGCTGAATTTTCAGAATCATCTAATTTGACACGCAAACCAGCATTTTTTAATTCTCTATATAATTCAGTTGCTTTTTCAAGCACGCCTTCTTTATGCATAGCCGCTGGAACAATTACAACCTGAATTGGAGCAACGGCTGGAGGCAATACAAGACCATTATCATCCCCATGTGTCATGATAATTGCACCAATCAAACGGGTTGTCACACCCCAACTTGTCTGATGTGGATATTCCAGCGTATTATTTTTACCTGCAAACTGAATATGAAACGCTTTTGCAAAACCGTCTCCAAAATAATGTGAAGTACCTGCTTGTAATGCTTTTCCGTCATGCATGAGTGCTTCAATTGCATAAGTAGAAACAGCTCCAGCGAATTTATCGCTTTCTGTTTTTTTGCCTTGAATCACTGGGATTGCCAATGCATCAATACAAAATCTTGTATAAACATTCAGCATTTTTTCTGTTTCTTCAATTGCTTCTTCCGCAGTTGCATGAATCGTATGACCCTCTTGCCAAAGAAATTCACGGGAACGCAAAAACGGTCTTGTTGTTTTTTCCCAACGAACAACATTTACCCATTGATTATATAATTTTGGCAAATCTCTATGAGAATGCACCACTTGTGAATAATGCTCACAGAATAAAGTCTCTGAAGTCGGACGAACGCAAAGACGTTCTTCTAATTTTTCACTGCCTCCATGTGTCACCCAAGCAACTTCTGGAGCAAAGCCCTCTACATGGTCTTTTTCTTTCTGCAATAAAGATTCTGGGATAAACATTGGCATACAAACATTTTCATGCCCTGTTTCTTTAAACATGTTATCTAAAATTTTTTGAATATTTTCCCAGATTGCATAGCCATAAGGTCTGATTACCATACAGCCCTTGACACTGGTATAAGCAATTAATTCTGCTTTTTTGACAATATCCGTATACCATTGTGCAAAATCTTCATTCATAGAAGTAATTGCTTCTACTGCTTTTTTTTCTTTTTTCGCCATTTCTAAAAAATCCTTTCTTGATTAATCATATTTTTTTTCTTGCAGAAACAACAGTTTTTTTCTTGTTTTTATTCATTTCCGTTGATTCTGAATCTGTTTTTTTAGGAGGTAATTCATAAATTGACCGCACAGAATATAATCTTCTGTCTTCTGGATTTTTGGAATTCTCATGTGTAGACCTATATTTTGCAATCCAGTTATCAACATGTTTTGCAATCCAAGGTGTCAGCACGGCAATTGCAAAAATGACTGCAAAAATTCCTAATGTTTTCAAACCAAACTGAATTATCATGTTTGTATCAACTGTATCATGCATAAAAAACACCTCCGATTTTTAATTATAGCATAATTTTTTCTATTTGTAAATAGCAGTTATTAATTTTTCAGCAATATCAATCAGCATCATAATCTATACTTGCACTAAGTTCTGTCCAACCTGTCATGTTATCTTTAAATATAACATCAATGTACGTAATATACGAACACCCTAAAAAGCCTCCTTTTCCTTGCTCATATAGCTGTAAAAAGCTGTTATAGTATTTATCTCTGTAATAAGCAAAACCTGCCCTAAATCCGAATAGCTTTGTTGAATATGAGATATTGCTAGCATTTTTAATAGAATCAAGGATATCATATATCTCAGTATTATAATAGGAAATGCCAAGTTCTTCACATTCACTAGAAAGTTCATCAAAAAGATCCCAAATCCTTTGTTTAAACATTTCTACAGATACTTCCTCATACTTAGAAAAAGTGACTTTCTTTTCAGGTCTAATTTTTGTTTTTTCGTCAGCTTGTTTGCGTACTAAATTGCTTGTATCGCCGTTCCAATAATAGACATGAAGCGTGTGAACGCCATACTTTTTCATGTAATATCCAGGGTCTTCGTTATTCCAGAATATATATAGCATTCCTTTCTTCGGCACTCTGCTTTCTGAATCAAGAAATGGTGCTAGCTCTTCGCAGTTAATCTGACAGACAAGTGGCAGTTTTATATTAGGGAAAATAGAATATGCCTCACACTCAGGATAATCAACAGACGGCGGAAGGTCAGGAAGTCCGCCGAGTTTCGTTGTTCCTATTGGAATAGTCTTGCATTCTTCTTCATGGAAAACAATAGAAATACTAGTATTAGCTTTCATTTCGTCAAGCATTTTCTGTATTTCTTTTGTATAATACTCTTTGTTATATATTTCTTCGTTCAATATGATACACCCCTATTAATAAACATTAGCAGAAAAGTCATGTCTCTGTTGATACATCTTATTATACCATACACACCTTAAAAGTTAAGAAAAGAACTACACTTTCTTTGATTTTCATTTTCAAGCGTATCACAAAGTATCAATCAGTATCGTAATCTATACTTGCACTAAGTTCTGTCCAGCCTGTCATATTATCTTGAAATATAACATTAATAAACGCATACCATAATGCACCTCTATGCTCACGGAGCTGTAAAAAGCAATTAAATATATTTTCGTCATAAACAACGCCCGCTCTGAAACCAAATAGCTTTGTTGAAGATGAGACATCGCTGTCATCGTTGATAGAATTAAGAATATCATATACTTCTGTATCATAATAAGAAATGCCAAGGTCTTCACATTCACTGTCAAGTTTCCAAAGAAGCTCATCAGTCCTTTGTTCAAGTCTCTTTGCATATATTTCTTTGTACTTAGAAAAAGTTACTTTCTTTTCAGGTCTGAGCTTTGTTTTTTCGTCAGCCTGTTTGCGTACTAAATTGCTTGTATTGCCGTTCCAGTAATAGATACGGAGCGTGTGAACGCCGTATTTTCTCATGTAATATTTAGGGTCTTCGTTATTCCAGAATATATATAGCATTCCCTTTTTCGGCACTCTGCTTTCTAAGCTGAGAAATGGTGCTAGCTCTTCGCAGTTAATCTGACAGACAAGTGGCAGTTTTATATTAGGGAAAATAGAATATGCCTCACACTCAGGATAATCAACAGATGGCGGAAGGTCAGGAAGTCCTCCAAGTTTCGTTGTTCCTATTGGAACATGATTACATTCTTCTTCATTGAAAACAATAGAGCTACCAGTACTACTTTCCATTTCGTCAAGCATTTCCTGTATTTCTTGTAAATAATACTCTTTGTTATATATTTCTTCGTTCAATATGATACGCTCCTATCAACAAACATTAGCAGAAAACTCATTTCTCTGCTGATATATCTTAATAATATCATATACATCTAAAAAATTATGAAAAGAATTACACTTTCTTTGTTGTTCATTTTTAAGCGTACCACAAAGAAAGTGATTTGTCAAGAGAAATTTTTATGATATTAATTTTTAATTGCTTTGGCATTGGCAAGCATTAATTTAATTCTATTTTCCTGATTCACACGGGTTGCCCCAGGGTCATAATCAATTGCAATAATATTTGCATTGGGATAATATTCTTTAATGGCTCTGCTCATGCCTTTGGCAATAATATGATTCGGCAGACAGCCAAAAGGCTGTGTACAGATAATATTTTCTGTGCCACTTTCTGCTAATGCTCCCATTTCAGCAGGAATCAACCAGCCTTCGCCCATATTGACACCAAGTCCAATATATCTGCTGACAGATGCAACCAAATGTTCAAAATCATGAGGCGGTGTAAAAACACCATGATGTTTCATAATTTTCACAACTTCCTTTTGTTTTTCCAAAAACATTTTATAAATCATATGATAAACAGGTGTTGCAACATTTTTTCTGCCATAAAGTTTGGCATCATGAATTTTATTCAGGCAATAATATAAAATAAATTCTAACATAGACGGAACAACAGGTTCACAACCTTCTGAAATTAAAAAATCTTCCAAATGATTATTTCCCAAGGGCGAATATTTTACATAAATTTCCCCAACAATGCCGACTTTAATTTTTGGCACTTGTGAACGCTGAATTTTTGCAAAATCTTCTAACATGGCTTTATAATATTTTTTTGTATTTGTATAATGATTAGATGCTAACACTTTTGATATGATGTTAATCCATTTGTCAAGGCATTTTTTAGAACTGTTTTTAATTAATTCATAAGAACGGCATTGATTATATAACGTCTGCAACATATCACCATAAATTAAGCTATAAATTGACCTGATAATCATAGGCATTGTCATATGCCAGCCGTTACGGGGATTTTTTTCTAAGCCTACAAAATTAAGAGAAATCACGGGAACTTGTGGAAACGTATCTTTTAGGGCTTTTCTTAACAAATGAATATAATTAGAAGCTCTGCAACCGCCTCCTGTTTGTGGCAACATGAGAGCAGTTTTATTCGGGTCATATCTCCCGCTTTTTAATGCTTCCATAAACTGCCCGATACATAGCAAAGCTGGATAACAAGTATCATTATGAACATTTTTCAAGCCTTCTTCAACCACTTTTTTGGATTCGCTTTGTAATACTTCACAATGATAGCCGTAAAATTCAAATACACGGATTAATAATTGAAAATGAATTTCTAACATAGTCGGAATCAAAATCGTATGCGTTTGTTTCATTTCAGGTGTAAAAATTGGATATTCTTCTTCTAATTCCATAAAAACAGCTCCTTTTTTATTTATTCTTATTTTATATTATATTTTTATTGATTCATAGCGGCTAATAAACTACGCAAACGAATTTTAGCAGCTCCTAAATTTGTAATTTCGTCAATTTTAAGCTGTGTGTAGAGCTTGCCTGCTGATTCCAGAATACTTCTGACTTCATCCGTTGTAATCGCATCAATTCCACAACCAAAAGAAACTAATTGCACAAGTTGCATATCTGGCTGTGTTGTGACATATTGGGCAGCACGATATAATCTGCTATGATAGGTCCATTGATTATAGACATGCAATTTTGGCATTTCACCTAAATCAGCAACACTATCTTCTGTGACAACGACAAGTCCAAGGCTAGTAATTAACTTGTGAATCCCGTGATTAATTTCTTTATCTAAGTGATATGGTCTGCCAGCAAGAACAATAATTTTTCTTCCCTCTGCCCTTGCCTGTGCAATGACTTGTTTTGCTTTATTTGTAATATCTTTTCTAAAATCAGCAAGAGCCTGATAAGCTGTATTGACTGCCTCTGCAATTTGATTCTTGACGTTATATTTTGCAAGTAATTTTTTCATGACTGTTATCACATGTTTTGGGTGATTTAAATCTATATACGGATAGAAAAAATTAGTTTTATTTAAGCCTTTATGATTCGCCTGCATTAATTCTGGATAATATGCAACAACGGGACAATTAAAATGATTATCTGTATCAGATTCCTGCAAATTATAACTCATACATGGCCAGAAAATAAAATCAACCTGTTTTTCAAGCAATGCTTCAATATGCCCATGTGCTAATTTTGCAGGATAACAAACTGTATCAGATGCAATTGTATGCTGTCCTTTGAAATACGTTTTTCTATCACTTTCGCCAGAAATTTCAACCTGAAAACCAAGCTTTGTGAAAAATTGATACCAGAATGGCAATAATTCATAATAATTTAATACCATTGGCAGACCAACAACCGCTTTTTTATGATTTGGCTTTTGCTTAATTAATTCAAAAAGTTTCTCATATTTATATACATATAAATCTGGAATTTCTTGTTTACGTTTGATACCTGCACCCTTTTCACAGCGATTGCCAGAAATAAATTTTCCACCGTCAGAAAATTTAATCATGTTTAATAAACAGTTTGTCGTACAGCCACCACAGCGAATATTTTTTGACGTATAAGAAAAATGTTCCAGTGCTTCCAAAGAAATTAAATTATTTTTTGCGTCTTTTGCACGCTCTTTGGCATACAATGCCGCACCGAATGCCCCCATCAAGCCAGAAATTGCAGGTCTGATAACATTTCTGCCAATTTCACGCTCAAAACATCTTAAAACGGCATCATTCAAGAATGTTCCACCTTGTACGACAATATTTTTTCCTAATTCGTCAACACTTTTCGCACGAATTACTTTATAAATTGCATTTTTAATAATAGATGCAGACAAGCCAGCAGAAATATCTTCGACAGTTGCACCATCTTTTTGTGCTTGTTTGACACTGCTGTTCATAAATACAGTACATCTTGAACCAAGTTCTACAGGTTGTTGTGCAAATAAGCCCATTTGTGAAAATTCGCCGATATCATAGCCTAATGCCATTGCAAATGTCTGAATAAATGACCCACACCCAGAAGAACATGCTTCATTCAGCATAATACTATCAATGGCACTGTTTTTGATTTTAAAGCATTTAATATCCTGACCGCCAATGTCAATAATAAAATCTACATTCGGACAGAAAAAAGATGCCGCTTTAAAATGTGCAACGGTTTCTACAATGCCGAAATCTACAGATAATCCTGCTTTAATTAAATCTTCGCCATAGCCAGTCACAGCACTTGCTTTAATATGCAAATTCGGATTTTTATCCTGATAAATTTGCTTTAATTTAGATGCAATTTTATCTAAAGGCTGACCTTCATTTGAAGAATAATGACTATATAACAATTTGCCATCTTCTGTAATTAATACTAATTTTGTCGTAGTCGAACCAGAGTCAATGCCTAAATACGCATCGCCCTGATATGTTTTTAAATCTGCATAAGCTAAATCACATTGTTTGTGTCTTTCTACGAACTGTGCATATTCTTCATGAGAATGAAATAATTTATCTCCTGTCAGAACATCACAAGATACTTGTGCATTTTTAATTTTTTCCAGTAAAATGTTTGCAGTTTTAGGTGAATCTTTACTTTGTTGTGCATATAACGCACTGCCCAAAGCAACAAATACAGGGGCTTGTTCAGGGAAAATTGCCTGTTTTTCGGATAATTGTAAAGTCTCTACAAAAGCCTTTCTTAAACCTTTCTGAAAAGACAAAGGTCCTCCCAAAAATAATATATTGCCTTTGATTTCTCTGCCCTGTGCCAATCCTGCAACAGTCTGGTCAACAACGGCTCTGAAAATACTTGCTGAAATATCTTCCCTTGATGCACCCTGATTTAATAACGGCTGAATATCAGATTTTGCAAATACACCACAACGTGACGCAATTGGATAAGTGCGTTTGGCTTTCAGAGATGCTTCGTCTAATTCCTGAACAGTAATTCCCAGCAGAGTCGCCATTTGGTCAATAAATGCTCCTGTACCACCTGCACAAGAACCATTCATACGCTGTTCTACGCCACCCGTTAAAAAAATAATTTTTGCATCTTCGCCGCCTAATTCAATAACAGCATCGGCTTTCGGATAACAAGTTTTTACAGCTAAAAATGCAGAATGTACTTCCTGTACAAAGGCAATGCCTGCTGTATTTGCCAGACCTAAACCAGCTGAACCTGTCATTGCTGTTCTAAATTGTGTATCTGGAAATTTTTTTGCAATTTCCTGTAACTGTTCTGCAACAGTTTCTCTTACTTTTGAAAAATGTCTCTCATAAGCAGAATGCAGGATTTTATTATTCTCATCACAGACAACTGTTTTTACTGTTGTTGAGCCAACGTCAATCCCTAAAGCATAAAAATTCATAAAATTTAATTCCTCCAATTTTAAATGCAACATGCCGATTATCTTGAATTTCTTTTCAAGATTATGATTTAATTCTACTAATTAGTAACATTCTGATTTGATTTTGTTACAAATTTTTTTTAAATTAAATTATCTTTATGAATTATGTTAGAATTTTCTATAAAAACTCTTGGAATTCGCTTAGAAATTCCACAAACAACTTCATAGCCAATGGTTTGATAATAACCAGCCAATTCGTCTGCTGTGATACAATCGTTACCATCTTGACCAATTAATGTCACAACCATGCCTACTGACAAATCTGGAATATCTGTAACATCAATCATAGTTTGATCCATGCAGACACGTCCGACAATGGGACAACGAATCCCATTGACAAGCACTTGAGCTTGATTAGATAATAATCTTGCATAGCCATCTGCATAGCCAATTGTGATAGTTGCAATTTTGCGTTGTTCTTGTGCCTGATAAGTTCGCCCATAGCTTACACAATCGCCTTTGTGAATCATTTTAATATGACTAATTCTTGTACGAAGTGATAACACAGGTTGTAATGCAAAAGGTACTTCTAAAAATCTGTTTGGCATTAATCCATATAAAATAATACCAGCTCTTGCAAGTGTGCTTTTCGGCTGATTATGATAACAAATCCCTGCACTGTTCATGCAATGTACATGTTTTAATAAAATATTTTCTTGTTTTAATTTATCAGAAATATCAAAAATTAAATTTTCCTGTGCTTGTGTATAAGCCTGATTTTCAGAATCTGGCTCATCTGCAACAGCAAAATGTGTAAAAATGCCCTCTACTTGTAAGCCTGATAAATTTAAAATTGTTTTAATTTCTTGCAGGCAAGTTTCTTGTGATTTAGCAAATAAGCCAATTCGCCCCATGCCTGTATCCAGTTTAATATGACATTTTATTTTAATATTTAAATTTTTTGCATAGCTGGATAATTCTTTTGCATAGTCTTCTGAAATAATTGTCTGAATAATATGATGTTCTGCAAGTGATACGGCACATTCTGGAGCTGTATAGCCTAAAATTAAAATTTCACTCTCTGGACACCATTTGCGGACCCGAATGGCTTCTTCAAAACTGGAAACAGCATAAAATTTAATTCCCAATGCAGAAAGCTTTTTGCAAATAAATTCTTCTCCATGTCCATAAGCATCGGCTTTGACAACTGCACAAAATTCTGTATGCTCTCCTAGTTGATTCTGAATTACCTGAACGTTATGTGCAAGAGCATCCAGTGAAATTTCTGCCCATGCTCTCTGACGATATTCTAACATAAAAAATTCTCCTTTTTGTGAAAAAATGCTGAAATTTATTTATAAAAGTTCTGTTTTTTTAGTAAATTAGAAACAGAACTGTAAATTTTTAAAAAAAAATTCTGTTTTGCACTTGTGATTTGTTCACGAATATGTTATAATAGATTTGAAAATAGAAAAATTCTACATGGAGGTGTTATTTTTTCATGAGAAATAGTCTTGCAATACACCCACAGTTGAAGAATATCCCAAAAGAACAGACACTTTGCATTACGGGACATCGGCCAGAAAAACTGATGAAAGAAAAATTAAATTTACTGAAACAAGCAATTTATAGCCGTCTTGATGATAAAATTGCACAGGGTTATCAATATTTTTTAGATGGATTGGCTGATGGTATTGACTATATCGTTGCAGAATATTTATTTCAGCTCCGTGAAAAAAATTCTAATATTAAAATCATTGGTGTACAGCCATGTGATGATTATGAAAATTTTTTTAAATCCCGTGGTTATAATTTAGAGCATTTATATTATATGAAACAGTCTGTTGATATTTTAATTCAATTATCTGGTAGTTATGAAGAAAAAGATATTTTTTTCAATCGTAATAAATTTATGGTGAACCATGCGTCAGCTGTACTGGCAGTTTGTTCAAGAGTGCGTTCAGGTGCTATGCAGACATTAAATTATGCCAAAAAACAAGGCCTTGCATGGTGCAGGCTAGAACCAGCTCCTAATTTATTATATACACCTGAACCAGAACTATGGCCAGCAGAGCAAATTAATTTCTAAAAATATGACGCACATTTATTATAACACTTATTTTTTAAAAAAGCAAGTGGCATATGAAACTTTCCGATTTTTAGAAAATTATCCAGAAAAATAATAAAATAATATTCTGCATTGTGTATTTTGCAGAAATAAACAGGAGGATTTTAATTATGGCAAAGGCAAAAAAAGGACATGTGGCAATACCATTTTTATTAGCATTTTTATTAGGTATTATCGGTATTGGTGGTGTTGCAATGTATATTTTTAATCAAATTAGTTCTGGAGATAATATTCAGAAAATGCCAAGCAGTGTGGTAAAGCCTACAGCAGAAGATAATAGTACATTATTATTTGTACTTGATGAACCCAATGATACAAGTCCACTGACATTTATGATAGCAAGAATTTTACCAGCAGATAAACGCATTATGTTATTATCTTTGCCGTCAAATATGCTTTCTATTGTAGACAGCAAACAAGATACTTTGGAAGGCTTTTATAAAACTGGTGGAATTCAGTCTGTCATGGACGCTATCGAAAGTGAAGCAAAGATTAAAACAGATAGATATGTTATTTTAAATTCTGATTCTTTTCAGAAAATTTGCAATATTTTTGCAGGTGTGTATTATCAGATTCCCGTTGGTACACAGGGCTTTGCAGATAGTTCAGAAGCACAATATTTAGGACCTTCACAGATTGAAAAATTAATCACAAATCCATTTTTTGAAAAAGGCGAAAGTCAGAGAAGTTCTATTGTCGCAGATGTGATTTGTGAAATGATTAATCAAACAGACTATGACAGAATTGTTGCTTCTATGGATTCTAATTTCAGGACATTAATTAACATGATGAATACAGATATTTCTTCTATTGATTATAGCAATAATAAAAATGCTTTGAAATTTATGTATACTTACGGAAGCAAAATCTGTACATTCAGATTGGCAACTGGTACAACAAGTGAAGATAATATTTTTGTGCTGAGTTCTGATTTTTATGACAGTATTGAAGAATTTTTCGGTGATGAAACCGCAGAAGAAACAACAGGAGAATAAATATGCGATATAAAAATTTATTTGACAGCCATGCCCATTATGCAGATTCCAGTTTTGATGAAGACCGTGAAATATTATTAAAGCAAATTTTGCCTGAACAGGGAATTGTTTTTATTATGCTTGCAGGTGTTAATCTCACAGATTGCTTGCAAAGTCAGGAACTTGCAAAAAATTATGATTATATTTATTGCAGTGCAGGTATTCACCCTGAAAAAATTCAGAACTTGCCTGAAAATTGGCTGGAGCAAATTGAAATTTTCGCAAAATTTAAAAAATGCATGGCAATTGGTGAAATAGGTCTTGATTATCATGCAAATCAGGGAAATAAAAATTTACAGAAAAAAATATTTATTCAGCAATTAGAATTAGCCAAAAAATTAAATTTGCCTGTGATTCTGCATATTCGTGATGCAATGGGCGATGCGGTAGAAATTTTAAAATCCTATCAGCCAAAGGGTGTCATACATTGTTATAATGGTTCGGCTGAAACTGCAAAAGAATTATTAAAAATAAATAATTTATATTTTAGTTTCTCAGGTGTGATTACTTATAAAAATGCAAGAAAGCCTGTAGAAGCATTAAAAATTTTGCCTTTAGACAGAATCATGTTAGAAACAGATAGTCCTTATCTTGCCCCTGAACCATATCGGCATAAACGTTGTGATAGTCGTTTCATGATTCATACAGCTGAAAAAATGGCTGAGATTAAAAATATTGCAACACAGGAACTTGTGACAATTTGCTGTGAAAATGCAAAAAGGCTTTTTCAGATTGCATAGATTTATAAAAAAAATAAACTAGCTATTGACTTTACGCAGATTTTATACTATAATAATAATGATTCTGTCAAAAAATAAAAAATTTCATTAGGAGGCTAAAACGTGAAAACAAAAATCAAAAAACCTGTCTTTTTTATCACCTTTTTTGTGATTTTGGCATTTGCATTGTCAACAGTTTTTGGCATTGCCAGTTACAAAGGTGATATTAAGACAACTTACGTCCACGGACTAGAAGACATTCGTCTTGGAATTGATATTCAAGGCGGTGTAGATGTCACATTTGAACCAGAAGACAACGAAAACGCAACAGAAGAACAAATGGATGCTGCTTTACAGGTAATTAAACTGCGTTTAACAAATCTTGGCATTAACGACAGTGAAACCTATGTGGATTATAATAACAGCCGCATTATTGTTCGTTTTCCTTGGCAGTCTGGTGAAGAAAATTTCGACCCTGCGGCGGCTGTCAATGAATTAGGTCAAATGTCTGAATTAACGTTTCGTTATGGAACAGATTTGACAGGTGATTTAATTTTATCTGGTGCAGATGTTTCTTCTGCAAGTCCTGGCTATGACCAACAAAATGACCAATGGGTTGTGCAGTTGCAGTTAAACGACTCTGGCAAAGAGGCTTTTGCAACGGCGACAACAGAACAGGCATCAAGTAATGGTTATATTTCTATTTGGATGGATGATACTTGCATTTCCAGTGCAACAGTAAATGAAGCAATTACAAATGGACAGGCTGTTATTTCAGGTAATTTTACTTCTGAATCTGCAAAAGAATTAGCTGACCAGATTACTTCTGGTGCATTACCGTTTTCTTTGCATTCTACCAGTACAAAAACGTTATCTCCAACGTTAGGCTCAGGGGCATTATATGCCATGATTCTAAGCGGTTTGATTGCATTAGGATTTATTTGCATTTATATGCTAGTATTATATAGAGTTCCTGGTTTTATTGCTGTAATTGGCTTGATTGGACAAGTTGCAGGTATGTTAGCTGCTGTTTCAGGCTGGTTCGGATTCCTGCCAAGCTCTACACTGACAATCCCTGGTATTGCAGGTATTATTTTATCTGTCGGCATGGGCGTTGACTGTAATATTATTACAGCAGAACGTATCAAAGAAGAATTATCTAAGGGCAAATCTTTAGATTCTTCTCTGAAAGCAGGTTATGCAAATGCCTTTTCTGCGATTCTGGACGGTAACTTAACACTTGCAATTGTCGCAGTCATTCTAATGGGTGCATTTGGTACAAATACTAATTTCTTGACAAAAATTTTAGATGCAACTATTTTCTATTTCTTCGGTGCAACAACAGAGGGCTTTATTTATTCATTTGGTTTTACACTGATTATGGGTGTTATCTTGAATTTCATCATGGGCGTTGCATTGGCAAGATTAATGACTTTTTCACTTGCAAGATTCAAAGCATTTCAAAAGCCAGCACTGTATGGCTATGTAAAAGACAAATACAAAGAAGCAAAAACAAGAAAATTCAGCGAAAACAAGAAAAAATTCTTTATTATTTCTGCTTGTTTAGTTCTTGTATCAATCTGCACAACATTCTTGGGTGTAGAAGTTGCAATTGATTTCAAAGGCGGTACAATTGTATCTTATTCTTATCATGGCGATTTAGAAGAAACAGCTTGCCAATCTGAAATTGAAAGTATTTTAAATACACCTGTTACACTCCAGAAAGGTGAAAGTTTTGATGCAGATACGAATATTTTGACAGTATCATTTAGTTATGATGAAAGCTTAACACTTGACCAACAAGAAAATATGTTGCAGGTAATGCAGGAAACATATCCTGATAATAATATTGAAGAACTGGAAAGCAATGATGTCAGTCCATCTTCTGGACGTGAATTTTTTGCAAAATGTATTGTTGCTGTCATTTTTGCAGGTATTTTATTAATTATTTATATTGCATTGCGATTCAAAAAAATCAGTGGTTGGTCTGCTGGTGTATTTACAATTATTACACTCTTGCATGATATTATAATTACTTATGGTAGTTTTGTATTATGCGGTTTTGAAATTGATTCTAATTTCATGGCAGTTATTCTTACAATCTTTGGTTATTCGATTAATAATACAATTATTGTTTATGACAGAATCCGTGAAAATCAACAGAAACTTTCTAAAAATACATCTATTGCTGAACTTGTGAATTTAAGTGCTAGCCAGACATTACGCCGTTCTTTGAGAACTTCTGTTACAACAGTTGTAACAATGATAATTATTAGCATTGTTGCATATATCTTCAATGTATCTAGTATTTTAAGTTTCTCTGTGCCAATGACATTTGGTTTAATTGCAGGTACTTATTCTTCACAGTGCATTGCTCCGACTTTGTGGGTATGGTGGAATGAACGCCATGGCAATCAACAAATTAGTGACGTTGCTGTAAAATAATAAAATAGCAAATATAAATCAGCCGTCTGAGAATGTAAAACAGATGGCTGATTTTTTGAAAAAATCCTGTGAAATTTGATGATTATCGGGTAAAATAATTGATAATTATTACAAAAATTGCAAAAATACTTGTATGTTAATTTAAAATATGCTATAATAGAAATTAATCAGGATAAAATTTAGGCTCAAGTATATCAAATAAATATTTTGCAGGGATACTTGTAAAATACCAGAACGTACAGTGTAATAAACAAATTTGTCCGTGAAAATTCATAGGAAGATGACTATAATCCCAGACATCCCAGTTTAAATATAAATTTACAATTACGCCAACAGCAAGCTCATAAGAAGTAATAATAAATGCACCAAGTAAATATAATAATTGCTTTGGCATTGGCGGAGCATTTCGAAATAAAATACACATAGTCGTGAAAACAGCTCCTCCTGTTAATGTCATTGTCCAATGTGTATAGCCTCTTGCTAAAATTTCTATGAGTGCATATAAAAAATATCCCATTAAGAACGGAATTGTAATTTTTGCAATTTTCAAACTATCATCTTCTTCCTGTATTAATATTAAATTATTATAATTAGTTTTTCCCAAAAAAGAGAATTTTATGCAGTAAATTAATATTTATGATGCAGCATTTTTTGAAAAATTATGTGTAAAATTATCTTGTGTGCATTTTGCAAGATAGTGAATAGATAAAAAACTAAAATTAAGGAGTAATTACATGAGAAAAAGTGGTATCTTGTTGCATATTTCCAGTTTGCCATCAAAATATGGCATTGGCAGAATGGGAAAGTCAGCATATGATTTTGTGGATTTTTTGCAAGCAAGCGAAACTGCTTATTGGCAGATTTTGCCCTTATCGCCGACAAGTTACGGTGATTCGCCATATCAGTCATTTTCTGTTTATGCAGGAAATCCGTATTTCATTGACTTTGAAATGCTAGAGCAAATTGGATTGCTGGAGCATGAAGATTATGCTTCTATGCTTTGGCAGAGAAATGCAGATAGCATAGATTATGAATTATTATATAGAAATAATATTACAGTGCTACGCCGTGCTTTTGTAAAATTCAGAAAAAAACGCATGCGTGGTTATACAGCATTTAAAAATGCCAATAAGCATTGGCTTCCAGAATATGCATTATTTATGGCTTTGAAATCTTCTCATGATGGCAAGCCTTGGTATGAATGGGAAACAGAACTTGCCATGCGGGAGAAAACTGCGATTGAACATGCAAAAAAAATACTTGCTGATGAAATAGAATTATATTGCTTTATTCAGTTTCTATTTTCACAGCAATGGAATCATTTAAAAAAATATGCAAATCAACATCAAGTTGAAATAATTGGTGATATGCCAATTTATGTTGCTTATGACAGTGCGGATGTCTGGGCATCACCAGAATTATTTGCTTTAGATGAAACAAAAAAGCCAATTGAAGTTGCTGGTTGTCCGCCTGACCCATTTTCGCCTACAGGGCAGTTATGGGGAAATCCGCTTTATAACTGGGAGTATCATAGAAAAAGTAATTATGACTGGTGGACTTCCAGATTAAAATTTGCTGCAAGTCTTTACGATGTAATACGCATTGACCATTTCAGAGGATTTGAAAGTTATTATACAATCCCTTATGGGAATCAAGATGCTATTAAAGGCAAATGGCGGAAAGGTCCTAATAAAAAATTATTCCAGACTGTAGAAAGAGAATTAGGCAATTTAAATATTATTGCAGAAGATTTGGGATTTATTACGCCTGCTGTCAGAAATATGCTGAAAGCTTTGCAATATCCAGGCATGAAAGTGCTGCAATTCGGCTTTGATAGTGATACTGAAAATGAACATTTGCCCCATAATTTTAGTTCTTCAAAATGCGTTGTCTATACTGGCACACATGATAATCAGACTTTAAAAGGCTGGTTAGAAGATTCTAGTAAAAATACTGTGAAATATGCAAAAAAATATCTTCGTGTCAAGAAAAAATCTGAAATTTCAAATGCTATGATTGCTTGTGCATGGCAAAGTATCGCAGAATTATCTGTTGCACAAATGCAGGATTTCTTGCATGAAGGCAAATCAGGACGTATGAACACACCGTCTGTATTAGGCGGAAATTGGCAATATAGAACCTGTGAAGAAGATTTTTCACCAGAACTTGCCAAACAAATCCGTAAATTAAACAGAATTTATGGCAGAGCTGTAAAATTTAAGAAAAAAGAAATAAAAAAAGAAATATCTGTCAAGAATACTAAGACAGAAAAAAATATTGATAGTGAGGAGAAGAAACAATCATGATGCAGTACACACAAGAAACATTCAAGAAATATTTAG
Organism: Ruminococcus sp.; assembly: GCA_014799805.1. Classification (GTDB taxonomy): domain Bacteria; phylum Bacillota; class Clostridia; order Oscillospirales; family Ruminococcaceae; genus UBA3855. Next base: position 38,940 of record JAAVHJ010000038.1, read on the forward strand.
AGGGTGTTCTGACAAAACCTGCGAATGAAACCACACCACAGGAACTTCATCAGGCAATTGGTGAAATGGTCATGCAATTAATGACGGAAGATTGGGAAGATAGCTGTTTAGCTCATAGAAATACCAGACATGCATGTTATTTGTCAATGGAATTTCTCATGGGCAGGAGTATTTATAATAATTTGCTTTGTCTTGGGATTTATGACGAAGTAGAAAAAGCTTTGAATCAAATGGGGACTTCTCTGAGTAAATTAGAAGAAATTGAAGACGCTGCTTTAGGAAATGGCGGATTAGGCAGACTTGCTGCTTGTTTTTTAGATAGTGCCGCAACACTGAATTTGCCATTAGACGGCTATGGCATTAGATATAAATACGGCTTGTTTAAGCAAGAAATTAAAGACGGTTTTCAAAATGAAACTGCGGACGACTGGACAAAATATGGTGACGCCTGGTCTGTTCGTCGTGAAGAAGATACTGTATTAGTAAAATATCAGAATCAGACAGTGAAAGCTGTGCCTTATGATATGCCGATTATTGGCTATGGAACAAAAAATATTGGAACTTTGCGTTTATGGCAGGCTGAGCCATTGCAAGAATTTGATTTTCATATTTTTAATTCGCAAAATTATCTTGGTGCTTGTGCTGAAAAAATTTATGCAGAAGATATTTCCAGATGTTTATACCCTAATGATGATACCAATGAAGGCAAAAAGCTTAGATTAAAACAGCAATATTTCTTCTGTTCTGCGTCTCTACAGGATTTACTGAAAAAACATTTTGAAGATTATGGAAGTTATGATAATATTGCCGATGTTCTTACAGTGCAATTAAATGACACACACCCTGTTATTTCTATTCCAGAATTTATTAGATTGTTAATGAATCAGGGAATTAAATTTGAAACTGCTGTTGCTATGGCAAAAAAAGTATTCAGATATACAAATCATACAATTATGGCAGAAGCCCTTGAAAAATGGTATGCACCATTAATTCAGGAATTATTACCTGAAATTTATCAGATTATTATCAGATTAAATGAAGAATTAATTTCTGAATTATATGCTAAACATGCAAGCAAACAAGAAATTAATCAAATGCGTATTATTCAGAATAACATGGTTCACATGGCACATATGGCAATTTTCATGGGAAGTTATGTGAATGGTGTTGCAGAAATTCACACGCAAATTCTAAAAGATACAGCTCTTGCAGATTGGTATAAATTTTATCCAGAACGTTTCCAGAATAAAACAAATGGAATTACTCAAAGAAGATGGCTTGCTTTATGTAATCGTGAATTATCAAGTTTATTAACAGAATTATCAGGCTCAGAAGATTGGATTACTAATTTGGATTTACTCAAGGAACTGGATAAATTTGCTGATGATGAAGCAATTATGCAAAGATTTATGAAGATTAAACTTGCTAAGAAAAAACAGCTTGTGGAAAATATTTCTATCAGAGAATCCGAACGTTTTGCAAGTCAAGAAGCTTGTGAGAAATTTTTTGATGCAGAACATACTGTATTTGATATTCAGATTAAAAGATTGCATGAATATAAACGGCAATTATTAAATGCATTTTCTATTTTGTATTTATATTATGGTATCAAAGATGGCAGTATTACAGATTTGCCACCTGTTGCATTTATTTTTGGTGCAAAATCAGCTCCAGGTTATCGCAGGGCAAAAGCAATTATTAAATTTATTAATGAAATTGCAAAATTAATTGATTCTGATAAAGAAGTCGCAGGAAAAATTAAAGTATTTTTCGTTGCAGATTATAACGTTTCTTATGCAGAAAAACTTGTTGCTGGAGCTGATATTTCAGAACAAATTTCTACTGCTGGTACAGAGGCTTCTGGTACAGGTAATATGAAATTAATGCTGAATGGTGCTGTTACACTTGGCACTTATGACGGTGCAAATATTGAAATCGTTCAGGAAGCAGGCGAAGAAAATAATTATATTTTCGGTGCAAGAGTGGAAGATTTAGAAAAAATTGTGCCTGATTATGACAGTCGCAAAATCCTTGCGGAAAATGCGAAATTACGCAAAGTTGTCCAGACACTCATGGACGGGACATTTTCTGACGGCGGAAGTGGTGATTTCAAAGAATTATACGACGCTTTGACAGAGGGTGCAAGCTGGCATGCACCTGACCATTATTATGTACTGGGAGATTTTCAGGATTATTGCAATGTGAAAATTAAGGCTTTGCAAGATTATAAAAATAATAGATTGGAATTTGCAAAAAAACAATGGCATAATATTTGCAATGCAGGCAAATTCAGCTCTGATAGAACAATTCAGGAATATGCAGAAGAAATCTGGCAGATTCAGCCTGTTGTTTTTGAAAATTAAGGGGATGTTTTTAACATGTCAAATCATTATGATGTGATAATTGCTGGCGGTGGTGCTGCTGGTTTGTATGCAGCAATCAATTTGCCGAAAACTGCAAAAGTTTTATTATTAACCAAACGTGAGCTTTTGCTCTGTAATACTGCCCTTGCACAGGGCGGTATTGCGGGTGTGTATCAATCTCCAGAAGATAATACTGCTTGGCATGAAGAAGACACTTATATTGCAGGCGGTTTTCAGAATAATCATGAAACTGTGCATATACTTGTGGAAGAAGCAAAACAGGATATTGGTAAAATTATAGAACTGGGTGTTGATTTTGATAAGCTTCAAAATGGTGACTATCATAGAACTTTAGAGGGGGGACATAGTAAAAGAAGAATTTTTCATCATAAAGATGCAACTGGTCGTGAAATTGCTGAAAAATTACTTGCTCATGTGCAGAAATTATCTAATATAGAAATTTGTGAAAATACGCTCTTATGTGATGTGAAACAATCAAAAACTGGTTTTTCCGCTTTATTATTGCATGAGAATGCTTATCAAACTGTGCATAGTCATTTTTTTATCATGGCAACTGGTGGTATCGGGCGTGTATATGAATTTACAACAAATTCTGCCATTGCAACGGGTGACGGCATTATGTTTGCCTGCAATATGGGAGCGGAAATAAAAGGCTTAAGTTTAATTCAATTTCACCCGACTGCTTTTAATAATCGGCATACTAGAGAATGTTTTTTAATTTCTGAAGCTGTTCGTGGTGAAGGGGCTTATTTATTAAATTGCAATTTTGAAAGATTTATGCAAAGATATGATGAAAGATTAGAACTTGCTCCCCGTGATGTTGTGTCAAAAGCCATTATATTAGAAAGTCGCCGAACAAATTCAGATGAATTTTATCTGGACATTACGCATAAAAATCCAGAAGAAGTTAAAAATAGATTTCCTATGATTTATCAGAATTTATTAAAACAAGGCTATGACATGACCAGAGATAAAATTCCGATTTATCCTTGTCAGCATTATTTAATGGGTGGTATTCAGGTAGATTCTAATTCTCAGACGAAAGTTGAAAATTTATATGCCTGCGGAGAATGTTCTAATACAGGTGTGCATGGGAATAATCGCCTTGCAAGTAATTCGCTTTTGGAAGCTCTGGTATTTTCAAGACATGCTTCACAGGATATTGCAAGAAAATTGCCTGCTATAAAAAATATATTTGAAGAATTAGTATTTGATTTGCATGAAAATGCTGAGTCTGTTCCGCATGGAATTAGAACGCAATTAAGGCATATTTTACAAGAAAGTTATTTTGTGATTCCCAATGCAGAGAAAACACAGGAGAATTTCAGCAAAGTTTGTGAAATTCTAAAAGATTTAGAACATGAAAATTATATCATAAATGCTGATTATGTAGAAGTTCGTTCTACTGCAACGATTGCCTATTTAATTCTGAAAGAAGCAATTATGAAAGAAAAAGGAGTGTGATAACATGCAGTTATTACAAAGTTATATTGATAATATAATTCATACTGCACTGGAAGAAGATATTCATTATGTTGATGTGACAACAGATTATTTATTGCCAGATGGGCATACCAGTAATGCTTATTATGTTGCGAAAGCAGAGGGTGTTATTTGTGGTCTGGATTTTGCTAAGAGAGTGTTTGAATTAGTCGGTGGCGGTGTGAATTTTCAAGCTAATGTAAAAGACGGTGATAAAGTTAAAAAAGGTGATATGATTGCTGTCATGTCTGGCGATTCTAAAAGCTTATTAAAGGGCGAACGCACGGCTTTGAATATTTTACAGCATTTGTCAGGCATTGCAACTGCAACAAATCATTGTGTAGAGCTAGTAAAAGGTACTAAAGCAAAAATTACAGATACTCGTAAAACTTTGCCTTGTCTGCGTAGACTGCAAAAATACGCTGTCATGGTTGGCGGTGGTAAAAATCATAGATATAATTTATCTGAAGGTGCTATGCTGAAAGATAATCATATTGATGTCTATGGTGGCATTACGCCAGCTGTAACGGCTTTGCATGAAAAAATCGGGCATATGACTAAAATTGAAGTCGAAGTCAGAAATCTTGAGGAATTACAAGAGGCTCTGGCTGTTGGTTGTGAAATTATTATGCTGGATAATATGTCCTGTGAAGATATGGCAAAGGCTGTTGCAATTACTGACGGAAAGGCTTTATTAGAAGCATCTGGCAATGTAACAGAAGAAAATATTGCTGAAATTGCCCAAACAGGTGTAGATATTATTTCGTTAGGTGCATTGACACATTCTGTGCAATGTTTTGATATTTCTATGAAATTTGATAAGTAAGGAGAATGTAATATGAAGTTTCGTAAAGTAATGTTAATTTTAGCAAGCTGTGTGTTTTTTGCAACACTTGCAGGGTGTGATAAAAACAATCAGTCTGAAAATGATGATGTACAAGATAGTGCTGTACAGAATGACGCACAAGATGATGAAGATGATTCCGCAGAGGAAGTAACCACCCCGCCTTTGGCAGAAAATCCAAATGAAAAAATACCAGAAAATCAAGCCAAAGAAGATGGTACAAGTGATATTCATGTCACAATTCAGAATGTTGAAATTTCTTTAGATGATTTGAAAGCTCAAGATTATGTTGTTCCTGTGATGGTTACATTGGATGAAAATGCGGGTATTAATTATGCAGAATGGGGTGCTTTGGTGGATTCCCGCTGTAAATTTACAGCAGATAATTCTGAAATGGATTATTCTGTAATTTATTCTATCAATGAGGAAGAATCTTTCATGTGGACAGCTTGGAGTGGTGGCTCTGATATCATCACAACAACAGGAAATTTGTTAAAACTGGAAGTAACTTTGCCACAAGATGCAGGTGTTGGTGATAGTTATGAAATTAATTATCAATCTGTTTCACTTGCTGAAAAACCACATGCTTGGAGCGGAGAAGAAAATTGGGCATCTAATGGCTATGTGACTTGGACAGACGGCGGTATTACTGTAGTTGAATAAGGAGGATTTTTCATGTCAAAATTTTATATTACAACGCCTATTTATTATCCGTCTGGTAATCCACATATTGGGCATTGTTATACAACAGTAGCATGTGATTCTATTGCACGTTATCGCAGAATGCAAGGGCATGAGGTTATGTTCTTGACAGGTACGGACGAACATGGTCTTAAAATTGAACAGAAAGCCAAAGAACAAGGCATTACGCCTAAAGCATATGTTGATAAGATTGTTGAAATTTTTAAGAATCTTTGGTCTTACATGAATATTAGTTATGATAGATATATCAGAACAACGGATAATTATCATGTAGAATCTGTGCAGAAGATTTTTAAAAAATTATATGATAAAAATTATATTTATAAAGGCAAATATACTGGTAAATACTGCACGCCTTGTGAGAGTTTCTGGACGGAAACGCAGTTGAAAGATGGCAAATGTCCTGATTGTGGGCGTGATGTCATTGACGCTGAAGAAGAAGCTTATTTTTTCAAAATGTCTTCTTTTGCAGATAGAATTGAAGATTTATTATTGAATACAGATTATTTACAGCCCCGCACCCGTGCAGTAGAATTAGTGAATAATTTTATTAAATGCGGTCTGGAAGATTTATGTGTTTCCAGAACGTCATTTACTTGGGGGATTCCAGTCAGTTTCGATGAAAAGCATGTTGTTTATGTCTGGATTGATGCTTTATCAAATTATATTACAGCTCTTGGTTATGAAAATCAGGCTTATCAGGATTTTGATAAATTCTGGCCTGCGAATGTTCACATGGTTGCAAAAGATATTATGCGTTTTCATGCGATTATCTGGCCTGCCATGTTAATGGCTTTGGAATTGCCTTTGCCAAAGCATTTGGCTGTGCATGGTTGGATTACATTTAATGGGCAAAAAATGAGTAAATCTCTTGGTAATGTCGTTGACCCGTTTGTATTGGGCAAACGCTATAGCCCTGACGCTATCAGGTATCATATTTTAAGAGAAATGGCTCTTGGTGCAGATAGTTCTTTTTCTAATGAAATTATGATTACCAGAATTAATTCTGATTTGGCAAATGGCTTGGGCAATCTTGTTTCCAGAACAGTTGCTATGGTACAGAAATATTTTAACGGAATCTTACCAACAGAACGGGAAGCAGATATAATCGACGAAGAATTAATTTCACTTGCTTGTAGCATTCGTCAGGAAGTTGATAATTATATTGATCATACACAGATTAATCTTGCTTTAATAGAAATTTTTAAGCTTGTGGACAGAGCGAATAAATATATTGATGAAACGGCTCCTTGGGTTCTTGGTAAAGATGCATCTAAAAAAGCAAGACTTGCCAGTGTATTATATAATTTGCTTGAAAGTATCAGAATTATTTCCAGTTTATTAAGTTCATTTATGCCGTCTACTATGCCGAAAATTTGGGAACAAATCGGAGCAGATGCAGAACATGTGACTTATGAAAATGCAAATAAATTTGGCGTTCTGCCTGTCAATGCAACAGTGCATAAAGGGGAAATTTTATTCCCCCGTATTGATGTTGAAAAAGAAATTGAAGCATTAAATCAAATTATTCAAGAAAATCAGCCTGTTGCTTATACGCCTGAACCAATTGCAGAGGAAATTCAAATTGAAGATTTTGCGAAAATTGATTTGCGTGTCGCAAAAATTATTTCTGCTGAAAAAGTCAAGAAATCTAAAAAATTACTCTGTTTGCAATTAGATGATGGTCTGGGAGGCAGACAAGTTGTTTCTGGAATTGCAGAATATTATAAACCAGAAGATTTAATTGGCAAAAAAATAATTCTGATTGCTAATTTAAAACCAGCGAAATTATGCGGTGTGGAAAGTAATGGCATGATTTGTGCAAGTGATTTGCCTGATGGTAGTATTGCTGTGCAATTTGTGGATGATAAATTTCCATGTGGTGCAAAGTTAAGATAATTTTCTAAAAAATTTTATAGCAGGGGAGCTTGTGTGTCAAGCTGAGAGGAAATATAAAATTTCGACCCTTTAACCTGATACAGATAATGCTGTCGTAGGAAGTCAAGATTTAAAATTTTTTGAAATTTTTTGAAATTTGATGACGGAGATATTCTGAAAACAGGATATCTCTGTTTTTTTAATTATTTATAAAATATAGAAATCGAGGTATTTTAATTATGTTTAGTCATGCAAAAACACTTAGACTTGTGGAAACAGGGATTTTATTAGCAATTGCAACTGTATTGAATATGATAAAATTATATCAATTGCCTTTTGGTGGAGAAATTACTTTTGCAAGTTCGTTGCCAATTTTGTTAATTTCTTATCGGCATGGTATCAAATGGGGCTTGTTTTCGGGGTTTGTTTATAGTTTATTGCAAATGGCAACAAATTTTGGAGCTGTAAAAAGTTTGTTTGTTCCAGAAGATTATGCCATTTGGGCTAGTATTGGAATTATTTTATTGGATTATGTCTTTGCTTGTATGGCTCTTGGATTGGGTGGCATGTTTCGCAATAAATTTAAATCAGCTCTAGCCTTGTGCTTAGGAACCGTACTTGCTATGTTATTAAAATATATGATGCATATTATTTCAGGTATTTTGTTTTTTGGTGCATGGGCAGAATGGTTTTTCTCACAAGAGGGCTTTTATGCTATTGGTAAAAAAATTTTAGATAATTTTTCTGGTACAGGTTTAGCTATCATTTATTCTGTTTTTTATAATGGGTTACATATGATTCCAGAAATAATTGTAACTGTTATTATTGCTTATATAATTAGCAAGGTGCCAGCTATCACAAAAAAAATAAATTAAAACCAGATAGATTCTGTATAGAATTTTTTTGATTGACAAATTTTTAACAAATTTCATAGTGTATTTCACTAAAAGACAGTTGTCCGTTTACAGCATATTTTACAAAATACAGCTGATTCTAAAAAGAATCGTGCAGAATCTCTTGACTTGTTATGGAAAAAATAGTATAATAATTATTGTTGAGTCTGGAATAAAAATTATATCCAGATAAAAAGCTTAAATTTATGAATTTGGAGGTTCAAGCCAATGAGCAGAGTTTACAATTTTAGTGCAGGTCCTGCTGTATTACCAGAAGAAGTTCTGAAAGAAGCAGCAGAAGAAATGCTGGATTATCAAGGTACTGGCATGTCCGTTATGGAGATGTCACACCGTTCTAAAGCATTTGACCAGATTATCAAGGACGCAGAACAGGATTTAAGGGATTTAATGGGAATTCCAGATAATTACAAAGTCATGTTTTTACAGGGCGGTGCTTCTCAGCAATTCGCTGCTATCCCTATGAACTTGATGAAAAAAGGCAAAGCAGGTTATATTATTACTGGTCAGTGGGCTAAAAAAGCATATCAGGAAGCTAAAAAATATGGCGAAGCTGTAGAACTTGCTTCTTCTGCTGATAAAACATTTTCTTATATTCCTGATTGTTCTGATTTGCCAATCACAGAAGATATGGATTATGTTTATATTTGCCAGAATAACACTATCTATGGTACAGTTTATAAAGAATTGCCAAATACAAAAGGCGTTGAATTAGTAGCAGACGTATCTTCCTGCTTCTTGTCTGAACCAGTTGACGTGAAAAAATATGGCGTGATTTACGGCGGTGTTCAGAAAAACGTTGGCCCTGCTGGTGTTGTAATTGTTATCGCAAGAGAAGATTTAATTCCAGAAACACCTGCTGTTGAAAATACACCTACTATGTTAAATTGGAAAACACAGGCTGATGCACAGTCATTGTATAATACACCTCCTTGCTATGGTATTTATATTTGTGGTAAAGTGTTTAAATGGCTCAAGAAAATGGGCGGTCTGGAAGCAATGAAAGCTTTGAACGAGAAAAAAGCAAAAGTTTTATATGATTTCTTAGATGAAAGCGAATTGTTTAAAGGCACTGTTGAAGCAAAAGACCGTTCTTTGATGAATGTACCATTTGTAACAGGCAACCCAGAATTAGATGCTAAATTTGTTGCAGAAGCGAAAAAAGCTGGCTTTGAAAATCTCAAAGGTCACAGAACAGTTGGCGGTATGAGAGCTTCTATTTATAATGCAATGCCAATTGAAGGTGTTGAAAAATTAGTTGCATTCATGAAGAAATTTGAAGCTGAAAATAAATAAGCGATTTACAGGAGGACAATTCCCATGTATAATATTTTAACACTGAATAAAATTGCCACATGTGGTACTGATTTGTTTGATAAAGCAAATTATACTGTTGGCAGTGAAGTTGAGAATCCAACTGGAATTTTAGTTCGTTCTGCAAAAATGCATGATATGGAATTTAATGCTGATTTATTAGCAATCGGTCGTGCTGGTGCAGGAACAAATAATATTCCTGTTGAAAAATGTGCAGAACAAGGTATTGTTGTATTTAATTCTCCTGGAGCAAATGCAAATGCTGTAAAAGAATTAGTATTAGCAGGCTTGTTCTTAGCGTCCCGTAAAGTCACTAAGGCTGTACAATGGGCAAGTAATTTACAAGATACCGAAAATGCAAATGTTGCTGCACAAGTTGAAAAAGGTAAAAGCCAATTTGGCGGTATTGAAGTATTAGGCAAGACATTAGGAATTATTGGCTTAGGTGCAATCGGTAAAAAAGTTGCACAGGCAGCAACGGCTTTAGGTATGACTGTTGTCGGAACTGACCCATTCTTAAGCGAGGAATCTGCAAAAGAAATTTCTGATTTCTGCAAAGTTGTTGCAACAAAAGAAGAAGTTTATGCAGTAGCTGATTATATTTCTTTGCATGTGCCTTGCAATGCTGATACAAAGGGCTTTGTGAATGCAGAAGTTATCGCACAAATGAAAGATAATGTTAGAATTTTGAATTTTGCAAGAGCTGAATTAGTGAATGATGCTGATTTAAAATCTGCTTTGGAATCTGGTAAAGTTGCTTGCTATGTAACAGATTTCCCAAATGCTGATACTGTTAATGTTGACGGCATTGTTGCTATTCCGCATTTAGGTGCATCTACAGAAGAATCTGAAGATAACTGTGCAATTATGGCTTCTAATGAATTAATTGATTATATCGAAAATGGTAATATTAAAAATTCTGTGAATTATCCAAATGTTAGTTTAGATGTGGCTGGCAGAAAAGTAACTATTTTGCATAAAGCTGATGCAGATTTATCTGGCATTGTTGCTGATGCAAAAGCTACTGGTGTGAAAAAAGATTTTGGTTATACAATTTTGGCTGGTGATGTTGATGCAGAGGCTGTAAAGGCAATTGCTGGTGTCATTCGTGTCAGAGTGATTGATTAAGATTTTTTAACTTGAAAAATAAAAAAACTCCTGTCTTTGCAAGATGGGAGTTTTTTATTTTAAATTTTTAGTTTTCAACATTTGCACTGTGGAATGTTGAAAATTGTTTTATCAGGAGAATTTATTATGATTTGTTATGTTATGTCCGATATTCATGGTAGTATTTCTGCATTTGTGGTTTTTTGAATCTATTAAAAATAGATATAGAAAATCAGAAATATTATGAAGTCACACAATATGGTGATAGATTAATTTTGCCATATGAAGAGGAAAATTAAAAAGCAATGGAAAAAATATTTTTGATATGTTAATTTATATAAATTTTCTTGACAAGTCATATAAAAATATGCTATGATAAATAAAAGGGGGGATTTTTTTCATGAAAGCAGGTGTTTCTACAGCGTGTTTATATCCAGCACTAACAGAAGAAGCTTTATATCAATTAGTCATTAATGGAATTTCACATGTTGAAATTTTTTTAAATTCAGATAGTGAATTGCATAAGACTTTTATTGCAAATTTAGCAGATATTATGAAACGCTATGGTGTGACTTGTCAGGGTTTACACCCGTATGCTTGCCCAATAGAACCTATGATGTTATTTTCCCGATATGAAAGGCGTATGACAGATATGCTGGATTATTATAAAAAACATTTTGAAGCGATGAATATGCTGCGTGCAAAAATTTTTGTGCTACATGGAAATTTTAAAATTTGTGCTGTGCCTGTAGAATTATATTGTGAAAGATTTGCAAAATTAGTGGAAATTGGCAAAGAATTTGATATTACTGTTGCACAAGAAAATGTGGAACGCTGTCAAAGTGGTTCGCTACAGTTTTTAAGGGAAATGGTAAGAATATTAGGAAATGATGCTAATTTTGTATTAGATGTCAAGCAAGCAGTCCGTGCAAATGAATCCCCTGTTAATATGTTGCATATTCTGGGCAAACATGTTTGTCATGTGCATATCAGTGACCATGGAGAAAAAGGCAATTGCTTAATGCTTGGGGCAGGAGAATTTAAAATCAGAAATTTTCTGGAATATCTTGCAAAATATCAGGAAAATTGTTCTGTCATATTAGAACTCTATCGGGAAAATTTCAGGGGAATTTCAGATTTAGTCAGTAATTACAGAATGCTTGCCAGAATGATTTCTGGAATTGAAAAAAATTGTAATTAAATTATTAAAAATATTGTGAAATTTTTTTATTGACAAAAAATGATTGTTCTGCTATAATAATATTATCTTGATGTAATGCTGTGAGGTGATTATTTATGAAATGTCCCTATTGTGGCTATGAAGAATCAAAAGTGATTGATTCCCGTCCAGCTGAGGATAAAAAACGCCGAAGACGGGAATGTTTGAAATGCAAAAAACGTTTTACGACATATGAAGTTGTGGAAAAACCGTTGCGGATTGTCATAAAGCGTGATGGGTCACTAGAGCCTTATAATCGAAATAAGTTGCTAAGTGGTATTTATCATGCGATTAAAAAACGTCCTGTTACAGTTGCACAAGTAAATGCAATAGCAGACGAAGTAGAAGATAAATATACCAGCAACTGGAATAGCCAGATGACTTCTGACCAGATAGGATCTGTTGTGTTAGGGCATTTGAAATGCCTTGATAAAATTGCATATATTCGGTTTGCGTCAGTGTATCAGGATTTCAAAGATGTGGCTAGCTTTGTTGCGACAATTACAGCGTTAAACGACGAAAATGAAAAGCATAGGGGGTAATACTATTATGAATTTTGAAGATTTAAAAAATCAGATTCTGAATCCAGAAGATGAAACAGAACTGTTTGACCCAATGGATATGCAGACAAATAAAGCCGTTGGTGTTTTAGCAAGTATTCCAATTTTGTTCTGGTTGCCTTTGGTTGCCTGTAAAGATTCGCAATATGGGAAATTTTGTGCAAATCAAGGCTTAATTTTATTTGTTCTGTGCGTTGTATTAAATTTTGCACAGCCGATTCTAAGCAAGATTCTTTGGTATATTCCTATACTTGGGCATATATTGCCGAAATTACTGGGCATTGTATTTGGACTTGTCGAAGCCGCTGGTTTCCTGTTTTTATTTATTAGTGCTTGTCAGGGAAAAGCAAGAAAAATTCCGTTTATTGGAAAATTATTTCATGCTTTTAATTAATTTTAAATTCTTTGCCCTGCATGTCTAGTGTAATGCTCTCTTCTGGCAGATAACACTGTGCTCCAATTAAAATGCCGTCTGCTGTGAGTAATTCTGCATAAAGCGGAGAATTTTCTAATTGATAAGTATATAAAACACCACGTTTTCCAGCATAATTTTCTAAAGGCAGGCGTTGCTGTATTTGCAGATTTGCATAAGTTTGATAATCTATATTATCAAATTCAAATGGAATTGTAACTGCTCTTGAGTTTAACAGCTCCGCATTCCAACCTTGTGTTAACAGCCACGCGTGACGGTCAAATTCTGTAGATGCTTTAATATTATCTGTAGACGGTTGTTTTTTCTGATGACTGAAAATTACGGCAATAATGCATAATAACGCTGGTGGTAATATCAACAGATATGTAAGATATTTTTTCATGCTTATCACTCCTATAGCAAATAAAATAATATAAATAAAATATTAAAATTAGTTTATTTTATGTTGGACATGTGATATTTAGAATTAAAAGAGGATTTTTCATGGCAGAAATAAGATTAGATAAATTGCTGGCAAATCGCAGTTTGTATTCAAGAAATGATGTGAAAATGATTTTAAAAAAAGGTGCTGTTAAGGTTGATGGCATTACGGAATATAATGGCAGTCGGAAAATTAATCCCGATTTGCAGGAAGTGTCCTGTTATGGCAAGAAAATAATTGGCGGTTCACATGTGTATGTGTTAGTGAATAAGCCTGTTGGCTATATCTGTGCGACAGAAGATAAGATTCATAAAACAGTATTGGAACTTGTGCCAGATGATTTAAAAATAAAAGGCTTATTTCCAGCGGGCAGATTAGATATTGACAGTACAGGGCTTGTGTTACTCACAGATGACGGTGAACTTGCGCATAGAATGCTTTCCCCGAAAAGTCATGTGCCGAAATATTATCTTGTAAAATTAGCACATACTTTGCAACATGATGCGATAGAAAAACTTGCAGAGGGTGTGGTACTATCTGACAAAACAATTTGTCTTCCTGCACAGACACAGGCTTTGCAAGATAATTATGCTTTGATTTGCTTGCATGAGGGGAAATATCACCAAGTCAAAAGAATGTTTGCTAGTCTTGGAAATCATGTGGAATTTTTACATAGGGTTGCAATTGGAGGACTAGTTTTACCTGAAAATTTAGCCCTTGGTGAGCATTTGGAAATTTTACACAAAGATGTTGAAATAATGTTGAAATCTGAATCTTTTCAGGTAGTATGTGAACAAATTATGAAACGCTTTTCGTCATATTGGATAAATAAAAGGCTTTAAGTTTAGGTAATTGGCGAATTGAAAAAATATTCAGAATTTGGTATGATAATAATAGGCAGATATTGACCGATTGTTCTTGTGTTACAAATTTTAGATTTATTTTAAATTTTTAAATTTTTTACATAGCGGTTTTATCTGAAAAAAATTTTTAGTAAATGGAGGACTGGAATAAATGGCTGGTTTATCACTCAAAGGAATTTACAAGAAATATCCTGGCGGCTTCGTTGCTGTTACAGATGTTAATCTTGAAATCAGAGACAAAGAATTTATTATTCTAGTAGGACCTTCTGGCTGTGGCAAATCTACAACTTTGCGTATGATTGCAGGCTTGGAAGAAATTTCAGAGGGCGAATTATATATTGGTGACAAGTTAGTAAACGATATTGCCCCAAAAGACAGAGATATTGCAATGGTTTTCCAGAACTATGCTCTGTACCCACATATGACAGTATTTGATAATATGGCATTTGGTTTGAAATTACGTAAAGTGCCAAAGGACGAAATTGCAAGAAAAGTAGAAGAAGCTGCCAGAATTCTTGACTTGACACATTTGCTGGACAGAAAGCCAAAGGCTATGTCTGGTGGTCAGCGTCAAAGAGTTGCTATGGGTCGTGCAATTGTACGTTCCCCGAAAGTATTCTTGCTTGACGAGCCGTTGTCTAACCTGGACGCTAAGCTTCGTGCACAAATGAGAACAGAAATTTCTAAATTACATAAAAAATTGGGTACAACGTTTATTTATGTAACCCATGACCAGACAGAGGCTATGACACTTGGCGACAGAATCGTTGTTATGAAAGATGGATTTATTCAGCAAGTAGATACACCACAGGTATTATATGAGGCACCAGTAAATAAATTCGTTGCAGGATTCCTAGGTTCTCCGCAGATGAATTTCATTGATGCATATTTGAGAAGAAATGCTTCTGGTCAGTATTATGTAGAATTTGGTTCTGAAGATTCCAGATCTGCTAGAGGGACGAAATATACAATTGTTGTGCCACAGTCTAAATCTGTTGCAGATTTGGCAAAATATGTTGACCGTGAAGTTTGTCTTGGTATCCGTCCAGAAAATGTACATGATGAACCAATGTATTTAGCACAGGCAACAACTGGTGTTGCTGATTGCAAAGTAGAAATCATGGAAAGAATGGGCGCAGAAACTTTCTTGTATCTTGATTGCGAAGGTACATCTATTACAGCTAGAGTTGCACCAAGTTCTACTGCAAATCCAGGTGATATGATTAAAGTCGCTCTTGATCCAAATAAGATTCACTTGTTTGATAAAGAAACAGAACGTGCAATTGTAAATTAATGATAATTTTTAAAATTGAAAAATTTCCCCCTGTTGTTGCAGGGGGTTTTTTTGTAGAAAAATATTAAAAATAAAATAATAAATTTATCCAAAATGCTGAAATTACTAAACTCTCTTGACTTTTTTTTAAAATCGTGGTACACTAAACTTAGCACTCCAAGAATGAGAGTGCTAAATTTAAAAAATGCAGATGATATTGTTAAGGTGCGTGAATGAGAATGAATGAACGGAAGCTGAAAATACTTGCTGCCGTGGTAGATTTTTATGTAAGAACTGGTGAACCAGTCGGCTCAAAGGTCATTGCATCTTTGCCGAATATCAATGTTTCTGCTGCCACTGTTCGGAATGATATGGCTATGCTGGAAAAATTGGGCTATCTGGAACAGCCTCATACGTCTGCTGGAAGAATTCCGACGATTAAAGGCTATCAGCTTTATATTGAAAAATTAATGACACCTCCCAGCTTATCAGTGGAAGAACGTGCCAGACTGGATGATATGTTATTTTGCTATGGAGGTATTACAGAAGAATTATTAATTCAGAATGCTACAACGGCTTTAGCAGAATTAACACAATGTGCTGTGGTTTCTGATTTTTCGCCTAAGTTTTCTGTGATTTCCAAAGTAGAAGTGATTCCAACGGGCAGACGTGTTTATGTAATTTTATTAATTACTTCTGGTGGCAGTATTAAAAATAAAGCATGTCGTTTGGAATTTGATTTGACACATGAGCAGTTAAACTGGTTTTCTGGTTATTTATCTGAGCATTTAGAGGGCATTTCTGTTTCGGATTTGTCAGATGAATTAATGGAAAATTTGACAAGTGCGATGAGTGCTTACATGATGAGTTTAGCACCTTTGGTGCAAGGGATTTTTGAATTATCCAGAGATTTAAAACAACGTGCATTATTATTTAAAGGCGAAAGAAATTTATTTTCTTATGAAGATTTAGATAAAATGGAAATTGTCAAATTTATTGAACGAAAAGACGAATTGGCACTGGCTGGGTTTTTAGATGATTCGTTTAGTGGCATTCGTGTATTATTCGGCGAAGATAAAAATAGCTTTGTGATTGGCAATTCCAGTATGATTGTTTCTAATTATCGGAAAGGCAAAAAAAATGTCGGTTCTCTTGGTGTAATTGGTCCGATGAGATTAAATTATGCAAAAGTGATTCCCTATATTGAATATTTTTCACAGAAAATTACAGATTTAATTTCTGAACAAACAGAAGATTGTAATTTACATGAAGAAGATGAAAGTTAAAAATAAATTAAAAATCAAGAAAGGAGCTGATTCTTGTGAACGAAAATGAAACAATTCGTGAAGAAGAACAGGAGCAGAACGCTGAATCAGAAAATCTGGAAGATAATACTAGTGATTTAGATGAAGTTGAAGCATCTGACGAACTGGAGGCAGAAAGAGATAGATATTTGCGTCTGCTAGCTGATTATGAAAATTTCCGCAGAAGAACGGAAAAAGAAAAATTAGCTGTTTTCGGTGATGCAACTGCAAAATGTGTGGAGCAGTTACTCCCTGTTGTAGATAATTTTGAAAGGGCTGTGGATTCGCCTTGCAGTGATGAAGAATATCATAAAGGCATGATGATGATTTTAGAACAGCTCCGTGGATTTCTGGAAAAATTGGGTGTTTCTGAAATCAAAGCACTTGGTGAAGAATTTAATCCTAATATTCATCAGGCAATTAAACGTGCAGAAGCAAGTGAAGATTTTTCAGAAAATACAGTCTGTGAAGTATTCCAGAAAGGCTATATGCTGAAAGAACGTTTGATACGTCCAGCAATGGTTGCTGTTGCAAATTAATAGATTTTAATTAAAAATAATAAGCATGAAAGGAAGATTTTATTATGGGTAAAATTATTGGTATTGATTTAGGTACAACAAATTCTTGTGTCGCAGTTGTAGAGGGAGGAAACGCTGTTGTTATCGCAAATGCAGAGGGTGCAAGAACAACTCCGTCTGTCGTTGCATTTTCTAAAACTGG
This sequence comes from Ruminococcus sp., assembly GCA_014799805.1. Classification (GTDB taxonomy): domain Bacteria; phylum Bacillota; class Clostridia; order Oscillospirales; family Ruminococcaceae; genus UBA3855. The sequence continues at coordinate 56,355 of JAAVHJ010000038.1, forward strand.
AGAGCGTTTAATCGGTAAAGTTGCAAAGAATCAGGCTATCACAAATCCAGATAAGACAATTTCTTCTATTAAACGTCACATGGGCACGGATTATAAAGTAGATATAGACGGCAAAAAATATACGCCACAGGAAATTTCTGCTATGATTTTACAGAAATTAAAATCCGATGCAGAAGCTTATCTTGGTGAAACTGTAAACGAGGCTGTTATTACTGTTCCTGCTTATTTCACAGATGCACAAAGACAGGCAACGAAAGATGCAGGTCAAATTGCAGGTTTGGTTGTTAGAAGAATTATTAACGAACCAACAGCCGCAGCTTTGTCTTATGGTATTGACAAAGAAGATGACCAGAAAGTCATGGTTTATGACTTAGGTGGCGGTACGTTTGATGTTTCTATTATTGAAATGGGTGAGGGTTATCAGCAAGTCGTTGCAACGGCTGGTAATAATCGCCTTGGTGGTGATGATTTCGACCAGAGAATTATTAATTGGATGGTTGATGAATTCAGAAAAGAACAGGGCATTGATTTGTCACAGGACAGAATGGTTATGCAGAGATTAAAAGACGCTGCAGAATCTGCTAAAATTGAATTGTCTGCAACGCCTACAACAAATATTAATTTGCCATTTATTACTGCTGATGCAAATGGTCCAAAGCATTTGAATTTAACACTTACACAGGCAAAATTTAATGAATTAACTGCTGATTTGGTACAGGCTACTATGGAGCCAGTTCGTCAGGCTTTACAAGATAGTGGTTTGCGTGCATCTGAATTAGATAAAGTTTTAATGGTTGGTGGTTCTTCCAGAATTCCTGCTGTTCAGGACGCTGTGAAAAAATTAATCGGCAAAGACCCATTTAAAGGCATTAATCCTGATGAATGTGTTGCATTGGGTGCTGCTTTACAAGGCGGTGTGCTTGGCGGTGATGTCAAAGAAGGTCTGATGTTGTTAGACGTTACGCCTTTGTCATTAGGTATTGAAACTGCTGGCGGTGTTTGCACAGTTATGATTCCTAGAAATACAACAATTCCTACTAAGAAATCAGAAGTTTTCTCAACTTATGCAGATAATCAGCCTGCTGTTGATATTAATGTATTGCAAGGTGAACGTCAGTTTGCAAGAGATAATAAACAACTTGGAACATTCAGACTGGACGGCATTGCACCTGCTATGCGTGGTGTACCAAGAATTGAAGTAACGTTTGATATTGACAGAAACGGCATTGTGCATGTTACCGCAAAAGACCAAGGCACAGGCAAAGAGCAGAATATTTCTATTACAGCTTCTACAAATATGTCTAAAGATGATATTGATAAAGCTGTAAAAGAAGCAGAAGCTTATGCAGAAGAAGATAAAAAACGCCGTGATGAAGTAGATACAAAAAATAATGCCGAAAATATGATTCTCCAATGTGAGGGAACTCTGAAAGAATTGGGTGATAAAGTTTCTGCTGATGACCAGTCAGCTGTACGTGCAAAGGCTGATGAATTGCAGAATGCAATTAATGCAAATGATACTGCTGGTATGAAAGCAAAAATGGACGAATTGCAGAAAGTTCTCATGGAAATTGGTTCTAAAATTTATCAACAGCCAAATGCAAGTGCAGGTGGTTTTGACCCAAATATGAATGCAGGCGGTTTTACAGAGCAAGCTAATTCTGGTGACGATGATGTCATTGATGCTGATTTTACAGAAGCTTAATTAAAAAATAAATTATTATTTGCAATGGGGTAGTGTTGTAACTGCCCTGTTGCTGATTTGAAAGGAGTGCCGTTCTGGCGGATAAGTATGGCTGAAAAACGTGATTATTATGAAGTTCTGGGTATCCAGAAAGGTGCAAGTGAGGATGAAATAAAAAAAGCCTATCGAAAAATGGCAAGGGAAAATCACCCAGATTTACACCCTGATAAAGCTGATGAGTGCGAAGAAAAAATGAAAGAAATCAACGAAGCTTATGCTGTGCTGTCAGACTCGGAAAAACGTCAGCGTTATGACCAGTTCGGTCATAGTGGTCTTGATGGCGGCGGTATGGACGGATTCGGTGGCTTTACAGGTGGCTATAGTGATATGAGTGATATTTTTGAAAGTGTCTTTGGCGGCATTTTTGGCAGTGGAAGCGGTAACGGTTTCAGAAGCAGTGGCGGTAATTCTGCGAATGCTCCCAGACGTGGCAAAGATATTGCAACAAGTGTGAATATCAGCTTTATGGACGCTTGCAAAGGTACTTCGCAGGAAATTCAAATTTCACATCAGGAAAAATGCAATGATTGTAATGGCACAGGAGCTGCAGCAGGTTCTGTTCCAGAAGTTTGTCCGAATTGTCAAGGACGTGGTGTTATTCGTGTCACACAGCAATCTATGTTTGGTGCGATTTCTTCACAAAGACCTTGTCCGCATTGCAGCGGTAAAGGAACGATGATTAAAAATCCTTGTTCTAAATGTCGTGGTCTTGGCAGAGTTCGTGTGCAGAAAAAAGTTTCGCTTAATATTCCCGCTGGCATTGATGATGGGCAAACACTTCGTGTTGCCAATGAGGGGGATTGTGGGATTAATGGCGGTCCTAATGGTAATTTAAATGTAAATGTCAGTGTTCGTCCACACCCTATTTTTGTTAGAAATGGTTTTGATGTGAATTGCGATATTCCGATTACATTTACACAGGCTGTACTTGGTGATGAAATTACTGTGCCTACGATTGATGGCAATGTAAATTTAACTGTTCCTAAAGGTACGCAAACTGGTACAAAACAGCGTTTAAAAGGCAAGGGCATTCAGCGTTTGCAACGTGACGGTAGAGGCGACCAATATGTTAGATTAAATGTAGAAGTTCCCAAAAATCTGACGAAAAAACAGGAAGAATTGCTAAAAGCATTTGAAGATTCCCTTGGTGAAAAAAATTATACTAAACGAAAAACTTTCAAAGATAGACTAGGCGAATTATTCGGTCGTGGTTGATTTAAATTAGAAAAGTCTTTTCTGGTTCACAGAAAAGACTTTTTGTCATGGAAAAATAAAAATAAGAAAGGAAATATTAAATTGTATCAGAAATTTAAATGGGGATTTCATTTGGTATTAAATTTTATTATGATAATGCTATCCGCAAAATTTCTAGTTTTTGGTGTCTCTGTAAAAGCAATTTTTCAAGAACTGGAAGATGCTGTGCAATGGGCGATTGCTACAGCAAATGATGATTCTCATGGCTACAGTCAAAGCAATCGTTGGGGAAATCCTGATTATGATTGTTCGTCATTTGTGATTTCTGCTTTCAGAACTGTTGGCATTTCTACTGGTGATGCTACTGGTGCAGGAAATTTGAAAAGTAATTTGACAGCTCATGGTTTTCTATGGATTTCCCGTGGAAATCGTGCACTATCAGATACTTCTTGGCTTCAAAGAGGAGATATTTTATTGTCTAACGGACATACAGAAATCTATCTTGGAAATCATCAAAATGTAGGTGCACACCAGAATTATGGCTATACACAGAGTGGCGACCAGAATGGAAAAGAAATCTGTGTTGGAAATTATTGGTATGATGCAAATTATGGAGAATGGCAGGGTGTATTAAGATATACAGGTGCTACTGTTGATACTTGTACGGAAGATTATGCTGGAAATTATCAGGTGATTGCTGAGGAGCATTTAAATCTGAGAAGTGACCACGGCACATGGAGTGATATTCTTGACGAAATCCCTAAAGGAACAATTATTTATGTTTCTAAAGCCAATGGTCAGTAGGCACATGTGAATTATTATGGAAAAGATGGATTTTGTTCTATGAGTCTGCTTTCTAAAATTGCAGATTCAGATGTTACAAATAATCTTATGGGTGATGTAAATCAAGATGGGGAATTTAATGTATCTGATGTTATCATTTTGCAAAAATGGCTTCTTGGTACAGGTGAATTACATAATTGGCAGAATGCGGATTTTAATCATGATGAGATGTTAAATATATTTGATTTTCTGGCTATGAAAAAAATGTTACTGGAAATGCAGATAGATTGATGTTCAGTAAGAAAATCAATTATATTATTTGTATATAATTATTTTTTTTTATTTCACAGAAATTAAATTTTTTACTCAATATTTTTTTAAATTTATTTTTATATAGGATTAAAAATATTAAAAAATATATTGACTTCATATCAAAAATATTACAAAATTGTATTGACAATATCACAAAAAAATAGTATAATTATATTATAAAGCGAAACCATGCGGACTGTATATTACAGGTTACATTAGGATAAAGGGTGCGTGTTATGTCCGTTTGTAATAAACATGACATAAGTAAAAGCTTTGGTAGCTATTGCTGTTATTAAGCTATTAAATTTTAAAAGGAGGGTTTTTTATGAAAAAGAAAATTAGTGCTATTCTAGCAGGGGCTGTAGCACTTGCATGTTTGCCCTTGCAAGCATATGCAAGTGAAAATGCAGAATGGATTGAGGCTTATCCTGATTGGTGCAGTGATTTTGATTTTGATAATTATCCAGCAAATCTTGTTATCACTGGTGCATATTATTCTGGTGATAGTACAACGCCTTATGAATATTCTGTAACGGATTTAAAAAATTATGCAATTAATCCAGAAACTGGTAAGAAAGTATGGCATGGAGATGCTCATTTAGTGATTGGTATCAATCAACTTAAGCCTTATTTAGAAAATGCTGAAAATCTTAAAGTTGGTGATTTACTCTATATTCCAGTTTTTGCTGTAGTAGATGTCGTTCCAGGGTGTATTCATCTGGAGGAAAATTATGTAAAAAAAGTAGATTATATTGGTAATGGACAAGAAATTTTTGGCGAGGATTTTATAAAAGCTGTTCGCAATGACTGGTTGTGTGATACAGAAGAAACATATATGAATCCATGGATATTAGATAGTGATACACGTTATGAAACATTTGATATTGTCATGGGTGATGCTACAGATGATAATGAAGTTGATATTATTGATGTCATTACAATGAATAAAACAATTCTTGGACAAAAAACAATGAGTAGCTATGCACAATATGTTTGTGATATTAATAAAGATAATATCGTAGACCCTATAGATTCTTTGGCAGTTATGGAATATATTGTTGGTTTGATTGATACATTAGAGTCCTAACAGGTACAAGAAGCTAAATAATTTTTTGCAATTTGTGATATTACAGAAGTTCGGAAACGGACTTCTGTTTTTTTCAGGCTTTTTGCAAGAAAGACTTGTAATATTCCAGAAGATATGCTATAATAAATATATTGTTTTATTAATAGAAAGGGTGGCAAGCATGTTATATATGGAAAATCATATTGGAAAAATTATTGTTTCTGATAAATATTTGCGACAGCTTACAGAACAAACTGTATTACAATGCTTCGGTGTGGCAGGTTTTGCACAGCCAACATTTGCCGAAAAATTGCTGAATAAACAGCATAAAGCAATTGCAATTACAACAAAAGATGAAAAATTAATAATTTCTTTGCATGTACGTGTGATTTATGGAGTGAATATTCCTGTAGTCATCCGTGCGTTAATGCATAAAATAGAATTTATCATAGAAGACGCTGTCAGAATTCCAGTGTCTCATGTGCGTGTTTATGTTGATGAAGTCGTAGAACCATGAGCAGGAGGATTTAAATTTTATGAATGGAAAGCTTTTAAAAAATGCCATTTGCAGTGCAGCAGTAAAATTAGAACAAAATCGTAAAATGATTGATGAATTAAATGTTTATCCTGTGCCAGATGGAGATACTGGAACAAATATGTCCATGACTATGAATTCTGCAAAACGTGAATTAAGTGTATTATCTGATACAGCAACTATTTCAGAAGTTGCAGAAAAATCAGCTTCTGCTATGCTTCGTGGAGCAAGAGGTAATTCTGGTGTTATTTTATCACTGTTATTCAGAGGATTTGCCAAAGGTCTGGCAGGTCTGGAAGAAGCACAGGGACATGAAATTGCAAATGCATTAGAAATTGGTGTACAGGCAGCATATAAATCTGTCATGCAACCAACTGAGGGAACTATTTTGACAGTTGCTAGAGTCGCATCTCAACAGGCACAGTTGATTGCAAGAGAAAATGCAGATGCTATCGCCGTTTGGGAAGAAATTTGTCAGGCGGGAGAACAGGCTTTAGAAAAAACACCTGAACAATTGGAAATTTTGAAAAAAGCTGGTGTTGTAGATGCTGGCGGGAAAGGCTTAGTTACGATTTGGAAAGCAATGTTAGATGTATTTCATGGAGAAGCACCTGTTACTGTTATGGAAGAAGTAACCAGAAAACAGGAAACAACTGCAATTGGGAGAGTTGATTTGGACGAAGAAATTAAATTTACTTATTGTACAGAATTTATTCTGGAAAAGAAAAAAGATTGTCCAGATTCGTTTAAGTTAAGAGCCTATCTGGAAACTATTGGAGACTGTGTTGTTGTTGTAGATGATGAAGAAATTATTAAAGTACATGTGCATACGGATAACCCAGGACTAGCATTGCAGAAAGCTTTAGAATTCGGGCAGTTTGTAAACGAACCTAAGCCAAAAATTGAAAATATGCGGATTCAACATGCTGGCAGAGTACGTGAAGCACAGAATGCTGCCCAAGATGAAACATATGTAAGAGCAGAACCAGAAAAACAATTTGGTTTTGTTGCAGTTGCATCTGGTGAAGGACTTGAAACTATGTTCCGTGAATTAGGAGCTGATTGCATTGTTAAAGGTGGTCAGACAATGAATCCGTCAACAGATGATATTTTAAAAGCCATTCATGCAACGCCTGCTAAGAATGTATTTGTTTTGCCAAATAATAAAAATATTATCATGGCGGCAGAACAGGCTGTTAGTCTTGCAGATAGAAATGTCTGTGTATTACAGACCAGAACAATTCCACAGGGATTATCTGCTATGTTAGCATTTGATGATAATTTTGATGTGGAAGGCAATCGCATTGCTATGACAAGAGCATTTGAAAAAGTTTCTACTGGACAAATTACATTTGCAGCAAGAGATTCTGAACTGGAGGGGCATAATATTCGGAAAGGCGAAGTGCTTGCTTTAGAAAATGGCAAATTAGTTTTCACGGATAAAGATTTAAATCATGGTGCATTTAAATTAATTAAGCGTCTGGTAACTAGCGAAAGTGGTTTTATTACGATTACTTATGGCGAAGCTGTAAGCGAAGAAATGGCAGAGCAATTATATACTAAAACACAAGAACGTTTTGGCGAAAAACTAGAAGTCATGCTTGTGAATGGCGGACAGCCTGTTTATCATTATATTATTGCAGTAGAATAATGAAAATACGCTGTGAAAACAGCGTATTTTTAGAAATTCAGGAGTTTTTATTTATGATAAGATTATTTCAGCCAATTGGCAATTTAAAAAGCGTTAGCAAAAAGCGTGCTAATTTATATCAGAAAATTGGCATTACTATGCCTTATGATTTGCTCTGGCGTTTGCCGAGAGCGTATCAGGATTATAGAGAACCTGTTGCTGTTGCAGATGTTATTTCTGGTACGCAGGCAACTGTAAAAGTGAAAATTATTGGCAAAAAAAATCCTGTTTCTACCAGAAATCATATGCAGATATTTAAATTAGATGCCATTGATGAGAATGATACAGAATTAGGCATTGTAATTTTTAATCAAAGATTTACGTTTCAAGGGCTTGAAATTGGAAAAAGCTATATTATGTCTGGTAAAATTACAGATAATGATTATGAAGAAAGAAAAAATATTCAAAATCCTAAAATTTTAAGCAATGAGAATGTCCCGTTAGAGGCAATTTATTCTCAAACAGCGGGCTTAACAAGTGCTATGTTTCGGACAAATATCAAAGAATGTCTGCAATTATTAGATGAAGTTCAATTTGAAACGATTCCAGAAAAATTAAGAAATTATTATCAGTTAGTTTCTCTTGCAAAAGCATTTCATGATGTGCATCAGCCTGAAACAATGGAACAAGTTATGCACGCAAAACATAGACTTGCATTTGAAGAAGAATTAAGACTGGAATTAGGCTTGCATTTATTAAAATTAAAATCTAATCAGAAAACAGAATATGCTATGCATGAAGTTGATTTACAGCCATTTTATGATAGTTTGCCTTTTTCACTCACAGAGGCACAGGAAAAAGCAATTCAGGAAATGATTCAGGATATGTCAGGAGAAACTTCTATGAATCGCTTGTTGCAAGGCGATGTTGGCAGTGGTAAAACAGCTGTTGCAACAGCAATTTGTTATTTCTGTGCGAAAAATGATTATCAAAGTGTATTAATGGCACCTACGGAAATTTTAGCAGAACAGCATTTTCAAACGCTAAGTAATTTTTTAGAACCGTTGGGGATTTCTGTGATATTATTAACAGGTTCTCTCACGGCAAAGCAAAAAAAATTACGCTATGCTGATATTGAAGATGGCTCTGCACAAGTGATTGTTGGTACACATGCTGTATTTCAAAAAGCTGTGAATTATCAAAAATTAGGGCTTGTAATTACAGATGAACAACATCGTTTCGGTGTTGCACAAAGGGAAGCACTTGCCCAAAAAGGCGGTATACCTCATAAATTAGTAATGTCTGCTACACCAATTCCCAGAACATTGGGACTTGTGATTTATGGCGATTTAGAAATATCTGTATTAGATACAATGCCAAAGGGCAGATTGCCGATTAAAACGTATGCTGTCACTGGAAAATTAAGACAACGTGCCATGAATTTTGTGATTCAGGAGCTGAACCAAGGACGACAGGCTTATATTGTTTGTCCTGCGATTACTGAAAAAGAAGATTCAGAATCTGAATTAAAAGCCGTTACAGCATATGCGGAAACATGCCAGAATTCTTATTTAAAAGACTGGAATATTGCGGTTCTGCATGGACAGATGACAGCACAAGAAAAAGATGATACCATGCAAAAATTTAGAAAACATGAAATTGATGTATTAATCTGCACAACAGTTGTTGAAGTTGGTGTTGATGTGCCGAATGCGACTGTGATGGTAATTGAAGATGCAGAGCGTTTTGGCTTGTCACAATTGCATCAATTAAGGGGGCGTGTTGGTCGTTGCAGTTATCAGAGTTATTGCATTCTGGTGACAGAACACGCTACACCAGAGGGCAGGGAACGTTTGCGTTTATTAAGCAGTACGACAGATGGCTTTGAAATTGCAGAAGCAGATTTGCATTTGCGAAAAGCAGGCGATTTTTTTGGCAATAAACAACATGGATTGCCTCCACTTTTACTTGCTGAATTAATTGATAATCAGATGTTACAGGAAGTACAGGAAGTGAAACGAATTCTAATTGCAGAGGATTCACAATTGCAAAAACATCAGGCTTTATATTTAGATATTATCCGAATGTTTTCAGAAAATAGCATGAATTAAGCTAATTTTTTGTCAGAATTAAATAATTTTCAACAAGATTAAAATTGTTTTATTGCTGATTATGATAAATTATTATTTTTTTGAAAAAAATGCTTGACAAATGGCATAAACTGTGCTATACTAGAATAGTCGCAAGGAGAGCGACAGCAAAAGTTGGAAGCTTAGCTCAGCTGGGAGAGCATCTGCCTTACAAGCAGAGGGTCATAGGTTCGAGCCCTATAGTTTCCACTTTGAATGGCTCGGTAGTTCAGTTGGTTAGAACGCCGCCCTGTCACGGCGGAGGTCGTGGGTTCGAGTCCCATCCGAGTCGTGTATGCTTCTGTAGCTCAGTCGGTAGAGCAAGGGACTGAAAATCCCTGTGTCGACGGTTCGATTCCGCCCGGAAGCACTCCATGCGGATTTAGCTCATCTGGTAGAGCGCCACCTTGCCAAGGTGGAGGTAGCGAGTTCGAGCCTCGTAATCCGCTCCACATGTATCGGGGAAATATTCCCGGTATAGCAGTCCTGAAGTAACCGCTTCAGGACTCTTTTTATTTTAGTTTTCCTTGTTACATGAACTATAACTATAGTTTAATAAAAAATGCTACTATAGATGATTTTCTATCTCTTTAATATGAGTTATAATATAGTATTAGGGGGTGTTATAGATGAATTATCCATATGTAGAAACAGGAAAACGCATTTTAAAACTTCGTCAGTCAAGAGAGATGACAAGAGAGCAATTAGCAGAAAAAGCGGAAATTTCTGTACAATTTCTTGCAGATATTGAAAAAGGACGAAAGAATATGACCATAACAACATTAAGAAATCTTGCAACTGCACTTTTAGTAACAACAGATTTCATTGTAAATGGTGATGAAAATGAAAATATGTCTAACTATAAAAATTTATTCTATCAGTCACAGGCACAACTTGCAGATATTATAGACGAACTAAAAAAAATTGGCTTAAAAATAGAATTAAATATGCTTGCAACAGAAGAAAAAGTAATTTCATGTGAAAATAGTAGTAATAATGACTAAAAATTAAACCTATTTCTTGAAAATATTTAGCTTGACAAAGTCAAAAAATTGTGTTATAATAATAAAGCTGTCGAACGATAGCAAAACGCTTTAGAAAAAATTTGAAAAAGTTTTGAAAAAGGGCTTGACAAAAATTTGAAAATGTGGTATAATGGACAAGTCGCTGTGAGAGCCGAACGGGAGTTTGGAGCTGTTACAAAGACGGAACATCACAGTTCAAAAAAATTGAAAAAGTTTGAAAAAAAGACTTGACAAATTTAGAAAAGTGTGGTATAATAAGAAAGCTGTTTGAGTGAAAAACAGCACTGCATCTTGAAAAGTGAACAATGCTAAATAAGGCAAGAAAAAAGAAACTGGAAACCTTGTCAATTTTGAATAAAATTGATTTGAGAAGTCAGAC
>JAAVHJ010000039.1 GCA_014799805.1 Ruminococcus sp.
CCCCGTCTCTCTAGGCGGGGGCAATTTTAATGTTTTAAGATATTTCAGAAAATATAATCTTACCGAAATATTTTTTTGAATGCCATATCGCTTGAAATTCCTCTTGTGAAATTAACTCTGCATGAAATTCTTCGCCACAGATACCCTGATTAATTTCTTCCACTGTTGGTAAAGAATCTTCTGTAACAAATTCAAAACTTTCACCAATGACAATATTTACTGTTCTATCTGGGAAGACTTCAATCATTCTTGTTGCAAATCTTCTGAAAATTTCATCTGTTAAATCAATTTCATAGAATATTACAACAGGTGTTTCTTTGTCGATAAATTCCCAGAAAAACTTCATATATTCAAATTTTTTCCGCATTGTTAATACAAGTAATTGCATTTAGACTTCTAGGATAACCAATATATGGCAAACAATGCGAAACAATTTTAATTAAAAACTGTTTATCATTGCCAATTCGCATATTTGCTTTTGCATGAGAAGTTAACTGTGGTTCACAACCGCCTTGTGCCATCAGAAAACAGAAAGTAATCATTTCACGCTGTTGATAATTTAGCCCTGTTCTAGTGTAATAATCTCCGAAACAATTACTAGCAAGCCATTGATTTATATGCACTGTATCAGGAGAACCTGATTTATAAAATTCTCTCATATGTTCGCCAAAAATATCGACTTGTGCCTGAATACCAGCTTTCAAACGGGTTTCAGAATTTGTGGTTGCTTGTGCTTCTAGTGGGAGCTGTACACCAAATTTTTGTAAAACTTCATTTGTCGCTTCCAGAAATGGCAATACACGTCCAATACCTAAATATGCAACAGCTTGATAGACAATTTCCTTAGCCTCTACATAAGTTACATCAAAATTAAAACTTTCTGGTAATATTATTTTATATTCGTCAATGCCTTGACAGCCAATCAGCGTTGCTAAAATTGCCATGAAACGTGTTTTATCATCTAAAGTTAAATTATTTTGATTGACGACTCCGTCAAATGCAAAATTATCAAACAATGCCATAAATTCAGGGTCAGTTTTTGACAAATTGTTATGATAATTTTCTGTAATTTTCATAATTGCCTTATCTCCTAACTAATATAAAAAATTATGTTTTCTCAGCTTAATTTAAAATATTCCTCATCAGATACAGGCTCACACCATTCTGTAGAAACATTTTCGCCAGCGACTTCAATAGCAAGATGTTGAAAAGCACTATTTGGACTTGCACCGTGCCAATGTTTGACATTTGCAGGAATATTTACAACATCACCAGCATGTAATTCTCTTGCAGGCTGTCCCCATTCTTGATAATAGCCATTTCCAGCAGTTACAAGTAAAATCTGTCCTCCGCCTTTATCCGCATGGTGAATATGCCAATTATTACGGCAAGCAGGCTCAAAACTAACATTTCCAATTGTAACTTGTTCTAAGCTAATCATATTTAAATAACTAGTTCCCACAAAATATTGTGCAAAATTTACATTTTCTTCACCAATCGGAAAAATAGTATTATGTTTCAATTCTTCAAAAGTCATAATATTCTCTCCTTAAAATTATAGATTAGTTTTATTTTAACATATGATAAAATAAAAGTCAATGATTTTTAGTTAAATTTTCATTAACCCAAGTAATAAAATAATCTACAAACTTAGGTGTAATAATTTCAGGTATATCAAATGGTAAAAAATATTGTTTTGGTAATAATTTAAATTGTATATGTCCCAGAATATAAGGCTTTTTTACACCTACAGGCACATAAAGAATCAATTTTTTATCAATAGAAACAATATGTAATGCCCAAGGGGTGACATAATCATTAAAAAAAGCACCATCATAATATCTATCTTCCCGAATATACCAGATATATTCTTGATGATTGCAAATAATTTTTCGTTTTCTTTTTTTACTTACACTCATGTTTGTTACTCCTATTATTTTTATAAATTACATGATTTTTGTATCTTTTATATTATACCATATTTGTTCATATTTGTCAACAATTTTTATAATTAAATAATGCAAGAAATTTAATTCTTATGTTATGAATACAAAATGATATTGTAAATTATGCAACTTTTCAAATATATCTGTAACAGATAATAAAGTAGTATTTTTATTTGAATTTTTTCTAAGTCAATTATAATTTCAAGAAACTTTTTTTCTTCTGTTTGATTTGGAAAAACACATATTTGCTCTTGATTTCTTGAAAAAAATATGCTATAATAGAATTACTAAAAATGCGTTTTCAATTTTTTATAATTTTGATAGCTTGAAAGGAAACGGTGATAATATTATGAATTATCAAGAAAATATGAAACCAATCAGGAATATTGCAGTTATCGTTGCAGGAATTGACGAAGAATATCAAAATAGCATTCTGGAAGGAATTATTGACTGTGCAAAAGCAAATAATATAAATATTTCTTGTTTTTCGTCATTTAGTGGTGTGATTGCAAATCAGCGTTATGATACAGGAGAATATAATATTTATGAATTAATGAACGAAGAAAAATTCGATGCTATGATTTTAATGACAAATACAATTGGAAATCTCGAAAAAAGAAATAAAATTATTGCTAGAGCAAAAGCTTCAGGATTACCTGTTGTCATATTAGATGGTGAAGATGATGAAAGTTTTTATCATGTCAGAATTAATAATACAAAAGCAATGCGTGAAATTGTACAACATGTAATTGTAGAACATCATGCGGAACAGATTTGTTATGTGTCAGGTCCTTTGGCAAATCCAGAAGCAAGGGCTAGATACCAGGCTTTTTTGAAAGTGATGGAAGAACATCAGCTCCCCGTTGCAGATAATCAGGTATATTTCGGAGAATTTCGAGCGATTGATGGAAAAAAAGCAGTAGATACCTTTATGAATGCAGATATGCCAATACCAGATGCAATTATCTGTGGCAATGATGCTATGGCTCTTGCTGTGATTGCAGAATTAGAAAAACATGATTACTCTGTACCAGATGATATGATTGTCACGGGGTTTGATAATACATATAATGCGAGACATTATTGCCCAGTTTTAACAACTGTTGCAAGACCTTTGAATGAAGCAGGCTATAAAGCATGCGAATTGCTGTTGCGTGTGTTGGATTGTCCAGAGGAAATAGAAAAAACAGTAGTATTAGATGCCTATCCAGTATTTGCGGAAAGCTGTGGTTGTTGTAAAGAAATTTCAGAAAATATTCGGCAATATAAAAAAAGTGCATTTCAAGTACTAGATAATTGTAAAAATAATATTTCGTTATTAAATCGTCTGACTTCTGAGTTATCTGCAACAGAAACGATAGAAGAAAATTTTAACGTGATTCAGAATTTTGTTGGTGAATTGGGTTGTGAGCAGTTTTATATTTGTCTTTGTTCAAAATGGGAAGGTGTATTTCGAAATTTAAATTTTCATGATGTTGATGGTGAATATTCTATTTATGGCTATACTAGGCATATGAGTTCGCCTTTGGCTTGGAATCAAGGAAATTTTAGTACAATAAAAAGATTCAGAAGTGCGGATATGTTTCCAGTGCCTTTGGAAACAGGTGGTAATATCAGCTATTTCTTGCCATTGCATTTCAGAGAGAGATGTTTAGGATATTATTTAATGGTAAACAGTGATTTTCCAATTAAGAGTATGCTTTGTCATTCGTTTATGCTAAGTATTAGTAATTCGATTGAAAATATGAGAAAATTAATTTATTTAAACAGTGCTATTAATGAATTGGATAAATTATATACATCAGACCAAATGTGTGGTGTTTATAATCGTACTGGATTTATTCGTATTACAGCAGAACTTTTGCAACGCTGTCAAAAAGAAAATCGTTCTATCATGATTACATTTATTGATATGGACGGTTTGAAATTTATTAATGATAATTATGGGCATAAAGAGGGCGATTTTGCTTTGCAAAGATTGTCTTCTGTAATTAAAGAATGTTGTGGCAGTGGCGTTTGTGCAAGATTCGGTGGTGATGAATTTATTGTATTTAATGCTGACGCTGATGAAGATGATATGGAAAAATTAGAAAATGATTTCCAGAAAAAGCTTGCAGAAGTAAATACTATTTTGATGAAACCCTATGAAATTGATGCTAGCATTGGTACCATTGTAGCACAAGTCACACCAGAAGATAAATTATTTGAGCTGATTAAACAGGCTGATGCCATTATGTATGAAAAGAAAAAACGAAAAAAAACTTCCCGCTATCTTCGGAAAAATTAATAATAAATTATAAATTATAAAAAAGGAGTAAAATTTTTTATGCAGGAACCCTTTGTATTTAAAGTAAATCTAGGCGGAATGATTGATATTTTAGCAAATCATTTATATAGTAGTCCAGATGTATTTGTCAGAGAATTGCTTCAGAATGGAACAGATGCAATTAGTGGCAGAAAATTAATCAATCCAGATTTTCAGGACGGCGAAATTGAAATTCAAGTAAATTCTGGGAAAAGTTTAATTTTTAGAGATAATGGCACGGGTTTAACAGAATCAGAAATTCATCAGTTTTTAGCTGTAATTGGACAATCTTCTAAAAAAGATTTGCAAACAGGCAGAATTTTAGAAGATTATATTGGCAGGTTTGGCATTGGCATGTTATCTTGCTTTATGGTTACAGATGAAATTATTTTAAAAACAAGGTCTGTAAAAAATCCAGAACATGCTTATGAATTTCATGGTAAACCAGATGGGACTTATCAAATTATAGAATTAGAAGATAATCATATTAAAATTGGTACGGAAATTATCATTTATGCAAAAAAAGGCTGTGAAGAATATTTTGGAGAAGATAAGATTTGTGAGTTAGTCAGATATTATGGCTTGCCGTTGCCATTTCCTGTGATGATGATAAGTCAAGAAAATTCTTATAGAATTAATATTTGTTTTCCAGAATCTAATATAACAAATCGTGATAGTATTATGCAATTAGGCAAACAAATTTTTGATATGAATTTTTTGGGTTATATTCCATTGGAATCTGAAAACGGCTTATTTAGTGGCGTGGCATATATTTTGCCGTACTCTGTTTCAGTTCATGCGAAAAATACACATAGAATTTACTTAAAAAATATGCTCTTGACAGAAAACGGTGATAGCATTTTGCCAAAATGGTCTGGTTTTCTGAAATGCTTTTTAAATACTTCACAGCTTAGACCGACTGCGTCAAGAGAAAATTTTTATGAAGATGATTTGCTTGCACAGGCTCGGGAAGAATTAAGCACTTGTATTTCTGAATATTTGCAAAATCTATCAAGAACAAATCCTGGATTATTAGAAAAAATTATTGATATTCATGATATGATAATTAAATCTATTGCAAGTGAAGATGAAGTATTTTTTAAAACTTTTATTCCATTTTTGAAATTTGAAACAAATATGGGTGAATATACTGGAAAAGATTTATTAAGCCGTACGGAACCAGTGCATTTTACAACAGATATGAATCAATTTCATAGAACTTCTGCCTTAATGCTGTCACAAAATCAATTGCTTGTCAATGCTTGTTATGTTTATAATGCTTCTCTGTTACGCATGTTACAGGAATATGATGAAAATTTTATTGCTTGTCCATTAGAGCTGACTTCTTTTGAAGAATTTTTAGAACAGCCTCCAGTTCACGCACAAGTAGAAGCAGAAGAATTAATTAATCTAGCAAATCAGGCTTTGCAAGAATTTTCCTGCCGTGCAGAATTGAAAAGCTTTTCGCCATCACAATTGCCTGTATTTTATATGCTAGATGAAAACACGGAAATTCGCCGTGAAATTCAGCATTCACAAGAAAATTCTTCAGATTTGTTTGCATCTATGCTGAATAGTTTCGCAGAAGAATTACCAGATAGTAAAGCATGTTTATTTTTAAACTGCGAAAATAATTTAATCAAAAAATTAATGCATTTAAATTCCCCCGAACGTCAAAAAATTTGTATTGAAATTTTATATGTGCAGAGTTTATTAACGGGCAGATTTCCAATGCAAGGCAATGAAATGGCTTTGCTGAATGAAAATTTAATGCAATTAATTGAATGGGGGATTGATGCATAATTATGGCAAATTTTGAAGTATTAGAACAGGAATTTTCAAATTTTGACACAGGAACTCCCAGATTACATGCCATTCGTGAAGCAATTGCAGAAGCAGATGTAAAACAAGATTTATATTGGCGTTTTCGTTTTCGCTATGATTATATTGAAGAATCTATTTTCTGTGGGGATAGATATTTTGCTTTGATTACTTTTCCAGAATTGCTGAATCTGTATGAAAATAATCAAGAATTACATGATGATTTGGCTAGGTCTTATAATGTACTGATTTGTTTCCGCTGGATTGTCGAAGCAGTGGTAGAATTTCCGAATATTTCTAAACAAGAAGTAGATAGTTATTTTAGATTATTTAAAAAAATGCTGTTGGAACATGGCAAAAGTTTAAGTATTTATTACATGAAAAGAAGTTTTTTTTATATACATGTTGATAAAAATATTGCAACCGCTGATTTTTATAGATTTTTGCGAGAGCCGTTAGATGAAATCTCTGACGGCAAGGCGTTATATTATAATCATCAGGTCATGTATTATTTGTCTATTGGCAAAGAAGAAAAAGCTTTAAAATCGGCTAAATTAATTTTCGAGGGCAAACTAAAATCAAGTTCTTTGCCACATTCAACATATCATAAATTTATGAGATTTTATTTAGAACATGAAAATTATGAAAAAGCTTTGTATTATGCAGAATTAATTATTCCTAAAGTCAATGCCAATGCGTATTATTTGCATATGATAGGCGATTTGATGAGTGTTTATAGTGTTTGCGATACGCAAAAGGGATTAGAATTATTTTCTAAAAATTATAATTTATATTTGCAGTCAAGAAATCCTTGGTTAAAAATGTATTTTGCAATTGGAGCATATCATTTATTTCATAAAATGGCGAATTATAAAATAAATTTTAAAGCTCCTGAAAATACGCCAATTGCTAGCATGTCTATTCAGGAAATCGCAGAATATTTTTATCAATCTGCAAAAGATTTCGTTAATAAATTTGATTCTCGCAATGGGACAGATTTTTATGCCAAAATGTTATATCTGTTTGATAAGAGGTCATGATATGGCAAATTTTAAACAATTAAAAGAGGAATTTTTGAAACTTGACACAGGTACACCAAGATTAACTGCGATTCGCAAAGCAATTGCAGAGGCAGATTTGAAACAAGATTTAGATTGGCAATTTCTTTTTCGCTGTTATTATATCAAAGAATCTGTTTTTTGTGGGGATGAATATTTTGCTTTGATTACTTTTCCAGAATTACTAAATCTATATGAAAATAATCAAAAATTACATCATAATTTGGATATATTTCGTATTGTGCAGATTTGTTTTATTTGGTTTCTCGGCGCAGTTACAGCATTTCCGAATATTTCTAAACAAGAAATTGATAATTATTTTAGATTATTAAAAAAAATGCTATTGGAACAAGGGAAAAGTTTAAGTGTTTATTACATGCTAAGAAGCTCGTTTTATATGGAGGTAGATAAAACCATTGCAACTGCTGATTTTTATAGATTTCTGAAAGAACCATTAGATGATTTTTCTGATTGCATAGCATTTCAACAAGTTATGTACTATTTATCTATCGAAAAAGAGGAAAAGGCTTTAAAATCAGCTAAATTAATTTTTGAGGGTAAGCTAACAGCAAGTCCCTTGCCACAGGCGACATATCATAAATTTATGCGATATTATTTAGAACATGAAAATTATGAGCAAGCATTATATTATGCAAAATTAATGATTCCTAAAGTCAATGGTGATATGTATTATTGGCACATGATAGGTGATGTTATGAGTTTATATAGTGTTTTGGATATTCAAAAAGGTTTGGAATTATTTTCTAAAAATTATCATTTATATTTGCAGTCAAGAAATCCTTGGTTAAAAGTGTATTTTGCAATCGGGGCATATCATTTATTTGATAAATTTGATAAAATAGCAAATTCTAAAATAAATTTTAAAGCTCCTGAAAATACGCCAATTTTTAGCATGTCTATTCAGGAAATTGCAGAATATTTTTATCAATCGGCAAATGATTTGGTAAAAAAATTTGATTCCCGCAATGGAACAGATTTTTATGCTAAAAAATTATATTTATTTCATAAATCATGATTAATGATTAAGAAAGTGAGGAAAATTTATGTTTGAACCAGAAGAATTATTAGATACTATCTATGATTTGGAGGAAGGCGAGCCAAGAATAAAAGCTCTGGCCTCTGCAATTGAAGAGGCTGACAAAAATGGTGACAATTACTGGAGATTATATTTCCGTCATGATTATATACATGAGTCTATTTTTCATGGCGATAATTTCAAAGCAATTATTCAGTTTCCAGAATATTTGAAATTATTTGACGAACACCCAGAATTTGAAGAAGATATGTCACATGACATGATGTGGACATTCAAAAATGTTCTGGAAAATATGCATGAATATTATCAAATTAGCCGTGCGGAAATTGAAAAGTATTTTGAAGAATTTAAAAAACGCAGTGAAAAATATGGCGAATCTTTAAGAACTTATTACATGAAAAAATGTAGATTTTATTTGTATATAGATAAAAATCTTGCCAAAGAAGCTTATAAAAAATTTCATAAATTCCCAAGAACTGCAAACAGTGATTGTTTGGCTTGTGAAATGAATTTCGACATGGACTGTGCATTAGAATTAGATGATGAAGAAAAAGCGTTAAAAATTGCTAAGCCAATTTTAGATGGCAAGAGAACTTGTGCAGAAATTCCCCATTGTACTTATGCGGAACTAGCAAAATATTATATTTATCATGACAATTTGGATGAAGCGTTATATTATGCAACTCTTTGTGAAAGATTAGTGTTAGACGAACCAGAAACATTTTTAGAAAAAATTGGCTTTCTGTTAGAAGTCTATAGTATTGTGAAGCTTCAACATGGTTGGAATATTTTTAAACATATGATTCCTGAATTTGTGAACTGTAAAAATCCAGCTATGAAATTAGCCTTTGCAAGAGGTGCTTATCGAGTATTAAAAGCACTTGCCGAACAGACAGAATTTTTATTAAATTCTAATTTAAAAGCCTTGCCTGTGCCAAAATCTGAAGACGGTTGGGAAACAAAAGCTATCTGTGATTATTTTTATCAGATTGCAAAAGATATGTCCGAAAAATTAGATACTCGTAATGGAAGTCGTTATTATCAGGAGTTATTAGAAACGGAATTTGTAAAACAGGATAATAAATCAGATGATAAAAACATATCTGAAAAGCTATTACATGGCATTGTAAAAAAAGAAAATACAGTATTGATTACAGCATTACCTGAAATGCCAGAAAATGATAATATTATCATAGAAAGAATGAAAAAAGCTGAAAAAGATATAGAGATTCTAAATTGTGATGCTGATGAAAAAGAAATTTATATTTCTGCAAAATATAAAGATAAAATTCATGAAATGCATTTATTTCCCATGACAGATGAATTTGATGTATCTTATATGCATCCTGTTTATCATATGTCAGATGAGACATTTGAAGCTATTATTCATTCTGGTAACAGATATGTATTAGTCATGGAGCTGAACGGACAGGCACAAGATGCTTATCATGTATATATGCAAGTGTTAAGCATTGCATTTCCTGACATGCTAGGTGTGATAAATTTATTAGCAAGAAAAATTTATCCAGCAAATTGGGTAAAATTTGCGGGAATGTTTGCAAATGCCGTAACTCCAGCTGATGTTTATGGATTTGATATTCCTGGTACAGAAGATGGCAGTAATATTTCTATTATCACAATTGGACTTTGTGCATTGGGTATGCGTGAAATAGAAATCATTGGTGCAAATAAAGATAATTTTCATTATTTTTTAGATATGGTAAGCTATACGGCTTATCAATGTGTTGCAAATGATATGTTACCAGATGAAAATCAGGTAATTACTAGTTTTTATGAAAATGACAAAGAATATGAAATCACTTGGAACGCACCTGAAAAAATTTTGTCAAAATTACCTGAAGATTATCTTGCGGTTCGTAATATAGAAACACCATCAGGGGATTTAATTCCTGCTATGCTGATTTTAAAAGAAACTAGCAATTCTCCTGCGATAAATCCTGTATTTGAAAATTTAGATAATTTGTATTATCCAAATCTAAGAAGTGATTTTTATCGGAATATCAGACTTGCTAAAGAAAGTTTTGCTATTTTCAAAAATGCTTTGTCAAAAAAATTTGAACGTGGTGCTGTCAGACTGGAAATAGAACTTGATGAAGAACAACAAGAAGAATTTGATTATGGCATAGAACTTGTTTGGGCAGACTTGAAACAAGCAGATGATTCTGATAATTCTTATGTGGCATGTCTTGCAGAAGAATTTGAAGCTTTGCCAAATTATCATATCGGCGATGAAATCGTAATTACACAGGAAAATATTGCATCATGGGTGATTCTGTTTGATGAAAATGAAGAGCCAATTACACAAGAGGAGGCTTATCTCCTGCTATGAACATGAAGCGAATAGTGTTTGTCGCTGTTGGCATTTTAATTATGCTATTAATTATGGGTTTTACAATTTATAATATTAATCATATTGATGAAATTAATCAAAAACGCCGTGAGCAGGACAAAGGCGAAGCAATTGCCTCTCGTATGGTTGCTACAACAGCAACAACAAGTATTTGGGATTCTTTAAGAGCAACAGAAACAGAAATGGGAAATACAGAAGAAAATACACAAAATGTACAGGAAACGTTTCAGGAATCTGGCGAAATGTTAGAAACAGAATTTACACAAGAATATGAGATAGAAAATCAAGTGTCTACAGAAACAATCACAGAAATCATAACAGAACCAGTGACAGAAGATGAAAAATATTCTGTTGTGATTTTTAATTAAGGAGATGAAAACTTGAATTCTAAAAAACCTAAAAAAAGTATGATAATGCGAATCATTGTATTAGTAATGGTTGCAATTATGTTAATTGGATTTTTCTTGTTGCCACTTTTGCAAAATTAAAAAAATTTAAATAAAAACGCCCTGTTTTGTAACAGGGCATTGTATTTTATAAAATCAATTTATATTAGTTAAGCATTTCGCTTTCTGTGATAAGCTCTACAATATATCTCATAATTGTAAGAGATTCTTCTGGTTCAGCCATGCCATTATTATTGAAGTCAACGTTTTTCAATCCTTGAGGCTCAAGCGTTTTTTGACCAAGAATTGCTTTATTGATAGAAATAATATCAATAATATCTACTACACCATCTAAGTTAGCATCACCAAGTTTTCTATTACCATCAGGTTCTGTTGGTGTAGGATCTGTTGGCGTAGGATCTGTTGGCGTAGGATCTGTTGGTGTAGGATCTGTTGGTGTA
This sequence comes from Ruminococcus sp., assembly GCA_014799805.1. Classification (GTDB taxonomy): domain Bacteria; phylum Bacillota; class Clostridia; order Oscillospirales; family Ruminococcaceae; genus UBA3855. The sequence goes on from JAAVHJ010000039.1 coordinate 11,406, forward strand.
GGTTGCGTTGAAGTTGTCAGAACAGCACTTACCAAACTTGGAGATTCTGGCCACCATACATAGAAATCAATACTTGTCTGACCAGATGGGATTGTATAAGTAACTGTAAATTCACCGTTGCCGTTTGGAGTTGCTGTCCAATCTTCCGCATTCCAGCCACTAGGAGAATAATTAAAGCAACCGTTTGTTTCTGTGTCACTGGAATTTGTTTTCATAGTAACAGTTAGTTTTTCACCGCCTGTGATGTCAAATGTCCAATATGTCTTGTCATCTTCATTTTTCTTTTCTGTGTAAGAAGCATCTTTTTCACCAGATACAGGGGGATTTGTTGGTGTAGGATCTGTTGGTGTAGGATCTGTTGGCGTAGGATCTGTTGGTGTAGGATCTGTTGGTGCAGGATCTGTTGGTGTAGGATCTGTTGGTGTAGGATCTGTTGGTGTAGGATCTGTTGGTGTAGGATCTGTTGGCGTAGGATCTGTTGGCGTAGGATCTGTTGGATTAGGTGTTCCAAAACTAAATGGATATTTTACTTCAGATGCATTAGATAAAATAGACGCAGCTGATTTATCTGAACCACCATATAAGTCAGCAAGTGCTGCACATGCCAGTGCAAAACAACCATTATAGTCAAGTGCTGGTTCTGTACAGGAATAAGAATTTTGATTATCTTCATATTCGCCATTTGCATTAGGTCCGCCAATTAATGCACCATAAAGCGTATATTTTGCATCTGTGTTATCCTGTGGATTGCCTGTACCAGGGTTTGCAGCTCTATGATGGATTTTTGTTGGCCAAGCAGAACCATAACCTACTAAAAAGCTTTTGTTAGAAGAATTATTGCCAAGGATATAATCCATTTGCCATTTTGCACCTTTTGCATAAGAGGAGTTCGCATCACCATTTGCTAAGGCATAGGCTACCATTTGCTTTGCACAGTTATAACGGGAAGCACCCCAACCGTCAGCATTATAAGTACCTTCTACAAGTCCTTTGTTATTATTATATTCAAATTCCAGTTCAGACTTAAATACAGAGTCACCAGTTGCTTTATACATCATAGCAGCATAGCCTTGCCATACTTTGTCCCAGCTATAAAGATAATAATCATAATCGCCATTATAATTACCATTATTTGGTGTTGCTGTTGGCTTAGATGCTTCGCCGTTAATCCATAGCCAGGTCTGTGCAAGTGCTAATTCATCAGAACACATAGGATTTGTTCCATAGTAAGAAGAAAGTCCGCCACCTTCATTGCCCTTGTAATTAGAACCAAATTCATAAAGAGCCTTTGCATATTTCAAACATGTAGAAGCATAAGCAGGGTCAGAATCTTTTACAACATAAGCAGTACCAGCCAATGCACATGCCATTTCTCCACAGACAGCAGAGTTATTTGCATTTTTTGTCAGCCAGTATGTTTTTCTTGGGTATGTCTGGTCTTCTGGGGATTTCCATTCGCTATGGTCAACACCACCGTCTGCTACAACATGACAGATAGTTGCAACATTGCCAGAATCATCTAAGAATGTTGTTTTCATAAGATAATCAGCATTGCGTTTTAATAATGCGACTAAATGGTCTTTTGCACCTGCTTTTTCATAAACCCCTGGATTTAAATATTCAGACATTGCAAGGCTAGACATTGCAAAGCCCATTGTCAAGTTAAATTTAATATGGTCACCTGCATCATGATAACCACCAGAAACATCTACATAGCCGTCACCATCAGGGTCAACTAATGACTTGTAAGAAGAATCAAAATTTTCTGCTTCAGAAATTGCCGCTTTTTCATCATATGTATGACAATTTCCTCTCCATGTCAATGGATTGTCATCGACATCAGTGCCACATGCATTTCCATCAAAGAAATACAATGACAAAGCCAGTGCTTCGTAATAATCATTGTCAGCAGCTGCAACAGGGACACTTGTTACTGTACTTGCACCCATGGAAGTCAGCATAGCTGCACTCATGATACCCGCAATCAAGCGGTTTTTCATTTTTTTCTTGTTCTTCATTTCAAGAACGCCTCCTTGTTTCATTTTAATATTTCAATATTTCATTCAGATTTATAAAATCTAATAAAATATATTTACAATTTTTTGCAATGATTTAGACAAATCTAAATACTATCAGTGCAAAGACTGTAATTATATAGTTCCATTGTAGCATATTTTGTAAAAAAAATCAATAACAAAATCTTTATTTTTTACTTTTTGACATTTTAGACAAATAAAATATTTTTTTATATATTTTTTTATGCATTTTATAAAATTTTGTAAAAAATATTACGGATTGGAAAATTAATCCATTTATGATTATATAATAATAGCTTTCCAATAGTTACAATTTAGTTATATTTTAGTTATATTTTGTGTTGCTTCACTTAAAATTTTTCAGAAAATGCTTGACATATTTCCGAAAATATGTTATACTAGAAGTTGTCCGAAGATAAAATAAAGTTATTTAATATTTTGAGAATTTTGAAAGGATTTTTTTATTTATGAAATTAATAAAATCAGTCGCATTTTTGGCGGCGGCAATTTTAACCGTGCATTATGTACCAACATTTTTGAAAAATTCTTTTGTAGATGCACAGACAAACAAAAAAACTGGTTCTGAAATTGTAGATGCTATTATCACAGGTTATGAAGAAAGCGACGACCCTGGAAAATTCAGAGTTATTACTGCAAATGATACA
>JAAVHJ010000040.1 GCA_014799805.1 Ruminococcus sp.
ATTTGATATTGAATTCTTGTATGTTAATATTTGATTCTGTTCGTTGAGTTCTGAAATATTATCTGTTTAATTTAGAAAATAGACATGTAATATTGGATTCTTGCATGTTAATATCTAATTTCTTTTCATGATATTTTTGATGAGATATGAAATACTGTATAGCTGATATAGAAAAGAGACATGTGAGATGTAAAGTCACAGAGTTAAATTCTCTTACACATGTTATTCTTTCAATAAAAATTTATGATCAGCAGAAAGGATTTTTTTAAGATGAATGTCAAGAAATTATGCAGATTGTGTATTAGAGTTCCTAAATCCTTGTTGGATGCCCTCCCTGAAAAATGTAATAGCGATAAAATGAACATTGATGATTTACTGCTTGATGATACATGTTTAGCATTAACTAATGATACTGTTTGGGAAATTTATCTCAACAATTACAAGTTCAAAAAAGACAAGAAAAAACAAAGTGAAGAAAAACCAGAAAATAAAGAAAAAAGAGAAAAAAATCAGACAATTTCAGTAACATTTCGTGTAACTGAAGATGTTAATTTTGAAATAAATCGTCTTGCTACTGAAAATAACATGAAGATAACGAAATTTATTCTTCTTTTATTGGTTCTGAAAACATATTCTTCTGCTGAAAGAAAAGCACTTACAAGAAAAATGGAAATTAATAAAAAAGCAAAGAAGAGTTATTAAAAAATCAAGAAAGGGTTATTTTATGTTCGAAAATAAAGCACTTACGATTATTAGAATTCTTGGAATGAAGAATAGAATAGACACCACTCTTCTGCAAGCCATTGTAAGCAAGGCTGAAGAAGAAGGAGCTATCATGCACATCGAGACCTGTATCGGTGGTGCTGGACTTCAACCAACTCGAATGTTATCTCAACCTGAAAAGGCAAAATGGATTATCAATGACAAAGAGTCAAGAAAATCTGATTTGTATACTGTATTATATCAATATCCTTTTACTTTAATCGCTACATGTAAAAAAATCAAGTCTGATATTTATCCTTATTTTATTGATAAAGCCAACAACACTTATAAAAAAGAAAAGGATAATATTCATACCACAATATTAACTCAGATACAAAGGATAGATCACATATCTTCAAAAACTGAATCAGATAAAATTATTCAGGCTGCGATTACTATGCTCGATTATGCAGGTGTTAATAAGAAGATCGAAAAGCAGTTTACAGCTTTTGAAGAAAATTTAAGTAATATTAAATTTTTATATTCCAGATTAAAAGCATCAGAAGTTACAATTACCAATGAGGATCTTTTTGATATAATAAAAGAATATAAAAATAAGAAAAATGTGATCCTATATATTGATCCGCCGTATTATCTGACAGATGGCGGTTATCCTGAAAATTGTGAAGATCGTGAATCGCATAAACGACTTGTTGATCTTTTACATAAAACATCATGTAAATGGGTTTTATTTTGCAGAACGCAAGCTTCAAGAGCATATAACAGCAATAACAACTCCACTCTTATTGATGACGCTCTTAAAAGCTTTTATGATAATCATTATTTGTCTAAAGGTTACTATTACAGTACATGGAAATGTAACAAAACTGAAGAATTAGTGATCACTAATTTTAAATTTAAAAACTGTAAATCTTACTATTTAAGAAGTGTATCATTACAAGAGTAAAAATCATCTCACCAGTCATCTAAATGATGAAAAACTTAAATAAAATCTATGTTAGGACTCACGCTTGAAATGAAACATCTTGCAAAGATGATAGTATCTTGACTTGCTAATACCCATCTCTTGCATGGCATCTACAGGACGTATTTCACTCTGTCTGACTTTCTCCATAACAGCATCCCAGTTCTTAGGTTTTTTCACTTTAGGTCTACCAAATTTTAAACCTTTTTGCTTCGCTGCTTCGATACCCTCAGCCTGTCGCTGTCGGATTTTTAATCTTTCAGCTTCCGCAATGCTTCCAAGCACTTCAATTAAAATTGAATTTATCATTTCTATAACCCACATCTGCTCTTCTTGAAACTCTACAAGTGTTGTTGGAATATCCAGAATTTTAACACGAATACCATGTTCCTGAAAATATTCCAGCTCCTTCTTAATATCGGCTTTGTTCCTGCTCAGACGATCAAGTTAATTAATAACTAGTGTATCACCTTTATGCAGAACGTATTTTTTTAGAGAAGCATATCCTTCACGCTCCAGATCCTTTCCAGATTTTTTGTCTACAATGATATTTTCCGTATCAACCCCAAAATGAGTCAAAGCCTGTATTTGTCTTTCCTCGTTTTGCTCCCTGCTGGATACCCTTACATACCCATATACTCTGCCATTCATAAATTACCTCCTGAAAAGTCTATAAAAGTCTCTGTATTTGTGTGAACGTCTAAAAAGTCACAAAATAACTTTTATAGACCTTAATTTCTTAGCTGTTTTACTGGTACAAAAAAGTATACTTTTTTATACTATTTTTCCGTCTTCTATGGTAACAATTCTATCCGCATATTTTGCAATATCTGGATCATGGGTTATCATTACCAGAGTATGACCATACTCCTTTATTTCTGTAGTAAGGAGATGCAGAACATCTTTCCCGATTGCGGTATCAAGGTTTCCGGTAGGCTCATCTGCAAGTATGATCTTAGGCTTATTGGCAAGTGCTCTTGCTATCGCAACTCTCTGCTGTTGTCCGCCGGACAACTGATTGGGGAATGATTTCTCCTTACCATCAAGTCCGAGTTCCTTTATAATGTTTGTTATGTACTTGTTATCTATCTTTTCTCCGCTTATATTTATAGGAAAGGTGATATTTTCGTATACATTGAGTACTGGAATAAGGTTGTATGACTGGAAAACAAAGCCTATCTTCTTGCATCTGAACTCTGACATGATAGTATCATCAGCATTTTTATAGCTGAAACCATCCATGATGACTTCGCCTGAATCGTAGCTGTCAAGCCCTCCGATGATATTGAGGAGGGTGCTTTTTCCTGAACCGCTTTTTCCCAGTATGACAACGAATTCGCCTTCTTCGATATCCAGATTGATGTCCTTGATTGCGTGAAAGGACGAATTACCGGTCTTATAGTATTTGTTTACGTTCTTTAATGAAATAATACGCATTATGATTACTACCTTTCATATATCATTTCTACGATTGAATCATTCGTGCTGGTCTTGATATTGCAGTATGCAAACAGCTCTATCAAGCCTATCAATATCAGATTTACCAGCAGATAAGCAAGTATGGATATCTTTATCTCCTGAAACAGTATCAGTGACAGAGAGGCATTTACGATCAGCGAAATAGGTATGCTCACAGCAACAGCTATCAGTGTAAGGATAAGATTTTCATGACAGGCTACAGTCCATAAATTCTTCAATGACAGTCCCATGGCACGCATAACGCCGTATTCAGCCTTCTTGCTTGCCATATTCTCCTTGATCGTATTGCTGATAATCATAAAGCTTAGTATAACAGTGGCAATTACGATATATATTGCGACTACTATCATACCAAGAAGCTGTGACTCAGCATTGCTTTGTCCGTCATGCAGATTTGTGACATATACTGTTTCTATCGAAAAAGGAATATCCAGAAGTTCGGACATGATGTTATCCGTGTCAACAAGAAATGCACAGTAGCCTACATCTATGCCCTTGCTTTCTGCCAGTTTCTCGTTTACTATCAGGGTATTCTCCTGACTGAAGACCGCATAGCTCAGCTTGTTTGCACTGCTCAGTCTGACATTGGGCTTTACTGTGAATTTATGATTGCTTTCAGTCGAATGTATGTTGAATGTCTCGTCTTCATATGTAGTTTCCGATATCAATACAGAAAAAGGCTGGGAAGAATCATACTTAATATTATTTATTTCTGCGAATTTCTGCCATAGATCATCATCGTAAATCAATACCTGGAGTGATGAATCCTTTTTATCCCAGACATAATCAATGGGGCATTTCTCTGTATAGATCTTCTCTATATGATCCATAGACTTTAAAAGTTCCAGGTCTTCTTCTGAAAAATAACGATGATCGTTTGTAATATCCGTAATATCTGCCTGGATAGAATAATCACTGAAATCAACAGCACCTTTCACCGAATTTATTCCGATCACAGCAAAAAAGTTGCATATCACAAGACAAAGCATGAAGCTTACCACTAAAGTAACAGTCTGTATCACACTCTTTGCAGAGTTTCTTTTGAGATTTCTCAGAGCGATATGGAAAAGGAGATTTTTTGAAGTAAAGTTCCTGGTATTCTCTGAAAATATCTTCTTTGACGCATGAAATGCCCTGATATTGATAGGATTCGTCTTTCTGATTCTGAGTAGCAGCTTCAGGCAGGCAATGAGTGCCGAAAGGATAGTGAGCAGGCACGTTACGAAATACGTTTTTATACTCTGCTCTACCTTCATAACTGCGGCTGTGCTGAAAAGTGCCGCCATTATCTTCTCAGCAATTGCAAGATTCAGCAAAGCACCTGATGCTATACCGATAAATGTTCCTATGGATACCAGTATCAACTGTTCTGTCAGAATAAACCTGATAAGCTGCTTATGATTGAGTCCGATACATCTCATCGTACCAAACACATTTATCTTGCGGACAAAGCTGAGGCTTATGGAATTATATACGAATATCGTAAGACATACAGCAATTATCAGGGATAAGAGAAATACGGTCAATGCTGTACTTTCAAACGAACCTTTATCGGCGTAATTTGCTAATTTTTCATCGTTATAAATCAGCTGTACAGAGTTGAAATACTTTCTGCCTTCGACAGTGTCGTCAACTACAATATTCCTTATTTCTTCAATGGCATTCACTATTTTTTCGTCATGATAGTTTCCCTCTTCCGCTTCAACTATTATGGCATTTGACTTACTGCAATTCAAATTGTTTTCGGCAAAAATACTTTCTGCTGTTTTAAGATCAGTATAAAAAAAGTTTCCGTTATCAGCAACATCTTTTATGATACCACATACTGTAAATTTTCTGCTGATATCAACGGGCTCGTTATCATCAGCATCTTCCGCCTCTTCTTCTTCATTTGTCAGCGTAATATCCAGTATCATCTCATCACCGATATTCAGCTCCGGATGGAGTTGGGTATAGCTTTCTTCCACGCATACTTCATTGTCAGAATCAGGGTATTTTCCACTAAGCAGGGAAGTTTTCTTGAAATATTCCAGGTCACCTTCATATCCCATGACCACGGATGCCTTTGAATTATCATAATACATATTGCCGACAAAAATAGTTGAAAGGCATCTATCAGGTGCTTCTTCTCCCATACGTCTGAACCTTTCATTGATTGCAGTCAGCTCCTCATAGCTGAGGTCAATGACGTAGAAATCCTGCGGTGCACCTGAATTGACAAACGATCTGAATGAAGACATATAGCTGTCGCTTATCTGTATCATGCTGAACATCAGCATTGTTGATATTGCGATTCCGATGATTGCTCCTATACTGTACTTTTTGTTTCTCAGAATGTATCTGTAGACTATTTTAAACATTTTTGTTCCCCCTGTTTTATTCTATGATTATCTATAATAAAATTACTGCTGTGTGTTACTATTATAATTATCTTGTCATTTACGATCTCAGAAAAATCCTCTCTAATACTGCGTTCTGTTATACCGTCGAATCCTGCGGTCACCTCATCAATTAGCCGAATACATTTTGTATATTATACTATGCCTTCTTAATCATGCAGTTCTTCTTGTAGCAAGCAATTCCATACTTTAGAATCGTAGTCATGCCATCATCCAGCAGAGACTTTTCATAGCACATATCATCAATCTGTTTCAGAGCTTTATTGCAACCCTCTTCCATTTCCTTATTCTCGCCGAATTTAATCTCTATAACAATGCCAATTTTATCAGCAGGAATCTTAATCAGAATATCACTGTAGCCATCTCCAGATTCTACATTAGATTTGACAACCCAGTCGGACATATGAGTGAACAGCCCTAATAGAATACCATGATAAAAATTTTCTTTTTTTGCATTTGGTGAATTGTTGTCACGAATGCTAATAACATCATTCAGATATTGTGAAAACAGTCTTTCAGCAGATGCTTCATCACCATTCCGGAAAGTCATGCAAAATTCGGTCAGGTCTGTTTTTCTTGCCGCTACAAAGTAACGGAAACATTCATAAATCTGATTCTTGAATATCTCACGAATCTCCAGATTAGGAATACGAAGTCTGAACTGTCCTCTGCTTGGCATTTCACACATGGTCAGATACCCTGTCATATAGAGCATACTCCAGATATTTTCTGTCATCTTCACCGTATCTTGATTGTTATCCTTTAAATCCCTGTAAGTTAGTTCCTGATTGATTCTTTTTGTAATGGTTTCTCCAGCAATGAGTTGCTCCATTTCATATTTCATCGTAGCTGTTGCCGAAGAAATGAATTGCCTGATAATATCATTTCCACTGGTATTAATCCAATATGCCTGCGGTTCAGCATCAGGAATGTGCATCAGTTCATCACAGTAATTCATCACATCCCATGGACAATATATCTCCGTTCTGCCAAACAGATACCCATTATACCATGCTTTCATCATTTCATAATGTTCTGAAAGTTGGTAAAACTCCAGCATCTTCTTTACTTCTGCATCTGTAAACCCGAAATATTCAGAATACTGTGCATCTGAAACAGAATAAATTTTCAGGTTATTCAATCCTGTAAATATGCTCTCTTTTGAGATTCTCAAACAACCTGTCAATACCCCGAACTCAAGAGAATCATTTGTCTTTAAAGCAGTATCAAACAAGGAACGAATAAAATCCACCATCTCCTGATAAAATCCTCTCAGCCAAGCATTCTGTAATGGTACATCATATTCATCAATCAGAATGATCACTTTTTTCTGGTGCACTACATAAAGGCAGTCAGATAATATTTTTAGTGCTTTCTGATAAGTTATCATAGATGCATCTTCATTGTAGATATGTTCAAACAGTTTTCTCTTTCTTGCAGTAAGCTTATTTGAGGTAAGAATGTGAACATGCCGTTCATATTCATCTGCAATCAGATTCTTGAATTCCTCAATCGTTTCTTTATAACTTTCCTTTGCCATACTTTTCAGCGAAATACTGATTACTGGATATTGTCCCATATGTGCAAGATATTTTTCCCCTGTTTCAGAAATCTGTAAATCATCAAACAAGTAAGTATTATCCTCTTCTGATTTTTCAAAGAAATATTTCAGCATACTCATGTTTACTGTTTTTCCAAATCTTCTTGGACGTGAAAATAAGCTTACCTTTGCACTGCTGTCAAGCAGTCCTTTAATCAGCAGACTTTTATCCGTAAAATAGCAATTTTTATCGATAATTTCTTTAAAATCTTCCGTACCAATTGGAACAGGTTTGATTTCAGCCATAGTAACCCCTTCTTTCATCTTGATATATTCAGTATACCATAGTCTTCAGAAAAAAGCAAGAATATCGGCAAGATTTTCACACGGTAATTTCACGAGTAAATAAATTGTGAATAAACCCCACTTTAAATTATGATAGTTTTATTATCACATACAAATATGTCTTTTATATATCCTTTTTTCATTTTTTGTATGCACAAATCCCGTAAACATTTTTGTTTTACCATATTTTCAAGACAAAAATAAGTAGCTACAATACTATGATAGTGAGATTATCGGAAGATTTAAATGTGGTTCACATTACAGGGACAAATAATTGATGTGATTACAAGAAAACGGAAAATGTCAGTATTGATTTGACATTCTCCGTTTTTTACTTTTGTTACATTTACTTCAAGTAATGTCTGCATGAACCAATCTAAATTTAATTTCATCATTTCACGCATGCGTTTTTCTGTGCTAGATTCTCCAGATAATAAAGCCGTTCTGTCAAGTGTTGCCTGATAGGCTTGATTAATATCATTGCGTTGCTTTAATATTTCAGCAATTTCAGGTTTCGCAAAATTTAGTCTATAATCTGTACTTTGTGACCATGGAAAACCATAAGCCATTCTAATTTCAGGGTCTCTATACCAAGGATAACCGCCAAATAATTCATCAGCACATTCACCTGATAATGCAACTGTTACGTGATTTTTAATTTCTTTACAGAATACTAACAAAGATGCATCTACATCAGCCATTCCTGGCAAATCTCTTGCTTTTACGGCATCACATAACGCTGAAGCAAGCTGTGGCGTATCTATGACAGTCCAATGATGATTAGAGTTTAAATATTCTTGCATATTGCGAATAAATTCAGGGTCACTGTTAGGCTGAAATTTGCTTTTTTGGAAATATTTTTCATTGTCTAAATAATCCACTGAAAAAGTATCTAATATGCGTCCTTGTTTAGCAAATTCTCTTGACGCAACAGAAGAAATAATACTGGAATCCAAACCACCTGATAAAAATGTTCCGATTGGAACATCAGAAACTAATTGTCTTTGAATAGAATCTGTAATTAAAAATCTCACATGTTCAACAGTTTGTTTAAAATTATCTGTATGTTCTCTGGCTTCTAATTTCCAGTAGCAAGATATTTCAAGTTTATTTTTTCTGGTATAATATGCATAATGTGCTGGTAAAATTTCATGCATATTCTTGAATACGCCGCAACCAGGGGTTCTGCCAGGGGCAAATAATAATACTTGACTTACGCCGTTGCTGTCAATTTCATGGGAAACTGACGGATGTGCTAAAATTGCTTTTAATTCTGAGCCAAAAATAATATGCTGGTCTGTAAGATGATAAAATAACGGCTTTACGCCGATTCTGTCACGTGCTAAAAATAATCGCTGTTTGTTTTGCTCCCAGATTGCAAATGCAAAAATGCCATTAAATAAATTCACACATTCTGCACCATAGACAGCATAGGCTTTTAATAATACTTCTGTGTCAGAATTTGTTTCAAAATAACAGCCTTGTTGTTCTAATTTTGTTTTTAATTCCTGTGTATTATATAATTCGCCATTATAAACAATTGTATAAGTTTCTGTTCCGTCTGTATATTGCATAGGTTGTCGACCATTTTCAGGGTCAATTACGGCAAGTCTGGTATGTAGCAAAGCTTCGTGTTCTGTGACATGCATGCCATTTTGGTCTGGTCCTCTGCGAATAATTGCTTGTTGCATATTTTTTAATATTTTTTCCTGTGTTCTTAAATCTTGTGTAAAATCAATCATACCTGCAATTCCGCACATGAATTATCTCTCCTTTCTGCATAATTTATTTTATGCTGGATGAAAAAAAATGTTCAGAAAAATTTTTATGAAAAACTACTTGACAGATGTCATAAAATTGTGTAAAATAATTAATATTAAGAAAATAAATTTATAAAAAAGGAGTATTATTATGCTAGATTTCCGAATCGCTACTTTTTTAAAGCTTTGTGAAACAAAAAGTTACACGAAAACAGCAAAAATGCTTAATATTACACAGCCCTCTGTTACACAGCATATTAAGTATTTACAAAAAAAATATCAATGTAAATTATTTATTTATGAAGGCAAAACATTAAGTTTGACAGCAGAGGGTGAATATTTGCGTTCACAGGCAGAGGCAATGACAAAGATGAGTGCAAAAGTGATTTCTGATTTACAACGTATGAATGATAGTAAAAAAGCATTGCGTTTTGGTTGTCCAAGTGAAATTGGAGAAGCTGTTGTCACTAGAATCATTGCAGAGCTGATGGAGTTAGATTATGTAAGTGATTTAAGCATTTGTGTGAAAAATACATCTGAATTGCTAACTATGCTGGAAAATGGTCAGCTTGATGTGATACTTGCAGATGAAAATTATCAAAATAATCAGTTTGCCAGTGTACCTATGGCAAATGTAACATATGGAGTTTATGCGCAACCAGAGTATGCAAAAAAATATGATAAACCTGTTTTAAAAGATTTCATACAGGAACGTTTATTAGTACGGGAACAGGGTGCATCAGACCGTGAAATACTAGAATATTATTTAGCACAAAACAGTATGTTAGCAAATGAATTTTATGATGTTATGACAGCAAGTACAGCAGTTTCTTTGCAAGAGTTAGCAATAGCAGGTGTAGGAATTTTATTTGCCTATGCATCAAGTGTCAAAGATGCTGTTGCACAGAATCATTTGCAAGAATTAATAATATCTGATTTTTCTGCAAAGCGTTCTCTTGTGTTTTTATATTGCAAAGAAAATAAAAATCAAGAAGAATTTTCAGAATTTTTTGAAGATTTTACAAATTTATGGAATGAAACATTTGAATAAGCTGATTAAATTATAAAAGCGGACTGCCCACAAAGGCAATCCGCTTTTTGCAAAACATCCTTATAAAATATAAAATCTCTCTCTCTGTAAATAACCTGGCTTATTTCTTATTTTACAATGTACTTGTCGATTGCTTCGAATAATTCTTCTGCATCTTCTGTATATGCACGCAATGCAATCGGGCTGGCTAAGTCCAGGCTGTAAATACCCATGATGGATTTTGCATCTACAATATAGCGACCTGATACAAGGTCAATGTCAAATGCAAAAGTTGTAATAATACTTACAAATGCCTGCACGTCAGCAAACGTATTTAATTTAATTTTTGTTTCTGTCATAAAAATTGCCTCCTTAGTGTGTTTTCTTTCTCTTTTTTCCTTGTGTACAGCTTTTTCTTGACTGCACCTACAGCATAGCACAAAATATGATATTTGTCAAGGGTAATTTTAAAAATTCAGCGTTTTGGCTTAATAGATTTATCAGTCATCTAAATATTTTATCTAATTTTTAAAAAAGCAAATTTTATTTCATGATTTAAAATACTTGCAATTTCTAAAAAATTATGTTATACTAGTATTAAATATTATTTATATTATAAGGAGTTAAAAAATACATGAATTTATTTTTACAGACTTTCGGCTGTAAAGTCAATGCAACTGAAACGGACAGTATAGGTGCTTTATTAATGCAAAATAATTGGCAAATTGTTTCTGAACCAGAACAAGCAGATGCAATTATTATCAATTCCTGTACTGTAACAGCTTCTGGTGATAAACGCATGTTGCAGGCAATCAGAAAATTGCGTAAAAAAGCCCCCAATGCTGTTTTATTATTAACAGGTTGCTATGTGCAGGCATTTCCAGAACAAGCAAAATTATTACCAGAAATAGATATTATCATTGGTACGAAAAACAGAAATGTAATTCCAGTATTACTAGAAAATTATATCAAAAATCATGCTTATATTAACGCTGTAGAAGCATTTCAAACAGGCGATAGTTTTGAATCACTTCCACAGGGGACAGATTCCATGCATACAAGAGCGTTTTTGAAAATTCAGGACGGTTGCAATCGATTTTGTTCTTATTGTATTATTCCCTATGCAAGAGGTAGATGCCGTTCCCGTGAATTATCTGAAATTACGGCAGAAACAAAAAAATTAGTTCAGCAGGGTTATCAAGAAATAGTTCTATGTGGGATTAATCTTGCTTGTTATGGCTTAGAAAATAATCTTACAATTGCCGATGCAGTACAAGCTGTTGCTGATACAGGTATTCCAAGAATTAGATTAAGTTCATTAGAGCCTGACGGATTAACACAGACAGTATTGGAAAAATTAAGCAATATTCCTGAATTATTGCCACATTTTCATATTTCTGTACAAACTGGCTGTGATAAAATATTAAAAGCCATGCGTCGGCATTATACTTGTGAAGAATATGCAAATTTATTAAAAATAATTAGAAAATTATTTCCTGATTGTGCAATTACAACGGATATTATGACAGGTTTTCCAAGTGAAACAGAAAAAGATTTTTTGGAAACACTCAAGTTTACAGAAAAAATGGCTTTCTCTGAAATACATATATTCAGATATTCACCAAGACCAGGTACACCTGCTTCTGAAATGACAGAACAAGTTCCAGAAAATATAAAAAAATCCCGTGCAGACAGGCTTTGTGTACTTGCGAAAAAATTACATGAAAATTATTTATTATCTTGCATTGGGAAAAAATATCAAGTATTATTTGAACGTCAGAAATCATCTGAATTTCATAATGGACATGCTGAAAATTATATCACTGTTTTAGTACCTGCAAAATCTGATGAAAATCTTAGAGGACAAGTACTTGCAGTTAAAATTAAATCTATACAAGATAATAAATTAATTGGCGAATTATGCTAAAAAATATAAAATGCTCTCAATGATTTGAGAGTATTTTTTTTGCTTTGTTTATTTTGGCAAAATCCGACATGCGAAATATGCTATAATACAATCATAAACAAATCCGAAAGAAAGGAAGATTTTTTATGATGCAAATTGATTATGATATTGCTGAGAATCAATTACTTGTTCGGCTTGAGGGCGAAATTGACCATCATAGTAGCATTCAGATTCGCAGAGAAATTGATGATGCAATTTATGCACATTTGCCCCAAACACTGATACTTGATTTTCAGAATGTTACATTTATGGACAGTTCTGGCATTGGATTAATTATAGGACGGCATAGAATTTTGCAGAGTTTAGACGGTTCAGACAGTGAAATTATTCTTAGTCAACCATCACCCTATATTGCAAATATCTTGCGTTTAGGCAATATAGAACATATTGCGAAAATACAAATCAATCATTCTGAGGAGGTTGTATCATGAAAATTACCAATGAATTCAAATGTGTGTTTCCAGCAGTTTCTGCTAATGAAGCACTTGCAAGAGCGTCTTTGTCTGCTTTTCTAATACCAGCAGACCCCACTGCACAAGAACTTGCAGATTTGAGAACAGTCATTTCAGAAGCCGTCACAAATGCCATTGTTCATGGTTATAGAAATTCTTCTGGAGAAGTTTCAATTTGTTTGCGTATGTTGCCAAATAGAGTACTTTACATAAGAGTCAGTGATAAAGGCTGTGGCATTCCAGATATCAAAAAGGCAATGGAACCGTTATATACTTCTGTACCCGAAGAAGAACGTGCTGGATTGGGATTTGCAATTATGCAGGAATTTACAGATAATCTTCATGTCAGAAGTACGCCAAATCATGGCACAACACTAACTATGCGGCGTAAACTTGGGCAAATTTATGCAGAATAATCATAAACAACCTGCACCAGAAGAACATTTAGGACTTGTGCATTTATGTGCCAATAGATTCAGAAATCGTGGCATTGCCTATGAAGAATTATATTCTGCAGGCTGTGAAGGTCTTGTAAAAGCGGCAAGAGCATTTGATACAGAAAGAGGGGTGCAATTTTCGACTTATGCTGTGCCAGTCATTCTAGGCGAAATCAAACGCTTATTCAGGGAAAATGGCACAGTACATGTTTCAAGAGGATTGCGGGAACTTGCTATGAAAGTTCAGCAAATACGGGAAAAATCTTTGAAAGAAACTGGCATAGAACCAACTTTAAGCGTATTAGCTGAAAAAGCAGATTCCACACCAGAAGAAGTTGCTATGGCATTAAATGCAATTAGTCCGACAGTTTCATTGACTGCACCTGACGAAAATGAAGGGCAAATCGATATTGCCATTGAAGCACCTGATGAAAAAATTAGTGATAGTTTGGCATTACAGCAAGTTATGGCATTACTTGCACCACAGGATAGAATTTTATTAGAATTACGATATTATCATAATTTTACACAAGTGAAAACTGCTGAAAAACTTGGCATGACACAAGTGCAGGTTTCCCGCCGTGAAAAAAAATTATTATTATATTTAAGACAAGAATTATTAAAATAATTTAAAATAAGCATCGGAAAGCAGTCGGCAAAGAATATATATTTTCTAATTCTTCTGGACTTGCCCAAATAAAATTAGCACTTTGTTGATTACATGTGATAAAAATTCCCTGCATTTCCCAAGTAATATGCGTAAATACATGTTTTTTATTTGTAATTTTTATAAATTCTTTAGGCTGAATGTCCCATTTACTGCATTGCTGAATTGCCTGCTCTGGTGTTAAGAAATTTTCTACATTGGGCAATTCCCAAAGTGATGCAAGTAAGCCTGTTTCAGGGCGTTTCTGAATTGCAATTTTATTATCACAAGTTAAAATAAAAACTGTTTTTAATACAATCCGTTTTTTGTGTTTTTTGATTCTCACAGGCAAAAGCGAAGTGCTTTGATTTTGCTTTGCCATGCATAGTGTATTTAATGGACAGATTCCACATTTTGGTGAGCCGTTCGGAATACAGACAATTGCTCCTAATTCCATAAAAGCCTGTGTTAAAATATTGCAGTTTGTATTTGGGGAAATATAAATTTTTTCAAGCTGTTTTGTAATATCAGCTTTACATTTTAAATCCAGAATATTCCTGTAATCTTCCTGTAATCTTGCCATTACCCGTAATACATTGCCATCAACTGCTGGTGTTGGCAAGTTATAGCAAATAGAACAAATTGCACCTGCTGTATAATCACCAATACCAGATAAAGCTTTTATTTCTTGATATGTTTCAGGAAATTTACCTTGATAATTTGCAATAATAAATTTTGCTGTTTTCTGCATATTTCTGACACGGTTATAATAGCCCAGCCCCTCCCAGAGTTTCAAAAGCTGTTCTTCAGGGCAATTGGCAAGAGCTTGTATATTTGGCAAAGCATTTAAAAATCTAGTATAATAATTTTTGACAGCTTCTACTCTTGTCTGTTGAAGCATAATTTCAGATACCCAGACATGATAGGGATTTTGGTCTTTCCGCCAAGGCAAATCACGTTTATTTTCTAAATACCAGTCAGATAATGGCTGAATTAATTTTGCAAGAATTGCTTGTTTCTGTTCTGCAATCATTTGCATACGATTGATAATTTTTTCATAAATAGGAATCATGTTTGATTCTGTGCATTGCTTTTTAATTTCCTGAATTGCTAACCAATGTACATTTTGATTTTCATCAGGTTTATCAGAAATTGCTTGATTTTTAGGTGCAATTAATCCATAAGTGATATTATAATGCAAATGTTCTGGAATAACATTTCCATATTTTTGATGTGCAGGTACTGGCAAAATATCAATTGATAAAATTTCTCTGGAAATTGGGTAAATTTGTGTAACCGAAGTTTCTTCTTTGGCTTCACGAATCGCAACGCCTAATAAATCATCATTACCATCAGCATGACCGCCAGTCCAGCCGACAGATTGATAAATGAGATGATAAGCCATTAACGTTTCTTGCAAATCTGGTGATAAAATAAACCCTGAACAAGTAATATGTCCTGCTTCACAATCTCTGTCAAGCATTTTATTCCCATATTGTTCAAGCAAAGCAAATAATTTTTCTTGTGCAGATTTTTCTTGTTCAGTATAAGGCTGAAAATTTTTAATTTCTGTTAATAATCTCATAATTCATTACTCCTTAATTTAATAAATAAATGCTAATGATAATCTCCTGTTATTTTAATTAAAATTTCTTCAAGTGTATATTCTTCTATTGGTTGAATAGCAGATTCTGTATCAAGAACAGTATTTACATGATTATCATCATAGTGATAAATAATTTTTGTGTTTGCTTCATCTTGTGTGTTAATAAATAAATCAGGAATTTTATTATTATCTATATAAACTAATGCATATTTAAAATCAGAGCTTTTTTCGTCTGTAAACTGTTCTAAAATTAAATCACGATAGGCAATTTGCCATGGGAAAAATCTTGATTTTATTTCATAATTTTCATTTTTAGATTCTGTTTCTGTTTCAAGTATTTCAGGAATCACTTCAAAATCTATTTCTGGAGCTGTTGCTGGAGCTGTTGTCAAGACGATTTCTTCAAAATCAGTTTCAATAACAGGTTCTTTATTTTTTATATTTTCTGTAATTTCATTCTGATTACAACCGCATAGCAAAAAACATAGCAAAAAAGCCAAGCCTGCATAACGCATAAAAATTTTCCTTTCTCTTTGTAGATGATAGATTTAACAAGGTCGAACTAATTCATAAGTTCGACCTTATTGATGAAATCTATTATAATATCTGTCCTAATTTTGCAAGTCGTTCTGCTGTCAAATAATGCTCACATTCATGACGGTTGGGTCTGCTCATAAGATTCCGCATAGAAGCTCTGACATCACCATTTTCAAATAACAAGTGATATAATTCTTCGTTAATCGGCATAGGCACGCCTAATTTTTGAGCAAGTCCATGTGTTGCCTCACAACAATAATAACCCTCTACAGTACCAACTTTTTTAATAGCTTCGTCTGGGGAAATACCTTGTCCAATTAAAATACCTGCTCTACGATTACGGCTATGCATACTAGTACAAGTGACAATCAAGTCACCAATGCCACTAAGTCCAGTAAATGTATCAAATTCTGCACCCATTTCCAGCCCAAGAGCCGTAATTTCATGAATCCCTCTTGTCATAAGAGCAGCTTTTGTATTATCACCAAACCCTAAGCCGTCACTGATACCAGCACCAAGTGCAATGATATTTTTCATGGCACCGCCAATTTCACAGCCGATAACATCTGCATTGACATATAAACGTAATGTCCCTGAAGTAAATATATCTTGTATATATTCTGCATATTTCATGTCCTGACTAGCAACTGTAACCGTTGTAGGAATACCTCTTGCTAATTCTTCGGCATGGGACGGACCTGTTAAGACAACAATAGGATTATCTGGGCATTCTTCCTGTAATACTTCGCTCATGCGTTTATAAGTCCCTGCTTCTAATCCTTTAGAAGTATTTACAATTACAGTTTTTTTCGTTAAATAAGGCGAAGCTTCTTGTGCAACAGCTCTTAAAAACGGTGTCGGAATGCCAATTAATACAACATCTTTTTCAGATACACAAGCGATATTATTAGTTAATAAAATATCTGACGGAATTTTTACACCTGCTAATTTTCCTGCAAGTTCTCCAGTTGTACGGATTTCTTGAATTTCTTCTGGAAATTTTGACCAGACAGTGACATCATGTCCCATGTTGCGACACATGACAGCTAATGCAAGCCCAAATCCGCCTGACCCTAAAATTGTAATATCTGCCATAAAAACACGCTCCTTTTTGAAGTTATTTATTAGTTAGTGCCAAATTTACAAAAAATATTACAAGATTCAAGATGTTTTTTTTTCGCCAAATTTACGTTCTGTGTGATTTTTCAAGCGTGCAATATTAGACCTGTGCATAAAAATAATCATAAATGCCATGATACATTGCAAGCCAAAATGCAAGAATAATTGCCCTGTTGTATATTCTGTATGCCAGATATACTGGGTGATGAGTGTCAGAAATGGACAACATGCCGTTGCGATAATAGATGCTAAACTGACATATTTAGAAATAGCCAAAATTACTGCAAAAATGCCAATTAAAATAAAAAATACTTTCCAGTCAAGAATTAAAAAAATAGAAACGCCAACTAATACACCTTTTCCGCCTTTAAAATGATGATATAACGGAAATACATGTCCTATAATTGCAAAAATTCCAGCAAGACAGCCAATCATATAGAAATCTGGATTTTGTTCTGGTAATAATAAATTTGCAAATAATTTGCTGAATAAAACTGCAACAACGCCTTTTCCTAAATCGCCAATTAAAGTAAACAAAGCACAAGTTTTCCCAAAACAACGCAAAGTATTTGTTAACCCTGCATTGCCGCTGCCAAAATTACGAACATCTTCGTGTTTTAATAATCTGACAGTTAGAATTGCAGAATTTATACTGCCGAACAGATAGCCAAGAGCTATTGCAATGACACATACAAGAATTGTCATAAAAAATCCCCCTAGCTATTTAATCATCATTGCGATTGCGTTCACGAATGATAAATCTAACAGGTGTGCCATCTAATCCAAATGTTGTACGGATTTGATTTTCAATATATCTTTGATACGAAAAATGAAATAAATCTGCTCTGTTTACAAATAATACAAACGTTGGCGGTTTTGTAGATGCCTGTGTCATATAATAAATTTTTAATCTTCGTCCTTTATCAGACGGCGGTTGCACTCTTGCGACTGCATAAGCAAGTACATCATTGAGTGTACCTGTACTGATTCGCATAGAATTCTGTTCATAGACATGCTGAATTAAATCAAATAATTTTTCAACTCTCTGCCCTGTTTTTGCAGAAATAAAAATAAATGGCACATAAGACATAAAACTAAAATCATTTTCAAGCTTTGTCTGATATTCTTTCATTGTTTTATCTGTTTTTTCTACAGCGTCCCATTTATTCACTGCGACAATGCAGGCTTTTCCCTGTTCATGAGCATAGCCGGCAACTTTGGAATCCTGTTCTGTAAAGCCAACTGTTGCATCAATCATGATAACACAGACATCAGCTCTATCAACAGCCATGTAGGCTCTTAATACGCTAAAATGTTCTACACGTTCTGTAATTTTAGATTTTTTGCGAATTCCTGCTGTATCGATAAATACAAATCTATTTTCATTGCGTTCTATAATCGTATCTGTTGCATCTCTGGTTGTTCCAGCAATATCAGAAACAATGACTCTTTCTTCACCAGCAATTTTATTAATCAAAGATGACTTTCCAGCATTTGGTTTGCCAATAACAGCAATTTTAATATCCGTTTCTTCATAGTCATCAAAATCAGATTCTGGAAAATGACTGATAATTTCATCTAACATGTCACCTGTTCCATGACCATGTACAGAAGAAATTGGAAACGGTTCACCAATGCCTAAATTATAAAATTCATAAACTTCCATTGGAATTTGTCCCAGATTATCGCATTTATTGACAGCAAGAACAATTGGCTTACCGCTTTTTTGTAACATATCTGCAACCGCATAATCATTTGCAGTTACACCTGTTCTAACGTCCGTAACAAATACAATAACATCTGCATGAGAAATTGCAATTTCTGCTTGCTGACGCATGAGAGACAGCATTTTATCATCTTCTTTTGGTTCAATGCCTCCCGTATCTACAACCATAAATTTGTGTTCCCGCCATTCACACTTAGAATAAATTCTATCTCTTGTGACGCCAGGAGTATCTTCTACAATAGAAATTCTTTGTCCGACAAGTTTATTAAATAAAGTTGATTTTCCAACATTTGGTCTGCCAACAACGGCAACAACAGGCAAAGCCATGTTATCTCCTCCTTTTGATTCTAATTAAAAAATTAATTAAATATTATTTCCTAAGATTGCATCTAATAAATCATAGCCATCATTATCCACAAGCTGAATGTTAATATTTAAATTTTTTTCTACGTCAGAAATTTTGAAATCATCTAAAAATACATCACTATTTTTTCGAATCATACTAGATGATAATAATAATATATCACCTAAATTTTTATTTTTTAATTGTGTCATTAAATCCTGTGCTGTAATTAAACCAGTCACTGTAATAGATTCACCAAAAAAATAATTTTTAATACAAAATACTTGACAAGTCAAACCAGAAAATTTTCTTTCTGCTTCTTGTGTCAGCTTGCAAATAAATTCATAAGCACTTTTTCCAGTTGCAATAGAAATTGTTTTATTTATATTTCTAGTTTCTTCATCTGCTAAAGCCGAATAAAATTCATCTGCCAAAGAACGCAACATGCCAACACCGTTTTCATATTGGGGATAGTCTTCATAATAATCAGCGTTGGGCAAATCTCTTTCTGCAATTAAAAAAAACTCATCAGATGGAAATACAGCTCTTGTATGAAATTTTTTTAAAAACTGCAATTGATAACTTTCTATTAAATCAATTGCTTGACTAGCAGTTTCTTTTGTAAAGCTTGTCAACGGATATAAATTTTCTCTGAATTTAGACAATCCAACAGGCACAACTGCAACACTTGTTAAATTTGGTAGCATTTGCCCTAAATCTTTTAGAGTCCGTTCTAATTCTGCACCGTCATTCAAATCAGGACAAAGTACAATCTGACAATTTAGCTGAATCCCTGCTTTTGCCATTTGCCAAAGATAATCTAATTTCTGTCCTGCAAAGCGGTTATTCATCATTTTGCAACGCAATTCTGGATTGGTCGTATGTACAGAAACATTAATATTTAATTTCATCTGAATAATTCTGTCAACGTCTTGTTGTGTCATATTTGTCAGCGTGACATAATTGCCCTGCAAAAAAGACAATCTTGCATCATCATCTTTAAAATATAAACTTTCACGCATATTCGGGGGCATTTGGTCAATAAAGCAAAATACGCATTTATTTCTACAGCTTTGTTTTTTATCCATGAGAAAACTTGCAAATTCAAGCCCTAAATCATCGTATTCATCTTTTGAAATTTTTACTTCACGTTGCATACCTTGATTTTCAATTATTAGCAAAACTTCTGTTTCTGATGCATAATACATGTAATCTAATACATCATGTATTGTATGCTGATTAATAGAAATTAATAATTCGCCAACCTGAATACCCGCTTTATCTGCAAGAGAATTTTTTATCACACCTGTAATTTCAGCCAAAAATTCACCGCCTTTCAAGAAAAACAAAAACAGAGAGAAGCCCCGCCTCTCTCCATTTGTTCCTGTTATTATAAAACATCAATTTTAATAACTTCTACGCCTTTATAAAAACCGCAGTTTTTACAAACTTTGTGTGGAGCTTTTAATTCTCCACAATGGTCACATCTGCTCATTGCTGGAGCGTCTAATTTCCATACTGCACTACGTCTTTTATTTTTTCTTGCCTTAGAAGTCTTTCTTTTTGGTACTGCCATGCTAGCACCCCCTTAATCAAAAATTATTTTGTTCATGCAGTTGCACTCTGTTAGATTTCTATCACAGCCACATTGTGGACATAAGCCTTTGCAATCTTCACTGCAAAGTAATTTTGTAGGTAGCTCCAGTATTAAATCTGACAAAGCAATTTCTGCAATATCAATGCTATCTGCCTTTGCGATGACATAATTTTCTTCATCTTCTTCACCATGTAAAAATCTCACAACAAGATGTTCTGCATCATAAGAAAATGCCTGCACGGTCTGCTTCAAACAGCGGTCACAGGTGACAAGCAAAGAAAAAGCGATTTGCATTGTCAATGTCACAACGCCAGCACGATTGGCAACTTTGCCTGTTATTTGCACAGGTGTCGCAAATTCAAAATCACGAATCACTGCAAGCTGTTCTTCTGGCATTACAAACGCAAATGTTTCCGAACTATTTGGAACATTTAAAATATTTTTAATATGCATTATCATAAAGCAAATCCCTCATTCTTTCAAGAGCATCAAGCACCACAAATTATATTATAGCGAAATTTTTTCAATTTGTCAAGTGTTTTTTAGAAAATCAGCAGATTTTTACCAAAAGCCAGTTATATTTGCAACTGGCTTTGGGAAATTTTTTAGAATTATAAATATCTTGTGACGGATTCTGGCAAAGCGTCATTATCAGCAGAAACTGTAAATGTCACAACAGTGTCTTTTCCTGTGAGAGCGTCCAGTTTTGCAAACATTGCACCCAAAGCGTCAAAATCTGCACCGCCGATTTTCAGAATGCCATCAACGAAAATTTCTTTGATATCATAATTGCCTGCGAGCATACCTGCAATAAAGCCATAGAAATTTTCATAGCCTGCAATGTCGAACTGTTCCACACCAACCCAACGAACTTTGTAGCTAATAGAACGTCTCAGGGTTTCGCCTTTTTCAATGCACACCAGACAGCCATTTGTTTCAGCAACTGCTGTATTGATTCTGTCAATCAAATTTTTGGTCTTGCCAGTGCCTTTTCTTCCAGTGATAATCTGAATCATGGTTAAAAATCTCCTTTATTTATTAATAATAATTTAAACTCATCATGCAATGCATCATGAATTATGCTTGAATTAGTAGCCGAGTTTTTGCTCTAACTCTGCTTTTGCACCTTCATAACCAGGTTTTCCCAGTAATGCGAACATATTAGATTTATAACTTTCCACACCAGGTTGATTAAACGGATTCACGCCCAGTACATAGCCAGAAATTGCACAAGCCTTTTCAAAGAAATAAATCAAATAGCCCAGACTAAATTCTGAAGTATCTTCCAGTTCTAAAATCATATTCGGCACACCGCCTTCTGTATGAGCCAAAATTGTTCCCTCAAATGCTTTTCTGTTGACAATGGACATATTCTGACCACACAAGAAATTTAAGCCGTCCAGATTTGCTTCATCTTTTTCAAGATAAAAATCTTGTTTTGGCTGTTTAATATCCACAACAGTTTCAAACATAATGCGTGAACCCTCTTGCACATACTGTCCCATAGAGTGCAAATCTGTAGAAAATACAACAGATGCAGGGAAAATGCCCTTATTATCTTTGCCTTCACTTTCGCCGAATAATTGTTTATACCATTCGGACATCATAGCAAAGCTTGGGTCATAAGAAACTAACATTTCAACAGATTTGCCTTTTCTGTATAAAATATTTCTCAATGCAGCATATTGATAGCAATCATTTTGTTCAAAATCAGCTGTATAATCTACTTGTGCTTGTCTTGCACCTTCCATAAGTTTATCAATATCACAGCCAGCGACCGCAATCGGCAACAAACCAACTGCTGTTAATACAGAAAATCGTCCGCCAACATCATCAGGTACAACAAAAGTTTCATAACCTTCTGTATTAGATAATTCTTTCAAAGTGCCTTTTGCCTTGTCAGTTGTAGCAAAAATATGATTTTTTGCTTCTTCTTTGCCGTATTTATCCTCTACTAGTTTTTTAAATACTCTGAATGCAAGTGCAGGTTCTGTTGTTGTACCAGATTTGGAAATAACATTCACGGAAATATCTTTGCCCTCACAGATAGCAAGAATTTCATTTAAGTAAGTCGGGTTAATATTATTCCCAACATAATAAATATCTGGTGTATTTTTTTTCATGTTATTATAAAACGGCGATTTTAAAAATTCAATCGCTGCCCTTGCACCAAGATAAGAACCACCAATACCAATGACAATTAGAATATCAGAATTTTTCTGAATTTTCTTTGCTGCTTCTTTAATGCGGGCAAATTCCTCTTTGTCATAATTTGTGGGGAGTTCTACCCAACCCAAAAAATCTTTGCCTAAACCTGTTTTATCATGCAGAGTTTTAGCAGCGGTTTCTACTTGTGCTTTGATACCTGTCAGCTCGTCCTGATTGACAAAGCTTTTCAGGTAGTTTGTGTTTAAAGTTAATGCCATAAACAAACGCCTCCAAAAAAAATCAGAATTCATTTATTATCATACTATAAATTTGGAAATTTTGCAAGCATATCTTGCAGTTATTTCACAACATTGTGAAAACAGAACAAATTATATATTAAAATTTTAGTAATTATAACAACAGTTTTAAGAAAAATTACTTTTTATCTATCCAGTTGCATATATATAAAATAAAAAACAGGAGGATTTTCCAGTATGAAATATTTTGCATGTATGATTTCGTTTATATTTATGATTAGAATTTGTTTGCCAATTATTGCATATGCAGAGCAAGAAACTGCATTATTATTAATAGAAGCAAATACAGGCTGTATTTTGTCGGAAGAACATTCCGAAGAACAACGCCCAGTTGGTTCATTAGCAAAACTTATGACAGCTTATCTAACAGCAAAAGCAATTGAAAATCATGATTTTACATTAGATACAGTTATGACAGCAGGAGAGAGTGTTTCAGGTATGCAAGGAGCTGTTATCTGGCTAAAATCAGGTGATAGCATTACTGTGAGAGAATTATTGCTGGCATTAATTGTCGGAAATGCCAATGATGCCGCCGCAGTGCTTGCAGATAAAATTTCAGGCAATGCAGAAAGTTTTGTCATGGATATGAATGCAATGGCATTTGATTTAGGCATGAAATCAACACATTTTACTTCACCGCAAGGCTTTGATGATGCAAAGGCTTATTCTACAGCTTATGATATGGGTTTACTGGCATGTGCAGTTTTAAAATGCGAATCTTTAACAGAATGTCTGACAACCTGGAGAACATTTATTTTAGATAATACTGTTGAATTAGTAAATGAAAATAGTTTTACAAGAACATGGGATACTTGCAAAGGCTTAAAAGCTGGGCATTCTCCTGAATCTGGAAATTGCTTGATTGTTGCCAGTGAAGAAGATAATATGACTTGTATTGCAATTGTATTAGGTTGTTCTGATGAAGAAGAACGTTTTCGTTTAGCAAAAAAGCTTTTAAACACAGGATTTCAAACTTATCAAATTACAATTCCTGCTTTTGCAGAAGAATTTTTACAGCCATTGAAAATACATGGCGGTACAGAATCCGCTGTCTTGTTAGAGCTTTCCTCACTTCCTGCACTTGCAATTCCCACAGGAACACAATTGCAGGTTGTCATGGTGCTTCCTGATTATGTGCAAGCTCCTTTACAGAAAAAGCAACAGGTCGGAACAGTTTATTTTTATCATGATGAAACTTTACTATGTGAATGTGCTTTATTAGCATCTGAAGAAGTCCCAGCTGTGACATTTCAGTTAGCCTGTAAAAGAGTATTGCATTTTCTATTTTCTTAAGGGAAATTTTTAGCAATGGACTTGACATATTCTGAAAATATGCTATAATAAAAATAAGATTTTGCATAAAATCTAATTCTTTCGGTATACTATTTCTGGAATACCAGATAATATCTCACTGAAAGGGGCGATTTTCATGCAAGATGAAAATTTAGGCGAATATCACTCTCCAGAAGAATTTCCGCAAAAAGAACCTGAATCAGAAGAAGTTACAAAAACAGAACAACAACTTGATGAATCAGAAATCATTGAAAATACAGGCAGTATCAGACCACAGAATGCCAAGCATTTAATTCATTGTTTAACTGTGATTGGGCAAGTAGAAGGTCATTATGAATTATCTTCTCAAAATAAAACAACAAAATATGAGCATATTATTCCTGCTTTGGTAGCAATTGAACAAGACAGAAGTATTGAAGGATTATTAATTTTATTAAATACTGTTGGCGGAGATGTGGAGGCAGGACTTGCAATTGCGGAATTAATTGCAGGTATGCAAACGCCAACTGTTTCTTTGGTCGTTGGCGGTGGGCATTCTATCGGCGTGCCGTTGTCCGTAAGTGCAAAAAAATCTTATATTGTTCCATCAGCGTCTATGACAATTCACCCTGTGCGTATGAGTGGCATGATGTTAGGCGTACCACAAAGTTTTTCTTATATTTCTAAAATTCAGGATAGAATTATTAGCTTTGTCACAAGAAACAGCAAAATTTCAGAAGAACAATTCCGTGAATTAATGACAAATACAAAAGAACTTGCGACTGATGTCGGTACTGTCATTTCAGGTGAACAAGCCGTAGAAATGGGCTTAATTGACCAAATGGGTGGTTTGAGTGATGCAATTACAAGTTTGTATGAATTAATTGAAACCAGTCCGACCAGATATGCAGATAATTTATAAATAAAGGCGTAATCAATACGCCTACATAAATAATTATAATTATAATAATATAATATATTATAATAAATAATAAGAAAAAGGAGTACATATTATGACGATTTTAGACGCAATTTTGCAGGGAATTATTCAGGGGCTAACAGAATTTTTGCCTGTGTCAAGTTCGGGACATTTAATGCTATATGCACACATCACTGGAAACGCAGAAGATAGTAATAATTTTTTATTTTCAGCGTTTTTGCATTTGGGTACGTTGCTAGCAACTTGTTTAGCTTTTAAAGAAACTGTAATTGCTCTTGCCAAAGAGGGCGGGGCAATGGTTGTAGATTTATTTACAGGAAAATTAATTAAAAAAGGCTTAGGCTCTCCTGAACGCAGAATGGTATATATGTTGCTATTGTCTTTGCTGGTATTAGTGCCTTTTTATTTTGTGCGTGATTTTATTGAGGGTGTCGCACAGAAATATTTAATTGCATTAGGTTGCTTTTTTCTGTACACAAGTTTGATATTATTTTTATCTGACAGATGTAAAAAAAGTACGATAAATGCAGGTGATTTAACTTGGATAGAAGCATTAATAATTGGTATATTTCAGGCATTTGCATTGTTCCCAGGAATTTCCAGAAGTGGATCAACTATCTGTGGTGCATTGTTCTGTGGCGTAGATAGAGATACAGCCGTAAAATATTCGTTTATGTTAGGGATTCCAACTATTTTAGCAGGTTGTCTTGTAGAAATTAAAGACGCTGTTGATGTTGGTAAAATGCCTGTGAATGAAATTCCAATGTATTTAGTAGGCTTTGTTGTTTCTGCAATTGTTGGCATTGGAGCGATTAAATTAGTTAACTTGTTAGTTAAAAATAATAAATTTAAATATTTTGCAGTGTATACACTGTTACTAGGTCTTGGTGTAGTAGGCTATGGTGTAATGAACGTTGTACGTTAAATTTAATATTTAACAAGATAACAGCAAGAAAGGTGATACTGTGGCAGAGAATAAAAAGAAAAAAAATTCTTCAAAATCGAAATCTGAAAAAGAACCAGAAGAAACAAAGCCAGAAAAACCAGAAATTTCTATGCCAGCAGTACCCGAACCAGAATCAGAATCAAAAACAGAACAGGAAGAACCAGAAAAAAAAGGATTCTCTGTACAAGTATATTCTGTTTGTTTATTTGCAAGCAGTGTATTAACTGCTTTGTTGATTTTTGTACAGGGAAGTGCTATGTGGAAAGTTCTGCATGAAGCTTTAAAAGGTTTTTTTGGAATTCCCGTAATAGCAATCCCAGTAGGATTATTTCTGTTTGCACGTCAGGTAGATGAAAAAAAACAAAAAGAAAATCTTAAAAATCAGCTCAAATGGATGGGAATTAGTCTTGTATTTGCAAGTTGCTTTATTGAAATTATATTTGGCAAGGGCAGAGTGTTAAATTATAATTTTGCACAATGTTTTAAAATGTTTTATGAAGACGGAATTGCATGGCGTGGCGGAGGTATGCTCAGTGCATTGGCATACCCGATTTTATATTTGTTTGGCGATGTTGGTTCAAAAATATTAATTTGTTTATTATTGTTTGTCAGCATTATGCTATTATCTAAAAAAAGTCTGA
>JAAVHJ010000041.1 GCA_014799805.1 Ruminococcus sp.
CTGTTGTTAAATCTATTACAATTTGATATTCTGCATTATTATAGTAAAGTGTCATCATCCAAATGGTATTATCTTTTATAATAGTACTTTCATCAAGCGTGTAGCCAGACCAGTTACTATTCTTTGTAAATTGTCATATACCATAAATCTTCACAACCAGAGAGTTGTTCCAATTCTGTTCCATCTGTGTTGACACGATAAATAATTTTCCTGTTGCCTTCTGTTGTTGAAAAATATAACTTATCCTGATAGAGTGTTAATTCAGACGCATGTTTTCCACAAATGACTTGTTTCTGACCACTTTGTACAGCATAAGCAGTTACAAAATTATCTGACGTTGTATCTGCATAATAAATGATATTCTGTGCAAGATTTAAATAATAGCCATAAAAATTATCTGATAGCACAGTAAAATTCCCATCTGTTTTTTGATATAATTTTTTTGTGTTGGTATCACAGTAATAATAATTCTGACCATCTGTACAGCAAATACCAGAATTGACAAGATTAGATGCACCATAATCTGTAAATCCGAATTCCTCCACTGATTCTGTCATAGCAACTGGTTCTGCGATTACAATTAGTTCTGTTTCAGCCTGTGTTTCTGGGATTGCTTCAGTAGTTGCCTCAGTTATTTTAATTTCAGTTTCGGGTTCTGTTTCTGTTTCTATAGTTATTTCTGTTGTTTCCGTAGTTAATTCTGTTGTTTCAGGTTCAGTTTCCGCAGGTAGTTCATTTTTACCGTCAAAAGATACCTGAATACTACACCCTGTCATTGCAATCAACATTGTGAAAAACATCGACATAATTTTTATTTTTCTCATCTAAATACTCCTATATTTTTTTATTTTTTTCATTATACCATAATTTTATAGTAATTGTCAATAAAAATTCCATAGTTTTCCTATAAGCTAAAAATATCTTAAAAAAGCTTGATTTTTTTTAAAATTTAGCTTATAATAAAATTGCTTGCATAATCTTAATTGTTAGCGAATCAAACAAGTAAAATAGATATATTTAACAAAAAATATTATAATTTTTATTTATTTTTATTTATTTTTCATAAATGTTAAAAATTT
This sequence comes from Ruminococcus sp., assembly GCA_014799805.1. Lineage (GTDB taxonomy): Bacteria > Bacillota > Clostridia > Oscillospirales > Ruminococcaceae > UBA3855. The sequence continues at coordinate 1,080 of JAAVHJ010000041.1, forward strand.
ATCATACTATGATTGACAAAACCTTGACAAACTTTTAAAAAAGTAGTATGATTAGAATAAACAACGAATGCATAAGCATTCTCTGGAAAGGAAGATGTCATTTATGTTCAAAAACTTTGCACCTGAATGGGAAGGATTCAAGGCGGGCAGATGGAGTAATACATCTGTTAATGTCCGTGATTTTATTCAGAAAAATTACACTCCCTATGATGGAGATGAAAGTTTTCTGGAAGGTCCTACCGAAGCGACTACAAAACTTTGGGAACAAGTCATGGAATTATCCCGTCAGGAGCGAGAAGCAGGCGGTGTTCTGGATATGGACACAAAAATTATTTCTACTATCACATCACATGGAGCTGGCTATTTAGATAAAAATTTAGAAAAAATTGTTGGGTTCCAGACAGATAAACCATTTAAACGTGCGTTACAGCCATTTGGCGGAATTCGTATGGCACAGACAGCTTGCAAAGCTTATGGTTATGAAGTTGACAAAGACGTTGTAGAAATTTTCACAAAATATAGAAAAACACATAATCAAGGTGTTTTTGATGCGTATACACCTGAAATGCGTCTTGCAAGAAAATCTGCAATTTTAACAGGTTTGCCTGATGCTTACGGCAGAGGTCGTATTATTGGAGATTACAGACGTGTTGCATTATATGGCATTGACATGCTGATTCAGGATAAAGAACACCAAAAAGAAACACATTTTGTGCGTATGACTTCTAAAAATATTCGTCTGCGTGAAGAATTATCAGAGCAAATTAATGCCTTAAATGAATTAAAACAACTTGGTGAAATTTATGGCTTTGACCTGTCAAGGCCTGCAAAAAATGCACAGGAAGCTGTACAATGGCTATATCTTGGCTATCTTGCTGCTGTAAAAGAACAAAACGGAGCTGCAATGTCACTAGGACGTACGTCAACATTTTTGGATATTTATATTCAGCGTGACTTGGAAAAAGGCTTAATCACAGAATCAGAGGCACAAGAATTAATTGACCATTTTATTATGAAATTAAGACTTGTAAAATTTGCAAGAACACCTGAATATAATGCATTGTTCTCTGGTGACCCAACATGGGTAACAGAATCCATTGGTGGTGTTTCAGTAGATGGTCAGCACATGGTGACAAAAAATTCATTCCGTTATTTAAATACACTGAATAATTTAGGCACTGCACCAGAGCCAAATATGACAATTCTTTGGTCAGTAAGATTACCACAAAATTTCAAGCGTTTCTGTGCAAAAATGTCTATTAAATCCAGTTCAATTCAATATGAAAATGACGATATGATGAGAGTCACACACGGTGATGATTATGCAATAGCGTGCTGTGTATCTTCCATGAGAATCGGCAAAGAAATGCAGTTTTTCGGAGCAAGAGCAAATCTGGCAAAATGCTTATTGTATGCAATTAACGGCGGTGTTGACGAAGTCATGAAAATTCAGGTAGGACCTAAATATAGACCTGTTGAGGGTGATTATTTAGACTATGATGATGTGATGGAAAAATATGATGAGATGATGGAATGGCTTGCTGGTCTGTATGTAAATACTTTAAATGTTATTCATTTTATGCATGATAAATATAGCTATGAAAGAATACAAATGGCTTTGCATGACCGTGATGTCAAGAGATATTTTGCAACAGGAATTGCTGGCCTGTCCGTAGTCGCAGATTCTTTGAGTGCAATTAAATACGCCAAAGTAAAATGCATTCGTGATGAGCAGGGTATTGTAGTTGATTATGAAGTTGAGGGAGATTTCCCGAAATATGGCAATGATGATGACAGAGTAGACCAAATTGCAGTGGAAATTGTCAGAAAATTCATGGATAAAATCAGAAAACATCACACTTACCGTGACGGTGTGCCAACAATGTCTATTTTGACAATTACTTCTAATGTAGTCTATGGCAAGAAAACAGGTAATACACCAGATGGCAGAAAGCATGGTGTTCCGCTTGCCCCTGGTGCAAATCCAATGCATGGCAGAGATACACACGGAGCTGTTGCTTCTTTAAGTTCTGTTTCTAAATTGCCGTTCCGTCATGCACAAGATGGTATTTCTAATACGTTTTCTATTATTCCAGATGCACTTGGCAAAAATACAAAAATTTTCGCTGGTGATTTAGATATTGATAGATTAACTCAGGAGGCTTTGAATGAGGAATCTAACCAAGAATCATAATTCTGATTTGAATCAGCAAGCAGATGAAATCGTAGCACTATTAGATAGTTTAGTCAATTCTGGCAGTCAGCATATTAATTTAAATATTGGCGAGGAAACCAAAATTCAAACTGTCAATAGCACTGATTGTTCTAGTAAATTAGGAGCTTGTGCGATTCCTAATTTTGAAGAAGATGATGAAGATGAAGAATTTTAAAAAATGATAAAAATTTATATATTTAATATATTTAGAAGAGGAGGATTTTTTCTATGAAAATTGCAACAAATGAACAACAGGTGGATAATCTGGTTGAATTGCTTGATGGCTATGTACAAAAAGGTGGTCATCATTTGAATGTAAATGTTTTCACAAAAGAAACACTTCTGGATGCCCAGGCACATCCTGAAAAATATCCACAATTAACAGTTAGAGTTTCTGGTTACGCTGTGAATTTTATTAAACTCACAAAAGAGCAGCAAGATGATATTATCTCCAGAACATTTCACAACAAAATCTAAAAATTTCATGCAGAATTGTCCAGTTAAAAACTGGACAATTTGCATATATTCGTATATAGGAGGGATTTTTTATGCAGGGCTATATACACTCTACAGATTCTTTTGGAACAGTTGACGGACCTGGTGTAAGATTTGTTATTTTTTTTCAAGGTTGCCCTATGCGGTGTCTATATTGTCATAATCCAGACACTTGGAAACTAAATCAAAATATGCTAGTCTCTACAGAAGAATTATTAAATTTATATCATCATAACGAAGCTTTTTATAAAAACGGTGGCATTACAGCTACAGGCGGTGAACCTATGTTGCAACTTGATTTTTTAACAGAATTATTTACAAAAGCAAAACAAGAAAATATTCATACTTGTTTAGATACTTCAGGCATTTGTTTTAATCCAGAACAACCAGAATTAATAGATAATTTACTTGCTGTAACAGATTTAATTATGCTGGATATTAAACATATTGATGATAAAAAACACAAAGCTTTAACAGGACATTCTAATCAAAATATTTTAGCATTTGCCGAATATATCAGCAATCAAAAAAATATTCCTGTTTGGATTCGTCATGTAATTTTACCTGAATGGACAGATAATCCAGAAGAACAATTAGAATTAGGTTGGTTTATTGGCGGATTAAAAACATTAAAAGCATTAGATTGCCTGCCATATCATGACATGGGAAAGCAAAAATATCAACAATTAGGCATATCCTACGCATTAGAAAATATAAAACCTGTTTCTCCTGAAATTGCTTTACAAGCAAAGCAACAAATCCTAAAAGGCATTAAAAAACGATTACTTGCTGATTATAAAAAATAACAAATAGCAGTACCCTAAATGATTAGAGTACTGCATTTTATTATAAATTTTCTGACACATGCCATAGCCATTTTCGAAATTTTTCTTTGTCATTGGGATTTATATAATACTACTAGCACTTTTAAATAATATCTTCCATTAGTTGTCTTTTTATTTTCTTTAATAAATTTTCTTCTTTCCACCATACAAAATAAGAGCGTTCCCGCCAAATTCTAAAAACTTCTTTACTTATCTTGCAAGACTATTGCTATAAAAATATAATATTATTTCTTGAGTTATTGTTTTGTTATATATGATAATAATCCCTAGATTTTCATCTAGGGATTATCGAATATTAGAACAGGTCAAATTCTGTAAAACCGCATTTATTTTAGATAAGACCAACAATCATTTTCATCAGTGTCAAAGAATCTACTGTGTCTACCATGCCATTTTTATCAAGGTCAGCAGCTTGCTGCTGAGATGTTGTTAATACTTTTTGTCCAAGAATAGTTTTGTTCATTGCGATGACATCTAAAATATCAACAGAACCATTTTCATCAACGTCACCTGCTAACACTGTAGGAGCCATTGCAAAAGAAACAGTAATCATTTTCTTGTAAGTTTTGCCATTGCAAGTAGCTAAGATATTTGCAGTGCCTTCCTTTAC
>JAAVHJ010000042.1 GCA_014799805.1 Ruminococcus sp.
CTAATATTTCTTTCATATTGTTCATGGGCTTCACTTCCATTCTGGTAATTTTAAAATATTTCTTGCTACTGGAGAGCAGAACACTCTCCAGTATTTATTATAATACAAATTGATTTTATTTTCAATAACGGAATGATTACAAATTATAAATTTAAAATACTATCTGTAAGTCTTATTGTGTCTTGTATATTTGAAAATACAGACGGTGCAAAACGTACTGTGCCTTGATAGATTTCTGTTGTTTTCATAAAATAATGTGCTAATGGTGCACAATGCAGCCCAGCACGCAGACAAAAGCCTTTTTTGCCTAATTCTAAAGCAATTTCTTCCGCAGGTCTGTTTTTTAAATTGAATGAAACAATGGGAACATAATTTGCTTCAGGATTTCTATAAATAATAATATCTGGATTTTTTGCTAATTTTTGACAAAATATCTCACAAAGAGCTGTTTCAGATTTGAAAATATTTTGTAAGCCTTTTTTCTGAACAAATGCAATGCCTGCTTTCAGGGATGCCGCACCGATAATATTTAATGTTCCTGCTTCTAAAGAATCTGGTAAAAAATCTGGCATTTCTGGCAAGTTAGACATACTGCCTGAACCACCATGCATTAATGGCGGTAATTTAAATTTTCCATCTGAAATTAATAATCCTGTGCCTGTAATGCCATATAAAGCCTTATGCCCTGCGGTGCATAAAAAATTAATATTATCTGTTTTTAAATTTATTGGCAATAAGCCACAAGCTTGTGCACCATCTGCAATAAAGCAAATATTTTTTTCTTGACATAATGCACCGATTTCTTTCCAAGGCAATATTTGTCCTGTGACATTACTTGCAATGGTACAGATAATAGCTTTTGTATCAGAACGAATTAATTTTGCAAAATTTTCCAGTGTTTCAGATTTTTTTTCAGTTACAGTTGCAATGCTGTATTTTATTTTGCCCGCTTTTGCTAAAGCATAAACAGGTCTTAATACAGAATTATGCTCTAACTGACTAATAATCACATGTCCGCCTTGTTTAGCAATGCCTTGAATTGCAATATTTAAGGCATGTGTACAATTGGCTGTTAGTACAACGTTTTCAGGTTCAGCTCCTAAAAAATTTGCAATAGTTTCTCTAGCAGAATAAATTAATTCTGAACCTCTCACTGCAATTGGGTGACTGCCTCTGCCTGAACTCCCATAACGCACAATTGCTTTTTCAACAGCAAGCCTGACTTCTGGAGGCTTTGGAAATGTTGTTGCAGAATTATCAAAATTTACTGTCATGTGTTATCACGCTCAATTCGTAAGCTTTTCACAGGGATTCGCTCCTGTTCCAGTAATAATTTGATAGTCTCAAGCTTGCCATAAATTCTAATTCCAAAAATACAGCCGTCTTCACGGGTTGTTGTTCGTATCATTTCTGTTTTGTAGCCGTTTGCAGTCAAAATGCGTTGTGCTTTATGGGCAAACGTATCTGACGGCAGAACCGCCATGCATATCATAGTATCACCCCTTCTTTAAGATAATACTATATGATATGAATTTTTTTGCTGTTATGTGCAGTTATCCTGTTTGATTAGTAATGCAACACAATGTGCAGAAATACCCTCTTGCCGACCTGTAAAGCCTAATCTTTCTTCTGTTGTGGCTTTGATACTGATTTGAGAAATATCTGCATGGCAGATTTTTGCAATATTTTCACGCATGTTAAAAATATAATCTGCAAGTTTTGGCTTTTGTGCAATGATAATCGCATCTAAATTGCCTAATTGATAGCCTTGTTGTTCTATTAGAATAATCACTTGTTGTAATAAATTTAAGCTATTTGCATTTTTATATTTTGGGTCAGTATCAGGAAAATGCTTACCAATATCGCCTAATGCTAATGCTCCAAGCAAAGCATCTGAAATAGCATGCAATAATACATCTGCGTCTGAATGTCCTAACAAGCCTAAATAATGCGGAATTTCCACACCGCCTAATATTAATTTTCTGTTTTCTGTAAGCTGATGTACATCATAGCCGTGACCAATTCTAATCATGATAATAACACCTCTGCAATTTTTCTATCTTCAGGCGTTGTAATTTTAATATTTGTATAATCGCCGATTGTCATGTAGATTTTACCGCCAATGGATTCGATTAATTGGCAATCGTCTGTAAAATCTAAATGATGTTCTAAGGCAAAATCTACTGCTTCAAAATAAAGCCTTTTTTTAAATATTTGCGGTGTTTGTGTGATATACAGCGAATTTCTTGGAGGTGTATCTGTAATTAAGCCATCGTCTATAATTTTAATCGTATCTTTTACAGGAACACCCAGCGTTGCACCACCGAAAATTCTTGCATCCTGAATGACTTTTGCAATATGTTCTGATTTGACTAAAGGTCTTGCACCGTCATGAATTGCAATATAGTTTGTCTGTTTAGAAACAAGCTTCAAGCCTTGTAATACACTTTGCTGACGGGTTGCACCGCCCTCTGTCATGTGTGTTAATTTAGAAATATGCAATTTTTCAGCAGTTTCTTGAATTATCTGCATATTTTCAGATTTTGTTACAATAATAATTTCAGAAATATCATCACAGTTCTGAAATGCTTGCATACAGATTCCAATGACGTTACTATTTCCTAAAGGCATTAAAATTTTATTAATTCCGCCCATTCGGGAAGCGTTTCCCGCACAAACTAAAATAACAGATGTGTCAGGGATGTTAGGCATAACTATCAGTCCTTAAATTTAATTTATAATATATAATTATAATATATTATAAGTATAGTATAACACAGTTAGTATGTGATGTCAAGGCAAAAAATATTTGCTTATTTTTTATATTTTATAAGCTGATATAATTCTTTTTGGGAAGTTAAAAATAATACTAGTAAATAAATTAACACAGCACATAGAATTGCAACAAGAAAAGCAATTTTGTCATGGATATGTGCAGATAATCTGTCATAACATACCCATGCACCCCCTGCACATAGAATACCTCCCCAAAGTTGAGCTAATAAAGGCTTTATAATATGTAAAGATTTATCAAATTGTTTTTCCAGACAAATAATTGCCAATATAAAAATAACTGCATAACATAAACTTGTAGAAACAGATGCCCCAATTGTGCAGAATTTCGGAATTAAAATTAAATTACAAGCTAATTTTATTATAATTCCAGATAGCATAATTTTTACTGGTAAATTTTCTTTGCCAATTGCTTGTAATAAACTAAATACTGGAAATGTCAGGCATAAAAATAGCAAGGCAGGTGCAAGCCACTGTAAACCAGCACTAGCAACGGCAATTTCAGCATCTCGTCCAGAAAATAAAAAATTTAAGATTGGTTTGGATAAAACAAATATGCCACAGCTGGAAGGAATTGCAACAAGTCCTGTGAGTAATAAAACTTGTCTTGCATAGTCACTTGCTAATTTTTTATTACCACAAGACCAAGCTTGTGCTGTACAAGGCAAAACGCCTTTGGCAAGCATATTTGTCAAAGAGGGAACAAGATTAAATACTGTGATAGATAATCCCATAAATGACCCATAAACAAAGGCTGATGCTTGGTTCACTGGAATTTCTTGGGATAAACAGGCTTTTTGATAAAATAAATTGCTATCTGTTGCAAGCATATTCTGAAAGCAACGCATAACGGTTAATAAATCTATGAAAGAAGTTAAATTTGTGACAAGTGCTGTCAATGCAGACGGAAGCATAATTTTAATTAAGATTTTTAATATTTGTTTGCTAGATGGTGTAGGTTCATGGTTAATAGTAGTTTCTTTTTTATTCATGAGATTTTTAATTAACATGCAGAGATAGCCTGCCAGTGTAGAAACTGTTACGCCGATAACAGCACCTAATGCTCCCATGCTTTCTTGACTGTAATTTTTTAAAACAGGCATATTTAAAAATAATTTGCAGAAATATAACCCGCAGAATAATTTTGTCATTGCTTCAAGAGCCTGTGAAATGGCTGTTGGTGTCATACAGCATAAGCCTTCATAATAGCCACGTTCTACGGCTGTTAAACAGCAAAGCAATACAGCTGGTGTAATTGCAAGGACTGCTGGATAGGCTTCTAAAGAACCCGAAGTTTTGATTGTGAAATATTTCGCAAATAACATTGCAAAGCCTGTGCCAACAAGTCCCATAATCAAACATAAAATTCTGGCAACATGTTTGATTTTTAATGCACAGGCAAATTTTTTTTGTCCTGCAAAATCTGCTACTGGTCTGGCAACTGCTGTTGATAGTCCAGTCACTAAAATAGCATATAATGGTAAAAATAATCCGTAAGCACAACTGAAATAGCCCATGCCTGTACCTCCCAGCAAGGCAGTTAAGGGCAATTTAAACAATGCACCACAGATTTTGGCGAACAGTGCAGAACATGTTAATAGCAACGAAGCCTGCAAAAAACTTTGTTTTTTCATGATAAAAACTCCTTTCAGCGGATTGCCAAAAAATTTTTTCCTAAATATCAGTTTTTTTTTCAAAATTTCTGTTGCCAAAATGAAAATTATTTGCTATAATAGAAATGGACTTTGTAAAATCATTTGCAGAGTGATGAAATTTTAAAAAAATTTAAAAAGAAAAGGATGAGTCTATGCAGTATACGTTTTCTGAAAAAGTATCTCATTTGCAGGCATCTGCAATACGTGAGATTCTAAAATTTACTTCTGTTCCAGGTGTAATTTCCTTTGCAGCAGGAAATCCAGCCCCTGAAGCGTTTCCTGTAGAAACAATTCGTGAAATTTCTGCTGAAATTCTGGAAAAAGACCCGATTGCATTATTGCAATATGGTATTACAGAGGGGTATTTGCCATTGCGTGACCTGATGAAGAAACGCATGGAACTACAAGGAAATTTTAAACCTGACACGGAAGAATTAATTATCACATCAGGTGCCCAGCAAGTGATGGAACTTGCTTGTAAATCTCTTTGCAATGCAGGAGATACACTGATTTGTGAAGCACCTAGTTTTATTGGCTCACTGAATGCATTTAAATCTTATAATGTAAATTTAGTGGGTGTGCCTCTGGATGAAGAGGGCATGAATCCCGAATTATTAGAAGAAGCTTTAAAAGCAAATCCTAATACAAAATTAATTTATTTAATTCCAAATTTTCAAAATCCAACAGGTAAGACAACAAGTTTTGCACGTCGTAAAGTATTATATGCGTTGGCACAGAAATATAATACTATCATACTGGAAGATAATCCATATGGAGATTTGCGATTTGCTGGAGAAAATGTTCCAAGCATTAAAAGCTTAGATACAGATAACAGGGTTATCTATGCTGGCAGTTTTTCAAAAATATTGTCTCCTGGTATTCGTGTTGGCTATGGAATTGCACCAAAAGAAATTATGGCTAAAATGGTTGTTTGTAAGCAGGTTTCCGATGTGCATACAAGTAATTATGGTCAGATGTTGGCTTATGCATTTATGCAAAAAGTGGATTTTGATGCCCACCTTGCGAATTTAAGAGCGATTTATCAGCAAAAGGCAGAAAGAATGCTGTCAGGAATTGAGAATTATTTTTCTGATAAAATTGCTTATACCCGTCCAGAGGGTGGTTTGTTCCTGTGGTGTACACTTCCTGAAGGCAGTGACATGACTGGTTTCTGTCAAAAAGCTGTACAGGAGTACAAAATAGCAGTTGTTCCAGGGAATGCATTTATGGTATCTGAAAGTGATATCACTTATTCGTTCAGATTAAATTATTCCACACCAACAGATGATGCCATTGACAAAGGCATTGCCATATTAGGACAACTGACAAAAAATATGTTTGATTAAAATTAACAAGAAAGGAATTGTTATTATGGCAGTAGTAAGACGTTCACCTCTTGACCCTTATCCGGTCACGCCAAATTATTTGGCAACAAGAAACAGTGCATTGCATATCCCGCCTGCACAGTTTTCTAATATGAAATTTAAATCCGATGAAGTATATGGTATTATTATTGATATTCCTATGGGGCAGACTATCATGGTAACTATGGTATGCTTTATCAATGGTGCGGCAAATTTATATTTTAATAACGGCAGTGAATATACTGGTGCATCAACAAAATATAAATCTGTTGTACAGGCAGCAAGAAATCTTGTTGTAAATTCTAACCCGTTGAAGAAAACTTGCAAAAGAACTTCACAGTTTCCACTTCCAGTGGCAGGTAAGCATTATATTTATATGCTGACCAAAAGAGGTACTTTCAGTGCAGAAATCAATCCACAGACAATTCATGCTGATATAAAAGAAAAACGTGTGGTATATCATTTATATCAGCAAGTAATGGGCGCTTTAAGACTTGCACAACTTCGTGATGCGGAAAATTTACCAGAAAGCGGTAATCAGGCATGAGTGAACAGAAAAAATTAATTTTCAGTGGGATTCAGCCAACGGGGACTTTTACACTTGGGAATTATATTGGTGCAATTCGTAACTGGAAGCCTTTGCAGGACGAATATCGCTGTATTTACTGTGTCGTTGATGAACATGCACTCACAGTAAAAATAGACCCTGCAAAGTTAAGACAAAAAACGTTAGAAGCTTATGCACAGTTATTAGCTTGTGGCATTGATTTAGAAAAATCGCTATTATTTATTCAAAGTCATGTGCCAACACATGCACAGTTATCATGGGTGCTAAATTGTTCTACACAATTCGGAGAATTATCCAGAATGACGCAATTCAAAGACAAAAGTCAAAAACACCCTGATGATGTGAATGCAGGTTTATTTGATTATCCTGTATTAATGGCAGCAGATATTCTGGTATATAATGCTGATTTAGTCCCTGTAGGAGCTGACCAAATGCAACATCTGGAGCTTGCAAGAACCATTGCAAGAAGATTTAACGGTAGGTACGGCGATGTATTCACAGTACCAGAGGGGTATATTTCTCCTATTGGTGCAAAAGTCATGTCTTTGCAAGAACCTACAAAAAAAATGTCTAAATCTGACGAGAATCCAAATGCTGTTATTTTAATTCTTGATGATAAAGACACGATTATTAGAAAATTTAAACGTGCTGTCACAGACAGTGAAACAGAAATTATTTTCCGTGAAGGCAAAGATGGAATTAATAATTTATTAACGATTTATTCTGCTGTGACTGGAATATCTATTGATGATGCTGTAAAAGAATTTGATGGTCAGGGATACGGCAAATTTAAACTTGCTGTTGGAGAAGCTGTTGCAGACCATCTTGCACCAGTGCGGGAAGAATATGCAAAATTAATTGCAGATAAGGCTTATTTAAAAGAATGCTATACCAAATGTGGCATAGAAGCATTGCGTTATTCACAACGTGTGCTGAATAAAGTCTATCGCAAAATTGGTTTTGTTGCGTCTGAAATCAGGTGAATATTATGATAGAATATCCAGATAAAAATAATTATAATATTCAAGATTTGCGTGAAATTGTAAAAATTTTGCGTAGTCCTGAGGGGTGCCCTTGGGATAAAGAACAGAATCATAGTTCTATTAGAAATGATTTTCTGGAAGAAGCCTATGAAGCCGTAGAAGCGATTGATTTGCTGGATATGCCTTTGCTGAGAGAAGAATTAGGCGATGTGTTATTGCAGGTTGTGTTTCATTGTACACTTGCAGAAGAAGAACAGGCATTTGATTTTGATGCTGTTTGTGATGAAATTTGTAGAAAATTAATGATTCGTCACCCACATGTATTTGGCAGTGTCAAAGCTGAAACGGCAGAAACTGTCTTGAAAAATTGGGACGAAATTAAGAAAAAAACCAAACATCAGGAAAATTATACGGATACGCTGAATAGCGTTGCTAAATCACTTCCAGCTTTGGCAAGAGCCCAAAAAATTGGCAAGCGTGCCAGTCGTGCTGGTATGGATTTTGAAAATCTTGAACAGGCATGTTCCTGTATTCCGTCAGAATATGATGAATTACAGTCTGCTATGCTGTCTGGAGATGTCGTTCATATAGAAGAAGAACTTGGCGATTTGTTATTTTCCTGTGTGAATACAGCAAGGCATTTAAATATTGATGCAGAACAGGCTTTGTCAAAAGCAACTGAAAAATTTATCAGGCGTTTTGATGGCACGGAAAAGCTTGTCGAACAAGATGGAAAAAATATGCCTGATTTGCCGATTCAAGAATTAGATCATTACTGGAATCAGGCAAAACAAGAAAATTAATTATTTATTTTTATAGGAGGAAATTTTTATGACAAAATCTGAATTGATTACTTTGTATGCAAAGACAAGAGACCGCAAAAGAAAAGATGCGGAACAAGATGTAAATTTTATTTTTGATACTATCCGTGATGCTTTGGCAGACGGTGAAAAAGTTGTTCTGACTGGCTTCGGGACATTTGATGTCAGAGAACGCAAGGAAAAACGCTGCTTGAATCCCCGCACAGGTGAACCAATTCAATTGCCTGCTGGGAAAGCACCTGCTTTTAAATCTGGCAGAGGATTAAAAGACGCTGTCAACCCCAAAAAGGACTGATTATCTTCTATGATGAATATCCTGAAAAAATCAATTATTTCTATCAGTTTCTGTTGTTCTGTGATTCTGTTTGCAACAGGGTGTGATGAATTAGAGCCCCCAGATACAATAGAGGGAATTTTAAATATTCCATCTCCACAACAGGAAACTGTGATAACAGAAACAGAAAAAAATATTTCAGATGAAGAAGATGATATGACTGAATATCAAAGTATTTTCTTTCAATTAGAATCCGAAACAGAAACGACACAACTTTCAACACAGCCTATTACAACAATGGTAACAACAACTACAATTGCTGATACTACTGTTATGACAATTCCTACAACAGAAACTGTCACAGAAATAATTTCTAATGATAAATCTAACTGGGAACAGGCTTATAGAAATTTTCTGGAATATGCCGATTATGAAAAGAAATTTCCAGAAGACAGCAATAAACAAGATGTAAAGTTTTTGTTATTATATCTAAATGAAGATGACGTGCCAGAACTGTTTATTCAAACAACAAGCAAAGTATATTTTTATACTGTTCATAATCAGAAAGTGATATATGCAGGTAGTTTTCCTGTAAGCCATTATACTTATGATTTTTATTATAGGCCTTATCAAAATTGCATTTGTACATTGCAAGGCTCTGTCATGGGAGATGGTACTTATTTGAACGTATGGGAATATGAAACGTCAACATCTGAAAAAAGTGGTCTTGCCCTCAAAACAGAATATTGCTATCCTACAAGAGAGTATAGCTATGAAGTGTATTCCGGCATGGGTATGAATATTGATTTAGAAAAAGCTCCAATGCTGGATATTCACATGGATAGAGGACGTAATTTAGGCAGTAGTTGGTTTACTGTGCCTGATGTTTTGGATTTAGACACAAATATTTACCGTTATGAAATCACAGAAGAAAATTTAAATGCTGTGTTCGGTGAACAGGAAGAATCGGAAGATGAGGAGGACGAAGAAGAATAATTATGCGATTAGATAAATATTTAAAAAATTCTCGGCTCATCAAACGGCGGACTATTGCAAATGAAGTTTGTGACGCAGGAAAAGTTCTTGTGAATCAAAAAGTTGCCAGAGCATCTTATGATGTGAAACTTGGTGATATTATTGAAATTCAAATGGGAACGAAACCTGTAACAGTTCGTGTGCTTGCGATTTCAGAACATGTCACAAAAGCTGATGCTTCGGCTATGTATGAAGTCGTTTAAAAAATTTTAAAAATTAACAAAAACCGTCTGTAAAACAGGCGGTTTTTTGTTTAATTGATAGAATATGGAAAAATTTAAATAAATTTGCACATTTTATGATATTACTTCGTTGTAAGAGTAGAAAAGCTTATCAAGCTAATTATTAATATTCTACAGGAGGTTTTATGATGAAGAAAAATGTTTTGGCAATGCTATGTGCAGCATTGGTATTATCTGCAAATTGTGCAAATTATGAAAATCATATGCTTGCTTTTGCAGAAGATGTGAAATCTGGTGAATGGGGAAAAGTAAATTGGACACTTGAAGATCATGTGCTGACTGTTTCGGGCAATGGAGATATTTATACAATTATTGGTTGGCATGGTAGTACTTTGCCATCATGGAATGATTACAAAGATGATATTTATGAAATTATTCTGGAAGAGGGTATTACTGGAGCTGATGAAAGTGCATTTGCGAATTATCCAAATCTTGAAAAAATTACAATTCCGTCAACATTTACAGAACTTGCTGATTGTGTATTATGTAATAATCCAAAATTAACAGAAATTAATGGCTTAGAATATATTGAAACATTTAATTGGCATTGTTTATCTAATACGGCTTATATTGCACAAAATCCGTTTATTATTAAAAATAATATATTATATTATGCTGGGGGAACTGATTTTAAAATTCCAGACGGTGTAACGGAAATTAAATCTTTTGCATTTCATAATAATTCTGGTTTTGTTGATTTAGAACTTTCTGCTACGCCAGAAAAAGAAATTATTCTAATAGATAATAGTATTTATTATGAAGTCATATTGCCAGATTCTGTAGTTAAAATTGATGATTATGCTTTTGCAGGGTGTTCTACTATGACAAATATTACTATTCCTGCATCTGTGACAGAAATTGGCGATTATGCATTTTATGATTGTGTAAGTTTAAATGCTATGACATTAAGCGAAAATGTTGTTTCTGTTGGAACAGAAGCATTTTATAATTGCAAAAGTTTAGAAAATCTGGAAGTTAGAAATCCAGATATGCAATTTGGAGAAAATGCTTTTGGCATTATGACAGATTGGGAAGCAACATTACAAGAAAATTTAAAAGATGAAAAAAATCAGGATTATAAAAATCGTTTTTTTACAGTGCTAGAAAAATATCCATTATATTTTGATTTGAAATATTGGCCTAATGAAGCATATACTTTTACAAAAGGCATCTTGACAGGCTATGCAAATTCTACAGCACAGACTTTTGCACAGGAACATAATCTAGTATTTCAAGAGATAGAAAATGCAGAAGATGTCAAAACAGGTGAATATGATAATTTAAATTGGACACTTGAAAACCATGTGCTGACGGTTTCAGGAAATGGCAGAATTCATACAAATATTGGATTGCATCATAGTAATTTGCCGTCATGGGATAATTACAAAGATGATATTTATGAAATTATTCTGCAAGAGGGCATCACTGGAGCTGATGAATATGCATTTGCAGATTATCCGAATCTTGAAAAAATTACAATTCCGTCAACGTTTACAGAACTTGACCCCTATGTATTATATAACAATCCAAATTTAACAGAAATTAATGGCTTAGAATATATTGAAATATTTAATTATCGCTGTTTGTCTGATACAGCTTATACAGAACAAAATCCGTTTATTATTAAAAATAATATATTATATTATGCTGAGGGGACTAGTTTTGAAATTCCAGACGGTGTGACAGAAATTAAATTTTTTGCATTTGGGAATTGTGCAAGTAATGAATTTATTAATTATGAAGAAGAGGGAGAAAATGAAATTTTAGATAATTGTTATTATTATAGTATTACATTGCCAGATTCCGTAATCAAAATTGATGATTTTGCTTTTGCAGGTTGTGAGACTATGACAAATATTAATATTCCTGAATCTGTGACAGAAATTGGTGATTATGCATTTTATAACTGCGTGAATTTAGATTCTTTAACATTAGGCGAAAATTTAATTTCTATTGGCAAAAATGCATTTTTTAATTGCAAGAGTTTAAAAAATCTAAAAATTAAAAATCCAGATATGCAATTTGGTGAAAATGCTTTTGGATTTGTGATAGATTGGCAATCATTCTTGCAGGAAGAATTAGAAAAAGACCCCGATTTTAAAATTGATATTTATGAAAATTTTTTAGAACAATGTCCGTTGTGCTTAGATTCAGCACTTTGTTCTTTTATGATTGAATTTCTTTCAGCAAGAAAATATCAAGATGTAATGGATAATATAAGAGATAATATATATAAAAATACTATGACGCAAGGAACAATCATAGGCTATGCAAATTCTACAGCACAGACTTTTGCACAGGAAAATAATTTAAAATTCAGAACATTTGACCAAGCTTTTGAAATAGGTGATGTCAATCAAGATGGTTCTGTAGATATTTTAGATATTATTATCATGAACAAAGCAATTTTAGGACAGAAAATACTTGATTCAGAACAGGCATTCTATGCAGATTATAATGCTGATGGCATAGTAACACCTTCAGATACTTTGCTGGTCATGAAAAAAATTGTTGGTTTAACCTAAAATTTTAATAAAATAAATTAATTTTTTATATAATATATAGAATTAAAAAAATTTTAAAAAAATATCCAATATTTTTCCTATTATACTGTCATATAGTTAAGAGGACTTTTTCAGCAAAGCTAAGAGTAAACATTTTCGTAAAGAGGTAAATTCAAAAAGGCATGCCCTACTGCACAGGGAATGCCTTTTTGTATTTATTTGAGATGGGTGAGAAGTTGGTTTATGAATAACTAATATATAATTGTTTGGTATCTAATGCAATATCTGCATATAATATAGGGTTATCATCTGGTAAATTATCAATCGTAAAATGATACATAGGAGCTTGCACCATGCCAATATATTGATTATTTTCATATAAAAGCAATGTCTGATAAGAAATAGAAAATCTTAATACATGATAAATATAATCTTGACTATAAGTTTGCGTTAAATAATCGGAAATAATTGTACATGCTTCATTTACTGTACAATAAGTACCAGAAAGCGTTTCTATTGTGTCAGGTTCTTGTGTAAGAGTAGCTGGCAATTCCATATAAGCAATTGAATCTAAATTAAACATTAAAATTTTAATTGTCTGTGGGCATGTTTGCAGTTGGTCGTCAAGAAATGCTGATTTTTGCGTACTATTCACATTAAGATTTGATTCGAAAGAAAATAGTTTTAATGTAATATAAATCGCCTGTCCGCCGTTAGGAAATTCTAATAATTCACAATCTTGAAAACTAAATGTACTATATACAGAAGAAAAACATTCATTTTGTTGTAATTGTTCCATATAATAATACACAGATTCATTAAAATCATGGAGAGAATATTTTTGTTCGTTTAGATAAAATTCTTGTTCAAATTCTAGCATGACATCGAAATTTTCCATATTTCCCTTACCATTAGTAGAAATCCCCCATTTTTCTACACTCTCTCTTATTTCTGGTATGCCGATTCTGCCTAAATTTGTGCTGTTTGCAAGCGGGTTCCAGTTATCTAAATCTTCTTCTCCCGTAAATTCTTGAATTTCATCAGGACGATATAATATGCATTCGCCTTTCTCTTGTAATTTTAAATATAACGAATCGCTGTTATATAGCAAATATTCTGCATTTTCCAGTGTATCCGCATTAGAAGTAATTTTATTGATAGCAATATCAATATTTGCAAAACTGCTTGCTAATTTTTGCATTTGCAATAAATTTGTTCCAGACATGGGTTTTGCCTCGAAAAAATATTTATGAATATTAGCACCATGACTGGAGGTTAATTTTTCAGGAGTATATGTGTTAGTCATGTCAAGATTAGGGAAATTTTCTCTTTTAAAATCACGATAAGTATTTTGATAATAGATTGATGGTTCAGTTTCTGGTTGCACATCTTGAATCGCTTGACGTTCTTCTTCGTCAATCGCATTTTGTAATGCCTCTTGCATTTGTAATTGTAATGGAGATTCTGTAGGCTCTATTATTTCTGTAATAGTTGAAGTGGCGGATAAGCCTGTTATGTCTGTGCTACTAGTTGTAGAATTTGCATTTGATTCAGAATGATTATTTTTTGTGGTAGTTAATTTTGTTTCTGATTTTGAATCAGTAGTATTATTAGTATTAGTTGTCATTTCTGATTGTGTTGATAAATTTTCTGTCATAGTAGTTTCTAGTGTCATTTCAGTTTGCTGTTTCTTGCAAGCTGTACATGATAATAATACACTAGTAAGAAAAATAAATAAAATTATTTTTTTCATAAATAAATATCTCCCTTCTATTTTTATGAATAACTAATATATAATTGTTTGGTATCTAATGCAATATCTGCATATATTTTTTGATAAGGGCTATTTACATCAGGATTATGAATAATAAAATGATACATGGGAGCTTGGACGATACCAGCATATTGATTATCTTGATATAAAAATAAATTTTGATATAAAATGCTGATACTATCAACAGTATAACTATATTCTTGACTAAGATAATCTGAAAGAATTGTACATGCTTCATTTACTGTACAATAAGTACCAGAAAGCGTTTCTATTGTATCAGGTTCTTGTGTAGCAATTGCAGGTAATTCTATATAAGCAATCGAATCTGGAGTGAACATTAATAATTTAATTTCCTGTGGGCAAGTTTGCTGTTCTGCATTTTGAAAAGCGGATTTTTTTGTATTGCTAATATTAATATTTGTATTGAGAACAGATAGTTTTAATGTAATATAAAAGGCTTGTATATTGTTAGAAAATTCTAATAATTTAAAATCTTGAATGATTTGTATTTGACACAAAGATGATAAACAGTCGTCTTCTCGTGCATAAAATAAATAAGAACTTAAATAAAATGAAATATTTGCAAAATCAGTTTCTTGTCCGTTTAAATAAATTGTTTGAAATTGGTCTACTACCCCGCCTATATATTCGTTATTATTATAACGTTTTTTATTATTATCTATTGGTACTGCATCACCTAAATTTATGCTATTTTCAAGAGGATTCCAATTATTAGAAATTTCTTCACCTGTAAATTCTTGAATGATATCAGGACGATATAAGATACATTTTCCTGAATTTTGGTATTCTAAATATAGCGAATCGCTATTATAAATTAAATATTCAGAATCTTC
>JAAVHJ010000043.1 GCA_014799805.1 Ruminococcus sp.
AAATGCAGGGCTTTAATACTACTCATGTATTTGCAAAATATTACTTGACAAGTGTTAATTTTTATGCTATAATAATTTAAAATTTAGAAAGGAATCATTGATATGCAAAATCCCACTCGTATCAGTAAACTGATTAGCAAAATTTTACGTCATAAACCTGAAATGATTGGTATCACGCTGGATTCAGAGGGTTGGGCAGATACACAAGCATTAATTGCAGGAATTCAGATTAGTCAAGAAATGTTAGAAGAAATTGTAAATACAGATGCAAAACAAAGATATAGCTTTAACGAAGATAAATCAAAAATTCGTGCAAATTATGGGCATTCTGTTAAAATAATCATTCACTATCCAGAAAAAGAACCCCCAGAATTTCTATATCACGGCACAGCAGAACGTTTCTTGCCGTCAATTCAGGAAAAAGGCTTGTTACCTATGCAAAGATTATATGTCCACTTGTCAAAAGATATTGAAACAGCAATCACTGTCGGAAAACGACATGGCAAGCCGTATGTTTTTAAAATTCCAGCAAAAGCAATGCAGGAACAAGGCTATATATTTTATCAAGCCCCGAATGGTGTCTGGCTGACAAAATTGATACCTGCAAATTTTTTAGAAAATATAGCAAAGCGTGTGGATTAATGCACACGCTCTGCTATTTTTAATAATAATTTTTCATCTTGTGCAGTAATTATCACCGTGTCGCCAGTGTGTAATTGCCCATGCAACCACATTCTGGACAAAGGACTTTCAATTTCTTGTGTTAAAAATCTCCGAATAGGACGTACGCCATAGCGTGTTGTTTCAGGGCAATTGGCAATCATTTGAATTGCTTTTGTTTCAAATTCTAAATATATTCCCATTTGTTGAGAACGTTCTGCTAATAAATTTAATTGCCGTTCTGTAATTTTTATTAAACTCTCTTGACTTAATTTTTCAAATACTAAAATTTCATCAATTCTGTTTAAAAATTCTAATGGCAGAACTTCCTGAAGCGTATGAATTGCCTGTGCTTGTTTCTGTGCTTGTGATTCTAAAAATCCAACAGTATGATGATTTTTATGCATTCCAATATTAGAAGTCATGAAAATCATACAATTCCGCAAACTGATTTTTCTGCCAGAACTATCTGTAATCATGCCTTCTTCTAAGATTTGCAATAAAATATGCAAAATATCTGGGTGTGCTTTTTCAATTTCATCAAATAAAATAATGCTACATGGTCTTCTTCTGAGATGTTCACAAAATTTCGTTTCTTCTTCAAATCCGACATATCCTGGAGGAGAACCAATTAATTTTGAAACAGCATGTTGTTCCATATATTCTGACATGTCTACTGTAAATAAAGCCTTTTCGCTTCCATAGAGTGTTTCTGCCAAAGCTTTCACAAGAGCAGTTTTGCCAATTCCTGTAGAACCTAAAAATAAAAATGACCCAACGGGACGTTGAATATCCCGAAAACCACTGCCTGCACGGCATACAGCATCACATAGTTGCAAAATGACTTCATCATGACCAATAATTTTTTTCTGTAAAGCTGTTTGTAAGTTTATTAAACGTTCTTGTTCGGCAGAAGTCATTTGTTCTAAAGGAATCCCTGTTCTTAATGATGCGACATTAGCGACATCTTCTGTATGAACCTCTGCACAGACAGCATTTTTCAAAGACGCTCTTGCACAAGCTTCATCTAGTAAATCAATAGCTTTATCTGGAAAGCTTTTATCAGCAATATATTTCTGTGATAATTCTACACAAGATTTTAATACAGATTCGTTTAAAAATACATGATGATAATTTTCATAATTTTCTTTTAAGCCGTTTAAAATATGCAAAGTTTGTTCTGGTGTTGGTTCCTGAATAGTTACGCTTTGAAATCTTCTTGCTAATGCACCATCTTTTTCAATGCTTTTCGTATATTCTGCTGGAGTAGTTGCACCAATCATTCGCAAATCACCTCTTGCAAGTCTTGGCTTTAACATGTTAGCAGCATCAATTGCACCTTCTGCCGCACCAGCTCCTACAATGGTATGCAATTCATCAATAAATAAAATAATTCTATTGCTTTGTGTGACTTCGTCAATACAATCTCTGATACGTTCTTCAAAATCTCCTCTATATTTTGCACCAGCTAATAACGCCCCTAAATCTAATGCAAATATAAACATGCCTAATAACTGTGGAGGAACTTCCCCCGTTGCAAATTTCTTAGCAACACCCTGTACAATTGCAGTTTTTCCAACACCTGCTTCACCAATCAAGCAGGGATTATTTTTATTTTTTCTGGATAAAATCTGCAATACTCTGTCAATTTCTGCTTCTCTGCCAATTAAAGGCTCATCCTGTTCTGATGGCAATAATAATTTTCCATAGCGAAATAATTGTGGGAATTCCCCTTCTGTTGGGATATTGGAAATATTTGTAATTTTAGACATATGACAAGCATGTTCAATTGCATCAATATCTACTTGCATTAATTCTAGTAATTCCGTTGCGGCACAGTTTTCATCATGAAGCAAAGCTAATAAAATCCATTTTGTTCCTGTTTCTTTCATGCCTGCAGAATCGGCAAGTGTTTGTGCGTCATGAAACATTCTGTGTAATGCTGGTGTCATACTGCTATAATTTGGAGAAGTATGACTTCCCCTGCCAACAGTGCGTAATAATTGCTGTGAAAATTGATATTCTGTTACTTGAAAATCAGTTAAAATTTCAGAAGCTTTATTTGGGTGCTGATGTAACAGACCTAATAAATAATGCTCCGTTCCAATATAGGTATGCCCCATTTCTCCTGCTAAATACATGCCTGCTTCCAATGCCAGCATTGCGTTTTCTGAAAAACGGTCAATGTCATAATCATAATGTTGATTTTTATCATTGCGTTTCTGCATCAAAGCAATCTCTCCTTTCAGTCGCTCTCTATCTTTGATACAGTAACAGTATAGCATTTTTTTCATAAAATATTTGTCGTAACAGGAAAAAATAACAATTTATTGCCAAAATTTATTTCCTATTGGATTTGAAAATTTTTCAGTCACATATTTTTAGCATTATCATATTATGTAATATGAAACAACGCAAGACGCTTTGTTTCAAATATATTACTCAAGGAGATATGAACTATGTGTTTTGATAACAACAACAATAGCGGTAGCTGCTGCTGGATTATTCTTTTGATTATTGTCCTCTTCTCTTGCTGTGGCAATAACAACAATTGTGGTTGCAATAACTGCAATAACAACTGCGGTTGTGGCTGCTAATTCCTGCATATATACAAATCCCCTGTTTTCTCATGAAAACAGGGGGTTTTCTTTTTTTGAAGAATAAAGCAAATTAACTAAAATTTATATTTTGATATTTTTCGATAAAGTCCGCAAAATCGCTGACTTTTCCTGCACCATATTCTGCAGAAAATATTAACATTAAAGAAACAAAATCCCTGTTATATTTTTTAGCATAGGCTTGTGCTGTAGAATTATCATAGCCGTAAATTGTCGCTGTATCAGAAATTGTGAACTCACTGTCATTAATTTCACATTCTGAATTTTCAATTATAATAGACGTTAAAGCGTCACACCAATAAAAAGCAGTATCTCCAATTGCTGTCACGCCATCTGGAATTGTGACAGATGTTAAAGATTCACAGGCATAAAAAGCATAACAGCCGATTTCTGTCACATTGTCTGGAATGATAATTTTCTCTTGTTCACATGTTGTTCCATCAATTAAAATTCCATTAATTATGACTAGTGGATTTTCATTTCTTTTTATTTTCAACCATGATGTATTTTTAAAAGCACTACTTCCAATTGACGACACACTATCAGGAATGACAATAGATTCTAAAGCAATACAACCATCAAAAGCATTCGTCCTGATTGCTGTCACACTGTCTGGAATTGTAACAGATGTTAAAGATTTACAGGCATAAAAAGCATAATATCCGATTTCTGTCACACTATTCGGAATTACAATAGATTTTAAATTTGAACAATTATAAAAAGCTCCACCTCGGATTGCTGTCACACTATTTGGAATAACAATAGTTTCTAAATCAGTACAATCATAAAAAGCATTATTTCCAATTTCTGTCACACTATCTGGAATGATAATTTCCTTTTGTTCACATGTTGTTCCATCAATTAAAATCCCATTAATAATTAAAAGCGGATTTTCAGTTCTTTTTATTTCCAACCATGGTGTGTTGCTAAAAGCACTACTTTCAATTGCTGTCACACTATCAGGAATAACAACAGTTTCTAAATTAGTACAACCATAAAAAGCATTATCTCTAATTTCTGTCACACTATCAGGAATAACAATAGTTTCTAAATCAGTACAACCATAAAAAGCATTATTTCTAATTTCTGTCACATTATCTGGAATTGTGACAGATATTAAAGAAATACAATTACTAAAAACACCCTCTCCGATTTCTATCACACTATCTGAAATTACAACAGATTCTAAAGAAATACAAGAATCAAAAGCATAATCTCCAATTATTGTCACACTATCTGGAATTACAATAGATTTTAAAGCAGAGCAATAGATAAAAGCATAATCTTTAATTGTTGTCACACTATCTGGAACTGTGATAGATGTTAAAGATTTACAATTATAAAAAGCCGATTCTCCGATTGTTGTCACACCATCTGGAATGATAATTTCTTCTTGCTCACATGCTGTACCATCAATTAAAATCCCATTAATAATGACTAGTGGATTTTCAGTTCTTTTTATTTCTAACCATGATGTATTATAAAAAGCATTCTCCTCGATTGCTGTCACACTATCTGGAATTGTAACAGATGTTAAGGAGGTACACCCATTAAAAGCATATGCTCCAATTGATATTACACTATCTGGAATTATAACAGATTGCAAAGCATAACAGTAATTAAAAGCACCATTTCCAATTATTATCACACTATCTGGAATTGTGATAGATGTTAAAGAATAACACCCATTAAAAGCATATGCTCCGATTGCTGTCACACTATCAGGAATTATGACAGATGTTAAAGATTCACAATTATTAAAAGTATCATGACCAATTGCTGTCACATTATCAGGAATTATGACAGATATTAAAGATTCACAATTACTAAAAGCACCATCTCCAATTGATGTTACACTGTTTGGAATTGTGACAGATGTTAAAGATTTACAATCATAAAAAGCATATGCTCCAATTGCAGTTATACCATCTTGAAGTATAATTTTTTTTATATCTTCACGTAAATCATACCAACAAGTTTTTTTACTACCATAATAACTCCAATCTTTCATGGCACCAGTACCACTAATTGTTAGTATTCCTGTAGATTCTTCAAAATTCCAAGTTAAATTTTTTCCACATATCCTCGAAGTAACAATTTCTTCATTTTTGGCACTTGTCAAAATAAAATGCACTGGCGGAATCTGTTCAACTATTGGCAAAAGGCTTGCACATAAGCATGATAATGCTGTGATACTGGCAAACAAAACCTTTAATTTTTTCATGTTAAAAAACCTCCTATAACACAAATATTCAAGTTTATTATATCATGAAACAAATCATAAAACAAGTGATTTTTTATAATTTTTTCATATTATAAAAAAGCCCCTGCTTTCACTAAGAAAGCAGGGAGTTTTTATTGCGTTTTTCCGCATTGATAACAAAATTGTGCATTATCATTGACAAGCTTTTTACCACAATAACGACAAAATTTTCTGTTTGAAATTTCTGGAACGGGCATTTTTATTTTGGAGGATGTTTCTTCCTGAATCGACATTTCTGATTTTGGAGTATATTTTTTTGCAATAAAATTCCAAAGCATTCCAGAACCAAATATTACTATACAAATGCCAATGCCAATACTTGAAATCATCATATTTTTCCCACGCAGAGCAATGACTAATTCTGACGGCAAATGTGTTAATTTTAAAATCCATGATAATACCATAAAAAATAGAAACATTATCACACAGGGAATACCAGCTGTTATGCTACAGATTTTTAAGCAAGTGCCAATTTTTTTATTTTCTTTGCGATGAACTCTGATGAATGATATGAAAAGCAATAAAATACAAATTGCCAATATAATTTGTATCCAAATAGAAATCGCAATCCGCAAAACAATTCCGATTTTACCCTTGTATATAAAATCCTCTAGTCTGTTATTTAATATCTTAATAGGATATTTTAAATTATTTTCATCTAGTTCTGGTAATTCTCCGCCTTCGGCTAAGTACTGATTATATTGCTCAACAGCAAGCATGATATAATCTGAAAATGTTCCATTCTGAATCATTTCTTCAATATCTTCTGCACTGACTTGTTCATCCTGAATCAATTCATTTGCAAGATATTCTGCAATGGATGTTTCATAACCGTCAGATTGTTCAATTTTAATATCTTCCACAATCATTTTTGCGATAGCCTTTGGAACGGCAAAGGATTTTATGTAATATCTCAATGTCATACAAGTTAGTAACATTGTTACTAGAAAAAATAATACTATAATATTTAAAATCAGCAATAACATATATTTTGTCTTAGAATGCTTGGAATGCATTGCCTTTTCTTTTTTTATTTTTGGAATTTTCATAATCATATTATCCTTTCTTAAATTGTTTTGACAGCATTTTGATAGTCTTTAATAACTTTTATAAATGCGTCGCCATATTTTTCAAGCTTTACACGCCCGACACCCTCTACACTACGAAACGCCATAGAAGAAACAGGACATTTTCGACACATATCTTGCAAAGTAATATCTGTAAAAATAACATATGCTGGAACATGTTCTTTTTGTGCAAGTTTTTGTCTGCATTTTTTCAGCAATTTCATTAATTCTGTATTTTCAGATATTGCTTTTTCAGAATGATAATTTATTTTAGTGACAGTTTTCTTTTTACGATACATGAAAATATTACGTTTTTCTTTTAATAACGTTGCAGAATTGCGATTTAATTTTAGAATTTCATGTTCTCCTCTGGAAATCCATCCATCTTGCACAAGAATTTGAATCATATGCAAACACTGATTCAGAGAAATTTCTTTCATAATCCCATATGTAGAAATATCTTGATAAATTTCATATTTTTTTAATGCACAACCAAGTAAAATATTTGCAATTTCTATTTCCGATAAAAAAATATTTTTTTGATATAATCTATAAATACAGGAAATAATTTTCTGGGCTTCCAGTGTAATCTCAAATTTTTCACAATGTGATTGACAAAAGCTACAATTTCCGCAATATTCAGGTGCTTTTTCGCCAAAATATTCTAACATATATTTTCTTAAACACTGGTTTTCAGAACAATAAGCTTGCATAAAATATAATCTTTCTTTTTCTTTCTGACGAATTTTAATTCTAGTATTCTCATCAAGCTGGTCTGCCGAATTTTCAATTAAAAACTGATTAATTCTAATATCATTTGGATGATAGAATAACATACAATCTGCATGACTTCCGTCCCTGCCAGCACGTCCTGCTTCCTGATAATAACTTTCTAAATTCTTTGGCATATTATAATGCACAACAAAACTAATATTAGATTTATCAATTCCCATGCCAAAAGCATTTGTTGCGACGATTAATTTAATTCTGTCATAAATAAAATCTTCCTGATTTTTACAGCGTTTTTCGTTACTTAATCCTGCATGATAATATACTGCTGGAAATCCGTTGCTATTTAAATCAGATGCAACTTGTTCTGTAAGTTTTCTTGAAATACAATAAATAATACCAGTTTCTTCTGGGCGTGTACGTAAAAATTCTATCAATGCATGAAATTTATCTTTAGGATAATCTACTGCAAAATACAGATTTTTTCTATCAAAACCAGTTGATAAACAGAATGGCTGATGCATATCTAAAATTTCAATTACATCATTGGCAACTTCCTGTGTAGCTGTTGCTGTAAATGCACTAAGAATAGGACGTGTTGGAATAGATTGCAAAAATGATAAAATTTTTAAATAACTTGGACGAAAATCCTGTCCCCATTGCGAAACACAATGTGCTTCATCAACAACTATCATAGAAATTAAAATTTCTTTTGCAAGTCTGGAAAAACTAGCCGTTTCAAGACGTTCTGGTGCAACATAAAGAATTTTAATTTTTTTTTGATAAATCAGCCTGAAAATTTTTTTATAACTTTCCCTATCTGTCATACTGTTCAGCCACACTGCGGGAATGCCATTTGCCTGTAAAGCATTTACTTGGTCTTGCATAAGTGAAATTAAAGGTGTTACGACAATAGTTAATCCTGACAATAACAATGCTGGAATTTGATAACAAATAGATTTGCCTGCACCAGTTGGCATAATGCCTAATACATCTTGTCCTTGCAAAATATGCGAAATTAATTCCGCTTGTCCTTTTCTGAAATTATCATAACCAAATTGCTGTTGCAAAATTTCTAATGCTGTCAATCATGTTTCACCTGCTTTCAAAGGCATTTTCTTGAATTTTTCTATTATTATTATACTACAAAATAATTTCACTTGCAAGAAAAAAATATCGCAACTAAAATAATTTCTCTTTTTACTACAAAAACCGCTTTTCATAGCAAGCGGTTTTGATTATTCTGTATTATTATCTGTTTCAATTTCAACTTCATCTTCACTTTCATTATCAAATGTTTCTGGTATTACTTCTGTTTCATGTTCATAAAGGCTACTATATAAAGGCTTGTCTGGATGTACGTTATATAATACCATACCATCTTCTGCATGAAAATTCCTGTACTGCATTAATTCGCTGACAGTCACAAGCTGATACCCCATATCTATTAAATCTGGAATTAATCTTTCAGATGCTTTTGCAGTTTCTTCATGAATATCATGCATAAGTACAATATCACCATCACTGATATTTTCCATGACAACTTCATAGATTTTATCTGCATTATCCCATTTCCAGTCACTGCTTTCTAATGACCAGTAAACAAATACTCTCTTGTCAGCTTCTCGGATTGCGTCATCATATCCACCATAAGGCGGTCGGACAAGTGTTGCCTTTTGATTAATATATTTATAAATTTTATCATCACATTCTTCTAGTTGCAACATACCAGAATCAACGTCTAATTCTTTAAGATTTTGATGTGACTGTGTATGATTGCCAATTTCGCAACCTGCTTCAAATTCTTTTTGAATAATTTTCCCTGTTTCTTCCGTGATATTATCACCCACCAGAAAAAAAGTCGCATGTGCATTGTATTTTTTTAATACTTCAACAATTTTTTCAGATGACCCAACCGCGGGTCCATCATCATAAGTTAATGCAATCATTGGTTTATCAGGGTCAATCACCATAGCAGGAATTGTCGGTTCTTCTGTAATTGGTTCAGTAGAAGATTCTGTAGCAATTGTTTCAGTTACAGATTCTGTTGATGTAAATTCTGTTTCAGGTACAACATTTTTTTTAGCAGAACTGTTTCCGCTAGTACCCATTGCCAATAGCAAACCACAGACACCACCTGCAAAGATTGCTAAAACTATAAATTTTATGCTTTTTTTCAATTCTGACTTTTTTTCTGGGACAACAAATTCTATTTCTTTTTGTTTGGGCAATGTTGTTTCATCTGTGTTTTGCATAGAAGTATTTTTTAATACTAGCTTTTTAGATGGCACTGGCATTTCTCTTGATGTTGGTGTTTCTTCTGTTTGTATAGATTTTTCATTTTTTGCAGCATTTATTTTTTTCTTTGCAATCACAACTGTTTTTGTTGTTTGTGCTTTTGTTTTTGTTTTCATTCGTATATCATCAAACCTTTCTTTTTTCGTTTTTTTATGCCACAAAAAAACTGTTTATTATAAAATGTCTATTTTTTATATTGTTGATGAGATAAAAAAATTCCAATATTTACTGGATTTTCTAAATATTTTTTATTATTTTCCTGCTAATCAATAATAAAAGCAAAGTTAGCATACATTTGAAAGCTAGGTGCTACAATTACTCAAATTAACAAATGTCACTAACTCTATTACTATTATTATACCTCTGAATTATAAGATTGTCAAGTCAAATATTAAAAAAATTTCAGATAAGCACTTGACATTTTCTATTGCATATGCTATACTACTATTACTGAAATTCAACAATAACACCCCTGTGAGCAATTGTAGCTCTAAAGACTGCATTAATTTCTTAGTTCATAGTAAACAAAGGTCAAGATAATTTAAGCCCTTGAGGAATTCTAGCTCAAGCATACTGAATATCTTGACTTTTTAATTT
The DNA here is from genome assembly GCA_014799805.1 of Ruminococcus sp. GTDB lineage: Bacteria > Bacillota > Clostridia > Oscillospirales > Ruminococcaceae > UBA3855. Next base: position 10,233 of record JAAVHJ010000043.1, read on the forward strand.
TTTTAAGTAAAATACCGAATACCGTTTTAAAATACGTGTTATGTCATATTTTAAGCATGTTAGAATTCTAATTGCGATGGGTCAAAATCATGATAGGATATAGAAAAAATAAAATGCTTGTTTGAAAAATACTTTATTTTCAACTG
>JAAVHJ010000044.1 GCA_014799805.1 Ruminococcus sp.
CAATTGAAGACGGTATCTTGAAATTCTATACTAATAATGTTAATATTTATATTGATGGATTACCGGCTGGTAAATATCAAATTAGTGAATTATCTGCTCCAGAGGGTTATATTAATAATGCAATTGCACAGGAATTTGAAATTTCTAATACAGAAGAATTAGGCAATAAACCTTCTATTGAAATCGAAAATAAAGCAATTAATGTAACGATTAGCAAATGGGATATTGCCAATAGTAAAGAATTAGAAAACGCAACTCTGACAATTAAGGGTGAAAATCTGAAAAAAGCTGTGAATGCTATCTATGCATTAGATGAAGAAGATGAACCAGTAGACTTAGTAATTGCAGAAGATTTGACTAGCATATCTTACCAGACAACAGGCAAGAAAGTAACAATTTACGGATTGCCGGCAGGTGATTACACATTGACAGAAGAATCTGCTCCAGAGGGCTATCAAGTCGCTGAAGAAATTAAGTTTACAATTAATGAAACAGGAAAAGTAAAATCTGAAGACCTTGATGCTGATGGTGCAATTGTCATGAATGATGATATTATCACAGATAAAGTACAAGTAACTATCAGTAAGAAAGATGCAGCAAGTGGCAATGAACTTGCAGGGGCAAAACTAACAGTTACTAATAATGAAGGAACATCTTTAGAAAGTGTAGAAGTAATTGGCGGTGCAACCAATGTAGAAAAGAAAGGCGCAAGCATTACATTCACATCTGGTAGCAAAGATACTACTTTGCGTGACCTTCCAGTAGGTACTTACACACTAACAGAAGATACTGCACCATTAGGCTATACAACAGCTACAAAAGTAACATTTACAGTAAATGAAGATGGCACAGTAAGTTCTAAGAAAGTAACTTTGACAGACAAAGTAATTGAACTGACAATTGACAAAGTAGAAATCGCTGGTACTGGTACAAAAGAACTTGCAGGCGCACAACTGACAATTACAAATACAGACGGCATATCTTTAGAGAAAGTCATAGTTAGTGGCGGTGCGAAAGATGTAGAGCAGAAAGGCGCAAGCATTACGTTTATTTCTGGTGAGGAAGCAGCTGTTTTAAGCAAACTGCCAGCAGGCAATTACACGCTGACAGAAATTGTAACTCCAGATGATGAAGTATATCAAGTAGCAGAAACAATTAGCTTTACAGTAGGCAAAGACGGCAAACTGAGCAAAGTACAAAATGATTTCTCTTTTGAGACAGGTAGCGAAGAAGACGGAAAAATGGTATCTAATATCACAATGTTAGATACAAAATTAGGTGAAGTAGTAATTAGCAAACAAGACGCTACAACCAAAAATGAAGTTGAGGGCGCATTGCTGAAAATTACAAAAACTGATGATGAAAATGGTATTTCTAATGATATAAGTGTTCATGGATTTAGAATACCAAGAGAGAAAGTAGATTCTCTTGCAGACATTACAGCAACAAATCAGTCTTTCGTATATACAATTGAAAATGGCACATTAATGTTCTATACAGCTGGTTATGGCAGTACATTTATTTCAGGTCTGACAGACGGTACTTATGAATTGGCTGAAGTAGTTGCTCCTGATGGTTATTTACTTGCAACAAATACAGTAGAATTTGTAATCAAAGATGGTAAAATAGTTGACGGAAATACGGTAATTGAAATTGAAGATGAAGCAATTACAATTACAGTTAGCAAATGGGATATTGCCAATAGCAAAGAATTAGCAGGTGCGACATTGACAGTTGCAAGTAAAGCATTAGACACTGTAGCCAATGAAGTTTATTTGATAGATGAAGATGGCGAAAAAGTAGAAATTGAATGGAATGAAGTTGGTTTCAGCTATGTTACAACTGGCAAGAAAGTAACAATTTCTGGATTGCCAGCAGGTAGCTATACACTGACAGAAGAAACTGCTCCAGAGGGCTATGAAATCGCTGAATTGATTGAATTTACAATTGATAAGAACGGTAATGTAAAATCTGAAGCAATTGACAAAGATGGTGTGATTGTCATGAAAGATGATATTATCACAGAAGTAACAAAACCAATTAGTATTAGTAAGAGAGCTGTAGGCGGTACTGCTGAACTTGCAGGTGCAACACTGGTTTTGACATTGACAGAATCTGATGGTGAAAATACAACGCTTGCACAAACAGAAGATGCTGGTTTAAGTGAAGACAAAATGTCTATCACATGGACATCAGGCGACACAGCAAAAGAAATTAGCAATTTGCCAGATGGCACTTATACTTTGAAAGAAACTGGTGTAAACTTTGTTTCTGGTGGAAAAACTTATAAAGTAATTCATTCTGTTTTGACATTTACAATCAAAGATGGTGTTATCACAACAAAAGTTGGTAAATTTGAAGATGAAACTGGCGGTTCTTATGCAATTACAACCAAAAATAAAATTGTAGTAAATGACGCTGAAGAAGAAATCATTACAATTGAAACTACAACAACAAGCACAAGTACAACAACTGAAACTACAACAACAAGTACAAGTACAAATACAACAACTAAGACCGAAACAACAAGTACAAGTACAACAACTAAAACTGAAACAACAAGCACAAGTACAACAACTGAAACTACAACAACCGAAACTACAACGACAACAACAATTGTTGAAGTGAAGATTGATAAACAAGACGTTTACGGCACAGAAGTAGTTGGTGCGGTTCTGCAAGTAACAGGTATTGACAAAGATGGCAAAACAATTACCTTCTCCAAAGATGATATCACAGTTGCAGAAGATGCTGAATTAATTAACGCTTCTGGTGAAACATTAGTATGGATTTCTGGCAATGGTGTAACAACAATCCAGAATTTACAAGATGGTACTTACACATTGCATGAAGTCACAGCTCCAGACGGTTATGAAGTTGCAACAGATATTACATTTGTAATTGAAAATGGCAAATTAACAACCGTAGACAGCAATGCAGTTGCAGAAGATGAATTAATTATCATGGTTGATGAAGCAACTACAGCAACTGTAAAAATTGACAAACAAGACGTATTCGGCGAAGAAGTCGAAGGTGCAACTTTGACATTAACAGGCAAAGACGAAAAAGGCAATACAATCACATTTACAGAAGACATGTTAACAGTTGGCGGTAATGGCACAGCAGTGAAAACCTCTGGTGAAGAATTGACATGGATTTCTGGCAATGGTGTAACAACTATTAGCAATCTGCCAAATGGTACTTACACATTGCATGAAGTATCTGCTCCAAATGGTTATGAAGTGGCAACGGATATTACATTTGTAATTGAAAATGGCAAATTAGTAACAGTAGACGGCAATGCAGTTGCAGAAGATAAATTAATTATCATGGTTGATGAAGCAACTACAGCAACTGTAAAAATTGACAAACAAGATGTATTCGGCAAAGAAGTCGAAGGTGCAACTTTGACATTAACAGGAAAAGACGAAAAAGGCAATGCAATCACATTCACAGAAGATATGCTAACAGTTGGCGGTAATGGTACAGCAATGAAAACCTCTGGTGAAGAATTGACATGGATTTCTGGCAATGGTGTAACAACTGTTAATAATCTTCCAAATGGTACTTACACATTGCATGAAGTATCTGCTCCAAATGGTTATGAAGTGGCAACGGATATTACATTTGTGATTGAAAATGGCAAATTAGTAACTGTAGATAGCAATGCAGTTGCAGAAGATGAATTAATTATCATGATTGATGAAGCAACTAAGGCAACTGTAAAAATTGATAAACAAGACATCTTCGGTGGAGAAGTCGAGGGTGCAACACTGACATTAACAGGCAAAGACGGCAACAGCAATGTAATCTTATTTACAGAAGATATGTTAACAGTTGGTGGTAATGGCACAGCAGTGAAGAACTCTGGCGAAGAATTGACATGGATTTCTGGCAACGGTGTAACAACTGTTAGCAATCTGCCAAATGGTACTTATACATTGCATGAAGTAACAGCTCCAGACGGTTATGAAGTTGCAACAGATATTACATTTGTAATTGAAAATGGTAAATTAGTAACAATAGACAGCAATGCAGTTGCAGAAGATGAATTGATTGTTATGGTTGACGAAGCTAAGATTGAAACAACAACTACTACAGAAACGACAACTACTACAACAGGAGAAACAACAGAAACGACAACTGTAACAACAGAAGCACCTATTTCAGATAGTGAAACAGAAGAAACAACTACAACTACAACAGAAGAAACGACAACTACTATAACCACCACAACCACTGTGACAAATACAACAACTACAACTACTACAGAAACAACAACAACTACTACCACTACAGAAACAACAACAACTACAACTACTACAGAAACAACGACAACTACAACTACTACAGAAACAACAACAACAACTACTACTACGGAAACTACAACCACTAGGGGTGAAGCAGTTGCACCTGATAGTGATATTGAAACTACTACAACGCTTGGTAATAATGATAGTTCTTTAACTGGTGATGGCGATGATGAAACAACAACTACAACTAACCCAGTTGCACCTATGATTGATACAACAACAACAACAACTACTACAACTACTACCACTACCACAAGCGAAACAACTTCTACAACAACAACAACTACTACTACTAGGGCAACGACAACAAGAGCTGTAGCAAATAATAACAATAACACTGTAAATTATTCTGTTTCCAGAACAACAACACCTGTATCAACAAGTAGAGCAACAACGAATAATACAACTACATCAAATGCTAGTCCAAAAACAGGTTCAGAAGCAATTACAGTAATACTTGGATTATTTGCAGTTTCTGGAATCGCTTTGGTAGTGACACGCAGAAAAGATGACTGATTCAGATAACTGACAGTAATTTCAAAAAAACAAGAAGAACGGCATTTTGCCGTTTTTCTTGTTTCTATTTGCAAGTATAAAATAAAAAGCTCCCATTTTTATAAATAGGAGCTTTTTTAAATTTTTTAGTATTCAATCCCATGACGAGCGGAAACACCATTTTGATAAGGGTGCTTAATTGCTTGCATTTCCGTGACATAATCTGCAATATCAATGAATTTTTGTTCTGGATTCCGACCTGTAAGAACTAATTCTATTTGTTCAGGACAAGTAAACACAAGCCGATTCGCTAATTCTCTATCAAGTAAATTATAATTATATGCACTGAAAAATTCATCTAGTATCAATAATTTTATATTACCAGTATATACTTGATTTATCATTTCAGAAAGCATTTGATTATGATATTCTGTTAGTTCTGCTTTCTGGACATCTGTCATCTGAAATGTAAAACCATAGTTTTTTTGACAACGTAAGACTGTAATTTGTGGAATTTTTGCAAGAATTTGTAACTCTGATGTATCACTGCCTTTTAGAAACTGTACAAAATTTACATGCATGCCACTTCCAACGGCACGAATTGCAAGCCCAAGAGCAGCAGTTGTTTTTCCTTTACCGTCACCACAATAAATATGAATCATAGAATCACCATTACTGAAAATTTATATAAATTGATAAAATAATTTTTTCAATAATGGCTTTCACCTCTCATTCTGATTAAAATTTATTTTTATCTCTAAGTCTGATAACAATGACATCATCAAGACTAATATCACAAATATCACATGATACATATCCCCGCAGATATATTTTTAAATTTAAATTATCTATTGCTTGTTTTATATGATTAATCAGCAAAGTTGTTCTTCGCTTATAACCAAAATCTCTAAGCAGATTTCTTAGTTTCATTTTTCGATAAGAAATACCTGAATACATTAATTGAAGCCAGATAAGCTTAAAATAAGCATTAATATCATCAAATTCTTTATCAAAATAAAAATTTGTATGTTTCATTTCCATAAGAATAAGTTCAGCTTCATGATAAGAGATATTATCAAGTTCATAAACATTGAGCAAGTTTAGCACACACTGCTTAAACTGCAAATAGGATTTGCAGTAATCTTCAACAAGCATTTGATAATAGTTTTCAAATAAATCGCATAAAATTTCGTTTTCTCTCTTATGGGATATATTTTCAAGAAATAAATATATCGCAATATCCTGCGGTGTAAACTTGAAATTTGTTTGAGCCATTATTTATCACTCTTACGCATATTACATGTTCTACATAGAACCTGTAAGTTATTTTGAACTGTCAAACCGCCCTTTGACATAGGAATCATATGGTCTATATGAAGAAATTCACGAGTTAGAAATATTCTTCCACATTCTGCACAGACATAATTTCCGTTTTCATTTTTTGATTTTTCAAAGACAGATTCTTTCAATTCAGTGCCGTATTTTGGATACATTTCAATGATTTTATTCAAACTAAATTGTTCAATATTACGCAATTCTGCTTTACTTTGCGGTTCAATTGATGCTATCTGAATATCTCCGTCAAGTTTAGAGAGTTCAAGGTTTATCATGTTTTTAAAGAAAAAAAGATTAGTATAATAAATTGGAATAATACTCCCCTCTTCGTTCCATATGCTTTGGATATATTGATTTTTCTCACTTCTACGCATATCTTCGTCATAAATTTTTTTAGCAATAGCAAAAACATCAAGTTTCTTACGGTCTATCTCATCAAATGTAATAAACAATGGTTCAATTTCTTTCTGGATATAAAATTTTAGTAAAGCTTCAACATCATTTGAATGAATCGGTGGAATCATATTTGTATCAAAATATTGCTTAATACAATCATTTTTCATTAATTCAAGTTTATCATCTGAAATTGTTTCGGCATCTATTTCATAGTAATCCATTAGATTTGGCAAATCTTTTATAAAATTCTTGTAAACCGCCTGTGTACTGTTATAAATCAATATTTGATAATTACACTCAAATGTAGAAAATACATACATTCCAAGTGGAATGCGTTCAATAAATAGATGGCATACTATCAAGAGCAGATGTATCAACACTTGTATCTGCCATAAGTGCAAATTCTTCTATTTTAGAAATTGATACAAGACGTAAATTATTATTTCTTTTTTGGATATCAGTTTCTTTTTCAGTATATTCAGCATCAGTAAGTGTTTCAGGATTTATCCATGCGATTTTTTCTATCCATTCATCAACAAAGCTGACGACATAAGCTTCTTTTGTACCGCCTGCTTTTAGACCTCGCAAAGCTCGCCCGACCATTTGAGTCATCAGTACAGTAGAAACAGTAGGACGTGTTAGGAATACTGTGTGAGTTTTGGGCAGGTCAGTTCCTTCTGTGAGGATATTTACATTAATAAGTACTTGAATCTCACCGTTTCGATATTTTTTTATTTTTTCTTCATTTTCTTCATTAGAAAGAGAAATTCCAGTGATTGCATCGCTCACGGAGGAAATAATAAATTCTGACTTAATGCCATATTTTTTCCCTTTTTTATTGAAAAGAGCATTAAGTGCAATTGCATGATTTCTATTTAAAGCAAATACAATAGTTGAACCATATTTTTTATAATTTTCAAGATATTTGTCTACAATGATTCTATTACGTTCTTTGTTTCCAGCAATATCTTCGGCAATATCTTTTGGAATGCTATCCAGATTTTCAATATTTTTCAATGCCTTAATGCCAAGATGTTCTGTAAATCTGATTTTAGTTTTATATTCTTCGAAAACTGGCTTTGCAAGAATGCCTTTTTTAATCAATGTTTCAAGGTCAGTTTTATAGATAATGTCATCTGTAAATATTTGTTTTAAAGCTCCTTTTTCATCGTCAGAAGTACGAAACGGCGTTGCAGTAAGCCCCAGAAGTTTCACAGATTTTGTATGGTCTGTCACATATTGAATTATCTTCTTGTATGATTTTGCAACTGCGTGATGTGCTTCATCAATTACCAGATAGACTTCTTCGCCATTCAACCAGTCATTAAGTTGATTCAAACTGCGAATGATGCTGTCCTTACTTGCTATGATAATATTATCATCTTTTTTAATATGGATAGGCTTATCATGCATTCCCGATATGATACGATAATTGAAAACAGTACGGTTTATCATATTATCAGCATAGGCATTTTTCGCAAAAGCTTCTGCTGCTTGTTCCAGCAAAAGATGTCTATGGGCAAGCCATAGAATTTTCTTTTCCTTGTCTACTGCATTTTTTAATAGCCAATATGTTGCTGTTAAAGTCTTTCCACCACCAGTGGGCAGTACTAGCAGAGTGCGAAACTCTCCTTTTTTATCTATCATATTCAGCTTTTTTATTGCATCTTCCTGATGCTCATAGAGTAGTCTAGGATTTCTGCCATTTGCTGGTGTAATAGTTTGTGCATTTATATTTTCTAACATAATTGACATGACTTATTACCTCTTTTATGCACTGTTACTGCGTTTATAAGTTAGAAACAACCCAATTGTCAACATGACAGAACCAGCACCAATCACAGCACTTGTGCCAACAAGCCCCCAAAATCTACGTCTACGTAATCGCTTTGAAAGATTTGCACAAAGTCGTTCTTCTGTACCAGTCATATCTTCTTCTAAATCTGAAATATTCACAGCAGGAGAAGATTTTTTATTTTTTATAGTTTGATAATCATGATAATAATTTCTGCAATGGGTACATGTTTTTAAATGAGAACGGATAGCAAGAGCAGTTTCTGGACTGACTAAATTTTCATAGTATAATTCCACAAAATCCGTCACAAAATTACAAGTTATATTCATTTTGAATCGCCTCCAACATCATTTTTTTGGCACGGTAATAAATTACCCTAGCGGAATTTTCGCTGATATGTAACGCATTGCCAATTTGTGCATAACTCATTTCAGCATATACTCTTAAAATTGTCACATCCTGGTATTTTTTGGGGAGTGATAAAAGTACTTTTTTTGCACATTCTGCCATGAGTTGATGTTCTACTGTATCTTCGAGGTGTTCTGTGGCAGGGTCGCTATAAAGTTCTGTAAGAATTTCTGTGCTGATATTTTCCAAATGATTTTTATTTTTTCTAAGATAATGATAATAAGTATGTTTGCCAATGGAAACAAGCCATGTAAAAATATCACTATCGCCTCGGAATCTATGAAAAGAAACAAATGCCTGATAAAAAGTTTCTTGTGTTAATTCTTCAGCAAGGTCACGGTTTTTTGTTAGTTTATACAAAAAAGCATAAATTCTAGGGAAATATTCCTGATATAAAATTTCAAATTCATGATTCATGAGAAAACACCTCGGCTTTCTAAAAAGTTAGTGCCGAAAAACGGCAATTATGTTACAAGATTTTAGAAAATAAGAATTCGTCAAAATTACCAAAAAACTAAGAAAGAATTAGCTAAAAATTTGGCAATAAATTTTGTAACAAAATAGAATACATGTGTTACTAATATATAAAAGCGTTTTTTATGGGGGCAGAAAATAATATAATATTTAGGAGGCAATTATAATTATGAGTTTTCGCATCATAGGAACTGGCATGTATGTTCCGCCGAAAGCAGTCACAAATGATGATTTGGCACAGATAGTAGAAACTTCTGACGAATGGATTTCTAAAAGGGTTGGTGTCAAGGAACGCAGAATTTCAGAAAATGAATTTACTTCTGAAATGGGACTGAAAGCGGCACAAAAAGCTTTGGAAGATAGTAATGTAAAAGTAGAAGAATTAGATGCAATTTTTGCGGCAACTGTCAGCGGAGAAACTTCTTCACCGTCTATGTCATGTATGATTCAGCACGGTTTAGGAGCTACATGCATGGCAATGGATATTAATGCTGCATGTTCTGCCTTTTTATTTTTAATGGAAACAGCAGCGGCATTTTTCGCATTACATAAAAATTTCAAGAAAATTCTAGTTGTTGGCACAGAACGTATGAGTGGTATTTTAGATTTTACAGACAGAAGTACATGTGTCATTTTTGGTGACGGTGCAGGTGCGGCTGTGCTAGAACGTGGTGAAAATTATTTAGATTCTGTGATTACAGTAAAGGGCGGAGACGATGTGATTAAAATCCCGCATGGCATCGGCAATTCACCGTATTTTAACAGAGAACAGGATAAGCCATATGTTCACATGCAGGGACAAGAAACATTTAAATATGCTGTGACTTCAATTTCACAGGATATTACAACGCTGTTAGAAAATAATCATTTGAATATTGATGATATTGCATGGATTGTGCCACATCAGGCAAATAAACGCATTATAGATTTTGCAGCAAAAAGACTTGGTATCCCAAATAGCAAATTTTTCTGTAATATCGAAAAATATGGCAATACGTCCAGTGCGTCCGTGCCGATTGCCTTACATGAACTTGCCAAAAGTGGCAATTTAAATCGTGGAGATAAAATTATTCTCTGTGCATTTGGCGGCGGTTTATCTAATGTCGCTTGCTTAATCGAATGGTGATAATCAGAAAAAATTCTGATTCACATATATTATATCACAAAAAAGGAGTAAAAACAATGGTAAAAGAAAAAATTCTTGCATTGCTTGCAGAAGCAACAGACACAGACGCTGCTGAAATTACAGCAGAAACTGCATTTGCAGATTTGGGAATTGATTCTCTGGACTTGACAGAAATGGCTATGCAACTCGAAGAAGAGTTTGGCATTGAATTGGAAATGTCCCCTGAATTAAACACAGTCGGCAAATTGACTGAAACTGTTGAAAAACTGATTGCAGAGGCATAAGCTATGATGCAATCACCGATTTGTGAATTACTGGGCATTGCATATCCTGTATTCCAAGGCGGTATGGCATGGATTGCTGACGGCAAATTAGCCGCAGCAGTCTCTAATGCCGGCGGTCTGGGAATTATTTCAGCGATGAATGCAAATGCTGCATATGTAAGAGAACAGATTCAAATCGCTAAAAGCTTAACAGATAAGCCTTTTGGTGTGAATATTATGCTCATGAGTCCATTTGCGGACGAATGTGCGAAAGTCTGCACAGAAGAAAAACCTGCTGTTGTCACAACAGGTGCAGGAAGTGCAGGCAAATATATTGCCTTATGGAAAGAAGCTGGTATTAAAGTAATTCCCGTGATTGCTTCTTCTACAATGGCAAAACAGGCTGAAAAAGCTGGAGCTGACGCTGTAATTGCAGAGGGTCAGGAATCTGGCGGTCATATCGGAGAATTAAGCACAATGGCACTTGTACCACAAGTAGTGGATTCTGTAAAGATTCCTGTATTGGCTGCAGGCGGTATTGCTGACGGCAGAGGCATTGCAGCGGCATTTATGCTTGGTGCTGTTGGCGTACAAATGGGAACAAGATTTTTAGTTGCCAAAGAGTGTAGTGTACATCAAAATTACAAAGATATGATTCTGAAAGCAAAAGATATTTCCACACAAGTAACAGGTCGCCGTTTTGGTGGGAATACTTGCCGTGGCATTAAAAATAGTTTTACCAGAAATTTTGTAAAATTAGAATTTGCACCAGACGCAACACCAGAATCAATTGCGGATTTGGGTGCAGGTTCGCTTAGAAAAGCCGCTGTTGATGGTGATGTGAAAAACGGCAGTGTACTTGCAGGGCAAATTTCTGGTCTTGTCAAGAAAGAACAAACTTGTCAGGAAATGATTTCTGAAATGATGCAGGAGGCTGAAAATTGCCTGAAAGGAGCGATAGCATGGGTAAAATAGCATTTGTATTTTCTGGTCAGGGTGCACAGCATGTGGGAATGGGACAAGATTTTTATGAAAATATGCAGTCTGTCAAAAATTTATATGATGCTTGTGAAGCAATCCGTCCAGGAACTTTGGAGCAAAGTTTTACAGGTGATGGTGAGGATTTGAAACAGACACAAAATACACAGCCTTGCTTATATTTAGCAGATTTAGCCCCTGCTTTGGCATTAATGGAAAACGGGATTAAACCTGATGGATTTGCTGGCTTTTCTTTGGGAGAAATTCCCGCACTTGCTTTGGGAAAAGCTTATTCTTTGGAAGATGGTTTTAAAATTGCATCTGTCAGAGGGCAAGCGATGGCAAAGGCTTCTGAAAGTGTCAATGCTTCTATGATGGCTGTTGTGAAAATTCCAAGTGAACAAGCCGAAGAATTAGCAAAGCCTTATGATAAGATTTTTCCAGTGAATTATAATTCTCCTATGCAATTAGTTTTTTCTGGTGATAAAGAACAATTAACAGCATTTAGTGCTGATGTCAAACAAGCAAAGGGCAGAGGCTTAATGCTAAAAGTCAGCGGTGCATTTCATTCGCCTTATATGACACCAGCAGTTGAGCCGTTTGCACAGGCTCTTGAAAATTTTGAAATCAAATTGCCTGAAATTCCTGTGTATGCAAATTTCACGGCAAAGCCTTATGAAGATGATACTAGAAAATTAATGCTGGAACAAGTGAATCACCCAGTACAATGGACTAGATTAATTAAAAATATGGCAGAAGATGGTTTTGATATTTTTATAGAAACAGGTGTTGGAACGACATTGCAAAAATTGATTATGCAGATTTTACCAGATGCAAAAGTTTATCAGGTAGAAAATATGGAAACCCTGCATAATGTATTAGAAGCTTTAAAAGCATAAATTATTTAAATTTTAAATCATGAAAGGACGAAAATACATGCTAAAAGATAAGATTGCTGTTGTAACTGGTGGTTCACAAGGCATAGGCTTTGAAATATGCAAAAAATTTGCAGAAAATGGTGCAAAAATTGCCATTGTAGATATTAATTCTGCTGAAAAAATGCAGTCTGCACAGCAGGAACTTGAAAAATTTAACACAGAAGTAAAATTATATGCTTGTGATATTTCAAATAGTTCTCAAGTTGCAGAAACTTGTAAGCAGATTTTAAAAGATTTCGGCGGTGTAGATATTTTAGTTAACAATGCAGGTATTACAAGAGATAATTTGATTTTACGCATGAGCGAAACAGATTTTGATGCAGTCATAGATGTAAATCTAAAAGGTGCATTTTATATGACAAAAAATTTCTATCGTCCTATGATAAAGAAAAAATCTGGTAAGATTATTAATATTAGCTCTGTATCTGGTTTATTTGGCAATGCAGGTCAAGCAAATTATTCTGCTTCTAAGGCAGGCATTATTGGCTTGACAAAGTCTACTGCAAAAGAACTTGCTGGACGTGGTATTTGCTGTAATGCAATTGCCCCTGGTTTTATTGCAACAAGCATGACAAGCAGTTTTCAAGATAATACAGAATTAATCAAATCAATTCCAGCAGGAAGATTTGGCAAGCCAGAAGAAGTTGCAGGATTGGCATTGTTTTTAGCTTCTTCGCAGTCAGATTATATTACAGGTGAAGTCATTCGCATTGATGGCGGTATGGCAATGTAAGCAAGGAGGAATGTTTTTCATGAAAAAAGTTGTAATCACAGGTATGGGAGCTGTGACACCAATTGGCAATACAGTTTCTGAATTTCAAGAAGCTTTATTTGCTGGAAAAAACGGAATTAATGTAATTACAAAATTTGATATTACAAATTCTAAATATAAAGTTGCAGGTGAAATTAAAAATTTAGATACAGCAAGTATTTTAGGCAAGCCATTTGTTCGTAGAACAGATGTTTTTACACAATATGCGATGATTGCTGCCCGTGAAGCAATGGCACAAAGTGGCTTGATTGCAAATCCAGAAAATGAAAATATGAATATTGATTCTGAACGTTTGGGCGTATGTTTTGGCTCAGGAATTGGCGGCGTTGAAACACTCTGTGCAGACCATAAAAATTTACTGGAAAAAGGTGCCAGAAAAGTTTCGCCTTATTTTGTGCCTAAGATGATTTATAATATTGCAGCTGGAAATATTGCAATTGAATTTCATGCGAATGGCTCTTGTACAGCAGTTTCTACAGCATGTGCAACGGGTGCAACAGCAATTGGCGAAGGCTATCGTGCCATTTTGCATGGTTATGCAGATGCTATGATTTGTGGCGGTTCTGAATCAGCAATTAATGCTTTAACAGTTGCGGGATTTGGCAATTGTCAAGCCTTATCTGATACAGAAGACCCTGAAAAAGCTTGCAGACCGTTTGATAAAAACAGAAACGGCTTTATTATGGCAGAGGGTGCAGGTGTTATGATTCTGGAAGAATATGAACATGCAAAGCAAAGAGGTGCGAATATTATTGCAGAAGTCTGTGGCTATGGCTCTACTTGTGATGCACATCATGTAACAGCTCCTGACCCTGATGCAATTTATATTGCAAAGGCTTTTCAACAGGCAATTCCAGAAGATATGCAAACTATAAATTTATCAAGAGTTTATGTGAATGCACATGGCACAAGTACGAAATTAAATGATGTTACAGAAACAAAAGCTTTGAAAAAAGTATTTGGTGAAGAAGAAGCTAAAAAATTGCATATTAGTTCTACAAAATCTATGACAGGTCATATGTTGGGGGCAACTGGTACAGTAGAGGCTATTGCAAGTGTATTGGCTTTGATAAATAATACTGTTCCGCCGACAATTCATTATGAAACGCCTGATGAAGAATGTGATTTGAATTATACGCCAAATGAAGCTGTGAAAACACCAATTGAATTAGCTTTGTCTTCTAATTTGGGCTTTGGTGGTCACAATGCTGTTGTGGCATTTAGAAAAATCTGAGGTGATTGCATGACAAAACAAGAAATTATGCAGATTATTCCCCATAGAGATAATATGCTGTTACTAGATGAAGCGATTGCTGAAAATGGTAAAGCTTTTGGAAAGTTGCGTATTACTGGTGATGAATGGTTTTTAAAAGGACATTTTCCAGATAATCCTGTTGTACCAGGTGTGATTTTATGTGAAATTTTAGCACAGTCAGCTTGTGTATTACTAGCTGGAGAAGCTGAAAATAAAACGCCCTATTTTTCAAAATTAGACAATGTAAAATTCAGAAATCCAGTCAAGCCAAATGATATATTTGAAACAGAATGTGAAATTATTAATAAAAAAGGTGCATTTTATTTCTGTAAGGGCAAAGGCTCTGTGAATGGCAAAGTCTGTGTGACAGCTGAATTTGCCTTTGCACTTGTTGACGCATAAGCAGGGGGTTTCAAAATGGGTGTATTAGATAAATTCAAAAGCAAGATGAATGATTTGAAAAGTACGTATCAGAAAATAGATACTTCTGTAAAAATTACTTGCAAAAAATGTGGTTGTGAAGCAAGGGCTTATGATTTAATTCAGAATTTTTATATTTGCCCTGAGTGTGGTAATTATTATCGCATGGGTGCAAGAGATAGAATTGATTTGGTAACAGATAAAAATAGCTTTAAAGAATTATTTAAAGGCTTGATAAGTAAAAATTTTCTGGAATTTCCAAGTTATCAGGATAAATTAAAAAAAGCCACTAGTGATACTGGGGAAGAAGACGCTGTTGTTTGTGGTACAGCTAGCATTGGGGAAAATCCCTGTGCAATATTTGTCATGGATTCTAAATTTATGATGGCAAGTATGGGTAGTGTCGTTGGTGAAAAAATTACTAGATTATTTGAATATGCCATTGAGCATAAATTGCCTGTGATTGGTTTTACAGCGTCTGGCGGTGCAAGAATGCAAGAGGGTGTTATTTCCCTCATGCAAATGGCAAAAGTGAGCGGTGCTGTGAAAAATCACAGTAATGCAGGGTTATTATATATTACTGTCTTGACTGACCCGACACTAGGCGGTGTGACGGCAAGCTTTGCAATGCAAGGTGATATTATTCTGGCAGAACCAAAAGCTTTAGTTGGCTTTGCGGGGCGTAGAGTTGTTGAGCAAGCAACGAAAAGTCAATTACCTGATAATTTCCAAAAAGCAGAATTTATGCTGGAACATGGCTTTATTGATGCAATTGTGCCACGTCCTGAATTGTCAAATGTATTATCAGAATTGCTGATTCTTCACAAAAGGAGCGTGTAGTTATGAATGCTTATGAAAAACTTAAAGCCACTAGAAAAAGTAACAGACCTACTAGTAATTTATATATACAGGAAATTTTTGATTCGCCGTTAGAATTACACGGTGATAGAAAATTTGGCGATGATTTGGCAATTGTAGCAGGTGTTGGATTTTTGGGAAAATATCCCGTTACGTTTATTGGGACAGAAAAAGGCAAACCAGATTTACAGGACCGTATGGCAAGAAATTTTGGTTGTCCTAAACCAGATGGCTATCGTAAAGCATTGCGTTTAATGAAACAAGCTGAAAAATTTCATAGACCTGTGATTTGCTTTGTTGATACACAGGGAGCATTTGCAGGAGCTGATGCGGAAGAACGTGGGCAAGGACAGGCAATTGCAGAAAGTATTATGGAAATGATGGGCTTGAGAACACCAGTGATTTCTATTGTGATTGGTGAAGGCGGTAGCGGTGGTGCTTTGGCTCTTGCAAGTGCCAATAAAGTATTTATTTTAGAAAATGCCGTTTATTCTGTCATTTCTGCAGAGGGTTGTGCAAGTATTCTCTGGAAAGATGCTAGTCCTGAAAATGTCGCAAAAGCTGCGGATTGTTTGCATATTACAGCACAGGATATGAAAAAATTAGGTGTTGCTGAAACTGTCATTGCAGAAGATTTTGATAATTTTTCCAATATGTGTGCAAATATGAAAAATAAGCTGATAGAAGCTATTGAAGAATTATCAGAGCTTTCAGAAGAAGATTTACTGGAACAGCGTTATAGAAGATTTCGAAAATTTGGTGTATTTGATGAAGAAAAAAAAGGTTTTTTTCATAAAAAATAAGAAATAAAACAATCCCCCCTGCTTTAGGGGGTTTTTTGCCAAATTGTTATTTGACATGTGTCTATTAAAATCTATTTAAAATTTAATTTAAAAGGAGAATTGCTATGGAGCCGTTATATAAAAAATTTAGTACAGCAGAATTTGACGAACAGGGAAATTTTAAAAATTTTTCCCTGCATTATGATGAGAATTATAATTTTGCCTATGATGTTGTAGATGAAATCGCAAAGCAAGAACCTGAAAAGAAAGCTGTTGTCTGGTGTGATGAACAGGGAAATGAAAAAATATTGACTTTTGGAGAAATCAGTAAATTATCTTCTCAGACAGCAAATTATCTCATGAGTCAAGGCATTCAAAAAGGTGACAGAGTGTTATTAATGCTGAAACGGCATTATGAATACTGGTATATTAATGTTGCTTTGCATAAAATCGGCGCTTTGTCTATTCCAGCAACTCACATGTTGCAAGTACATGATATTGCTTATCGAATTAAAGCAGCAGGTATTAAAGCAATTATTTGTGCAGAAGATGAAGATATTTGCGAACGTGTGAAAAAAGCGTCTGAACAGTGTGAAGAAAATATATTATTATATAATGTCCGCAAAGAACATGAGGGTTTTATTTGCTTAGATGAACCTATTGCAAATGCATCGCCTGATTTAGAACGTGTGCCAACGAAAGCAACTGACCCGTTAATTATGTATTTTACTTCAGGGACAACTGGCAATCCGAAAATGGCGGTACATAATCATGCATACTCATTGGCACATATTGTAACTGCGAAATATTGGCAATGTGTCAAAGACAATGGCTTGCATTTAACGGTTGCAGATACAGGTTGGGCAAAAGCGTCTTGGGGAAAAATTTATGGACAATGGCTTTGTGGCAGTGCTGTCATGGTGTATGAATTTGAGCGTTTTCATGGTGAAAAAATGATGCAGGTACTTGAAAAATATCAAGTAACTAGTTTCTGTGCGCCTCCGACTTTGTTTAGATTATTAGCCAAAGGCGGGATTCGCAAAGAAAGTT
Source organism: Ruminococcus sp. (assembly GCA_014799805.1). Classification (GTDB taxonomy): domain Bacteria; phylum Bacillota; class Clostridia; order Oscillospirales; family Ruminococcaceae; genus UBA3855. The sequence continues at coordinate 17,659 of JAAVHJ010000044.1, forward strand.
TCGCAAGTGTAGAACATGCTTCTACAGCTGGTGAGGCTTTACAAGAAGAAATTATTAAATTATTTTATGAAAAAACAGGACTTGAAATTATGGAAGGTTTCGGACAAAGTGAAACTGTTGTGATTATTGGCAATTTTACAGGTTCACACCCGAAACGTGGTTCTATGGGAAAGCCAAATCCGTTATATCATGTCATGCTTGTTGACAGTGAACAAAATCCAGTAAAACCAGGTGAACAAGGCGAAATTGTCATTGATACCAGAGAACGTATGCCAGAGGGTTTATGTCAAGGCTATGAAAATAATGACCTTGCCAATGCCCGTTATTGGAAAAATGATATTTTTCATACAGGTGATACAGCGTATTATGATGAAGATGGCTATTATTATTATATTGGTCGTTTAGATGATGTGATTAAATCCAGTGGCTATCGCATAGGACCTTTTGAAATAGAAAGTGTGTTAATTCAGCATGAAGCTGTGTTAGAATGTGCTGTCACAGGTGTTCCTGATATAGAACGTGGACAACTTGTCAAAGCAACTGTTGTATTGCGTGAGGGCTATGCACCAACAGAAGAACTCAAGGCCGAATTAAAGCAATTTGCGAAAGAACGTCTTGCTGGTTATAAATATCCTAGAGTGATTGCCTTTATTGATGAAATGCCAAAAACAACAAGTGGAAAAATTTGTTATAATATTCTTAGAGAACAAGACTGGAAAAAGTAATTTGAAATTTATTGTTAGTTTGTCAAAAGATTATCTGTTTCTGTAAAAGGGAACAGATAATTTTTTTGTAATACTGTAGCAAAATGAGGCTCTGTAAAGTATGATTAGTAAAAGGAGGGAAATTATGCAAAAGAACAATCAGGAATGTGAAAAAATAATTAGAACTTATGCAGATACAGTTTATCGTCTTGCCTATTCTTATAGCAGGAATCGGGCAGATGCAGATGATATTTTTCAAGAGGTATTTTTTAGATATTTGAAAAAACAGCCGAAATTTAAAAATGCTGAACATGCAAAAGCTTGGTTTCTTCGTGTGACAGCGAACTGTGCAAAAAGTTTTCTGACTTCTGCATGGAAACGTCACACGCAATCACTGGAACAGGACATGATATTTGAACAGCCTGAAGAAAATTATCTTGACGAAGCATTAAGATATTTGCCTACGAAATACAGAGAAGTAATTCATTTGTATTATTATGAGGGCTATCAGACAGACGAAATTGCAAAAATTCTCAAACGTAAGCCGTCTACAGTAAGAACACAACTTACACGTGCTAGAGAATATCTAGCTAAAATCTTAAAGGAGGAAAATTGATGAAAAAAATTTATCAGAACATGAATACACAGATTCAGCCTGACGAAACATTAATACAAGCAGTTCTAACAAGACAGGTCAGAAAACGAAATCCTGTTTGGAATACATTTGCTGTACTGACTGCATGTGCTGTTTTCAGTATGGGAAGTGTTTCCGTTCTTGCATATGCCAACGAGGATTTTAAAAATATGTTATATCAGATTTCGCCAAGAGTAGGAGCTGTTTTTAGCCCAGTTATGAAAAGTGATGTCCAGAATGGTATTGAAATGACAGTGGAGGGAGTTCATATTGATGGTGATGATGCGGAATTTTATATTACATTTCAGGACTTGGAAGACAATAGGGTTGATGCAGAAACAGATTTGATGGATAGTTATAATATCATTCGACCATTTTATTTTGATGCGTCATCATTTGGCTGTGTCAGAGAGGGTTATGATGAACAGTCTGGAAAAATGCGATTTCATATTATAACACATGAACCGGGTGCAGGAAAGTTTTGGGGTGATAGTCTGACATTTTTCGTCAGAGAAATCCTAATAGGTGCCGAAAGACAAGACTATACTTTAGTTGATATTGATTTATCGCAGGTCAATTATCACCCTGAAACTATTTCCGGAACAGAGTTTTTTCGGAATCGTGGTTATGGTGGAGGCGGAAAATATGGACTTCCAGAACTGGAACAGGTTACAATTATGAAGCCTGAATATAAAAAAGATTTCATTCAGGAAATCAAACTGACTGGTCTTGCGTGGAAAAATGGAATATTGCATATTCAGAACTATGTTGAGAACTGGAACGGAAATACTTTTATTGGGTATTATTTGGAAGATGAGAATGGCAATCAAATTGAGGAGTGTTATACATTCAATTGGCGTGATGGGACTGGTGAATATATGGAGAGTTTTTTTGAAGTAAAACCAGAAGAACTGCAAAATTATCAAGTCTATGCAGATTATCGGGTAGGCGGTGAACTAATAGAGGGAAATTGGAAAGTGAAATTTCCAATTGTGCAAAATGAATAAAATTAATGTAAAAAATAATGTCTTTTTTTGCTTGACAAAGATGAAAAGTTGTGCTATAATAATAAAGCTGTCGGAGCTGATAGCAAAACGCTTTAGAAAAAATTTGAAAAAGTTTTGAAAAAGGGCTTGACAAAAATTTGAAAATGTGGTATAATAGACAAGTCGCTGTGGGAGCCGAATGGGAGTTTGGAGCTCTTGCAAAGACGGGACATCACAGTTCAAAAAAATTGAAAAAGTTTGAAAAAAAGACTTGACAAATTTAGAAAAGTGTGGTATAATGAATAAGCTGTTTGAGTGAA
>JAAVHJ010000045.1 GCA_014799805.1 Ruminococcus sp.
TGTTTTAAGAACAACAGTTCGTATCATATTTTTTTCTCTATATTTCTATACTTTTTGTTATTGTGATACGAAAGATACGAAAGATACGAAACTATGTTAAGGGGATATTTTCGTATCAGATTCGTATCAGATTTCGTATCAGATTTTCCAGTATGTAAAAAAGCCATCAACATGATTGACGGCTTTGTTAAAAATATTTAACAGATTATTTTGGCATTGCAGATGCCATGAAGCAACAGGTTATCATAGTTGCAACAACATGATAGAAATAGTCAGAAAATAGGGAAAAAGCTTGACATTGTACTTGAAATATGGTATAATTAGAATATAAAGAAGTATATTAACAGATTGCTAAAAAATATGATAAGTAAGTTTATTTCAACAACAAGAAATAGTGAAGATAGGGAGTAGTCCAGAATAGAAAGGAAAGTGACGGAAATGAATGTAGCTTATGTCCGTGTGTCTACAGCAGAGCAGAACGAAGAACGGCAGGTACAGGCACTGGAGAAATATCAGATTGACAAATGGTTTCAGGAAAAAGTATCTGCTAAGGATGTCAACAGACCGCAGCTGAAAGCCATGCTGGAATATGTCCGTGAGGGAGATACCGTGTATGTGCATGATTTCTCAAGACTTGCCAGAAGCACAGCTGACTTGTTATCGGTTGTGGAGCTGCTGAAAAAGAAAGACGTGGTTCTGTTTTCTGTCAAAGAGAATTTCGATACTAGCACACCGACAGGGAAACTTTTGCTGACAATGATTGCTGCCATCAATGAATTTGAACGTGAGAATCTTCTGGAACGGCAGCGTGAGGGCATTGCGATTGCCAAGGCAAAAGGTAAGTACAAGGGCAGAAAGAAAATCACCAGGACGAAATTCAAAATTTGGGATGAATTATATGAACGCTATCAGATAGACCGGACATTCTCAAAGGCTGCATTTGCACGGAAGCTGAAAATCAGCCGGAACACACTGGACAAATTGCTGAAAGAAGAGAATGCAGAAAGGAAGCGTCAGCATGAAACTACTTGAAAAGCTGTATGCTGAAAAGGCTGTTGGATATAAAGGCGGAATCTATCATAAGTTGCAGATAGACTTTGCCTACAATTCCAATCATATTGAGGGAAGCAGACTGACACATGACCAGACCCGGTATATCTATGAGACCAGGACTATCGGTGCAGATGCCGGCACAGTTATCAGAGTAAATGACATCATTGAAACTGTGAATCATTTCAGATGCTTTGACCATATACTTGACACGGTATCAGAACCATTGACAGAGGAGTATATCAAGAATTTACACAGGCTTTTGAAGTCAGGTGTGTTGGATGTGGATGCAGTCATCGGAGCATACAAGCAGGAAGAAAATATGGTTGGTGAGACGGAAACAGCCTTGCCGGAAGAAGTAGCCGACCGGATGAAGAAGCTATTGGTTGCATATGACAAACCGACACTGACATTCTATGAAATAGCAGCTTTTCACACAGAATACGAAAGGATACATCCATTCTATGACGGCAACGGCAGAACCGGAAGACTTTTGATGTTTAAGCAATGTCTTGCCAATGGTATTGTGCCGTTCTTTATTGATGAATTTCATAAGTTGTATTACTATCTGGGATTGAAAGAATGGCAGACTGAGAACAAAGATGAAAGGCTTATCAGTGTCTTCCTTTCAGCACAGCATGATATGAAATCGCTGATGGATTACTTCAAGCTGGACTATGACCACACAGAATTGAAATACAAAGATGTGTTGGCACAGGCGAGAAAAAATTGTTAGTATACACAGCATTTCTGACAAGAGGAGAGAGAAGTACTTCGGTAATCAGAAAGAAGGGAATGTATGTATACAATAGAAGAAATCAAACAGAAGATAAACCCGATTGCTAAGGCACATCATCTGAAAGCAGTCTATCTGATAGGCTCGTATGCAAGAGGTGAAGCAACAGCAGACAGTGACATTGATTTTCTTTTTGATGGTGATGGCTCTGACATTACTTCTTTGGTAAAAGCCAGCTCCATGTACGCTGATATAAAAGAGTTGTTTGATATTCCTGTGGATTTGGTCAGTGTGTCTGCTTTACGGAATCCAAGAACGCAAAAGACATCATTTATATTTATCAGGAACATTGAAAGGGACAAGGTGAAAATTTATGACAGATGCAGGTAATATCCCTGCAACAAGGTATGAAAGAATCGTCAGACTGTGGCAACAGAAACAGATTGCCACTGATGCGGAGTTATCGGAAGCGTTGAATGCACATAGTATCGCATTTGTATATCATTCTGGGAAGATTGAAAATGAGCATGTTACCTATCATGACACCAGGGAAATTTTTGAGCGTGACATAGTGACAGCCTATACAGGTGACCTGCGGACACTGTTTGAAATCCGGGGGGCGAAAAATGCTTATGAACTGTTCCTGACTGCGTTCGGGGCATCCCGTTCGCTGGATGAAAATCTGATTCAGGAACTGCAAGGATGCTTGGTAAGAAATACTTATGATGAACGTTCCGGCGAATACAAGAGGAACGACTACAGGGCAGGCAGAAATGCAGTCGGGGTGTTGCCGGAAGATGTTCCCGAAGAGATGCAGAAACTTCTTGGCGGACTCCAGGAGCTGGAGAACAGGGATGCCCTGACAGCCGCAGCTTATTTCCATGCAAAGTTTGAAAATATCCATCCATTCGCTGACGGCAACGGCAGAATCGGACGGCTTGCCATGAATTATTTTCTTGTCCTGCACAGTCATCCGCCTGTTATCATCCATGAGGAAGACCGGCAGGAATATGACAGAGCATTGGAAGTCTGGGACACAGCTCTGGACTTGCTTCCCATCCATGATTTTCTGAGATGGCAGACAGAAAAAACCTGGGAAAAGCAAATGCAAAGAATTGAAAAGAGAAACAGTTGCCCTGGTCAGGGAGAGAAGTGCCTAGGCAGAAAAAAGCTGAGAAGTTTTCTGGTCGTTTGCTAACCAGAGAGCATCAAGAATATGATTCTGATTATGACGAGTATTGTAGGCAGAAGCGTTGCAGACATAGCAGAAGCACATGGTGTGTCACATCAGACTATCTACAAATATTTCAGAGTGGTGGCAGAGCATGACTCAGGTTCTTTGCATCAAAAGAAATGTTGGAAAGGAAGTAACAATAACAGAAATAGCAAGACAAGATAATAGGTCAAGAAAAACAATTTACAGATATTTCCGTTTGTAAAAGAATACAAACATTCACAATTAGAGAAACAAATTTTTAATTGGATTCTGCTTGAAAGATTTTATTTTATTTTGATAATCTGATAGTAAACTTTCTGTTTGAAGTTGAGTTGATAAACTTCTTGTTTGGAGTTGAATTTGTAAGCCAGTTTTGCTACTTTTTCCAAAAGTAGCCCCTTAGTACTTATGGCACGGTCGTTTACCCTGCGGGCAAACTGTGCCATAAGTACACGGGGTTCAAGGGAGGGAGACCCTCCCTTGAAAATCCCTCCCTTATTTTGGTTCAATAGAAAATTTTAGAAAGGACTGAACAGCATGAAAGCAAGAATTTCCTATGCGAATGACCACAGAGGAAATCTAAGACATAACAACAGAGAATTTAGTTCCAGCAATGTGGATTCAGAGCGTTCAAAAAATAATATCATAATTGTTTCGGAGTCACTTGCTAAAGCATATGAGAAGCTGTTCAGTGAAGCAGTTGCAGCGTATAATGCAAAGCAGAAACGAGCTTGCAGGAAGATAGACAACTACTATGAAAAATTATTTGGTGAACCAGTTGAAGCATGTCAAGATTGTATTATTCAAGGTAAGAACAAGCAATATAACTTTTATGAATATGTAGTTGCTCTTGGCGATAAGTATACTACAGGATTTGCTGAGCATGGAGAGATTGCTGAGATTATTGCTCAGTGTCTGAAAGAATATGCGGAAGATTTCCCAAAACGTAATACATATTTTTATCTGTTCAATGCTGTGGTGCATATGGATGAAGCAACACCACATTTGCATTTGGATTTCATACCTTATGCAGATGGATGCAGCAGAGGAATGTCAAGGCAACAAAGCATGAATAAAGCACTGTTAGCTATGGGATATGGTGAGGGGGAAGATGCAATCAAGAAATTCACAAAACATGAGAGAGAAGTGTTCAGAAAAATTTGTGAGAAATATAGTTTGAAAGAGTATGGAGTAGAAATTGCAGAAGAACAGGAAGGACGGGGAAAGACATTCCGTCCGGATGAATATAAACGGTTAAAAGATGAAGCCAGAGAACAATATGATTTGACAGTAATGGAAGAAATCATAACAGAAAAGCAAAAAGAACTTGATGAAGGATTGATGAAAGTACTTTTAAAAAAGGGTGAAGAATACAAGGCTGTGAAACAGGACATCGAGCATAGTAAAGATGAAATGCAATAGATACAATCACAGATAAAACAAGCCCGTGTTGAAGTGACAAAGCTACAGAAACAGAAAAATTCTTTGTCATCAGAAGCAAGTGCATTGCAATTAGAAGCAGTAACAACCCAGACAGAAATCGAAAATTTAAAAAATCAGATTGCCGAGATGCAGGATGAAATTCAAAAAATTATTCTGCCTGAAAGCCCTCACTACCCAACCAAGCCGAGCAAGCCTCGACCCTATCAGAGCAGAGAACAGTATATTGCTTCTAGTATGGAAGATGATGCCCGTACCATGAATTTTTTGGAACGTAAAAAAGAAGAAAAGCGATTGGGACGTAACTATGATAGCTTGGTTGATGAATGGAATAAGTATGATGCAGCCGTCAAAGAATACAATGATGTTACCTATCCGCAGTGGGTGTCAGAAACGGAGACAGTGAAAGTATTGCAGGAACGATTGCGGTTGGTAAACTCCAGACAACAGGCACTCGAAAAAGGAGAGAGAACTTTTTATTATGGTGAGGAGCTGAGATTGAAGAAGCAAGTAAAAGAGCTGGAAAAAGAGAACAGAGACTTGCAATCCCAGCTTGATTTCATCCGCCGTCAAATGCAGAACATTGTGGAGCAGGAATGCCAGCGGAGAAGAAAACGTGATGCAGAAGTAATTGCAAGCTACCAACAGTATTGTGGTATCAGTCCGGATAAAATCGAAAAAGCTGTTATGGGACAAGAGAAAGCCTCTTATTCTTTGCAGGATTATGATTCTGACTAAGCAGTCATTTGAATATTCAAAGGAATATTTAGCAGCTGCAAATCCACTTAAACATGTTTTAAGCATAGGATAAGCTTTCTGAAATGGTATCAGCAATAGCAGAAACTGTTGTATCTATCAAACCTCCATTAAAGAAAATTATAATAAGTGATAAAAAAAGGAGTGAAAAGCGTGACAAACGAAAAAGATAAGCATGAAACCTGGTTGAAATATATGATAGAAGAATTAGATATTGATATGTATGAGTTTGCTAGTGCAATTGGCAAAGGTGATAAACAATTGAAACGTTATAAAAAAAATGGTTTTCCGCATAACAAAAATGGAAAAATCATAAAGCAGAAATGTTTTGATTATATTTGTAAAAAATCTTGTTTTAAAACGTATCATCATATCGAAAACAGAATATTTTTCAAGATTTTCAAAGATTATTTCAATGCCTTGAACAGCCGACCAGAAACAAGAGTAACTCAGAAAAATATTGCCGATTTTATGGGAGTAGACCAAAAAACAATCAGTCTTTGGATGAATCCAGACAAGGATAAAAAATATACAAAGTTTTCTACAAAAAGACAATATCAGATTTTAAATTTCTTTTTTAGCCAGAGTATGAAAAATTTGGGAGCAGGAATGTATTTTTTAAAATTTCCTGAAAATCAAGCCAATAACTTTGATTATCTTGGATATTATACAATTCATCAAAAACTGGAATACTATTTAGAATTTCCTCAAAGCTTTTTCTATTTGATGCAGAACGGAAAAATTCTCTCAGAAGTTGACAAATTTATGATAGATTATATAGATATGCCGAAAGAGCTTTATTTAATGTTGATGAGACAGTTTGAAAGTTGTTTGCGTTATACAAAATATCTTCCGAGCATTATAAATGATTATCGTCAGGAACAATTTCTTTCTATTTTCAAAAATGGAGATTTTTCGGATACTTTTGAGTATTACTATCCTGAAATGAAACAACAGTACGATATTTATAAAGAACTTGATTTCAGCACTTTTTTCAAAATATTGCAAGATATTTTTTCTAGACTTCGGGCAAAAGCGGAAATGCTGATTCACAAGAAAGGGTATTCATGGAACATAATAGATAATGTAACTATTTTGCAACGACAAGTAAAAGCTGTCTCAGAATGCCCATTTTTTGGAACAAAATCAGAACAATATCATGAAATTCAACAAGTATTAGCAGGTTTTTCAGAATGGAATATACCTGAATATGAAGAATTATATAAAAAATTTATCAGTATGGTTGAAAGTGATGAAATATATGAAAAAAATAAAAAAGAATATTTTATTTCTATAAATGAAACTGCCACAGAACTGAGTCACATAACAAAAGGAGAACAGGCATTTATCTTAAATCATTTGTCTGCTTTTTTAGATTTAAATTTCTTATGGGGTAGAATTTCTTTTGAAAGCAGTATATTTTATCCTTTTATCAAAAAAATGTTAATTACGAAAAATAAAACTTCTATTATTCATGAAATGGAAGCAGAAATTTCTAAATATTCTAATGGTTTCTATCCATTCTATCCAAAAGAATTAGTATCTATTAATAATACTCCTACTTATCAAAGGATTAAAACTGCATACAGAAAAAATCATGATAAACTTCAGACATATCTTTCTATATGCAAAATAAAAGAACAAAATAGTCCCTATAAACAGGATTTGGATTTTTATCTGGCTGATAATTCAGAAAATGCAATTCGATTATATCAAGCATTTGACAAGCATACGCATCACTCAAGTTTTCCATATGGAGCAACAAATATATTAGAATTCATTCGTGCTAAACTCTGTTTTTGTGCTGAGGATTGGTATTTATGGGGATTAATTCAAATTGGCATGGATATAAATTCAACAATGACAATTCAAAAAATTCTTGATTTTATGGAAACTCCCGATGAAATTCTGACATTTTCTGCTAAAATATAATAAAAAATGTCCGATTCAGGTATATTGTATATATACTTAAATCGGACATTTTTCTGTTTTTCAATTTCATAAATAACTTTTATGCTATTCTTATAATAGCCTATTTTTTATATCTTGTCAAGCTTTTTCTGAAATTTTGTCCGACATCTGGAATTTTCAACATTCCATTTAGGGAGTAGTATCCGCAGTTTTCTTGTGCTATAATAAAGCCATAGCAAAAAAACAAAAACAGAAAGGAAAACTGCTTTATGTATCATATCAAGAACGAAGAAAACAGTTCTTATCAGAGTTGCTTGTCGACCAGAGTTTTCAGAGAAACAGCTACCAGCTGCGGTGAAATCAACATTGAGACTTTTCATCAGGAACAAGGTATTCTGTTTCTGAATGACAGCATTACTTATGAAACATCCAACCAGCTTATGATGAATCTTCTCTACACAGCAAAGAAGGCTCTCCCTTTGAAGCTGATGATTAACAGTTGCGGCGGAAGTGTAGAAGCTGGACTGATTATCCGTGATATGCTGAAAAGCTATCCTTATCCGGTAGAAATGTACTGCACAGGGATTGCAGCGAGCATGGCAGCGATTATCTTCTCAGGTGGGGAAAAAGGCAAACGTTTTATTCTGCCTCATGCCCTCGTAATGATTCATGAACCCCGTATTTCAGGCGAATTTAACAGTTCTGCATCCAATCTGGAAAAAGCAGCACATTCTATCATGGAAATCAGAAACACTTTAAATCAAATTCTCGCAGAGAACACTGGACAGCGAATTGAAGTCATTAATGAAGCCGTTACTTTCGACAATTATATGACGGCAGAACAGGCAATAAATTTCGGAATATGTGATGAAATCAAAAGTATTTTTTAAACATACAGGAGGTAAATTTTAATGCTTGATATTAATCCAAAAATAAAATTATTAGTAAGACAGGCAAATTCCACAAAAAGCATGATTCTGCCGAACGGTACGCTTGTCAGCCTTGATACGAAAAAAACACGCCTGAATAATAATGTTGTCTGCATTGGCGGTTCAGGTACAGGGAAAACCTGTTCTTTGGTTGTGCCGAATCTGGCAGCTGCTGTTGACAGTTATATCCTGAGCGACCCAAAAGGCTCTCTTCACAAGCAGTACGGAGCTTATCTGAAACAGAACGGCTATACAGTCGCTCACATTGATTTTATCCATCCAGAACAGTCAGACGGCTATAATCCGCTTGATTACGTTCGTAACAATGACGATATTCAGAAATTATCCCATCATATTATATTTTCAGGAAATTACTCCAAACCGAATATTTCTGACCCGTTCTGGACACAAAGCAGTGAACTCATGTTAAATATGGCAATTGCTTACTTGGTGGAACAGAAGAACTTCCACGAAATCTTTCAGGAGTCAGCCAGATTCTTCAGAAAATTGATGCTGATGCTATCGAACGGGGCAAGAAATGTGAACTTGATGAAATTTTTGAATCGCTGGCATGTCCAAATATTACAATTGAAGATTCTGGTATAGTGGTTCATCAGAAAAAGAGCTGGGCTTATGAGCAGTATCAAAAATTCCGATTGACTCCACCAAGAACTATGAATTGCATTATTGTAACATTGCAGGCAATTCTTGCTCCGCTGGATACGGATGGCATCCGACGAATGATGAACCGTGAAACTTTTGATTTCACATCCGCAGGCAGACAGAAAACGGCTGTATTTCTGACTGTAAGTGATACAGACCGTTCCAAAGACCCGTTCATCAATTTATTTTATGCACAGGCTCTGAATGAATTATGTACTTATGCTGATGAAAAATGCCATGATTTTTGTCTCCCTGTGCCTGTTAGATTCATTCTGGATGATTTTGGAACAAACTGCCGGATTGATAATTTTGAGAATATCATTTCTAATATTCGCTCCAGGAATATTTCTGCTATGCTGATGTTACAGTCAAAATCTCAGCTTGTTGCAAGTTATCGTGAAAGTTCTCATACGATTCTTGACAACTGTGATACTATGCTTTACATGGGCGGAAATGATATTGATACAGCGGAATTGATTGGAAAACGCAGTAATACACCGTTATATCAGATAATGGAAATGCCTGTCGGGATGCACTGGCTGTTCCGACGTGGCGAAAAAGTGCAGTATAGCAAAACAATTGAACTCTATCAGTCAGAAAAAAATCTTACTATAGAAACTATGGAAAGGAGATAATATTTAATGATGACAGATTTTGGAAGAAGATTAAGAAAAATCCGTCAGTCCGCCGGATTCACCCAAAAACAGCTTGCTGACAGGATTCATGTTTCTAAAGGTACAATCAGTAATTACGAGACAGAAGAACGTCAGCCCTCTCCAGCAATTCTGAAGGACTTAGCAAGAACGCTTCATATTTCAGCTGACTATCTTCTCGGAATGGAAGAAAGCACGCAGACACTTGACATCAGCGACTTGACAGACGAAGAAATTCAGTTTTTTGAAATGGCAGTCCAACTGTTCAGAAAAAAATCAAAGAGATAGTATACAAAAAGTGTTCCTGTGGTTGCAAAGTGTTGTTTTTTATTGATTATATCTTTAAATTATGCTATAATTGCAAAAGTTTTAAAAACAACAAATAAATTTTACAAAAAGGAGAATGTTTGTGAAAATGATTACATGGGAAGAAGTTAATCCTGAACTGAAAAAATTGGATAAACATCGGAAAATTGGATTGATTTTCAGCTTTGTTGCTGCCGGAATCTTTGCATTTCCTACTGCGTTCGGAGACAGTGAGCTTAATCCATTCCAGAAAATTCTGTACTCCATAGGAACAACGCTAGTGATGGGGCTAGTGTTCGGAGCAATTGTCAGCGGTTTTCTGCATACACAGGGACTGCGGCAAAAGTCGTTTATGAAAAATTTGCTGTCTTTCCCGACAATTCTATATCTTGGCTGGTATATTTGGCTGATTGTACAGGGATTTGCTTTATATACAGGCTATTTCTTCATCTTTGCAGATATTGTAAAGCTCATCCTGAAAAAGCCACTTGTCTATCAATGGGATATTACGGCACAGGAAGAAAAAATTCTTCAGGCAGAACGTAAGGCAGACAGTAACAGAATCTATATTGTCCAGCCTGCTGGATATTGCCGTAAATGTGGCTCTCCCTATGCTGAACAGTCAATCGTTTGTGCAAACTGCGGTGCAAAAATAAGAAACCAGAATCCAAATAATAATCAGGTATAACCAGAAAGGGAAATATATCATGAAAAAATATAGCATTATCACCGGAATTTTCAGCCTTTGCCTTGTACTGACAGGCTGTGGCAGAACAAAAATCAATTTAAATGACTATCTGACTGTAAATTATGATGGTTATGAAACAGTCGGGACTGCTTCCAGCAGTTTCGATATGGAAAAGATGATTTCTGAAAATCCCTCTGCCTTCGGATTGAAAGGCGAAATTTCCGAAATGGAGCTTCTTGGTGTAGAAATCATTCTTGATGAATCTCTTAATGGCAGTCTTGACAAAACAAACGGACTTTCCAACGGCAACAAAATTACTTACCACTGGGAAATTGCCAGAGAAGATTCCCTGAAAGAAAAATATCCTGTCAGTTTCGTTCATGAAGATACAACTTACACAATTGAAGGACTTGAACCAGCAAAAGAATTTGACCCATTTGAGGGAATCACTGTCACTTTTAGAGGAATTGCTCCGTTCGGAAAGGTTTCCATTGATGAAAGTGGAGAAGACCCTTATCTTATCTATGATGCTGACAAAACATCCGGCTTGAAAAACGGCGATACTATAAAAGTAACTGTTGACGGCTTGGATATGTGTCCACAATTTGGAAAAATTCCAACAGTAGAAGAAAAAGAATATACTGTTGAGGGCTTGACTTCCTATGTCACCACACTTGACGAAATTCCAGACGATATGAAAGAAAAAATGCAGAACCAAGCATACGACAGTTTCATCAGCTACAGTGCAGGACTAACAAATATTCCAGACTGGCAGGGGACAATTGCGATACAGGAACCAGAATTTCTCGGATATTACTTCCTGACTGGAAAAGAAGGCTTTACACCCAACCCTTACAACGATTTATATCTTGTTTACAAATATACTGCAAATATCAACGCTCTAAAGAAAGGAAGTAGTTCTTCCGATAAAGTACAAGGTGACGAAACATATTATTTCTATTACCACTATTCTGATATACAGAATCTTCCAGATGGTACTTGTTCTGTCGATTTAAGTTCTGGACAGCTTTGTGAAAAGAGTTCTGAAAGCGAATACGATATATCAATTTCATTTCTGTATTCTTCAAATTTAAGGGGTATCTGGACATTGATAGCCTGTTCAATGAAAGTGTGACTTCACATACGGAACAATATAATTATGAAAACACTGTAAAATAACATAATAATAAGTTGTTGTAATTTATAAAAAAAAGAGGACGGTCCCGCCCTCTTTTTTTACGCTTCATAATGTCCTTTACAGGAAACAATCTACAAATTTCTATCAACAATATTGTAAAGCCTGTTGCCGTGGTCTATCCGTCTGCTCCATCCTTTTAAGTTTTCGCTCGAACTCACGTTAATTTAAGAAAAAGCAATGCAAAATAGGCTGTTGCACCATCTATTTTAGTGCAACAGCCTCCTTTTGTATTATTCAATATAAGTCATCATGTGGAATATAGAGATATGTTCATAGTTAATACCAATCATGTTTTTCATTACGATTGAGAGCCTTAATCTGTTCCATTTCATCATCAGATAATTCAAATCCAAAAATATCCAGATTTTCTTTAATATGTTCAGGATTGCTTGAACCGGGAATTACAATTACATTCTTTTGCAAATTCCAGCGAAGAATGACTTGTGCTGAAGATACTCTATGATTTTCCGCAATTTTTTTAATTGTTTCATCACCGAGAAGTTCGGCTGTATATCCTCTGCCTCCGAGCGGATACCAGCCTTGTACAACAATACCGAGAGACTGAATATATGGTATTACTTCAATTTCTTGATAGTATGGGTGTATCTCATTCTGAACAATAGCAGGCATGATTGTAATTTGTGGAAGAAAACTTTCTAATTCTTCCATATACCAGTTTGAAAGTCCGATAGAATGTATTTTTCCGTCAGCCACAGCCTGTTCCATAGCCTTATAAGCTTCTACATCATTCGTTCCGGGGTGGTGCAACAGCATAAGGTCAATGTAATCCACATCAAGTTTTTTAAGTGCCTCATCAATCGCATTTGCTGCATCCGCATATTGATTTGGATAAAGTTTTGTTTCTACAAAAATTTCTTCCCTTGGAACACCAGACTGCTTGATACCTTCACCGACAGATTTCTCATTATGATACATATACGCTGTATCAATAAGTCTGCCACCACTTTGCAGTTCAGCAACAACAGAATTGACACAGGTATCATCAAGCAGACTATATGTGCCAAGTCCGAGAATTGGCATTTCATAACCGCTGTTCAGCATAACAGTTTTACTCTTCATATCGAATATCCCTGCTTTTCTTTCAAAAGAAAATGTAACTGACACATCATCTGTTCCAAAAATTTCCTTTAATTCTGCCTGCGTGACATTGTCAATTTTACCGAGTTTTGTATATGACCAAGCATTTGTATCATAAAAAATTGTCATCTGATTTCCCTGATACAGCATGATATCGCCGACTTCCGTTGAAATATATTCATCAGATTTTGGCAGGTTCTGCGGCAGTCTGCCGACTTTTTCAAAATCACCGTAATCATTCATTTCAATCGTCAGCGGTTCGGACTTTATCAGTTCTGCAAATGCCTTGGCGGAAGAATTATCTGCAAGAGTTGCCGCAAGCATATGTCCATTTACTTCAATATTCATTTTGATTTCTGTCTCCTTTTCTGGTACAGGCAGAGTATCAAGCCATTCTGAAACATCTTTTTCTGTTGAGGAAGCCGAAAATCGCTTTCCCGAAAGTAACTTTCCATATTCCACACCAAGATTTCTGATGTTATTCTCACTGTTACTCATGCCACTGCTGTGAGAAGTGCAGAATGGAATAACTGTTGCATCTGAAAAATCATAACTTTCCAGAAATGTATCTATAATACGTGGTTCTTCTCCCCACCAAATCGGATATCCTAAAAATATTGTGTCATATTTCTCAATATTTTCAAGTGTGTTCGCAATTTCCGGACGGACAGTCTTGTCATTCTGTTCACGATTGGCACGGCATGACGAATCAGAGTATTGAATATCTTTGTCAGTATATGGAACAGCCGCCTCAATTTCAAAAACGTCTGCACCTGTAATATCAATGATATAGTCTGCAATCACTTCTGTAGTACCTGTTCTTGAAAAATAAACTACAAGCGTATCTAAATCATGTGCAAGAGTTGCAATAATTTTCTGTTTCATCAGACACAAATCAAATACAGTCCATTTACCATCATTGTCCAAATCGTAATTTTTATTGCTTAAATCTTCTTTTTTTGGTCTGGAATGAAGAAAATCCTGCAAATTATTCAAATCCTGAATTGTAAATTTCTGATGTGAAGTATCTGAAATAACTGTGGCTTGTGACAAAGCAACAGTACTATCTGTGGTTTTGTCACAACTATTAATACCAAACGCTCCTGTTAATGTGGTCAATGCAGTTAATACCGAAAGTACCAATTTTTTCATAACTTTCTCCTTTGAATTTCTGATTATTTCAGATTTTCATGGAAGAAACGCTCCAGTTTATCAAATGGAATCACATCCATATGGTCATACAAATCAGTATGCACAGCACCCGGGATTATCAGCAGTTCCTTATTATCGCCCTTGAGATTCTTGAAAGCATCCTCACTGAAATAACGGGAATGTGCTTTTTCTCCATGAATTATCAATACAGCACTACGGATTTCATCACTGTAGGAAAGAATTGGCATATTCATGAATGAAAGGGCAGAAGTTGTATTCCAACCGCCATTGGAGTTCAGTGAGCGCTTGTGATAACCACGCTCGGTCTTATAGTAGTCATAATAGTCCTTTACATAGAAAGGTGCATCTTCGGGAAGTGGGTCTACAACACCACCGCCAAGCTGATAGCTGCCGTTTTTGTAGTCTTCTGTCCTCTGCGCATTCAGAGCTTTGCGTTGCTCATAACGGGCATCTGCATCCATTGCATCAAAATAGCCTTTTGCATTCACACGAGTCATGTCATACATGGTGGATGCAACAGTTGCCTTGATTCTTGTATCAATAGCGGCAGCGTTAATTGCCATTCCACCCCAGCCGCATATTCCAAGAATACCGATACGTTCAGGGTCAACATTGTCCTGCACAGAAAGAAAATCAACTGCTGCGGAAAAATCCTCTGTATTGATGTCGGGGGAAGCTACATAATGGGGCAAACCACCGCTTTCGCCTGTAAATGAAGGGTCAAAAGCAATTGTCAGGAAACCATATTCTGCCATTGTTTGCGCATACAAGCCTGATGACTGCTCCTTGACTGCCCCGAATGGGCCACATATAGTAATAGCTGGAAGTTTTCCTTCCGTGTTCTTCGGCTCATACAAATCTGCCACAAGCGTGATGCCATAACGATTGTGAAATGTGATTTTTTTATGATTCACTTTGTTGCTTTTCGGGAATGTTTTGTCCCATTCCTCAGTTAACGTGAGTTCCTTATTTTCCATATTACGTTACCTCCAAAGATTTTTTAAGTGTGTATGTGAAATAGTCAAGGCAGTCAATCTGATTATCGTACGTATGTATACTATCAAGAAGTTTTTTTCGATAGTCAGAAAGAAATTTCTGTAATGCTGAAATTTCACGTTCATCAAGCATTTTCAGACATTGTGCCACTTCATTTCCATTAAGACCTGCGTCTTTCAGATTTTCAGTCATAACAGCTATTCTATCAGTTGCCAGTGCCATTTCTTCACCTCCATGTTCTGTAATTCCAGTATACCACAAATTTTTAAAAATGTAAAATATCTATTTGTAATTGCTTGTTATTCTTTACAGGAATGACAAAATATGATATAATAATAGATATATCATCTGGAGGTAACCTATGGAAATCAGAGTATTACGTTATTTTATGGAAATTGCAAGAGAAGAAAACATGACCAAAGCAGCAGAGCAACTGCATATTTCACAGCCAGCATTGTCAAAGGAAATAAAAAAGCTAGAAGAAGAACTCGGACATCCCCTGTTTATCCGAACAAATAAAAATATGCGTCTGAATGATGAGGGAATACTCTTAAAAAAGCGAGCCAGAGATATTCTTGAAATGGTTGACAAAACTACTGAAGAATTTAATTCGCTTGACAGTATCACAGGGGGAGAAATACGAATCGGCTGTGCGGAAAGTATCCAAATCAAATATCTTGCTCGTACCATAAAATTATTTAAAGAAAAATATCCAAACTTCATTTTTCACATTTTCAGTGGTGATACAGAGGCTGTTGCAGAGCGTCTTGACCATGGTTTGCTAGACCTTGCGGTAATTGTTGAGCCACCAAATTTGTCAAAATACAATTATCTGCCTGTGCCAGAAAGCGATAAATGGGGTGTGGTCATGCGCCGTGACAGTCATCTTGCAAAAAAATCGGAACTAACATTTGATGACATATATGGACTGCCACTGTTTGTGTCTGAGCAGTCTATCAAAGCAGATTTTCCACGTTGGTGCGGTGAAAATACAGAAAAGCTCAATATTGCAGGGACATTCAATCTGGCATTTAATGGTTCAGTATTCGTTCGTGAGGGACTGGGGTATCTTCTGACTTTTGAGAATCTGGTGAATACAAGTGAAGAAAGTGAACTCTGCTTTTGTCCTATTGTACCTCTTTTAAAAACAAAGATGTACATTATCTGGAAAAAATATCAGATTTTTTCACCTATTGTGGAACTGTTTCTAAAAAAACTGAAAGAATATTTCTCATACCCCCTAAATGATTATAACAATCCATCAAAAGAAATGGGTTGAAGCAATCTTTCTTTTTTACTTAAGCACCTTTTTTTCGGACATACAAACACAGAACTGTCTAAGGCTATCCAGATATAGATTTTTCTCAGACTGCTGACAAATCCATGAAAATATGATACAATAATATCAAGATGAAAGCCGTTCTGAACGGCGGAAACGCCAGTTGTACATAACGTTACATTGGAACTGGCAAAGTTATGAAGCACAGGCAATCGGCAGGAATGCGTGTGGAGCTGTTTATAAAGAATTGAAGCCTGCTCCCGTTTTATAGAATGGGCTTTTTTATATTTATTGGTGAAAAAATGCTGAAAAAGATAAAAAAATCATTGACTTGTTGTGTAGTATTTGGTATAATAAAAGTATATTTTAGACGTATGGAGTATTGAAGATGGATAAAAAAAATAATGCCAGTGCTGGCTTTGAAAAGCAAATTTGGGACGCTGCCTGCGTTCTGTGGGGTCATATCCCTGCCGCTGAATACAGAAAAGTTATTGTGGGACTTATTTTCCTGCGTTACATATCAAATGCATTTGAAGAACGCTATCATGAACTTGTGGCTGAGGGTGACGGTTTCGAAAATGAACCCGATGCTTACATGATGGAAAATATTTTCTTCGTACCCGAAAAAGCACGCTGGAAAGTGATTTCTGTGGCAGCTCATACACCAGAAATCGGACAGGTGATTGATGACGCAATGCGTGCAATTGAGGAAGAAAACAAGACTCTGAAAAACGTTCTCCCTAAAAATTACGCAAGCCCTGACCTTGATAAAAGGGTTCTCGGTGATGTTGTTGACCTGTTCACCAATATGGATATGAAGGATGCAAACCGTGATATTTTGGGTACGACTTATCAGTATTGCATCAAACAGTTTGCAGCTTATGAGGGTGTCAAGGGCGGTGAGTTCTACACGCCGGAAAGCATAGTAAAGACTATTGTTGCAATTTTACAGCCTTTTGAAAACTGCCGTGTGTATGACCCTTGCTGCGGTTCGGGTGGTATGTTCGTGCATTCTGCTGAATTTGTAGAGGCTCATCAGGGAAACAGACAGAAAATTTCGGTCTATGGGCAGGAATCCAACGCTGATACATGGAAAATGGCGAAAATGAATATGGCTATCCGTGGTATTGAAGCAAATTTCGGACAGTATCATGCAGATACTTTTTTCAATGATTTACATAAATCTTTAAAGGCTGATTTTATCATGGCAAATCCGCCGTTCAACCTTTCCAATTGGGGACAGGATAAACTCAAAGACGATATTCGCTGGAGATACGGCACTCCGCCTGCTGGTAATGCCAACTATGCGTGGATTCAGCACATGATACACCACCTCGCACCAAACGGGAAAATCGGGCTTGTGCTTGCTAACGGTGCATTGTCTACACAGTCGGGCGGTGAGGGTGAAATCCGCAAAAATATTATTGAAGCTGATTTAATTGAAGGCATCGTAGCACTGCCGACACAGCTTTTCTATTCGGTAACAATTCCCGTCACGCTCTGGTTTATCAGCAAAAACAAAAAGCAAAAAGGCAAGACTTTATTTATTGATGCCCGAAAAATGGGCTACATGATAGACCGTAAGCACCGTGACTTCACAGATGATGATATTCAGAAACTCGCTGATACGTTCAGTGCTTTTCAGAACGGCACGTTTGAGGAAGTCAAAGGTTTCTGTGCCGTTGCGACTACTGAGGAAATCGCAAAACAGGATTATATTTTAACTCCTGGTCGTTACGTTGGTATCGAGGAGCAGGAAGATGACGGCGAGCCTTTCGACGACAAAATGAATCGTCTGACTTCGGAGCTTTCGGAAATGTTTAAAAAGTCACATGAGCTTGAGAACGAAATTAGAGATAAGTTGGGGGCGATTGGGTATGACATTTGAACGGAATAAATATACATTTGATGAGGTATGTAGAAAAATATATAGTGGTGGCACACCCTCAACAAAACACGCTGAATATTGGAATGGAACAATAAATTGGCTATCATCAGGCGAAACTGGAAATAGATTTATTTATAATACAGAACGTAAAATAACTGAATTAGGCGTAAAAAAATCATCTACAAAAAAGGCTTATAAAGGGAATACAGTTGTTGCATCAGCAGGTCAAGGTTATACAAGGGGACAAGCGAGTTATCTTGCAATAGATACATATGTAAATCAGTCTGTTATTGTATTTGATGCAAATACTGATATTATTGACTCAAAATATCTGTTTTATAATTTGAGTAGTAGATATGAAGAATTAAGACAATTATCTGATGGAACAAGTACACGAGGAGGACTTTCAGGTTGGATAGTTAAACGAATGGAAATTTATCTTCCTCCTCTTACTATTCAGAAACAAATATCTGCTATTCTTTCTGTAATTGATGACAAAATAGAGCTCAACAACCGTATAAACAAAAACCTTGAGGAGCAGGCACAGGCAATATTTACCGATTTATTCATTACAAATGCTAATTCCGAATGGAAAATAGGCACTATTTCTGATTTAGGTAATGTTGTTGGTGGTGGTACTCCATCAAAAAAAGTTGAGGAATACTATACAGATAGCGGAATAGCGTGGATTACCCCGAAAGACCTGTCTAACAACAAATCAAAGTTTATCATTCACGGTGAAACCGATATTACTGATTTAGGGCTTGCAAAGAGTAGTGCAACTCTTATGCCTAAAGGAACAGTACTATTTAGCTCTCGTGCGCCTATTGGTTATATTGCTATTGCCGATGGTGATGTAAGCACCAATCAAGGTTTCAAATCCATTGTTCCATTTGAGAATATAGGAACAGCATACATCTATTATTTTCTGAAAGAGAACCTATCAGCAATTGAAAATGTAGCTTCTGGTTCGACTTTCAAGGAAGTATCAGGTAGCACTATGAAGAATTTTAGTGCCGTTATACCTGATTCTGATACATTATCAGTATTTAGACAGTTTTGTGAAACATTATTTGAGCAACAAAGAGCATTAGAATATGAAAATCGCCACCTTGCTACCCTCCGTGATGTTCTTCTCCCAAAGCTGATGAACGGCGAAATAGACGTATCGGCAATTAAGATATAGGAGATGATACTATGTTAAGTAAAGTAAACATTGAAAAACAAATTGGAAAGGGAATAAATATTGTTCCTTTTAAAAGAGATAATATCAAAGAAAATTCAATTAATTTTACCATCAGTGATAAAGCATGGACATTAATTCCAAAAAACACTGGAAATGGCTACAATAATGCTAAACCAGCATGTAAATCTGGAATACTTACATTAGAACCTCATTCTACAACTATTATATATACAGAAGAAGTTATTGCTTTAAATAATAAATTAGGTGGTACTTTTCATGCCAAAGTTGGTATTGTGTCAAAAGGGGTTATTTTTTCCTCAACTATGATTGGACCTTCTTATTGTGGACATTTGATGATTTCTTTACAAAATTCAACAGATACAAAAATTAAATTGAAAGTTGGAGATACATTTATCTCACTTGTATTACATAAACTTGATACTAAAATCAATAAATCCTTAACCAACTCAAATACAGGAGGACATACTGGTAAACTTACAGATTTAAATATTCATCCTTCTAATAATGAACAAAAATTTTTAGATGAAGATTGGAAAAAAAATATAGTTTCAATAAGAAACAAGCTAAAAGATGAGGCAGATTATAACTCACTGCATACTGAAATTAATAAAAGAAGATATAAATATTATACTTTTTTAGGAATTTTATTTTTGATTATTTTAGCAATATCATATTTCGTTTTAAGTAAGTTTATTTTTGATGAAGATTCTAAATCAATAATTGGTTCAATGGCGTTTGCACTTATTATAGAATTAATAACTATAGTTACTGGAATTTTGAAAAAAATACTGAATATTGATATATAAAAAGGAGGCAGATAAATGCCCTACACAGAAGCTGACTATGAAAAAGCCGTAATACAACTTTTTGAGGAAATGAAATATACTCATATATGCGGATATGATATTGACCGTGATTATAAAAATCCGCTGTATATGGACGAGCTGACAGACGCAATTTATCGGCTGAATCCCACGCTCCCCGAAGATGCAATAAATGAGGCTCTGTACAAGCTGACTAACTTTGAAAACGGTGAACTTGTACAGAAAAACGCCGTCTTTATGGACTATCTCCAGAACGGAATTGAAGTCCGCTACACCGAACATGACGAGGAACGTTCTGCAATCTGCTATCTTGTGGATTATATCAACACTGGGAATAACTCATTTATTATTGCTAATCAGTGGACTTTTATTGAAAATGAGGAAAAACGACCTGATATTCTGATTTTCCTTAACGGCTTGCCTGTTGTGCTTATGGAGTTGAAATCGCCTTCCCGTGAGGAAACCGATGCTTCCGAAGCCTATACGCAAATCAGAAACTATATGCACGCTATACCGTCGATGTTTATTTATAACGCAATCTGCGTTATGAGCGATTTATCCGACAGCAAGGCAGGTACGATTACTTCAGGCGAGGACAGGTTCATGGACTGGAAAACCAAAGACGGCAGTTATGAAAATACACAATATGCCCAGTTCGATACGTTCTTTGAGGAAATTTTTCAAAGAGACCGTCTGCTTGATATACTTAAAAATTTTATTTTATTTTCAAATGAGGGTTTACAGCAGTTCAAGATTTTAGCAGGGTATCATCAGTATTTCGCTGTAAAAAAAGCTATAGAATCCACGAAAAAAGCTGTTATAACGGATGGAAAAGGCGGTGTGTTCTGGCATACGCAGGGGTCTGGAAAATCGCTGTCAATGGTGTTCTATGCACATCTGCTACAGTCCGAACTTGAAAGCCCGACAATCATTGTAATTACGGACAGAAATGACCTTGATGACCAATTGTATACACAATTTGCGAAATGCAGGGATTTTTTACGTCAGGAGGCTATCCATGCTGAAAGCCGTGAGCATCTGAAATCACTTCTTGATGGCAGAAAAGCAAATGGTATTATTTTTACAACAATGCAGAAATTTGAGGAATCAAGCGAGCCATTGTCTGAACGTAGAAATATTATTGTTATGGCTGATGAAGCACACCGTGGACAGTACGGATTGACTGAAAAAATCAAAATGACGAATAATGAGGACGGAGAGCTTGTCGCAAAGAAAATTATCGGAACAGCAAGAATTATCCGTGACACACTCCCGAATGCTACATATATAGGCTTTACAGGTACGCCAATTTCTACGGAGGACAGAAACACCCGTGAAGTTTTCGGCGATTACATAGATATTTATGATATGACACAAGCAGTTAAGGACGGGGCAACACGCCCTATTTACTATGAAAGCCGTGTCATGAAACTGAAACTTGACGAAAAAACGTTAAAACTGATTGATAAAGAATATGATATTATGGCAATAAATGCTGATTCTGCGGTAATCGAACAGAGTAAGCGTGAACTCGGACAGATGGAAGAGATTCTCGGTCATGATGATACGATAAAATCCCTTGTTGATGATATTCTTAAACATTACGAAAATTACCGTGAAAATCTGCTTACTGGAAAAGCAATGATTGTTGCATATTCAAGACCAATTGCTATGAAAATTTACAGGAATATTCTGGAAATCCGCCCGAACTGGACGGAGAAAGTCGCTGTTGTTATGACATCATCCAACAAAGACCCTGAGAAATGGTACGAAATTATCGGCAGTAAACGTCATAAAGAAGAACTTGCAAAGAAATTCAAGGACAATGAAAGTCCACTTAAAATGGTCATTGTTGTAGATATGTGGCTGACCGGTTTTGATGTTCCGTCCCTTGCGACAATGTACGTATACAAACCGATGATGGGCTATAATCTTATGCAGGCGATTGCAAGGGTAAACCGTGTGTTCCGTGACAAGGAGGGCGGACTTATTGTCGATTATGTGGGAATTGCAAGTGCATTGAAACAGGCTATGAATGATTACACCGTCCGTGACCGTAGTAATTACGGAAATACGGATATTTCAAAGGTTGCTTATCCTAAATTTCAGGAAAAATTACAGATATGCCGTGATTTACTTCATCATTATGACTACTCTGCATTTTTCGGCGGAAATGAACTGACAGCAGGACGGGCTATTACAGGTGCGGTCAATTTCCTTATGGACAGAAACCGTGAAAAAGATAGAGAAAGTTATACCAGAGAGGCATTGCTATTGAAACAGGCATTGTCACTTTGTTCTTCGATAGCAGAACAGGCAGAACGTGAAGAATCCGCTTTTTTTGAGGCTGTCCGTGTTCTGCTGATACGTATTCTGAATCAGGGAATGGCAATAAGAAACTATCACTTTCTGAAATCAATGCAAAGATTCATGAACTTCTGAAACAGAGTATAAAAAGTGATGGCGTTATTAATCTTTTTTCTGATAAGGAGCAGGATTTTTCATTATTCGACTCAAAATTTCTTGAGGAAATTTCCCGAATGAAAGAAAAAAATCTTGCTGTTGAGCTGTTGAAACGTCTGATTGCAGAGCAGGTACATATTTACAAGCGGACAAATCTTGTCAAGGCGGAAAAATTCAGTGAAATCATGCAAAATGCTATGAACCGCTATCTGAATGGTATGCTGACAAATGAAGAAGTCATTCAGGAAATGCTGAACCTTGCAAAGCAAATCAAAGAGGCACAAAAAACAGGTGAAAAACTTGGTCTGACAGCTGATGAACTTGCATTTTATGACGCACTCACCAAACCACAGGCTATCAAGGATTTTTATGAAAACACTGAACTTATTGCAATAACAAAGGAACTTACGGACAAACTCCGCAAAAACTGTACAATCGACTGGCAGAAACGTAACAGTGCAAGAGCAAAAATGCGTATGATGATACGCAAGCTCCTGAAAGACCATCGCTATCCACCGGAGGGAATGGAGGATGCAATTACTACTGTTATGAATCAATGCGAGCTGTGGACTGATAATGTAATGAGTATATAAAAAATAACAAGGCTGTTGCAAGCCTGATAAAAGAATAAAATGAAAAATCACCGCTTGGAAAAGAACTTTCCAAATGTGGTTTTTGCGTCACAATAAAATACTAATATATCAAATACTATGTCATGTCTATCTGTCAGTCTGCGGATTGACGGACTGCCTTATAGTGAATTGATAGGTAAAAAAGAAAAATGTTCTGAGATAAATTCAGGACATTTTTTAATATGATGTTTGTAATTTGATTTTGAGTCGGATTGCGGTATGAAATTTTCAAAAATACGATTGACAAACTTTGCAAAATATGTTATAATTAAAAGAGCTGATAGAACACTGGGAATGTTCTACCAGCAGAGAACCAAAGAAACGCAGTCTTTGATACTCATTAGACTTATTATATCATAATAAGCTTTAAATGTCAAGTCCTATTATAGCATATTCAGGGCTGTTTGTCAAGAGTATTTTAACTGCAATTCTTTGGAAATTTAAAAAATTCAAAGGGTTGCAGTTTTTTTGCACCCAGAAAGAGCTATTTTATGGAAATTATGAATGAGTTGGAAAATAATACATCCAACAGACAGAAAATCAGTGAACGTACACACACCTACAGAAACACTGATGGCAGTATCTTCGGCAAGAAAGTTGTCAACAAGTTCTCCGACGGCACAAAGAACGCTGTCTGGTATCTGTTCAACCCCCAAACAGGAAGATTCCTCACGAAAGCCGGACTAGATGGACAGAAAGCTCCTCTCTACAATGCCGATACCTTACACAACAATAAAAACAATACGGACGTCCCTGTCATCATTGTGGAGGGTGAAAAGGATGTGGAAACCCTTGCCAACATGGAAATCCTGGCAACTTCACTCCCAAATGGCGGACAATCCAGGCAATGGCATGAGGAACTGTACAATGACGGCTTGCAGGGACACGATATCATCATTCTGACCGACAACGACAAGACCGGGGAAACTTACGGGGAAACAGTTGCTAAGAATGTCAGCAGAATTACAAGGTCTGTCAAAATCATCTCAGCTAAGAGCATCTGGAATGAATGTCCCGAAAAAGGCGATATCAGCGACATTGCAGAAGCTCTTGGACAAGAGCAGACGATAGAACGATTACTGGATGCAATCCAGAAAACAGAAAACTATGTGGATATCAGCGACTTTGAAGAACTGATGCATGATAATGCAGAAGTATTTCCAAAGCAGAAAATCAAGTATTCAGCTATCCAATTATCAAAGGTAAAACCTGAAACACAGGAATTTTTGTGGAATCCCTACATTCCCATCGGAGAAATCACGATTATGTATGCTGCCGGCGGAACAGGCAAATCCTTTGCGACTGTCGGCATTGCATCTGATATTACAACAGGACGCACGCTCCCTCGATATGGGAATCAGCAGACTGCAACAAAACCAGAAAGAGTACTGTTCATTTCAGCAGAAGACAATGAAAGTGTTATCCTGAACCGGATGAAAGAAGCCGGAGGAAATCCCGATAACTGCTATGTTCTGAAAACGCCGAAAACCAGAAAAGACCTGGATACGGATAGCTTTCTCCTGCCACAGAATAAAGTCGATACTGCAAGGATTCAGGCGTTAGCTGACCTTTTGGAAGAAATTTACCCTAAACTGGTTATTATTGACCCGTGGAGTGTCTATATAGGTGACGACAAGAATATGAACAAGGCAAATGATGTCAGAGGTGTCACCAATGTTCTGACTGTACTTGCCAAAGAATATCATTGTGCAATTTTGGTTGTCGCTCATGTGAATAAGATGCCACAGACAGAGAATGCCAACAATGCGGTTTCCGGAAGTACAGCCTTGATTGATTCCGCCCGTTCTGCCCTCTGCATCCGTTCTTTCGGAGCTGATTCAGACCGCCGTATTATCATCCAGACCAAATCCAACTATCAGATGAAAGCCAAATCTGTATGCTACAAGATTATCAATCAAGGCGAAAACAAAACAGCACGCTTTGAATGGGATGGATTCAGCGACCTGACAGAGGATGATTTGACAAAATCTGCTCGTACTGGAAAGAAGTTGATTGACATTGCTGACGAAAAGCAAGATGAAAGTGACAATATTCAGGTGATTATTGATGTTATCACTGCATTGTCAGAACCTAATAAGAAAATTCCAATTTCCTACAAGCGTTTCAGAACTGAAATTATTGATTTCTGCGGAGAAGATTTTTTAGGAAGCAGACCGAAGAAATATATTGATAAAGCACTTACTGATTTACATGGTCGTGGAATCGGACTTGAATTTCCTGCCGGAGTTGTCACAGGACTTACTAAAGAGGGAAAAGCCGAAGAAAAAAGAGACAGAGGATTTTACATTTGTCGTTTGACAGATGGTTCACTAATGGCATCTGCAATGCCAAAATAATCTGTTAAATATTTTTAACAAAGCCGTCAATCATGTTGATGGCTTTTTTACATACTGGAAAATCTGATACGAAATCTGATACGAACCTGATACGAAAATATCCCCTTAACATAGTTTCGTATCTTTCGTATCTTTCGTATCACAATAACAAAAAGTATAGAAATATAGAGAAAAAAATATGATACGAACTGTTGTTCTTAAAACA